>NZ_LBJX01000102.1:0-623002 GCF_028128895.1 Bradyrhizobium sp. CCBAU 11434
CTCCACCGCCGCAGCAGCACGCCCCGACGCCGCCCCCGCCGCCTCCGCAGCAGCACGCTCCCGTTGCACCGCTCCCGGCGCCGACCGCGACCCCGGCTCGTCCGGCCGCAACACCAACACCTCCGCCACCCCCAACCACACCGCCGTCCGCGGCCCGGCCCATGGCAACGCCTGCGCCGACGGCTACGCCTGCCCCAACGCCGACGCCCGCAACGCCCGCGGCTCGGCCGATGTCTCCGGCCCCGACAGCCACGCCTGCGCCGACGCCGACACCTGCAGCACCGGCGGCCCGGCCGTCTCCGACCCCGACAGCCACACCCAGGGGGGGGGGGGGGGGGGGGGCAACGCCAGCGCCTGGCAAAACGCCGCCCGGACGTCCCGGCGCTCCGCCGGCTGCAGGAACGGCTCCAACCCCGACTCCAACAGCAACGCCGGCGCCCGGCGGCGCGACGCCGCTTCCCGGACGTCAGGGTGGAGCGCCGCCCGCAGGCGCGCCTGCTGCCGGCACAACGCCTGCATCGCCGCAGGCAGGCGTCCCGCCCCGACCACCCGCGCCACCCGCTGGCGCAGCAGCGCCGTCTATCGTCCCTGGTTCGGCGGCCGCCACGGTCCCGCCCAACAAGGCGCAGAACGCTCCGCCGACAGTCAGTTCGGCCTTCCGCGCGGCACCGACGACCACCACGCCACTGCCGCCGCCGCCGCGTCCGCCGCAGCGTGACCTGACGCCGCTGGCCATCGGTGCGGGCGTCGTGGCCGGTGCCGTGATCGGCGCCACCATCGCCGACTACCGCAACCAGCGGCAGGAGGTCGTCGAAGGCGGCCGCACCATCTACACCGAGCCGGATCGCATCATCATCCGCGACCCGGGCGGGCAGGAATATGTCCGTGGCAACGATCTCTATCGCTTCCGCTACGGCGCCCGCGATATCCGCACCGAGACGATCGGCGGCGAAACCCGCACCGTCGTGATCCGTCCTGATGGCACCGAAATCATCACGGTGGTCGGTCCGGACGGCAGCCTGATGCGCCGTATCCGCAGGGATCAGCGCGGGCGTGAGATCGTGATCATCGACAACACCTACCGCGATCCGCGCGCGGTCGGCGGCTTCTATGTCGACGTGCCGCCGCCGGTGGTCAGCATCCCCTATGATCGCTACATCGTCGACGCCCAGGAAGCGTCGCCGGACGTGATCTACGAGACCATGCGGGCCCCGCCGGTGCAGCGGATCGATCGCCGCTACTCGCTCGACGAGATCCGCTACTCGCCGAACGTTCGCATGCAGATGCCGAGCATCGACGTCAACACGATCAACTTCGCGACGGGATCGTGGACCATTCCGCCGGACCAGGCGGCGCGGTTGCAGGTGATCGCCGACGGTATCAACCAGGCGATCCAGGCCAACCCGCAGGAGGTGTTCCTGATCGAGGGCCACACCGACGCGGTCGGCAACGACGTCGACAATCTGTCGCTGTCGGATCGCCGGGCGCAGGCGGCGGCCGAATTGCTGACGCAGCAGTTCAATGTGCCCGCGGAAAACCTGACCTCACAGGGCTACGGCAAGCAGTACCTGAAGGAGCAGACCGACGGCCCGAGCCTGATCAACCGGCGCGTCACCGTCCGCCGCATCACGCCGCTGCTCAATGGCGGCCAGGCCAACGCAGCGCCGCCGCCTCCGCCGCGCCAGTAAGAACATCGAAAAAAGAAAATGGCCGGGAGCGATCCCGGCCATTTTTGTTTTGGTTGTTGCACGCGATGGCGCGACACGTCGTGCATTCGTGGGGTGGGCCTCAGCCCTTGTCGCTCTCGAGCTTGAAGATCTGCGAGCCTTCGCTGCCCGACAGCAGGCCGGTCTTCGAATAGAGGCCGAGCTTGGTGCGGGTATCCGCGATGTCGAGATTGCGCATGGTGAGCTGACCGATGCGATCGGCCGGCGTGAAGGCGGCGTCCTCGACCTTCTCCATGCTGAGCCTTTCAGGTGCGTAGGTCAGGTTCGGGCTCTCGGTGTTGAGGATGGAGTAGTCGTTACCGCGGCGCAGCTCCAGCGTGACTTCGCCGGTGACGGCGCTAGCGACATAGCGCTGCGCGGTCTCGCGCAGCATCAAGGCTTGCGGATCGAACCAGCGGCCCTGATAGAGCAGGCGGCCGAGGCGCATGCCGCTGATGCGGTACTGCTCGATCGTGTCCTCGTTATGGATGCCGGTGACGAGACGCTCATAGGCAATGTGCAGCAGCGCCATGCCGGGCGCCTCGTAGATGCCGCGGCTCTTGGCTTCGATGATGCGGTTCTCGATCTGGTCGCTCATGCCGAGGCCGTGGCGGCCGCCGATGGCATTGGCTTCGAGGAACAGCGCAACGGGATCGGAGAAGGTCTTGCCGTTCAGCGCCGTCGGCTGGCCTTCCTCGAAACGCACGACGACCTTCTCGGCCTTGACGACGCAATCGTCGCGCCAGAACGGCACGCCCATGATCGGGTTGACGATCTTGATGCCGCTGTCGAGGCTTTCGAGATCCTTGGCCTCGTGCGTGGCGCCAAGCAGATTGCTGTCGGTCGAATACGCCTTCTCGGCGCTCATCTTGTAGGCGAAGCCCTGCGCGGTCATGAACGCCGACATCTCGGCGCGGCCGCCGAGCTCGTCGATGAACTGCTGGTCGAGCCAGGGCTTGTAGATGCGCAAGCTTGGATTGGTCAGCAGGCCGTAGCGATAGAAGCGCTCGATGTCGTTACCCTTGAAGGTCGAACCGTCGCCCCAGATGTTGACGCCGTCTTCCTTCATCGCCGCGACCAGCATCGTGCCGGTCACCGCGCGTCCCAGTGGCGTGGTGTTGAAATAGGTGATGCCGCCGGTCGAGATGTGGAAGGCACCGGACTGGATCGCGGCGATGCCTTCGTGCACCAGCTGCGTGCGGCAATCGACCAGCACGGCCTTCTCGGCGCCGAACGCTTCGGCCTTACGCGGGATCTCGTTGTAGTCGGCCTCATCGGGCTGGCCGAGATTGGCGGTATAGGCGTAGCAGCGCGCGCCCTTCTGCTTCATCCAGAGCAGCGCCGCCGACGTGTCGAGGCCGCCCGAAAAAGCGATGCCGACTTTCTCGCCCTTGGGCAGGCTTTTCAGGATCGTGGTCATGGGGCTTCCAATCGGGTCTCAGGGGGCTATTGGCTGGTGTGGCGTGACCGCGCGAATATCAAATTTCGCACGCCTCGGCACCCATTTAATGGCTCAAATCGAGGGTGCGGGACCGGTCTTGCGGCCGAACAGGCGCTTGCGGAGCCTATAGGCGGGCATGTTCAGCCGGGTCAGGGCCGCATCGACCGCCTCGTCCGAAAACCGGGTCCGCGGCCAGCGGTAGATCAGCGCGAAACCCAACCAGATCACGACGAAGGTGACGAGGCCGGCGGTTGCGACATCGGTGAAGAAGTGGCCGCCGAAGGCCATGCGGAGCCCGCTGGTCGTGAGACCGAACACCACCGCGCCCGCATAGGCGAGCGGCCGCCACGCCGGCGGTGCCAGGGCAGCGGGCGCCAGCGTCCAGAACGCGGTCGCGCCTTCGCCGGAGAAGAACGAGCAATTGCGTTCGCAATCGCCGCGCGGATCCCACCACGCCACGAACTGCTGATCGCCGGCAAACTCGGTCACCACCACCGGTCGCGGCCGGCCCCAATAGGACTTGAAGGTGAGGTTGGTGAGAATGCCCGCCGACAGTGTGATCGTAACCAGCAGGAACACGATCGCGCGTCCCGACACTATCAGGGGACGGTCGGGCCTGATCATCTTGACCACGAGCGCGACCAGCGACGGCAGCACGAACGCCCAGGACACCCACATCGCAGCATCTCGCGCGATCCCGGCCCAGTCGTTCAGCTTGAGCGGAAAGGTTTTTGTCGCGGGGTCGAAGAACAACGCGGCGAGCTTGAGATCAAGCTCGGGATAGAGGCCGAAAACCACGCCGATCACGAGCCACAGCGCCAGGGCGATGAAGAGTCCAGTCCGGTTCATGACGCGCGGTTTAGCGGAGTGGGAGGGGGATGGAAACCCTGGATTCGGCCGGGGACGCGGGCGATCACGATGCCGTCGAAACGCAATGCTTCAACAATGTCGCCCCGGCGAAGGCCGGAACGACACTGAATGAGTGGCGCAGCTCTGCGCCACTCAGGCACGGTCGCTTAAACTCACCGCGCATCCGGCCTTGAATGCGACGGCAGTGGCGGAGGCGGGCGGCGCGGGGCCGGCGGGATGCGCCAGGCGCCGGCATTGCGGCCGGCGATCAACCAATAAACGGCGCCGGCAACGATGCCGGCACCGGTCATGATCTCCAGATGGCGGCGCACGACGCCTTCGAACTGAAACGTATCGGTATGGAACGGGATGAGACCGAGATAGCAAGCGAGCCCGACAAGGCCACCGCCGACCGCATAGGCAAGCGCACTGCGGATGTAGAGCGCCTCGGTGATCGCAACGATCACCGCCGCCGGCACCAGCGCGAAACCCGAGACGAAGATGAAGCCGAAGCCGAGCAGGATGTCGATCGTGCCCTGATCGACCGGACCCGCGCCAAGATCGGAAAACTCCGGAAACAGCAGCGCACCGACGACGATCATGCCGCCGACGAAACAGGCGGCGAGAAAGGCGATGAAGATAACGATGAGGCGGCCGATCAGGGACATGCGGGGAAAGCCACCGTAGTCGTCATTGCGAGCGCAGCGAAGCAATCCAGACTGCCGCCGCGGAAAGACTCTGGATTGCTTCGCTGCGCTCGCAATGACAGGGATGCGAGAACGCGGACGGTCATCCTCAATCCGTCATCGCCATGGCGCGTAGCGCCTGGCGCTCGCGTGCACTGAGCTTCTCCGTCTCCGACTTGAGCTGGCCGCAGGCGGCGAGGATGTCGCGGCCGCGCGGGGTGCGCACCGGCGAGGAATAGCCGGCGTTGAAGATGTATTCGGAGAATTTTTCAATCTGGTCCCAGTCCGAGCATTCATAGGCCGTGCCGGGCCAGGGATTGAACGGAATCAGGTTGATCTTGGCGTGAATGCCCTTGAGCAGCTTCACCAAGAGCTTTGCATCGTCGAGCGAATCGTTGACGCCCTTGAGCATCACATATTCGAACGTGATGCGGCGGGCGTTCGAGGCGCCGGGATAATCGCGGCAGGCCTGCAGCAATTCCTTGATCGGATATTTGCGGTTGAGCGGCACCAGCTCGTTGCGCAGCTCATCGCGCACCGCATGCAGCGAGATCGCGAGCATCACACCGATCTCCTCGCCGGCTCGCACGATGTTCGGAACCACGCCGGAGGTCGACAGCGTGATGCGGCGGCGGGAAATGCCGATGCCCTCGTTGTCGCCGACGATCAAAAGCGCATCGCGCACCGCGTCGAAATTGTAGAGCGGCTCGCCCATCCCCATCATCACGATGTTGGTGACGCGGCGCGTGCCGTCCTCGCGGTCAGCCCAATCGTTCAGGCGATCGCGCGCGACCATGATCTGGCCGACGATCTCGCCGGCGGTGAGGTTGCGCACCAGGCGCTGCGTGCCGGTATGGCAGAACGAGCAGTTCAGCGTGCAGCCGACCTGCGAGGAGACGCAGAGCGTGCCGCGATCGGTCTCGGGGATGTAGACGCACTCGACTTCATGCGCCTTCTCGACATTGTCGCCGCTCGGCAGCCGCAGCAGCCATTTGCGGGTGCCGTCGTTGGAGATCTGCTCGGCCACGACTTCGGGTCGATCGACGGTGAAATGCTGGGCGAGTTCGGCGCGAATGCCCTTCGAGATCGAGGTCATGTCGTCGAAGCTCTGGGCGCCGCGGAAATAGAGCCAGTGCCAGAGCTGCTGCACGCGCATCTTGCGCTGCGCCGGTGCGACGCCGATCTCGCCGAGGCGATCGGCAAGCTCGGCGCGCGACAGCCCGATCAGCGACGGCTTGGCCGGCGGCACATAGGTTTCGAGCGGAGTCTTCTCCACCAGGATTGCGTCGCGCGGCTCGGTCGTCGGTTGCATTGAATAGGCCTGATGATGTTGTCGTTCCGGGGCGGCGCGAAGCGTCGAACCCGGAACCTCGAGATTCCGAGCTCGATGCTGCGCATCGTCCCGGAATGACGAAAGAAAATCTGGAACCGGCCTTATATAGCAACCGGGTCCGCCGATTGCGACCTTCCCGCCCGCAGCCTTAATGCCGGCAATCCTGCGCAATCTTGTCCAGGGCCTGGGCGAGACCCTTCAGCGAGAACGTATCGGTCGTCTCCGTGCCCTTGGCCGAGGTGCCCTTGACCACGAGATCGGCGGATTTGCGCATGGCTTCCACCATCCGCTCCTCTTCGGCCGCATTCTTGATCCAGAGGCCGTCGCCCTGCGTGTACATCGCGAAGGAGGCGCCGCCGACCTCGACCGTCGATTCCGAGCCCGGCTTCAGCGCGTAGCCGATCATGACAGACACTTCGTTGTTCACCTTCTCGGCCGGCCGGGTCGAGACAAAGGCATAGGCGGGATCGCGCGGCCGGTTCGGCGGATTTGTCTTCGACGAGGAGGGCTTTGCCAGCGCAAAGCAGACCTTCTTGCCATTGGGTGTCGCCGCATAGGCGCCCCAGGTGCCGAACTGGCCGATCAGCGTCGGCTCCGCGCCACCCGCAACGGCCGCGGCGGGGGTCGCCGGCTTGCTCTCGGGCTTGGCTGCCGTTTTGGTTGCCGTCTTGGCGGCCGTCGCGGCCGGCTTTGCCGCTGCCTTCGGCGCCGGTTGCGTCGTCTGGGCGCGCGCGGACTCACTCAATCCCCACGCCGCCACGCCAGTCATCAAAGCCAAAAAGAGCGCCCGCCACATGCTGGAGTGGTTCCCTCAATATTGTGACTGGAAGATGGCCCGGCGGCGATTTGTCCCCGTGCAGGGATAACCGGGAAAGTCCAGTTTGGGAAGGCAGTTAACGGGCAATCACGGTTAGCTTTTCGACCGCGCGGCGCGCTGTTCCGCCCATTGCGCATCAGTCCATCGCAACAGATCCTCGGCGCCGGAACTGCGCAAATGCGCGCCGCCGTCGATCACCACCATCTCGCCGTTGATATATCCGGCACGGTCCGAGACCAGGAAGCTGGCGAGGTCGGCAAGCTCGCTGTGCTCGCCGACGCGTCCCAACGGGTTGCGGGTGGTCCAGCCTTCGTCCCGGCCCTCGGGTCGCAGTTGCCCCGATGCGCCGGCGGTGGGGAACGGCCCCGGCGCGATCGCGACGGTGCGGATGCCCTTCGGGCCCCACTCCACCGCGAGACTCCTGGTCATCGCCAGCACCGCCGATTTCGCCATGGCCGAGGGAACCGTGAAGGCGCGGCCGGTGATGGTCGAGGTCGAGAGGATCGATAGCACGACACCCTTGTGCCTGCCCTCGATCCAGCGCTTGCCGGCAGCGAGCGTGCAGTACATCGCGCCATGCAGCGTCGGCGCCAGGATCGCATCGGCGGCGCGGAACGACAGATGCTCACTTTGCGCGATGAAGGTCGCGGCAGCGTTGTTGACGAGAATATCGAGTGGCGCTTCGCGCCAGATCGCATCCATCATCGCATCGACCGCGGCACCATCGCGAACATCGCATGCTGATGTCGTAACCTTCCCGCCAGTCTCCTTGCGCATCTCAGCTGCGGTCGTTTCGAGACGGTCGAGCTTGCGGCCGCAGATCACGAGTTCGGCGCCGAGCGCGAGGAAGCGGCGTCCCATCGCAGCGCCAAGGCCCGAGCCGCCGCCAGTGACGAGGATGCGCTTGCCCCTAAGCAGACCTGTTTCAAACATCGTTTGAATCCCTTTCTCCGCGGGTTTCGTCATTGCGAGCGCAGCGAAGCAATCAAGACTATTTCCGCGGCACGGACTCCGGATTGCTTCGCTGCGCTCGCAATGACGCGAGGATAGGACGTCGCGCCATCCGAGACAAAGAATCCGGATTGTCCGGTTGCATTAAATCCGGCAGAAACGGCCCAACATTCATTCCACCCCGAACGCCCCAAGGTGTCGCCATGAAAGCCATCCTCTGCTCGCAATATTGCCAGCCCGACGATCTCGTGCTCGCCGATGTGCCGGATCCGGTGGCTGGTCCCGGCGAAGCCGTGATCGCGATCAAGGCAGCGGCGCTTAACTTCTTCGACATCCTGATGATCCAGGGCAAGTACCAGATCAAGCCGCCGTTCCCGTTCTCACCGGCCGCCGAAGTTGCCGGCGTGATCGAGAGCATCGGCCCCGGCGTCACCGATCTGAAGGTCGGCGATCGCGTGGTCGCCTCCTGCGGTCATAACGGCGCGCGCGAAAAGATCGCGCTGCCGGCGGCAGGGATCGTGAAGATTCCCGACAATCTCGATTACGACCGCGCGGCCGGCATCATCATCATCTACGGCACGGCGCTGCATGCGCTGGAAGACCGCGCGAGCCCGAAGCCGGGTGAGACCCTCGCAGTGTTGGGCGCGGCCGGCGGCACCGGTCTTGCCGCATGCGAGCTCGGCAAGCTGATGGGCCTCAAGGTGATCGCCTGCGCCTCGTCCGAGGAGAAGCTCGAATTCGCCAAAGCGCACGGTGCCGAGCTGACGCTGAACTACGCCAAGGAAGATCTCAAGGAAGGTTTGCGCAAGCTTACCGGCGGCAAGGGCGTCGACATCATCTTCGATCCGGTGGGCGGCGCGTATGCCGAACAGGCGTTGCGCTCGATCGCCTGGGAAGGACGCTTCCTCGTCATCGGCTTTGCCGCCGGCGACATTCCGAAGATGCCGCTGAACCTCGCGCTGCTGAAAGGCTGCGATATCAGAGGCGTGTTCTGGGGCGCATGGACCCGGCAGAATCCGGAAAAGAACCGCGCCAATCTCGAGAAGCTGGTGAAGTGGACGGCGGAAGGCAAGATCTCATCGCATGTCGACCGCACCTTCCCGCTGGCCCAGACCGCCGACGCACTGAAGGTGCTGGCGGGACGCCAGGCCATGGGCAAGGTGATCCTGCATCCGTGACGTGAGATCGCAGACTCTATCAACGGGTCGTCCTGGCGAAAGCCAGGACGACGCCGGAGTGAGGGCGGCTGCTACGCCGCTTCCGCCTTCTCCTCCGCCTCATCCACGCCGCGCTTCAGCGCCGCACGCGCGGCTTTGCGATGCTCTGATGTGATGTGGCTGGCGACCATGCGGATGGCGGTGGCCAGAATGGCGGCGTCATCGGTGAAGCCGAGGACGGGCATTACGTCCGGAATGAAATCGAACGGCAGGATGAAATAGGCGATGGCACCCAACAGCGACGCCTGGACATGGCGCGGGGTCTGGCGGTCGAACGCGCAGTAATAGGCGGCGAGCAGATCTTCCGTAAACGGCAGATGCGCAGCGACGCGCTTCAGCTTGCGCCAGAACCGGCGGCGCACGCTTTCACGATCTTCCGCGAGCCGATCGGCCGGCTCGAAGCCGACGCTGTGTTCGGCAGCCATCTCTCAGAACTCCCGCTTAGGGCGGCGCGACCGAAGGCCGCATCCGGTGACGATCACAAGATGGGGATGCGGCCCGGACCCGCAAGACGTCAGCCCTGCGTCAGCTTGGCAATTGCGTTCATCGTGGTGGCAAGCTCGATGTCGAGCTTGGTGACACCGCCGGCATCATGGGTCGACAGCACCACCTCCACCGTCTTGTAGACATTGCGCCATTCCGGGTGGTGATCCATTTTCTCGGCGACCAGCGCCGCCCGGGTCATGAAGCCGAAGGCCTCGTTGAAATCCCTGAAGACAAAGGTCCTCCCGATCCCTTTGCCGTCCTGGACCTCGGCCCAGCCGGGGAGGGTGCCCAGCGCCTGCTTGCGTGCGTCCGCCAATAGACGTTCTGCCATGATGACCTCCATTTCAGGGGAACTTTACCCTAACACCGTGCTTACGTCGGGGTTCACCCTCGGGTTTGGCCGATCCGCTAACCATGACGGAGATGTAACCCCGGCGGACAAGAAATTTGCTACAATTGCGGGCGTAAATCGCTGGCCAAGATGAAGCTGAGCCTGAAGCGCCTGTTTGGGAGATCGATGACCGGGGATTCAAACCTGGCCGAAGCGCCCCCTCCGCCTTCGCCGCGATCCGCGGCGCGGAAGACAGCGCTCGTGTCTCTGGCGCTGGTGCTCGCCATCGTCGGTGCGCTCGCCGGCGGCTATTATTTCGCGATGCGACCGGTGACCTTGAGGATCGCGGTCGGCCCCGCCAACAGCGACGACGTCAAGGTGGTGCAGGCGCTGACGCAGGCCTTCGCGCAGAGCAAAGGTTTTGTGCGGCTGCGGCCGGTCCAGACCGACGGCGCCACCGCCAGTGCGGACCAGCTCGCCGAAAGCAAGGTCGATCTTGCCATCGTGCGCGGCGATCTCGATGTGCCCAAGAACGCGCAAGCCGTCGCAACGCTGCGCAAGAACGTCGTGGTGCTGTGGTCGGTGCCCGGCAAGGGCAAGAAGAAGGGCGCGAAGATCACCAAGATCTCGCAGCTCGCCGGTCACCGCGTCGGCGTGGTCGGTCGCACGGCGGCCAACGTCAATCTGCTCAAGGTGATCCTGCAGCAATACGGCGTCGATCCTGCCAAGGTCGAGATCGTGCAATTCCCGGCGAGCGAAGTCGCCGAGGCGATCAAGGCGCAGAAGGCGGACGTCTATCTCGCGGCCGGCCCCGTCAACAGCAAGATCACAGCGGATGCGATCGCCGCCTCCGCCAAGGACGGCGGCTCGCCGACCTTCCTCGCGATCGATTCGGCGGACGCCATCGCGCAGAACCATCCGGTCTATGAAGCCTCGGAAATTCCCGCCGGCACCTATGGCGGCTCACCCGATCGTCCCGAGGACGAGGTCAAGACCATCAGCTTCTCGCACCACGTCGTGGCGCGCAAAGGCCTGTCCGAAACCACGGTTGCGGCCTTCACCCGGCAGCTCTTCGCCGTGCGCCAGCAATTGCTGACCGACTTCCCGCAGGCCGCGAAGATCGAGACGCCCGACACCGACAAGGACGCGGTGATCCCCGTGCATCCGGGCGCCGCCGCCTTCGTCGACGGCGAGGAGAAGACCTTCCTCGACAAATACAGCGATTACATCTGGTGGAGCCTGATGGCGCTTTCGGCGACGGGCTCGCTCGGCGCCTGGTTCGCGGGCTATCTGAAGAAGGACGAGCGCGACAACAACAGTCACTTACGCGAACGTCTGCTCGACATGCTCACCGCGGCCCGCAAGAGCGAGACGATCGACGAACTTGACCAGATGCAGGCCGAGGCCGACGGGATCCTGCGCGACACCTTGCGCTGCTACGATCACGGCGCCATCGAGGAGGGCGCACTCGCCGCCTTCAATATCGCGCTCGACCAATTCCACGCCGCGGTCGCCGATCGCAAAGCCGTGTTGTCCAGCCTGCCGCAGAACCTGCAACGCGCGGGTGCGCAATTCCGGGCCGCCGGCAACGCATAAGCGGCTTGCGCGCGTAATTGTCGCGTCACATTGTCTCAATATAGCCTCTGACTTCATCCACGTGACCGCCGCCTCGGCGGCGCCGCGCGATATCGAGAGCATCGCCATGAAGATCAAATTCTCCCGTCGCAAATTTCTCACCACCAGCGCCGGTGCGCTTGGCGCGATCGCGATGCCGCATCTGTCGCGCGCGGCCGACCGGCCCGCGGTCACCCATGGCGTGCAGTCCGGCGACGTCACCGTCGACGGCGGCGTGATCTGGGCACGGTCCGATCGGCCCTCGCAGATGCTGGTCGAGGTGGCGACGACTGATACCTTCAAGGACGCCCGCGCGCTGCCGCCGATCGCGGCGCTGCCCGAGAGCGACTTCACCGCGAAGATGCTGGTGGACGATCTTCCCGGCGGACAGGACATCTTCTACCGCGTCCGTTTCCGCGACCTCTCCCATACTGCGATCGAGGGCGAGCCGGTGGTCGGCCGCTTCCGCACCGCGCCGGCCGACCGCCGCGACGTCAGCTTCGTCTGGGGTGGCGACGTTGCCGGCCAGGGCTGGGGCATCAATCCCGATGACGGCGGCATGCTCACCTTCTCGGCGATGCACAAGCACCGCCCGGACTTCTTCCTGCATTCCGGCGATACGATCTATGCCGACGGCGTGATCCCCTCCGAGGTCAAGCTTGCCGACGGCAAGACCTGGAAGAACGTCACCATCCCCGAGAAGGCCAAGGTCGCGGAGACGCTGGACGAGTTCCGTGCCGCGCACAAATACAATTTCACCGACGACAATGTCCGCGCCTTCAATGCCGCAGTCCCGATCTTCGTGCAGTGGGACGATCACGAAGTGACCAACAACTGGTCGCTGTCGAAGGACTTGCCGTCGACTTACAAGGTGCGTGACATCTCGCTGCTCGCCGCGCGCGCCGGCCGCGCCTTCCACGAAATGTATCCGATGCGCGAGAGCATCGTTGAGCCGGGCCGGGTCTATCGCAAGATCTCCTACGGTCCGCATCTCGACGTGTTCGTGCTCGACGAGCGCAGCTATCGCGGCCCGAACGGCGCCAATCTCGAGACCGAGTACGGTCCGGCCAGCTATTTCCTCGGGCCGGAGCAAATGGCTTGGCTGAAGCGCGGCCTGCTCAACTCGCGCGCGACATGGAAGGTGATCGCCTCCGACATGCCGCTCAGCATCCTCGTTTACGACGATGCGGCGAACAAGAAGGGGTCGGAAGCTTTCGCGCAGGGCGACGGCCCGGTGCGCGGGAGAGAGTTCGAGATCGCCGACATCCTGCGCTTCATCAAGATGGCGCCGATCAACAACACGGTCTGGCTGACCGCCGACGTGCATTACGCCGCCGCGCACTATTACAACCCGGACAAGGCGCAGTTCCAGGAGTTCGAGCCATTCTGGGAATTCGTGTCGGGTCCGCTACATGCGGGAACGTTCGGGCCTGGCGAGATGGACAACACGTTTGGACCCGAGGTGCGCTTCGTCAAGGCGCCCGGTCTCGACAGGCAGAACCTGCCGCCATCCGCCGGCATGCAGTTCTTCGGTCACGTCAAGATCGACGGCGCCTCCGGCCAGATGACAGTCACGTTGCGCGACCGCGCCGACGTCGCGCTGTGGTCGACCACGCTCGATCCGAGGCTCGCCTGAAGCTGATTTAGCTGCCGCGGGCCCGTAACGCCGCCTCCAGCGCATCGCTGGAGCACGGCTTTTGCAGTCGCGGACGCGCAGCGAACTGCGCGGGAATGCTTGTCTCGGCGCCGTAGCCGGTGACGAAGACGAATGGAATGTCCAGCGCGGCGAGCCGCTCGGCGATCGCAAAGCTCTTCTCGCGGATCAGCTCGACATCAAGCAGTGCGAAATCGGGCGCGCGCCTTGCGATTGCATCGAGCGCCTGCGCGACCGAGCCCACGGTGCGCACGCTTGTCACGCCGAATCCGAACAGGCGATCCTCGAAATCGATCGCGATGATCGGATCGTCCTCGACGATCAGCACATCAGCGGGGGTGTCGGCCGCGCCGGCCGGGGTAACAGGTATCATGATCCTGGCTATCGAGGGCTGCATTTTTCTACCGATCTGGACAGCCTCTGGCCGACGCCTGCGCCCAGCGCATCGGAGGGTTCCCGGAACGAAACTCACCACAGAACAGTTTTGACGTCTGTCCACATGTGCACACAGGCCGTGGACGGAGATCGCTAGTGTGGAGAGGAGGACGGGGGATTTCACGATGGATGCACGCATCAGCAAGACGAGCGAGATCGACAGCCGCCCAGCCAACAATCTGCTGCGGCGCTTGAATGCGGCGGACTATGCGCTGCTCGCACCACATGTCACCGTTGACGAGGTCGGCCCGAACCATCTGCTCTACAGCCCGGGCGACGATGTCCAGGTCGTGCACTTTCCGTGCGGACCATCGCTCGCGACGTTCCTCGTTCCGAACGAGGACGGCCGCGACGTCGAGACCATTTTGGTCGGCCGCGAAGGCGCCGTCGGCGGCATCGTCAGCGAAGGATTTCTGCCGGCCTATACCCGCATCTGCGTGAAATTCGGCGGACCATTCGCACGTGTTCACGTCGGCAAGATCGAGGCGGCCAAGGCGCGCTCGCCGTCGCTGCGCAACATCTTTGCCCGCTACGCCGACTGCATGCTGGCACAGATCTTCCAGTCGACCGCCTGCAACGCGATCCACTCGATCGAGCAGCGCACGGCGAAATGGATCGTGGCGGCGATGGAGCGAACCGGCGACGAGCACAGCGTGCCGTTGACACATGAGCAGCTCGCCACATTGCTCGGCGTCGGCCGAAGCTATGCCAGCCGCGTGCTGCAATCGTTCAAGGCCGAAGGCGTGCTCGACACGCGGCGCGGCGCGATCCTGGTCCGCAATCATGATGGCCTGCGCCTGCGCGCCTGCCTCTGCAACGATGCCGTGAAGCTGCACTTCGAGGAGGTGCTGCGCGGCGTCTATCCGACCGAGGAGCCGGAGAGCCGCGCAAGCTGATCGGGACGGCCGGCTCGCGGACAAGGGCCGGTTTGGCCCGGGATACCCCTAAGCCCCGGGGATTCCCGGGCAAAATTCAATCAACCAACCCTGAAAGAACGCATTGTTTTTTGGCGTTTTTTGCCTATATTGCGGCGCAAACGCATAGGCTACCCGGTCGATATGGCCGGGTTTCCTTTTTGGGCGTAGCAGGCCCCGTTTTCCACGTTTCCAGCGTTGTCCGTGAACAGGTCCCGGCTTGACCGGCGAGATCGCGCTTAACCCATTGTCCGACCGCAAAGAAGCTCACTCATGAATCTCCGCAACGTCGCCATCATCGCCCACGTCGACCACGGCAAGACGACCCTCGTCGACAAGCTCCTCCAGCAGTCCGGCACGTTCCGCGAGAACCAGAAGGTGACGGATCGCGCCATGGACTCCAACGATCTGGAGCGCGAGCGCGGCATCACCATTCTGGCCAAGGCGGCCTCGGTGCAGTGGAAAGACACCCGCATCAACATCGTCGACACGCCAGGCCACGCCGATTTCGGCGGTGAGGTCGAGCGCATCCTGAACATGGTGGACGGCGCCCTGGTGCTGGTCGACGCCGCCGAAGGCCCGCTGCCGCAGACCAAGTTCGTGGTCTCCAAGGCGCTCAAGGTCGGCCTCAAGCCGATCGTCGTCATCAACAAGGTCGACCGTCCCGACGCACGTCCGACCGAAGTCATCAACGAGGTGTTCGACCTGTTCGCGGCGCTCGACGCCAGCGAGGAGCAGCTCGACTTCCCCATTCTTTATGGATCAGCCAAGCAGGGCTGGATGGCCGAGAGCCCCGAGGGTCCGCAGGACAAGGGCATGGAGCCGCTGTTCGACCTGGTGCTGCGCCACGTCGCGCCGCCGAAGGTCGAGGAAGGTCCGTTCCGCATGATCGGCACCATCCTCGAGGCCAACCCCTATCTCGGCCGCATCATCACCGGCCGCATCTCGTCGGGCGTGCTCAAGCCGAACCAGCAGGTGAAGGTGCTGCATGCCGACGGCAAGCTGGTCGAAACCGGGCGCATCACCAAGATCCTGGCCTTCCGCGGCCTCGAGCGCACGCCGCTCGAGGAAGCCGAAGCCGGCGACATCGTCGCGATTGCGGGCCTCACCAAGGGCACCGTCGCCGACACCTTCTGCGATCCGACCGTCGAGGTGCCGCTGCCGGCCCAGCCGATCGATCCGCCGACCGTGTCGATGTCGTTCATCGTCAACAACTCGCCACTCGCCGGCACCGAAGGCGACAAGGTGACGAGCCGCATGATCCGCGACCGTCTGTTGCGCGAAGCCGAGGGTAACGTTGCGCTGCGCGTCGTCGAGGCCGCCGACAAGGATGCGATGGAAGTCTCCGGCCGCGGCGAATTGCAGCTCGCGATCCTGATCGAGACCATGCGCCGCGAGGGTTTTGAGCTCTCGGTGTCGCGCCCGCGCGTCGTGTTCCAGAAGGACGAAGCCACCGGCGGCGCCTTGGAGCCGATCGAGGAGGTCGTGATCGACGTCGACGAGGAGCATTCCGGCGTCGTCGTGCAGAAGATGAGCGAGCGCAAGTCCGAGCTGGTCGAGATGAAGCCGTCCGGCGGCAACCGCTTGCGCCTGGTGTTCTACGCGCCGACCCGCGGCCTGATCGGCTATCAGGGCGAACTGCTCACCGACACCCGCGGCACCGCGATCATGAACCGCCTGTTCCACGGCTATGCCCCGTACAAGGGCGAGATCCAGGGTCGCCGCAACGGCGTCCTGATCTCCAACGACCAGGGCGAGGCGGTGGCCTACGCCATGTTCAAGCTGGAAGACCGCGGCCCGATGATGATCGAGCCGGGCTGGAAGGTCTACAAGGGCATGATCGTCGGCGAGCACACCCGCGACAACGACCTCGAGATCAACGTGCTCAAGGGCAAGCAGCTCACCAACATCCGCACGACCTCGAAGGACGAAGCCGTGCGCCTGACCCCGCCGATCCGTATGACTCTCGAAAAGGCGCTCGCCTATATCGAGGACGACGAGCTCGTCGAGGTCACCCCGAAGTCGATCCGCCTGCGCAAGAAGCACCTCGACCCCAACGAGCGCAAGCGCGCGGAAAAGGCCAAGGAAGCGGTGGCGTAAGGCTGCGAATAGGAAATGGCGAGTAGCGAATAGGGGCCTTTGGCCCCGACGACGGATTACTGTACCCTACTCGCCATTCGCCACTCACTATTCGCGCTCATGTCCTTCCCCTCCTCCGTCGACGTCGCAATCATCGGGGCCGGTGCCGCCGGCCTCGGCGCGGCGCATGCGCTGGGAGACTCTGGCCTCTCGGTGATCGTGCTGGAGGCGCGCAACCGGCTCGGCGGCCGCGCCTGGACGGTGCAGGCCTCGCCTGAGGTCACCTTCGACGTCGGGTGCGGCTGGCTGCATTCTGCCGACAAGAATTCCTTCGTGCCGATCGCGCGGCAACTCAACTTTGAGCTCAACAAGGATCTGCCGCCCTGGCGCGAGCGCGCCTATGGCAATGCCTTTCCGCAAGCCGAGCGCGACGATTTCATGCGCGCGATGGACGCCTTCTATGACCGGCTGTGGCAGGCCGCGCAGAAGGGCAAGGACGAGCCCGCGAGCCTGAGCCTCGAGCCCGGCAATCGCTGGAACCCGATGATCGACGCGATCTCGACCTACATCAACGGCTGCGAGCTCAAGGACATGTCGACGCTCGACTGGGACGCCTATGAGGACAGCGAGCTCAACTGGCGCGTCCGCCGCGGCTATGGTGCGCTGATCGCGGCCTATGGCGCGCCCTGCCCTGTGGCGCTGAACTGCAACGTCACGCTGATCGATCATTCCGGCAAGCGTGTCCGCATCGAGACATCGCTGGGCACGCTGACCGCAGACAAGGTGATCGTCACCGTGCCGACCAATCTGATCGCAGATGAGGCGATCCGCTTCTCGCCGCCGTTGCCAACCAAGGTCGATGCCGCGGCCGGCCTGCCGCTCGGCGTCGACGACAAGGTGACGCTCGCGCTCGACGGCGCCGAGGCCTTTCCGAGGGAAGGAAATCTGCGCGGCGCCACCATGAAAACCGAGATGGGCACCTATCACATCCGCCCGTTCGGCCAGCCCTGCATTGAAGGTTTTTTCGGCGGCAGCTTCGCCCGCGCGCTGGAAGCAGCCGGCGATGGCGCCATCGCTGCACACAGCATCGACGAGATATCAGGCTTCCTCGGCAACGACATCCGCCGCAAGCTGAAGCCGTTATACGAGTCGCGCTGGGGGCATGATCCGTTTGCGCGAGGCTCCTATTCGCACGCGCTTCCGGGGCATGCCGGCGACCGCGCCGTGCTTGCCGCGCCGGTGGATGGACGCCTGTTCTTTGCGGGAGAAGCGACGTCGCCGAATTTCTTCACGACGGCGCATGGGGCTCGGGATAGTGGGGAGCGGGCGGCAAAGGAAGTGCTTGCGGCAATTGGAGAGCCGTAACCGCACACTCCGTCATTGCGAGCGCAGCGAAGCAATCCAGATTGCCGCTGCAGAAAGATTCTGGATTGCTTCGCTGCGCTCGCAATGACGAGTCACTCAATCACCCGCGCCCGCAAATCGGCATCCGGCACGAAGCAAGTGTCGTACTTGCCGAAAATGCGGTAGCGGTTGCGCGCGATGAGGCTGTAGACCGCGTTCCGCAACGGCTTCGGCACGACGAACAGAACGCGCACCCAGCCCCAGCCGGGGAGATGCGACAACACCGTCAGTGCGGCATCTGACTTGAGAAATGCCTCGCCGCCGTGGACGACGGCATTGGTGTCGGGATCCTCGGGATCAATGCCGAAGGTCCGCGCGAGCTTCGCGCCATAATCCGACTGGATTGGCGTGAAGCGAAACCGCTTCGCGGTGTCGCGCTCTGCGACGAACCTCACCCAGCGCGAACAGAAGATGCAGACGCCGTCGAACAGGATCACATCATCGTCAGGCCATTTGGGCATTAGCGGTTATCCAGTATCAGAAGCGCAACCAGCATCAGCACGATCGCCGGCCCTGTCTTGACCAGCGCGCCGAGCGGCTCGATCCAGAGATCAGGCGTCAGGATCGCCGCGCCGAACATGTAGCCGAGCGAGGCGATGATGCCTGCCACCAGGCCAAACGCAGCGGTGCGGCGGAAGGCGATTAGCACACCGATGCTCATATCCATCAGGCTGGTGCCGATGGTGACCGGATCGACCAGCGCCGGCGGAAAATTGTGCGCCGTCAAAATGCCGGCGGCGGCGCGGTAGGACACGAACAAGGCGATGAAGCCGGAGACGAGCCAGAACGCGACCAGACTCGCGAAGATCAACGCCTTGATCAGGAACAGCCGCGCGAACCAGACGTCCTGGATGGTGGCGGGATGACGTCCGATCGTATCCGTCAGGGTCTTCGGCGCGATACCGGTCGCGGCGATCCATGCGGAGGGATCGCCCCGCACGCCGCGGCGAAGCTCGGCGATGGCCGTGGAGCGCATCGGCGGCATCCAGCCCAGCATGTTGGCGAGATCGCCAAGTCTTGCGCCGAGATCGAGCATGAAGGACGGCATCGCGATATCAGGCCAGCCGGCCGTGCCGAATACGAGCCGGAACTGCTTGATGACGCCGGCGATCGTGACCGGCTCGGATTGCATGAGGTCCCAGCTCACCGCTCTCACGAATGCATCGTCGATCTCGCGCGCGGCGAGGCAGGCGATGGTAGCGGCGATATCATCGACCGCAACCGGCTGGAACGGCGTTGCCATCACCTTGACAGGGAGATTGATGGGAAAAGCAGCGAGCGCACGCAGCATGGCGCTGCCGCCATAGGCCGACGGCGCGACCACGAAGCCGGGCCGCAGGATGGCGTGGGGAATGCCGGAGGCTGCGATCAGCCGCTCGGCCTCGCGCTTGGTCGTGGCGAAGGCGGTGCGATCGGTTTCAGCGGTGCCGGGAATCGAGATGTGGACGAGACGGATCGCACGACCGCTATCGGCAATCGCTTGGAGCAAGCGCGCGACAAAATCGCGATGCACGGCATTGGTGTCGCTGCCCGGGCCATCCTGGAGCACGCCGAGGCAATTCACGACAACGTCTACTTCGTGCGCGCTCAGCAGGCGCGTCAGCGCGGCCACATCGAGCGACATGATCGGCAGCTCAAGATCGAGCGCGCTCATCCTCTGCGCCGGCGACAGGCTTCGCGCGATGCCGACCACGCGAAAGCCTCGTGTGCGCAGATCGTCTGTCACGAAGCGGCCGATCAGGCCGGAGGCGCCGAGCACCAAAATGGTTCGCTGGTTCATCGGATTCCTCAGAACGGCTTTGCGATCATCAGCCAGAGGATCGCCATCGTCGCACCGAAGCCGGGAAAGCCAAACGCGAACCAGCGGCGAAACAGAACGAAGTAACGTTCCGGCAGTGCGGCGTGTCGCTCAGCGGCCTTGCGCGCGAGGTCGCGCATCTCGATCTGGATGAAGACAACGGGAATCCAGAACAGGCCTGCGATCGCATAGAGCACGAGCGAGGCGAGGATCCAGCGCTCCATGATCGACGTGGACGAGAGCATCATCAGCAGGCCGCCCGTGACCGGTTGCAGGACCACGGCCGACAGCGTGAAGATCGCGTCCGCAATCACCACCACGGATGCCGTGCGTGCGATGAACTCCGCATTGTCAGTGCGATGCGCCATCAGCATGAAGAAGGCGATGCCGGTTCCGGTGCCGAGGATAGTGATGGCGCCGAGCACGTGCAGATACTTGACCAGGAAATACAGCATCATGGCTTCTTGGTCGCCACGGGCTTTGGCAGGTTCAGCGCACGCGCAAGCTCGCTGCTTGCGGCCTGGACGCCGGCTTCGGTCTCGATCATCCAGTGACCCTCGCTGCCCACGGCGGGCAACGCGCGAAAATCATCCTTGCCGCCGCCGCTGCGAAACGCATCGGCCAAAGCCTTCGAAAATGCCAGCGTAAAATAGCTGTCATTGGCTGCGACCAGCGATGTCACGGGAATGCGCGCCGCTTTGCCGAATTCGGCCGCGGAGCTAAGCAACGTGTGCGGTGCGCAGATCTTGTTCGGTTCGTCATTGGCGTGACCGCCGCGCCCCGGTGCAAAAGCGACAATCGCGGCAATCGCTTTCGGATCGGCATTCGCAAGCGCCAGCGCACCCCAGCCGCCCGCGGAATGCCCGATCACGACCGCGGCATCCCTGCGAATAAAATCCTGCTTCTGCAGATAGTCCAGCGCGACCGAGATTTCCTCCGCAGTGGCACGACCGGCGCGCGCGTAATCCGCTTCGTCACAGCCGCCCTGGTCTTCAACATAGTGACCGCCGGTCGCGCCATGGCCGAGCCGCTCCGGCACCAGCACGGCAAAGCCGCGCGCGACGAGAAAGGCTGCGAGTGCGCGATATTCCGGCTGCGGCATTTGCGCACGACGTAGCACGTTCTGCGTCGAGGCATGTGCGATCACCGCAAGCCGGAACGGACCGGCGCCCGAGGGGCGAAACAAGAGCGCGCGCGCAGCAATATCGGTATCCGGCGACGGCACGCGCCACTCTTGTCGGCGAAACGGCTCGCCTTCCGGTCCCGATGCCCCGAACGTGACCTGCGCGCACACAGGCGACGCGGTCAGCAGAACCAGCAGAGGTAAGCGTGCAAGGATGTTGAACAGTCGCATGAGTTGCCGGGAGCGAGCAGGGACGGCGATGGCAACACTAGTAGGAACGAATCATTCGGGGCGGACTTTTTGCGCTGCCATTCCCGTTCATTCGTTGCCGCGAAGCAATTTTGCACCGACGCATGGCACGCCGGTGCCGTTCGAAGTGGCGTCTTGTCTTTTTTCGGCACAACATGGTTAAAATACTGATGCAGAAAGTCCACAGGTTAACTGATAATTAACGATAGGTCTTGCCGCCGGCGCGGCGACTTGGTTTGATCGCATTCATGAGCACAACCCTGATCGAGGTTCGGCCGGCCAAAGCTGCAGATGCAACTGCAGTGGCGTCCACCCATGACGAAGCCTGGCGTTCCGCCTATCAGGGCATCATTCCCGGCGCCGAGCTGGAGAAGCTGATCAACCGCCGCGGTCCGCAGTGGTGGGACAGTGCGATCCGCAAGGGCAGTCGCGTCAGCGTGCTCGTGTTCGGCGACAAGATCGCAGGTTATGCGAACTATGGCCGCAACCGCGCCCGCAGCCTGCATTTCGACGGCGAGATCTACGAGCTTTACCTGCGCCCCGAATTTCAGGGCCTCGGCTTCGGCCGCCGCCTGTTCGCCGCTGCCCGCCGCGACCTCATGCAGAGCAATCTGAAGAGCATGGTGGTGTGGGCGCTCTCGGACAACGATCCGGCGACCGAGTTCTATCGGGCCTTGGGCGGCCGCATGGTGGCGCGCTCCTCGGAGCGGTTCGGGCCGAAGTCGCTCGACAAGGTTGCCTTCGCCTGGACCAATTGAGCTGCTGAAATCTTAGCCGGCAGCCTTTCCACCCGTCGATACCGCCAGCGTTTGAGCCGGTGATCGCGGGATTCATTATTTCGTAAAAACACGATGGATCGGGGGGCCAAGCCCGCGTATGACAGCGCCAAAATCGCTGCCGGGCGCGATTTAACCTCGGCGACAACGGAGCCTGCCTAATGCGTATCGATGCTATCTCGATCGGAAAAAACGTACCCCATGACGTCAACGTCGTCATCGAAGTCCCCGTGGGCGGCGAACCGATCAAGTACGAGATGGACAAGGAGGCGGGCACGCTGGTGGTCGATCGCTTCCTGTACACGCCAATGCGTTACCCCGGTAACTACGGCTTCATCCCGCACACTTTGTCCGACGACGGCGATCCCTGCGACGTGCTGATCGTCAACACCCGCGCCATCATTCCCGGCGCCGTCATGAGCGTGCGCCCGGTCGGCGTGCTGTTCATGGAAGACGAGGCCGGCGGCGACGAGAAGATTCTGGCGGTGCCGTCGTCGAAGCTGACGCAGCGCTACGACAAGGTGAAGTCCTATGCCGACCTGCCGGACATCACGCTGCAGCAGATCCAGCACTTCTTCGAGCACTACAAGGATCTCGAGAAGGGCAAGTGGGTGAAGATCCTGCGCTGGGGCGGCCCGGAGGACGCGCAGAAGTTGATCCTCGAAGGCATCGAGCGCGAGAAGAAAAAGAAGGCGTGATCGTCATTCCGGGGCGCGCCTTGGCGCGAACCCGGAATCCAGAAGTTATGGCGCGAGATTCCGGGTTCGATGCTGCGCATCGCCCCGGAATGACAACTACACCGCCGGCTTCGGCAAACCTGCGATCCCGCAAGCCGCGCGCAGCGTATTCACCAGCAGGCAGGCGACCGTCATCTGGCCGACGCCGCCGGGCACCGGCGTGACCGCACCGGCAACACCAAGCGCTTCCTGATAGGCGACGTCGCCGACGAGACGGGTCTTGCCGTCTTCCTTCGGAATACGGTTGATGCCGATGTCGATCACGGTCGCACCCGGCTTCAGCCAATCGCCGCGCACCATCTCGGGCCTGCCGACCGCGGCATAGACGAGGTCGGCCCGCTTCACGATTCCAGGCAAATCGCGCGAGCGCGAATGCGCGATCGTCACCGTCGCGTTCTCGTTCAACAGCAATTGCACCAGCGGGCGGCCGACCAGATTGGAGCGGCCGATCACGACGGCGTTCATGCCTTCGAGGGACGGGTGCACGCTCTTGGTCAGGATGATGCAGCCGAGCGGCGTGCAGGGTGACAGCGCCTCGAAGCCGCCGGCGAGCCGGCCGGCATTGTTCGGATGCAGGCCATCGACATCCTTGGCGGGATCGATGGCGTTGATTACGGCCTCGGTGTTCAGCCCCTTGGGCAGCGGCAATTGCACGAGAATGCCGTGAACGGCGGGATCGCGGTTGAGCTTGGCAACGACCGCCATCAGTTCGGCTTGCGAGACGTCCGCGGGCAGCTTGTGCTCGAACGAGGCCATGCCCGCAGCCTGGGTCTGCGTATGCTTGGAGCGGACATAGACTTCGCTGGCGGGATCGTTGCCGACCAGGACCACGGCAAGGCCAGGCACCAGATTGTGCTCGCGCTTGACGCGGGCGACCTCGTCGGCGACGCGGGCGCGAAGGTCGGCTGCGATGACTTTTCCGTCGATGATCTTGGCCGTCATGTCAGTTCCCCTCGTCTGTCGATTTGACTGGCGCGAGCTCGCGCAACGCCTGGGCAAGCCTCGCCGGATCCCCTTCGACGGCGACCTGCTTCAACCGCGACGTCGCTCCCGACAGGAGACTGACGCTGGCCTTGGGCACGCCGAGCGATTTCGCCAGCAGCGCCAGCACCGCACGATTGGCCTCGCCGCCATCGGCGACGGCCCGCACACGCACCTTCAGCACGCTGCGGCCGTCGGATAGCTGCTCGATCCCGTCGATGCCGTCACGCCCGCCGCGCGGCGTCACCCGCAGCGCGATGCTGACCCCCGTGGTGGAGATGCGCCATGGTTCGGTCAAGGCGCCGTCAAAGCTCCATCACGGTTCCACCGACCTTAAGGTACGTTCGGGTAAACGTATTCGGCGAGATAAAGCTGGATCAACCAGAGTATGAAAAAGGCGACGATCGGGGAGATGTCGAGCCCGCCCATGCTGGGCAGCCGGCGCCTGATGGGCCCCAGGACCGGTTCGGTAATCCGATAGAGAAACTCCGCGATCGCGCCAACGAACTGGTTGCGGGTATTCACGACGTTGAACGCGATCAACCAGGACAGGATTGCCGATGCGATCAGCAGATAGATGTAGAGATTGATGATCTGGATCAGAATGAAGACTATCGGGCGCATCAGCGAAACACTCTCCGGGCCAGTGTCGTTGGGCAGTGTTTGGGGTGGTGTTGCGGTTCTCTTGGCTAGATATCGGTTCCCCCCGGCCCAAACAAGGGAAGTCGGCGCTAAAACCCCCTTACACCCGTCCTTGACTTGACCTTGGCGGGGACTTAAATGGCGCCCGGTTGTCGGCCGCGTTTGACCAGAGCGGCCAGCAAAGGGGCCATAGCTCAGCTGGGAGAGCGCGTCGTTCGCAATGACGAGGTCGGCGGTTCGATCCCGCCTGGCTCCACCAGCCTTCGCCCGCTTCGCGAGCTTCGGCTAGGCAAGCCAGCCGTGCTCTCTCGTAGCGAAGTGAGCGAAGGCTGTCCCGCCATAGCCCGAAGGGCGACGGCGGACCATTTCCCCTACTTCCCCGTAAACCTCGGCGGCCGCTTCTCCATGAAGCTCGCGACCCCCTCGCGGAAATCGCTGCCGTTGAGCGCCACCATCATCTCCCTGTTCGCCTCGATCGTCGCCTCGGCCAGCGTCTGGAACGGCACCTCGCAGAGCTGGCGCTTGATCACGGCCATCGCGCTCGGCGAGACGAGATCGGCGAGATCGCGGGCATAGGCGTAGGTTTCCTCGCGCAGCTTGTCCGGCGAGCAGAGCCGGTTGACCAGCCCGATTCGCAGCGCCTCGTCGCTTCCCACGCGCCGTGCCGAGAGCAAGAGGTCCATCGCGTTGGCGTGACCGACGATGCGCGGCAGCATCCAGCTGATGCCGTGCTCGGCAATCAGGCCGCGCCGCGCGAAGGCCGTGGTGAACACGGTGTTGTCGGCGGCAAAGCGCAGGTCGCAATAGAGCGCATGGACGAGGCCGATGCCGGCTGTCGCGCCGTTGAGCATGGCGATGACAGGCTTGCCGATCGACGGATAGAAGCCGTAGCGCGTCTGCCAATCCGGCCGGCGGTTCATGTCGAAGGGCGGCAGATTCGAAGCGCGCCTGACATCGTTGGGATCGAGCCCTTTCAGCGCATCCATGTCGGCGCCGGCGCAGAAGGCCCGGCCTGCACCTGTCAGCACGATGACGCGGACATTGTCATCAGTGCTCGACGCCTCCATCGCGTGACGCACGTCGCGCTCCATGGTCGGCGTCCACGCATTCATGCGGTCGGGGCGATTGAGCGTGATGGTCGCGATTCTATCGCTCACCTCATAGAGAATGTGCTCATAGGCCATCGCGCTCTCCCTGTATTGGCCGGCACGCGTTGGCGCGCGCTCAACGGCAGCGAGCCTAGCATAGTCAGGGATGAGGCGAGGGCTTGCGTGGAGGCGCGATTACTCGGCGGCTTGCGCCAGAAGCGGCCGGCGCGCCAGCCAGCCGTCGACGAAATGATCGAGCCAGGCGCGTTCCGCGGCATCGTAAACGGCACGGTCCGCGAAGTGATGATGCCGCTCGCGGGCGCCCGGCGCGCTGAGACCGTCATAGCCACGCGTGGTCCAGCAATGCATCATGGCGTAGGTCACGTCAGGATGAAACTGCACGCCGAAGGCGTTGCCGGCACGGAATGCCTGGTTGGGAAAGTCATCGCACTCGGCAAGCAGCTCGGTGCCGTCAGGCAGCTCGAAGCCTTCGCGATGCCAATGATAGACCTGCGCCGGCCAGTCAGGACAGAGCGCGCGACCTGCCGCGGTCGGGCGGATCGGGTAATAGCCGATCTGGGTCAGCGCCTGCGCATGCGGTGCGACCCGCGCGCCAAGCTGCTTCGCCAGCATCTGCGCGCCCAGGCAAATGCCGAGGAACGGCCGCTGCTCGCGAAGCGGAACTTCGATCCAGTCGATTTCGCGCCTGACGTAATCTTCCGAATCATTTGCGCTCATCGGACCGCCGAACACGACTGCACCGGCATGCTGGTCGAGTGTGTCGGGCAGGGGATCGCCGAATCGCGGACGGCGGATATCGAGGCGATGGCCGAGCGCGCGCAGCGCATTGCCGATTCGGCCGGGTGTCGAGGATTCCTGGTGCAGCACGATCAGAACCGGCCGGAGCGGCTCGGAGGCGGCCGCGCCTGGCGTCCTTCCGGGGAAGGGCACCACTTCTGCGCCACCAAACCTGTCCGTCCGAAACGACATGGCCTTTTACGAGTGCTATCGGTTCAAGCCGCCAGCATAGCTAAGCGTAGGTTAACATCGTGTGAGTTTGCGCACACACGCAGCCCTACTAAGCAAGCTCCGGGCCACCACGGGTGCTTCGGGCTTGCTTCAGTGCCGCTGCCGCTGGAATCGGCTGGTAGCGGACAGGATGAAGCCGCGCGGGAAGAAGCGTAGCGCGAACGGCACAATCTTGATGCCGAGACCCGGCAGCACTGCCCGCTTGTTCGCCATCAGCCCACGATAAGCCTGCCGCGCAACGTCGGCGGCAGGGACGTTGAGCATCGCCGTGTCATGCCCGGAGCCGACGCCGGCGCGCCCCTGGAATTCAGTCTGCACCGGACCCGGGCACAGCACGGTCACGCGCACGCCGCGCGGCGCGAGCTCTGCCCGCAATGCCTCGGTGAGCGAAATCACATAGGCCTTCGACGCGTAATAGACGGCCATGCCGGGACCGGGCAGGAAGCCCGCGACCGAGCCGACATTGAGCAGGCCGCCCTTGTTCCTGACGAGCTGGTCGGCAAAGCGCAGCGACAGATCGGTCAGCGCGCGGACGTTGACGTCGACAATGCCGACCTGCTCGTCGCGGTCGCGTTCGATCGCATCACCGAATACACCGAAACCGGCATTGTTGACGAGGTTGTCGAGCTCGACCTCTTCCGCGGCAAGCGCGGCGGCGATCCGCTCGCCGGCATCGGCTTGCTGGAGATCGCAGGCGATCACGATCGGCTTCTTGCCGCATGTCGTAGCGAGCTCGTTCGCGAGCGCCTCGAGCCGGTCCGCGCGTCGCGCCGTCAGCGCGAGACGATGTCCGTTCGCGGCAAACACACGCGCCAGCTCGGTGCCGATGCCCGCCGACGCACCGGTGATCAACGTTACCCGCTCAGTCACGATCGCAGTCTCTTGAATTGAAGTTTTTTGGCCCCGAAACAGCGGAACTGGAGCATAGGCTACGCGCGACAAGCAAGCGGCGCTCGTAGCATGGCTGCCTGAGCAGCTAACAGGGAGGGCGAGAAAACCCCGAATTTACAGGGACATCCGGAACCGGGACGCTCCGGCGGCTACATTAAAGTTTCGTCATGTGATCGATACAACCAGCAATCACGCCGCGCCGGCGACCCCTCAGCCGCCGAGCACACCGTCCTTGACTTGACCGCCGGCACGCTCCGCGACGGCGTGCTTGAGATCGATCCGGTCGCGCTGGGATATCCCGAGCAGGTCGGAGGCGCGCCAGACGACGTTGTCCTCGAACTCGGTGACCTGGCCGTCGGCATAGACCAGCTCCCACATCATCTGGACGATGCGCCTGCGGGCGTCTTCGTTGAGCGAGCGCATGATCACGCTGGTGAAGTGGTAGAGATCGACCGCTTCGCCCTCGACCTCCGTCGCATCCGCGATCAACCGGTCAGCCGTGCCACGGTCAAGCCCGAAATGGCTTTCGATCAGGCTGTGCAGCTTGCGCTGCTCGGTCTGCGTCGGCTGGCCGTCCAGCGAAACTACGTGAACGAGCAGTGCGGTTGCCGCCAGCCGGTAATCGCTGTCGCCAAAGGCGCGATCCCCGGCATGAGGGGCAATAATGTCGGCGATGAATTGACGCAAGCCGTCGAGCATAAGGTCCTACCGAAATCGATGACGTCGCGGGGAAGCGGGGCCGCTACCAGCATTATATGAGCGGGAAACTCAACCGGCGCAACGTGCGTCAGTTCCGCGCGCTGCATTACGTTTCGGCAATGTGGGCGGCGTTAACGCGCGGTTGCCTCACGGTATCTCATACACCACCATCTTGTCGGCGATGCCGCGCAGAGCCGCCTGCTTCTGGATCGGCTTGATCTCGCGCCGCTGAAGGATCTCGGCAACCGCCGGCGCATCCAGCACCGGACCGGTGATGTGGATCTCCTGCGCGGTCGACAGGCTCTGCACGCGGGCGGCGATGTTGACGGTCTGGCCGAAATAATCCTGCCGCTCGTTGAGCATCACGGCAAGGCACGGGCCTTCATGGATGCCGATCTTGAGAATGAGATCGTTGGCGCCGCGCTGCTTGTTCAGATCATCCATGGCCGCGCGCATGCGCAGACCCGCAGCGATCGCGTGCTCGGGCCTGACGAAGGTCGCCATGACGGCATCGCCGATCGTCTTCACGACGGCGCCTTTCTCGGCGGCGATGATCTCCAGTATCGCCCGAAAGTGCGCGCGCACGAGATCAAACGCGCTGAGGTCGCCGACCCGCTCGTACAATGCCGTCGAACCCTTCAGGTCGGTGAACAGGAACGTCAGCGACGTGATCTTCAATCGCTGATCGACATTGAGATTGTCGGCCTTGAAGACGTCGCGGAACGTCTGGTTCGACAACATTCTCTTGGCGGTCAGGATCGGCTTGCGCTTGCCGATTATCTCGTGCAGCGCGTCGGCGGCAATCCAGACCGAGGGCAACACGCGATTGCTCGATTGATTTTCGAGTGTCAGTCGCAACGGCCCGGGGCGCATCACTGTGGTCCCCGTCGGCGCTTCCAGATTGTTGAACATGATCGAGAACTGCTGGCGTTCGCTGGTCGGCTCGCCTTGGACATCCAGGAAATGGGCGGAATGGGTGACCGGCTCGAAGACGATGATGAACTGGCTCGGCAGATTGAGCGAGAGGATCGCCTTTTCGCCGGCAGGCAATTCCAACGCTTCCAACGTCACTTCGTTGATCAGGCGCGAAAAAGCCTCTTCGTTGATGTCGACGCCGGAACTCCAGAACATCTGTCGCGTATATTCCCAGATCGGCAATGTGTCGGGATCGTGAGCGCCGATGCGGCGGACTTGCGGGCTGACGGTGAAAGCGACCTCGACCATCTCGTCGACCGACGCCTCGTATCCGGCCGCGCAAAGCGCACAATTGTAGTCTTCGTGCTTCAGTGATTTCAGAGTCGTGTGTGCACCCAGAACACCTCCGCAGCCCGGACACAGCACGTTCCAGCCGATGTCGAACAGGCCGAGCCGCGAGGCATGCAGGAATCCGGAAATGACCTTTTCCTGATCGAGCCCGGTACGATCGGCAAAATCCAATGCGTTGATGCGGTTGAGGTCGCGATCGGGACCACTCGCGATCAGCTGCGCGATGGCCTCGACGACGGCAGGATCTGCGGTCTGCTTCAGAACGGAAATCTGGGCCTGGATGTTGCTCATGGTGCAACTCTATGTGGGGTGGATCACGCCGGCGGCCAGACGCGGGCCTGTCACCGGCGCGTGATGCGGAACATGGGTGAGTGGTCCGGCTGGGTCGTGACGACGCCGAATGGAATGACCGGCGTTGCGTCCGCCAGCTCGATGCGGAACGCCCCGATCAACCGCGCCAGCGCCAGCACGGATTCGGCCTGCGCGAACGGCGCACCGATGCAGACGCGCGGGCCGGCACCGAATGGCAGATAGGCAAAGCGATCGGGCGGCTCTTTCGACATGAAGCGCTTCGGGATGAACGCGTTGGGCTGATCCCACAGCTTCTCGTGCCGGTGCAGCAGCCAGGGGGCGATCATGATGATGTCGCCCTTGCTGACCTCGGCCCCGGCCACGATGTCCTTGTCGCGCGCGGCGCGCGCAACGAGGAAGGCCGGCGGATAGAGCCGCATGGTCTCGTCGATCACCGCGCGGGTGAATTTCTGCCGGTCGATATCGGCCATGCTGTCGAGATGCTCGCCGCGCGTCTCGGACGCGACCTCCTCCTGCGTGTCGGGGTCGAGCGCCAGCAGATAGAGCGCCCAGAACAGCGCAGTCGCGGTCGTCTCATGGCCCGCCAGGATCATGGTCGCGACCTCGTCGACCAGTTGCCCGTCGGAAAAGCCCTTGCTCGTTTCAGGATCGCGCGCCTCGTCCATGAGATCGAACAGATCGCGCGGCGGCGCGCCGTCCTTCTTGCCCACCGCACGCCGTTCGGCGATCAGCATCGCGACGAATTCGACCCAGCGCTTGCGGAAGCGGGCGCGGGCCCGATCCATCGGCGTCGGCCATGACACCGGCAGAACCATGTCGAGGAAGTGGGCCCGCCCGAGCCGCTCGCCATATTCCATGACGAAGTTGCGCAAGGTCGGACCGTGCTGATCCATCCCGAACGAGAACATCGTGCGGCCGGCAATCTCGAGCGTCATGCGCTGCATGATTTCGCGCAGATCGACCGGCTCACTGGTGCGTGCCTCCAGCTTCGCGATGGTCTCGTCGAGCACCGCCGTCATGTGTGGCACGAGATTGGCGGTAGCACGCGGCGTGAAGGCCGGCGACAGCGTACGCCGCTGAAATGTCCAGGCGTGGCCTTCGGCGAGCAGGAGACCCTCGCCGAGCACCGGACGCAGCATGCGGATGCCCGCCGGCGTCCGCGTGTAATTCTGGTAGTTGCTGAGCAGGACGTGCCGGATTGCGTCCGGCTGGTTCAGGATGAAACTCTTGTGCAGGAAGAAGCGGCCCTGGATGACTTCTTCCTCATAGGCACGCTGCCCCCAGGTCGCGATCATGTTCTGCTTGATCACCGCGATACGGCCGAACAACGACATGTTGTCGGGCGCGCGCGGCGGGGTCGGCGGGATGATGGGCCGGCGCACGCTGGCGATGTTCATGGCTCTCTCCCGCAGACCTGACGCAAGCAAATAGCTAGTAAGTCAGCTCGGCAACCGCAATCCTGTTCTCGGAGGCCGGCCAGGCGCGCGCCACGATTCGTTCTTCGTTGAACTGGGCCACGATGTTACGTCCAACCTCGCTGGCCGAAAGGCGCAGGGTTGCTGTCGCATCCGTGGGCACGCCCGGCGTGACATCGGCAGGCTCGCGGCCATCAAGCAGGACGGTGTCGCGCGGCAGCCCGAAATAGCCGCGCGGGCGCGACATGATCACGACCGCGCCGGCATCCTTCTCTGCCGGAAGGAAGGGCCGCGCGGCGCGCAAATGCACGACATTGGAGGAACGCGGGAAAGGCGAGCGGTAGAAGTGCGTCGTCGGGGCGTCCGGCGAGGTCAGGACGATCTCGAGCGGAGAGGCGGGATCGACCTCGGCCGGCCCCCAGCGGCCGTCGGCCGCCGTGATCAAGCGATACAGCAATTCGCCTTTGCGCTCCCCGCTCTCGCGGTCGACATGATAGATCTCGACAGTTGCGCCGGCCACCGGGCGATTGGTCGGCGCACCATCCGCGGCGCCCGTGACCAGTCCACCGATATGGACCGTCCGCTCCGGTGTGATCGCGATGCGCGCGGGCTCGCGACCGGCGATGAATTTGTAGATCTCGCGGAACGCCCGCGGATGATACGCCGTCTCGCGATGATCGATCGTGCCGAGCACGAGATTGGTCGCGCCCTTCAGCTCCGGCCCCTCGGCGGTGACATTGGTCGGCACGCCCGGCTTGCCCATGAAGCGGCCGTCGGGCTGCGCATATTTGTCCATGCCGTCGCTGCGCAAGGTCAGGAAGGCGACACCCGGCGTCACCTCGCTCTCGCCCTCGTTCAAGCCGCGCAGGAAGGCCCCCCGTCCGTTGAACTCGCTGCCGAGCAGCGCGTCGAGCGCAAACACGCCGTGATTGGGCGTGCCGCACAGCACCGCGTGACTGACATCGCCGGCGCCGCCATTCTTGATGACGTTGCGGATCGAATTGCCGCCGCGCGAATTGCCGACCAGCGCCACGCGCGCCGCACCGGTGCGGCGTTTCAGTTCAGCGATGGCAGCGGCAAGCTCCCGGCGCTGGTCCTCGGTCGAGGACCGGTTGGCCTGCTCGACCGTGTCATCGGCACGCGCGCTGGGGCTGTTGAAATTGATCGCCATCATGCGGTCGCGCGCGATGCCGTTGGATTCCATCCGCCACAACGTCGTGATCCAGAGCGCGTCGTAATCGCCATTGCCATGGACGAACAGGATCGGCGGCACTTCAGAACTGCTGGTCGTGGACGATGTTTGCGCCAGTGCCCCCATCCGCAAGCTCGCAACCGCGAAAGGCACGCTAGCCGCACCTTGCAGAATTGTCCGTCGTGACAGCCTCATCCGATCCTCCCCGATAAAACCATGTCTTTGCACTGCTTATAGCGGCCTAACCACTGGACAGCGAAGGACTTTCGCAGGCATCACTGGGCCTGCCGGAATTATTCAAGCCATTTCTGCCAGACGACTTGGAAGGGTATATGACCGAGCAGACGAACCGTCAGAGACGTTCCGCCGACGGCATCACCGCCCCCCTGCGGTACACCGTATTCCGGCGCATCTGGCTCGCCAGCCTGCTCTCCAATCTCGGCCTCCTGATCCAGGGCGTGGGCGCGGCCTGGGCGATGACGCAGATGGCGGCCTCCGCCGACAAGGTGGCATTGGTCCAGACCGCCTTGATGCTGCCGATCATGCTGATCTCGATGCCGGCCGGCGCCATCGCCGACATGTATGACCGCCGCATCGTGACGCTGGTGGCCCTCATGATCGCGCTGACGGGCGCGTCCGCCCTCACGATCCTGGCCGGGCTCAAGCTCATCGCCCCGGAATCGCTGCTCGCCTTCTGCTTCGTGGTCGGCAGCGGCAATGCGCTGTTCGGCCCGGCCTGGCAGTCCTCGGTCAGCGAGCAGGTGCCGCCGGACGCACTGCCGTCGGCGGTGGCACTGAACGGCATCAGCTACAACATCGCGCGCAGCTTCGGTCCCGCGGTCGGCGGCGTCATCGTGGCCGCAGCCGGCTCGGTCGCGGCTTTCGCCTGCAACGCGATCCTCTATCTGCCGCTGCTGGTGGTGCTGCTGCTCTGGCGGCGCACCACCGAGCCATCGCGGCTGCCGCGGGAGAAGCTCAACCGCGCGATGGTTTCGGGCTTCCGCTACATCACCAACTCGCCGCCGATCAAGATCGTGCTGTTGCGCACACTGGTGATGGGACTGATCGGCGGCGCGATCATGGCGTTGATGCCACTGGTCGCGCGCGATCTGTTGCATGGCGGCGCGCAAACCTACGGCATCATGCTGGGCGCATTCGGCATGGGCGCGGTGGTCGGCGCGCTCAACATCCACGAGCTGCGCAAGCGCATGAGCGGCGAGGCTGCGATCCGCGCCTGCACGATCTCCATGGCCTTTGCGATGGCTGCGATTGCCTTGAGCACCGAGCCGGTGCTGACCGCGGCCGCGCTGGTGCTGGCCGGCGCGGTCTGGATGGCGGCGGTGGCGCTGTTCAACATCGGTGTGCAGCTCTCGGCGCCGCGCTGGGTCGCCGGTCGATCGCTCGCCGCGTTTCAGGCCTCGATTTCCGGTGGCATCGCGATCGGCGCCTGGGGCTGGGGCCATCTCACCGACTATGCCGGCGTCGAGGTCGCGCTGCTCACGGCCGCCAGCCTGATGCTGGTCTCGCCGCTCCTGGGGATCTGGCTTGCAATGCCGCGCGTCGGCGCCCGCAACGAGGATGCCGACGTGCTGGCCGATCCTGAAGTCAAGCTGTCGCTCACCGGGCGCAGCGGCCCGCTGGTGGTCGAGATCGAATATCGCGTCGCCCAGGAAAACGCGCGCGCCTTCCACAATGTGATGCAGGACGTGCAGCTCTCCCGGCAGCGCAACGGCGCCTATGGCTGGTCGATCGCGCGCGACATTGCCGATCCCGAATTGTGGACCGAGCGCTATCACTGCCCGACCTGGTTCGATTATCTGCGCCAGCGCAACCGCTCGACCCAGTCCGAACGCGCGCTGCATCAGCAGGCGATCGATTTCCACATCGGCCCTGATCCGGTGCGGATCCGCCGCATGCTGGAGCGGCCATTCGGCTCGGTACGCTGGAAGGAAGAGACGCCGGATCGCGCGGCAAGCGAAGTGCTGCCCGTTGTCGCGACCGCTGCGGGGAGCAGCATCAGTCGCTAGACGCTTCGTAGCCCCGATCGCTACTGACCGTGATCCGTCAGCATCTTGTCGCAGGCCTTGCTGAGGCGCGCGCGGTGCTCTTTCAGGCAGGCGAGCACGGCGCTATCGCCATTGCTCATCACGGCGCGGCAATGGCGCGTGACGTCGCGCGCGCAGGCATCGTGACCGGGCTGCTGCTGCGCCGAGGCGCCGGAAGCGCACAGGACCAAAGGAATGATGAAAAGAAATCTGGCCATCGCGGAATGCCTCATACCCTCAAGATGTGCGGGCGAAGCTAGTGCGACGATCCCAAGGCCGCAACGGCTTTATTGGCAGACGGATGGCGCAGGTCGACTGGCACCACCGCGTGGCCCCGGCATGGCGCCGGGGCACATCGGCAGGGAGCTAACGACGCAAACGTCGCGATCGCTGCGCGCTTACTGACCGTCCTGAGCGTCAGCAACCTTGCGTGACGCGCCCTTGGCGAGGTCCTTGTCCATCACCGCGCGGCAGCCGGCGCTCAGGTCCGTGCGATGCTTCATCATGCACGCCGTGATCTTCGGAATGTTGGGGATCTCTGACGAGCACAGGCGGAAGGCGTCGCCGGTGCACATCTGCTGCGCCTCGGCCGAGAAGGCGAAGCTCGAGGTCGTCGAGACGATCGAGACGATGGCGGCAAAGCCCAGAGCCAGGCTGGTGTCGCGGATCTTTGCAGTGATCTTGGCAGTGAACGACTTGGTCATTTGCAGCTCCCATTGGCGCCGCCGCGGCGGGCCCGTTGTCGATGGGAACTACGATGCTCCAGCAAAACAGTTTCCACTGTGATGACGGTCACGGGCGGCCCACCCACTGTGACCTCGGTCACTTTGGCGCACCCGCCTGAAATTCCTCTGCAACCGCTGTCGTGTTGGTGTCACGTTAACTGTTCCTTCGCATTAATGGCTCGCGACGCGGGAAATTCCGCTGGTTTGGTTGCGTAATTGGAAAGAGTAGCGATGCGTAATGCGTTGGGCCTGATGCTGGCCAGTGTGGTTGCGGCGATCGTGATCGCCGGAGGTTGGTACTTTTATTCCGCGCGCGCCGACCAGGGCGCCCCCAAAACAACAGCCGCCCGTGCCGCCGATCCTCTGCCGGCGCCGGTCAAGCTTGCCGCCAAGGATGATGTCGAGACCACCGCGGCGATCGCGGGCAAGCCTGCCGTTCCTGCCGCAGCGCCTGCTCCCGCGCCGGCACCGGCGGTGGCACCAGTTCAGGACACGACTTGCACCAATCCCAATGCACTCGGCGTCTCGCGCGTGGTCGAGATCGACACCACCGGCGGCCCGGGTTTCGGCTTCGAACAGTACAAGCAGTTTGATTTCCTCGCCGACAAGGAGGTCGTGCTGACCTTCGACGACAGCCCCTGGCCGCATAACACGCCGGCGGTGCTGAAGGCTCTGGCCGATGAATGCACCAAGGGCCTGTTCTTCTCGGTCGGCAAGCACGCCAGCTGGCATCCGGAAATCCTGCGCCAGGTTCTGGCCCAGGGCCACACGGTCGGCACGCACACCTGGTCGCACGTCAATCTCGCCGGCAAGAAGATGACGGAGCAGCAGGCCAAGGATGAGATCGAGAAGGGCTTCAGCGCCGTGAAATGGGCGCTCGGCACCAATCCGTCGCCGTTCTTCCGCTTCCCGCAGCTGTCGCAAAATCCGGCGCTGGTGAGCTATCTCGGCACCCGCAATGTCGGGATCTTCTCGACCGACCTCGACTCCTTCGACTTCCGCAAGGAGAGCACGCCGGACAAGATCATCAGCAACGTGATGACCAAGCTCGACAAGCTCGGCAAGGGCATCATCCTGATGCACGATTTCCAGAAGCGCACCGGCGAAGCACTGCCGACGCTGCTCGCGCGCCTCAAGGCCGGTGGCTACAAGGTCGTGCAGATCAAGGCGAAGACGACGTTCGAATCGCTTCCTGAGTATGACGAAGCCATCCTCAAGGAGCTGAAGGTGCCGGGGTCCAGCAGTGCGACCAATGCGCGCCCGGTGTCGAGCGTGGTGCAGACCGTCTCGCAACGCTAGGCGTTTTGAGGTTCGTCGAGAATGCGATGGCCGGGCTCAGCCCGGCCATTTTGTTTTGGGAGGAGCGCCGTCGCTTACCAGTAGATGCCGTGGCGATGCAGTTCGCTGATGATCCGGCCTTCGGTCCAGGTCTTGTGATGCCTGGGCTTGTCCACCTTCGTCGTCTTCGGCGCAGGCTGGGCCGCAGCAGGCGATGATGTCGATGTGGTTGTGGTCGCAGCTGGCGCGGTGGTCGAAACCGCCGTCGGACGATCGACATAGGTCGGAGCCGTAGCCACCGGAGCGACTTCGCTCACCTGCGTGGTGTTGGCCGGCGGCGCGACAGTGCCTTGCGGTGCCGGGGCCTGATCGTTGGCCGAGGCCAGCGAGAGGCTGCGTGCGCCGCCCGCCTGGGCCGATGCAGAGACCAGAACCATGGCCGCAACCAGAATGATCTTGCGCATGTGAAATCTCCCCGTGTTTGCGTGAGGGGACACTAGGGGAGAGACGCGCGAGATTATGTGAGGAGAATCACGTGGAGCTTAAGCACGGCCTTGAAGCTGGCCTGTACCAATCGAGCAAAACGGGGGAGCCCGCCGTCGCCCTTCGGGCTATGGCGTGGCAGCCTTCACTACGAAGCGGCTTGCCGAGCCGAAGCAGGCGCAGCCTGCGAAGGCTGGTGCCGCAAGAGGGATTCGAACCCCCGACCCCGTCATTACGAATGACGTGCTCTACCGACTGAGCTATTGCGGCGAACCCTGCCGGAGCCAGGACAAAGCCGGCCCCGATACACGCGCTCCTGATATCGGGCATGGCCCGAATTGGCAAGGACAAGCGGCGGGCGAAATGCGGCTCAAGCCCCCCAGCGGGACCAGAATCCCCGCCAGCCGCCGGCCTGGGCCTTTGGCGTGCCGATTTGTTCCGTAAATTCATCGCTCGGACCCTCGTCATCGATGCCGGGATCATCGGGCGCACGAACGATCGGGATGACGGTCTGGATCGGCGCCTGCGCGGGCTTGCCGAGATCGGCGCGGGTGCGGAACACCGGGGTTTCCGCCACTGGCGATGATTCGGCAGCTTCCGGGGCCGGTTTGACCGGCTCCGCAGGCGCCACTGCCGGCTCTTCCTTGGCCACCGGCGGTGCGTTGTCCTGCGCGGCCGGAGCAGAGGCCGGGGTTGAGGCCTGCGCGATCACGACCGATTCCCCAGGCGCCTCATTGGCTACCGTCACCCGCTTTGGCGGCGGGGCAGCGAGCATGGCTTCCTCGAAGGCCGAGGATTCGATCGTCGTGCCCTTGTCCGAAGGCAGGCTCGCCACCGGTGTCTGCCATTGGAAAGCGTCGAGGCGGCCGGTGACCGGCGAGACCGGACGCCAGCGGTCGCTGACATAGCCATCCGCGGTCCAGACCGGATCGTGGCGGGCGCGCACCGCACGCAAGGTCCAGGCGCGGGCACGGCCGCTGTCGCCGTGCTCGGCGCGCTCGAGCTCGGCCATCAGCAGCGCCACGCGCTGGGTCGGATCGTTGACGTAAGGCGACAGCACCTCGCGCGCACGGGCGAATTCGGAGGCATCGATCGCGGCGCGCGCGATCGCAAGCTGGCCCTCGACATGGCCGGCCTTGTCGGCGGGCGTCTTGGCCGCGAGCGTCTCGACCCGCTGCAGGCGCTGCCGCGCGGCATCACCGAGCTTCACATGCGCGTAGGCATCGGCGAGATCCGGATGCGGATTGGCGAGCCAGGCGGCCTCAACCAGCTTCATGGCACGGCGCACCTGATGCGCCTCGCTCTCGAATTTCGCGGCGAGCACGGCGGCCGGCACCAGCGTCGGCGCCAGCTTGACCGCTTCCATCACGCTTTCGCGCGCGACGTCGCGGTCCATGGTCTCCAGTTCCAGCGCGCGCGCCGTGAGCAGCACGCCGCGCTGGCGGCGATAGGCCTGCTTGTCGATCAGGCCCGCCGACAGATTGGAATCCAGGATCGCGAGCGCGCCGCTCCAGTCGCCGCGCGCGCAGCGGAAGCCGAGCACTGCATGCGAGGCCCAGGTCGAGGACGGCGACAGCTTGATCGCTTCCTCCGCGATCATGACAGCACCGACCGCATCGTCGGCGCGCTGCGCCTCGATGAACAGGCCGCGTAGGCCGAGCAGCCGGGTATCCTCGCGCTCGGCCATGGCGCGGAAAGCGCGCTGCGCCTCGTCGCGATTGCCGTCGAGCTGGGCCGACTGCGCGTGCAGCAGCAGCGCGAGCGGATCATTGGGCGCATGCCGGCGCGCCGCTTCGGCATGACGGCGAGCCAGCGCGGTGTCGCCATGGCCGATCGCGAGCAGGCCATGGGTGATGGCGTGGCGCCCCCGCGCCTGACGCTTCTCATGCCTTCGGCGGCGCACCCGTCCCGGCATACGCCCGATCATGGTCAGGATGCTCCAGAGGAACACGATCAGGACCGCGAAGATGCCGAGGCAGAGCACGAACACCGGAATGCTCGGCGAGGCTCGCCAGCCGCCCCAGGTCAGCACGACATTGCCGGGCTGATCGGCGACCCAGGCCGCGCCGGCGCCTGCAAGCGCAATCAGAACGAGGAAGAGGACGATGCGAAGCATTTCTATCCCTATACGCGCGGAGTGTTGCGCGAGTCTTATTGAGCAGGCTTGGTGAGACCAGCCAGAGCGTCGTCGGCGAATTTCCGGGAGGCCGCGAGCGCGGCGTCGCGGGCGTCGGCCTTGTCGAGCCAGGCCTGCGCCGGCGCGCGATCGGCTTCGGGCAGTGCCTTCAATTCGCGGCGCGCCTCGGCGAAATCATTGCGCAGCGCGGCCGCCGTGACCCGCGCAACGACAGCGCCGCGGTCGTTGCCGACCCCGTCGGTGCGCTCGATGCGAACGAGCTTCGACGCGCCCGCCTGAAGGCGCTCGACGATGCCGGCACCAGCGGCTGGCGCCTCAGGCGGCGGCGACAGCTTCGGCACGATGTTGAGGAGCTCGCGGGTCAGCGCGACCGGCGTCGGAATGCCCGACGCGGCAAAAGCATCGAGCGGCTTCAGCACGTCAGGCTTCGCCGCAAATGACCGAGCAGCCTTGAGCTGCGCCTCATAGGGATCGTTATGTCGAACGGCAACGTCGAGCAGCGTGGCGGCAACCACATGGCGCAAAGGCTGGTCGTCCATCACCTTCGCGTCGGCGATCTTTTCGCCCTGCTGCGCGAGCTCGGCGCGGGCAGTCGTGCTGGCACGCTCGAGCTGGGAAATGCGCGCGTCGAGAGCGGCGAGGCCGGACGAAGCTGTCGTATCGCGCGGCGTGGATTTGGCATCGTTCAATGCGCTCGCGGTCTTGTCGGACTGCGCGCGCAAATTGGCGATGTCGCCGCGCAAGGTGCCGACGGATTTTTCCAGCGCATCGAGCCGCGCGACAACAGCCGGATCGGCAGCGGGCTTGCCCGCCTTGGCTTCGACCGCGGCGACACGTCCGCTCAGCGCATCGACTGTCGCACTCGTCACCTGCGGCGCGGCCGGTGGCGCCTGCACCGCGGGCCAGCCCAGCACCCAGCCGACCGCAATCACGACCGCGGCTGCAACGGCGCCGGAAAATGGCGCGATGACCCAGGGAGAAATGGCGGCCGACGCAGCCGCGGGCTGAGCCTCATCGCGCTCCGGCTCCGCCTTGGTGGTTTCGACCTTGGCGTCCTCGGCACTGGCCTGCCCGGCGTTGGTCTGCTCGACCGATGGCGCCGCCTCCGGCTCGACCGCCACATCCTGGGGCTGCGTGGAGACTTCGGTCGCCTCGAGGTCGATGGTCGGTGGGGTGCGCTTGGCACGGCCGGACTCGGGAGGCATTCCTCCGTCTTCAGGCTTGCCTGCGTCTTCAGGCTTGTCGTCGGCCATCGTGACGGTTCCTCACACTTGCATACCTTGCGCAAATCCTTGGGCCGAGCCCGATTGCGTCGGATTCGGCCCGTCCTCTTACGCCAAACGGGTCCGCAAAGCACGCTCCAAGGCGTCGAATAGGGCATTTTCGTCCGGGGTCGCGGCGACCAGGACCCGCGACGCACCGGCATCGCGCAGCACGCTTGCGACCGTCTCGGACAGGCAGCATTGCGGGACCGCCAGCGCCGAAATTTCGACACCCTCGTCCCGGGCCGCGTCCAGGAAGGCCCGTGCGCTGCGCCTGGAGTAATGCAGCACCGCCTCGATGCCATGTGCGGCGAAACCTTCGCAGACCTCGCGCGGCAGAATCTTGACCGGAGCCATGCGATAGGTCGTCAGCGTGACCACGTTAAACCCTTCTGCGCCGAGCTCGCCGCCGAGATCTCGCGACAGATCCGCTCCCGCAAGATAGAGCAGCGTGCTCTTCTTCTTCAGGATCTTGTCACGGACACCCTGCATTACCTTGTCGCGCAAGGATGCCGCATCGCCGCCGGCGACGATCACATCCGTGAAGCCGAATTCGCGCGCCACGGCAGCCGTGTGCTCGCCGACCGCGAATAGCGGCACCTCGACGAGTCCAAGGTCGCGCAATTGCGGCGCGACGGCACGGATCGCATTGGCCGATGTGACGATGATGGCGCCGTAGCCGGCCTCGCTCTCGTCATGGAAAGCGACCGGCTCGAACTTGAGCGACGGCGCGAGCAGCACCACATGTCCCCGCGCGCGCAGATTCTCCGCCGTCGCCACGTTGTCGGGATGCGGCCGTGTGACAAGAATGGACATCGCTGCTGTTCCCGAACCATTTGGCGGTGATGCATTCGCGCGGGATGGCAGCGCGTGACGATTGCATAAGCCAACCCCGGAATGCTACCGCGTTAGCAGAACTCTGCTTTGCGAATGAGCGCAAGGGCGCAAATTGGATAACAATTCGCCAATGCTGGTACTGGGTATCGAGACCACCTGCGACGAGACCGCGGCGGCCGTGATCGAGCGCGCGCCTGACGGCAGCGGCAGGATCCTGTCCAATGTCGTGCGATCGCAAGTCGAGGAACATGCCCGCTTCGGCGGCGTCGTGCCGGAGATCGCGGCGCGTGCCCATGTCGACCTGCTCGACGGCATCATCGATCGCGCCATGACCGATGCCGGCATCGGCTTCGCCCAGCTCGACGGTGTCGCGGCCGCTGCAGGGCCGGGCCTGATCGGCGGCGTCATCGTCGGGCTCACCACCGCAAAGGCGATTGCGATGGTGCACGACACGCCGCTGATCGCGGTCAATCATCTCGAGGCGCACGCGCTGACGCCACGCCTGACCGACGGCGTCGAATTTCCTTATTGCCTGTTCCTCGCCTCCGGCGGCCACACCCAGATCGTCGCGGTCACCGGCGTCGGCCAATATGTGCGGCTCGGCACCACGGTCGACGACGCGATCGGCGAGGCCTTTGACAAGGTCGCGAAGATGCTGGGCCTGCCCTATCCCGGCGGCCCCGAGGTCGAGCGCGCCGCCGCGAATGGCGATGCCACGCGCTTCGCTTTCCCGCGACCGATGCAGCATCGTCCCGATGCCAATTTCTCGCTATCGGGATTGAAGACGGCCGTGCGCACCGAGGCGAGCCGGCTCACCGAGATCACGCCGCAGGATATCAGCGATCTCTGCGCGAGCTTTCAGGCTGCGGTGCTGGACTCGACGGCCGATCGTTTGAACGTTGGCTTGAAACTATTCCGCGAACAGTTCGGCGCGCCGCGCGCACTGGTCGCGGCCGGCGGTGTCGCCGCCAATCAGGCGATCCGCGGCGCGCTGTTTGATGTCGCGCGGCAAGCTGGAACGCGGCTGATCATGCCGCCGCCCGCGCTCTGCACCGACAATGGCGCGATGATCGCATGGGCCGGCGCCGAACGCCTCGCCCTCGGTATCACCGATACGCTGGAGGCGCAGCCGCGCGCGCGATGGCTGCTCGATGCCAACGCCACGGCGCCTGATGGCTACGGCAAGACGCGGGCGGGGTACTGACCATGACTGCGTTCCGCTCCGTCGCGGTGATCGGTGCCGGGGCCTGGGGCACGGCGCTGGCGACGGTGGCCGCGCGCGCCGGACGGAACGTGACGCTGTGGGCGCGCAACGCCGAGCACGCCGCGCGCATCCAATCGACCCGCGACAATCCGCGGCTGCCGGGCGTGCGTCTGGCATCTGACATCGTGGTGACAAGCGATCTTGCGGCGGCGTCGCGCGCGAAGATGCTGCTGATCGCGACGCCGGCGCAGCATCTGCGCGGCGTGGTCAACATGCTGGCCTCGCACCTCACGACGCCCGTGCCCATCATCGCCTGCGCCAAGGGCATCGAGCACGGCACTCACAGATTCATGACCGATGTGATCGCAGAAGCCGCGCCCCGCGCGCAGCCTGCGATCCTGTCGGGTCCGAGCTTTGCCGACGACGTCGCGCGCGGATTGCCGACGGCCGTGACACTCGCGGCCAGGGATGATGCGCTCGCGAGCGGACTTGTGCAGGCGCTGGGCTCCCCGACATTCCGTCCCTATCACTCCACCGACATCCGCGGCGTCGAGATCGGCGGCGCGGCCAAGAACGTGCTGGCGATCGCGGTCGGAATTGCGGTCGGGCGGAAGCTCGGTGCTTCCGCGCAGGCTGCGCTCACGACCCGCGGCTTCGCCGAGCTGACACGTCTCGGCCGCGCGCTCGGCGCGCGCAGCGAGACGCTCACCGGCCTGTCCGGTCTCGGCGATCTGATCTTGACCTGCTCGAGCCCGCAATCGCGCAATTTCGCGCTCGGGCTCGCGCTCGGCCGTGGCGAGCAGCCACCTGCCGGCAAGCTGGCCGAGGGCGAGTTCACCGCGCCGGTGCTGATCGAACTCGCAGCTTCGCAAGGCATCGAGATGCCGGTATCAGAAGCGGTCGCTTCGATCCTGGCCGGCCGAAGCACGATCGACGCAGCGATCTCCGGGCTCTTGACCCGCCCCTTCAAGGCAGAGGAATGAACATGGCGTACTGGCTGGTGAAATCCGAACCGTCGGTGTGGTCCTGGGACCAGCAGGTCGCAAAGGGCGCCAAGGGCGAAGCCTGGACCGGCGTGCGTAACTACACCGCGCGCCAAAACCTCGTCGCCATGAAAAAGGGAGACAAGGCGTTCTTCTACCATTCCAACGAAGGCAAGGAGATCGTCGGCATCGCGGAGGTTATCAAGGAGGCCTATCCGGATCCGACCGACAAGACTGAAAAGTTCGTCTGCGTCGACATCAAGGCCGACAAGCCCTTGAAGACGCCAGTGACGATGGTGGCCATCAAGGCCGAGAAGAAGCTCGCCGACATGGCACTGGTGAAATATTCACGCCTGTCGGTGCAGCCGGTGACCGCGGAGGAGTGGAAGCTCGTCTGCAAGATGGGCGGGATGTAGGCGCTAAGAGGCTGGTCCTGGCGCCTCCGGCAGCGTGAGGACCTCGCAGGGCGAGGCAATGCCGCGCAGCTTGTGCAGTCCGAGTGCGACCAGGGGCATGTCTGTCTCTGCCGCGAGCGCGCCGGACACCAGCACGGTCCTGCCGAGGGGCTTGCACAGGCCTTCGAGCCGGCTGGCGAGATTGACGGCGGGGCCGATCGCGGTGAAGTCGAGCCGATTAGCGGCGCCGATATTGCCCCAGAGCATCTCGCCGAGATGGAGCGCGGCACCGAACGCCAGCGGCGGCAATCCTTGCGCAGCGCGCTCGGCGTTGAGATACGCCATCCCAGCTTCAGCTGCGCCTGCGGCGCGGAGAGCTGCCTCGCAAGCACGACGCGGCGACCCCTCGACCACCGGAAAGATCGCCAGCACGCCGTCGCCGATGAATTTCAGCACCTCACCGCCGAAGGCATGAACAGCACCGGCGATGCGATCGAACCAGGCGTCGAGTGCTGCGATGATGTCAGCCGGCGGACTGGTTTCCGACAAGGTGGTGAAGCCGCGCAGGTCGGCATAGAGCAGCGCTGCCTGAATGGTCTCACCGAGGTCGCGCCGCAGGGGTGCCGCCAGCACTCGCTCGGCGCTGCGCTTGCCGAGATAGGCCTCCAGTGTCGCCCGCAACGTGGCGCGCGCCGCGAGCGCGGCGAGCGGTGTCGCTGCAAAGCGTGCGGCCTGGCGCAGTTGCTCGATGTCGTCTGGTGTGAACGGACGCGGCCCGATCCAGCCGAGCAGCGGCCCATCGCGCCCGACTACATCCTCGTGCACGTTGCCATCAGCGAAGCCGCGCAACCAGCGGCGACCGCTATCGTCAGGCAAATCGGGCGCCAGCCCGCCTGGCGCAAAGCCGAGCGCCTCGATCACCCGGCCATTGTCCGCACGCCACAGCCATGTCCGCTTTGCGATCAGCGGGTGGGGCACCTCCAGGGTTAGCGCGCCTGCCGCAAGCGGCACGCCATCGGCGAGCAGATGCGCACCGAGTTCCGCAAGCAGGCGATCGGCGCCGGCACTGTCTGAGGCGGCATCGACAAGCCAGGCGAGGGTCGGGGAGAGTTGCATGATCCGATGATGGCGAAGGAGAGCCGCCTTTGTCACGGGCAATCCTTGACGAGCCGCTTTGGTGCCGCCATCTGCCCATGAACCCCAGGGATGATCGCCGATGACCGAGCCATTCGTATTGCGTCGCGAGACCCAGATCGCCGCCCCGCGCGCCACCGTGTTCGCCTATTTGACCGACCCTGAGAAAATCCTGAGCTGGATGGGATCGGATGCGACCACCGAGCCGCATCCCGGCGGGCTCTATTTGCTCAAGGGTATCGGTCCACGCGGCAGTGTCGCCCGCGGCGCCTTCCGTGAGGTCGTGCCGGTGCATCGCCTGGCTTATACGTTCGGCTGGGAGGGCGGTCAGGAAGTGCCGCCCGGCTCGAGCCTGATCGAGATCGACCTGATCGAACGCGACGGAGGCACGTTGATGCGCATGACGCATAGCGGACTGCCGACGGAGGAACAGATGGCCGCGCACGCCAAAGGCTGGGCGCATTATCTGAGCCGGCTCACGAGCGCCGCCGCAGGCCGCGATCCTGGTCCGGACAGGGGTCTTTCAGACAATATGTAGCGATGCGGCGGGTTACACCGCCGCGGTCGCCACCACCTGCGCCAGCAGCTGCTCGCGCCTTGCCTGCGAGCGCTGGCCCTTCATGGTCGCCGCGAAGCGCTCCAAAATGCCGTCCTCGAACGCAGTGACGATGGTATCGTGGACGTAGCTCTTACGGCAGATCGCCGGCGTGTTGGAGAGCTTGTCGGCCGCGGCGCGGATCGCGTCCAGCACCTGCTTCTTGCGGCCGCGCTGGCTGGTCGCCGGCGTGATCCGCGACAGCGATTCCACCACGACGGCGGACGCCATCAGCGTGCGGAAATCCTTCAGCGAGATCTTGATGCCGGCGATCTCGCGGAGGAACGCGTTCACCTGGGTCGTGCTGACGGCGCGCACGATGCCGTAGGCGTCGCGATACTGGAACATGCGCTTGCCGGGAACACCCTGCAAAATGCCGATAGCGCGCACCAGCTTGGCCGCATCGCACTCCTTGCGCACGGCCTTGCCGCCCTTCGCCTTGAAGGTCAGCACGAAGCAGTCGTCTTCCAGCGTGACATTGGACTTCAGCAGCGTGGTGGCACCGCGCGTGCCGTTGAGACGTGCATAGGATTCATTGCCGGGACGGATCGCCGTGCGCGCGATCAGCTCGATCACGGCCGAGAGCGCGAATTCGCGCGTCGGCTCCTCGCCCGACAGGAACGCCGAGACCTTCCGCCTGATCTTTGGCAGCGCACCGACGAGCTTTTCCAGGCGATGCGCCTTGCGGTGCTCGCGGACCTTCTCCCAATCGGCGTGATAGCGATATTGCAGCCGGCCGGCGGCATCGCGGCCCACGGCCTGGAGATGCGAGCTCGGATCGGCCGAGTAGCGCACCTCACGATAGGCGGGCGGCACCGCCATGGCGTGCAGCCGGCGGATGGTGCGGGCGTCGCGGATATGGGCGCCGTTGGGGCGGACGAATGAATAGCCCTTGCCGCGGCGGATACGGCGGATGGTCAGCTCGTTCTGATCGCCGAGCCGCAGGCCCAGCTCCTTCGCAAGGGCCTCGACCGTCGCCAGGGACGCCTGATCGAACACTTTCTTGGGGCTGGGACGGGTGGAACCTGCCGGTTTCGGCCATTGTCCGAGGGCTTTGGCCAGCGCAATGGCAGCAGGATCCGCCGCGGCAGGCCGCATCGTCCCGAGATTCTGCTGATCCATCATAGTCTTATGCCTTGGCCCTGTCTGTTACCGTTCAATGCCGCTGTTCTGATTTTTGTTCCAAGCGTCGCCTGGAGGGTCTCTTGGGACCCGGGTTAGCCACTTAGGGTGTTCCGAACGGCATTGCGAGTCCCGAATCAGTGAGAAGAGGTTACTAAATACCTCCTGCGGCGCATGGGCGCCCTGCACGAGCCTCTTCCCGGGATTTGGGTAAAGAGCCAAACACCGCTGCCCCGGCCTGTTTCAGATTTGCGACATCAGGCCTTTGCAGCTTGATCTTCCGCATGGCCTGCCGCTCACCGAAGGTCCAGCTTGTGATCCTTGTCGCGGGCGGTTAGCCCGACGCATAATCGTTCAACGATGAAGTCGGCTCGCCAGTCAGCTGTGCTCGGCTTGCCGGATGTGGAGGGAAGGGAAGCATGTCCGAGAAGATCTACGACGTCCCCGCGGAATGGGCCAAGCGCGCCTGGGTCGACCAGGCCAAGTACAAGGACATGTACGCCCGCTCGATCGCGGACCCGAACGCCTTCTGGGCCGAGCAGGCCAAGCGCATCGACTGGATGCACGCGCCGACCAAGATCGAGAACGTCTCCTTCGCGCCCGGCAATATCTCGATCAAATGGTTCGAGGATGGAATCCTCAACGTCGCCCATAACTGCATCGACCGCCATCTCGCCAAGCGCGGCAACCAGACCGCGATCATTTGGGAAGGCGACGATCCCTCGCAGTCCAAGCACATCACCTACAAGGAGTTGCACGACGAGGTCTGCCGGATGGCCAACATCCTGCGCACCCGCAACGTCAAGAAGGGCGATCGCGTCACCATCTATCTGCCGATGATTCCGGAAGCGGCCTATGCGATGCTGGCCTGCGCGCGGATCGGCGCGATCCATTCCGTGGTGTTCGCGGGCTTCTCGCCGGATTCACTCGCGCAACGTATCAACGACTGCCAGTCCAAGGTCATCATCACCGCGGATGAAGGCCTGCGCGGCGGCAAGAAGGTGCCGCTGAAGGCCAATGTCGACGCGGCCCTCGCCAAGGCCGACGGCGTCGACTGGGTCGTCGTGGTCAAACGCACCGGCGGCAAGATCGACATGAACCCGACGCGCGACCTCTGGTACCACGAGGCCGCGGCGATGGTGACGACGGAATGCCCGGTCGAGCACATGCATGCCGAGGATCCGCTGTTCATCCTCTATACGTCGGGCTCGACCGGCCAGCCCAAGGGCGTGCTGCACACCTCGGGGGGCTATCTCGTGTTCGCGTCGATGACGCATCAACTCGTGTTCGACTATCACGACGGCGACATCTACTGGTGCACCGCCGACGTCGGCTGGGTGACCGGCCACAGCTACATTCTCTACGGACCGCTCGCCAATGGCGCGACCACGCTGATGTTCGAAGGCGTGCCGAACTACCCTGACAATTCGCGCTTCTGGAGCGTCATCGACAAGCACAAGGTCAACATCTTCTACACCGCGCCGACCGCAATCCGCGCGCTGATGCAGGGCGGCGACGAGCCGGTGAAGAAGACCTCGCGGGCCTCGCTTCGTCTGCTCGGCTCGGTCGGCGAGCCCATCAATCCGGAAGCCTGGGAATGGTATCACCGCGTCGTCGGCGACGACCGCTGCCCGATCGTCGACACCTGGTGGCAGACCGAGACCGGCGGCATTTTGATCACGCCGCTGCCGGGCGCGACCAAGCTCAAGCCGGGCTCGGCGACACAGCCGTTCTTCGGCGTGGCGCCCGAGATCGTCGATGCCGACGGCAAGGTGTTGGAGGGTGAGACATCTGGCAATCTCTGTCTGACGCGCTCCTGGCCCGGTCAGATGCGTACCGTCTATGGCGATCACGCCCGCTTCGAGCAGACCTACTTCTCGACCTACAAGGGCAAGTACTTCACCGGCGACGGCTGCCGCCGCGACGCCGACGGCTATTACTGGATCACCGGCCGCGTCGACGACGTCATCAACGTCTCCGGCCACCGCATGGGCACCGCCGAAGTCGAGAGCGCGCTGGTCGCACATGAGAAGGTGTCGGAAGCCGCCGTCGTCGGCTTCCCGCACGACATCAAGGGCCAGGGCATCTATGCCTATGTGACCCTGATGGCCGGCATCGAGCCGACCGAGGATCTGCGCAAGGAACTCGTCACCTGGGTGCGCAAGGAGATCGGACCGATCGCATCGCCCGACCAGATCCAGTTCGCACCCGGCCTGCCCAAGACCCGCTCCGGCAAGATCATGCGCCGCATCCTGCGCAAGATCGCCGAGGACGAGCCGGGTAGTCTCGGCGACACCTCGACCTTGGCCGATCCCGCCGTCGTCGACGATCTCGTCAAGAACCGGCAGAACAAGAAGTCGGCCTGAGCTCTCGTGCCCCGGACGCAGCGCAGCGCCTCTGTTGGCGGTGCGCTGCAGAGCCGGGGCCTACCCATCCGCAACGCACCCTCCGGCTTTCTGGGTCCCGGCTCTGCGCAGCAGCGTTGCACGCTGCAGCGCGTCGGGGACACAAGACCGGCTTCTGCGCCAACGTTGCCTAAAACAACCCCTGTTCACACCCTCACGCGCTTGTCAGCGGGCGAGCGGCCGTGCCCGCATCTTTCCCGCCAAGTGTTGTTTTCAGGTCATTTACTTTATTTCGAACATTTCCTTTCTTCCCCCTGCTGGCTCGCCTTTTGCGGTCGCGCGTGGAAACTGTCCGGTTAACAAGCGCGGTTAAGAATGTCTGGGCAGGCAGCGATTGCCGGTTTTGCGTGAATTTGGACGATCCGTTTTGGGCTGAGGGGAAAATCGATGTCGATGAAGATTGCACTGGCGCTGGCCGCCACCGTCGGGGCAGGGGCCCTGATGTCGACGGCGGCCGAGGCGCGGCCGGAGATGGTTGGAACGCACGTCGCCAATTATTCGCCCGGCACCATCGTGGTCAAAACCAACGAGCGTCGGCTCTATCTGATCCTCGATGACGGCCACGCCGTGCGGTACCCCGTCGGGGTCGGCAAATCAGGCAAGCAGTGGGCCGGCACCACCCGCATCGATGGCAAGTATCGCAACCCGGCCTGGTCGCCGCCCGCCGAAGTGAAGCGCGACAAGCCGCAGCTTCCCGACGTGATCCCGGGCGGCTCGCCGCGCAACCCGATGGGCGTGGCGGCGATGACGCTGGCCGGTGGCGAATATGCCATCCACGGCACCAATGTGCCGGGCTCGGTCGGCGGCTTCGTTTCCTATGGCTGCATCCGCATGCTCAACGACGACATCACCGATCTCTATAGCCGCGTCTCGGTCGGCACGACGGTGGTCGTGACGCGCTGATCGAACAGATCAAAACAGAGATTGAAAAAGCCGCGCCGTCAGACGCGGCTTTTTTGTTACCAGAAGCGCCAGCCGCGCGTGCACCAGCCATCGCGATGGCCGCCATTGTAGCTGCGCGCATAGCCACCCGCGAGCATCGCGGCTGACACATTGGCTGTGCGCCTGGTCCCGACATCGGCGAGGACGCGCCCGTATTTTTCCGAGCCGAGATTGTAGATCGTGACACCGCCCTGGCCGAGCAAGTTGCGCAGTGCATCGGTGGCCGCTTCAGCCTTGTTCAGCTCGTCCTGGCAGGATGCCTTCATCTCGGGTGCGTCGATGCCGCGCAGGCGAATCCGCGCGACGAGATCGCGTCCGTCGCGCTGACGCACACGCGCCAGGAAAGTGTCGCCATCGATGGTGCGGACGACATCGACTTGCAGGCGATCGTCGGGATTGCCTGAGTGCTGCAGGATGATCTCGGCGTCCTGCGCGCGCTCATCGGCCGGATGCGGAACCGGCCAGTTCTTCCCGTGCCGGAAGGTGAGCACGACAACGACGGCGACGCCGATCACGAACATCCACGGCAAGACGCCGGCGAAGCGGCGGCCAAATGGCGAGCCACTGTAGGATGGACGATATGGATGACCGGGGTCGAAGCGCGACATCCGCGCAGGCTAGGGCTGAGTCGGCGGAGCCCGCAAGAGAGCGTCAAAAGTCCGAGGCGATACCTTTGCGCTCCCAATCACCAAAGCGCGTGGGCTCAGGTCCTTTCGGTCCCTGTAACTCCTTCGGCGCCGCTTCAGCATGCGCGGCCGCGGCGGCCGCGGCCCGCCGGCGTGCCTCGGCTTCGGCCAGCGCGCGCTGGGCCGCCGGTGGCAACGGCTTGCGATCGGGGGCGGGAGGTTGGTCGTTCATCGTTCGGGGTCCTAGCGCAGGATCGTCACGCGCGCGACGTCCAATAGCGCATTGCTGAAATGGCAGCTAAGGGCTGAAATCGCCAGAGGCATTCTTACATTTGGCATATTCGCATGCCAAAGAATGTGTTCTCAAGGCATGCGCCCATAACGGCGGAACTGCCGCCTCGCTCAGAACCTTACGTCCGCATGCCATCTCAACGTTTTGCCCCTCCGTCCGAAGTGCCCGGTCTTGCGGCGCGGCGGATCGCTGCCGATATCGTCGACGGCGTCCTGCACAAGCACCGCACGCTCGATGACCAGCTCGACGGCTCTGGTGCCCATCCCGGACTGAAGACGCTCGCTGACCGCGACCGCGCACTGATGCGGCGTCTGGTCGCAACCATTTTGCGCCGTCTCGGCACGCTCGGCCACGTGCTCTCGCGCCTGCTCGACAAGGGCATTCCCTCCGACGCACCACGCGCGCAAAGCGCTCTGCTGATTGGCGCCGCCCAGATTCTCTGGATGGACGTGCCCGATCACGCCGCGGTCGATCTCTCGGTTCGCCTGGTGCAATCCGACCGGCGCGCCGCGCGTTATGCCGGCCTCGTCAACGCGGTGCTGCGCCGCTGCGCGCGCGAGGGCCAGGCGCTGGTCGAGGAGGTCGCATCGCAATCGCTCGACCTGCCGCCCTGGTTGCTGGCGCGCTGGAGTGCGCATTACGGCGAGGCGACCGCGCGGGACATGGCGCTCGCTCTCGGCCACGAACCGTCGCTCGACCTGACGGTGAAGTCCGATGCCGCGCAATGGGCGAGCCGTCTGCATGGTGAAGTGCTGCCGACCGGCTCCGTGCGCACGCTGCTGCACGGCTCGGTGACCATGCTGCCGGGTTTCGCCGAAGGACAATGGTGGGTACAGGACGCAGCCGCCGCGCTGCCGGTCCGGCTGTTCGGCGATATCAAGGGCAAATCCGTCGCCGACCTCTGTGCGGCGCCCGGCGGCAAGACCGCACAGCTGGCGCTATCGGGCGCTCGCGTCACCGCGCTCGACCGCTCGCCCGCCCGGGTGGCGCGCCTGCGCGAAAATCTGAACCGCCTGTCGCTTCAGGCCGAGACTGTCGTTGCTGACGCCGTGGAATGGACGGGGCCGGCGGACGGCTTCGACGGAATCCTGGTCGATGCGCCCTGCACCTCGACAGGGACGATCCGCCGGCATCCTGACGTCGCCTGGCTGCGGCAGGAGTCCGACGTCGCCGCGATGACCATTCTCCAGCAGCGGCTGCTGCAGAAATCCGTCTCGCTGCTCAAGCCGGGCGGAACGCTGGTCTATTGCACCTGTTCGCTGGAACCCGAAGAAGGCGAGCAAGCCGTGGCCACGTTGCTGGCCGCGGAGCCTGCATTGCGCCGTGTTCCGATCGACGCCAGCGAGGTCTCCGGGCTCAGCGAGATCATCACGGCCGACGGCGATCTCCGGACCCTGCCGAGCCACTTGCCGCATGCCGACCCGAAGCTCGGCGGGCTCGACGGATTTTTTGCGGCCCGGCTCGTTAAATCCTGATTTTGCACCGGATTTTGCTACCGCCACCCTGATTCGAGGCCTTTCAAGGTGGTGTCGGCCGTCCGATTTTGGGATTAATAAGGATTCGTCGGAATCCTCTCCCCCTTCAAGGCAAGGCGTGTCGGTCGCTCAACGCAGACGTATCTCGACGCTGGTCATGAACCGCTTCGCGCGGAACATGCTCGCGCGCGCGAGCGGCGGTTCCGTTGCGCTGTCGAGGGTCTGGCCGGGCCGGACCGATCGGTTGATCATCGCGCCGCATGATTTGCGCACCGCGGATGCGACGCGCGCCGCCGAGATCTATGCCGGCCGCTTCGTCTTCGCCGGCAAGATCGTCAACTGCCATGGCCGCTCGATCTTCGATCTCGATCCGCCGTCGGAGGATTGGGAGGTCGCGCTGCTCGGCTTCGGCTGGCTGCGGCACCTGCGCGCCGCCGACACCGCGCTGACCCGGGCGAATGCGCGCGCGCTGGTCGAGGACTGGATCAGCAACCCCGCCAACAAGCGCCGCCCCTTGGCGCGCCGCGCCGACGTGCTGGCGCGACGCGTGATCTCGCTGCTGTCGCAAGCACCGCTGGTGCTCAACGACACCGACAACAAATTCTACCGCCGTTACCTGCGCGCACTCGCGCGCGAAATCCGCTTCCTGCGCTTCACCATGGTCAACATCCCCGACGGGGTGCCGAAGCTCCAGGTGCAGATCGCGCTGTGCTACACCACGCTCTGCCTCGCCAACCAGGCGCGCCATATCCGCAGCGCCTCGAAAAAGCTCTCCGAGGAATTGCAGCGGCAGATTCTCCCCGACGGCGGCCACATCTCGCGCAATCCCGGTGCGCTGATCGAGCTCTTGATCGACCTGTTGCCGCTGCGGCAGACCTTTGCCGCGCGCAACATCGCGCCGCCGCCCGCGCTGCTCAATGCGATCGACCGCATGATGCCGATGCTGCGCTTCTTCCGCCACGGCGACGGCAATTTCGCTTTGTTCAACGGCATGAGCGCGACGTCATCGGACCTGCTCGCGACGCTGCTTGCCTATGACGATGCACATGGCGCGCCGATGGCGAACATGCCGCATACCGGCTTCCAGCGCCTCGACGCCGGGCCGACCACCGTGATCATCGACACCGGCCCGCCGCCGCCGCCCGGCGTCAGCCATGACGCGCATGCCGGCTGCCTGTCGTTCGAGCTGTCCTCCGGGATCAGCCGTATCGTCACCAATTGCGGCATGCCGACCACGGGCCGCGACAATTGGCGGCCGTTCGCGCGCAGCACCGCGGCGCATTCGACGCTGACCTATCACGACACCTCGTCCTGCCAGTTCGTCGAGATGTCGGCGATGAAGCGGCTGCTGCACGGTGCACCGATCATCAGCGGTCCTCATGAGGTCGAGAGCTATCGCGAGGTGGTCGAGGGCGGCACGCTGCTGACGACCTCACATGACGGCTATCTCGCCAAGTTCGGCGTGATCCATCGCCGCGTGCTGATGGTCGCCAATGACGGCGCACGGATCGACGGCGAGGACTCGCTGTCGCCGCCGCAAGGGGCGCGGCTCAAGGGCACCGATGCCGATTTCGCGCTGCGCTTCCATCTGCATCCGGCAGTGAAGGCGAGCCGGCTGTCGGATGCGCGCGGCGTGATGCTGGTGCTGCCGAACCGCGACGTCTGGACCTTCGAGGCCCTCGATGACAAGGTCGACCTCGAGGACAGCGTGTTCCTGGCCGGCAATGACGGCCCCCGCCGCACCGCCCAGATCGTGATCCGCCAGGATGCGCGCCAGGCACCCTCGATCCGCTGGAGCTTTGTGCGTTCCACCGCCTCGCCGGCGGTCACCAACGCCCGCCGCAATGCGCGGCGCGAGCCGGAACTTCCGCTGTAAACAGGCGTGATCCGGCCCTATCTCGTCGTTGTGAAATCGGCTGAAAGCTGCTATCGAGCGCTCGTTCGCGCGACTGGCGACCTTGGATGGAGCACCATCGGGAAGCGCGACACATATCCGCCGCGCGCCTGGGCATAGACACTCCCTGAACAGAGGATCTTGCTCATGACTGACCATCCCCGCCGCGTTACCCGCGCGCTTCTCTCCGTCTCCGACAAATCAGGCCTGATCGAGTTCGCCAAGGCGCTTGCCGCGCATGATGTCGAGCTGGTCTCCACCGGCGGCACCGCGAAGGCGATCGCCGCGGCCGGCCTCAAGGTGAAGGACGTTTCGGAGCTGACCGGCTTCCCTGAGATGATGGACGGCCGCGTCAAGACGCTGCACCCGAAGGTGCATGGCGGCCTGCTCGCGATCCGCGATAACAAGGAGCACACGGAGGCGATGAGGGCGCACGGCATCGCGCCGATCGACCTCCTCGTCGTCAATCTTTATCCGTTCGAAGCGACCGTCGACAAAGGCGCGGGCTTTGAGGACTGCATCGAGAATATCGACATCGGCGGCCCCGCGATGATCCGCGCCGCGGCGAAGAACCATGACGACGTTGCTGTCGTGGTTGAGGCCGACGACTACAAGGCCGTGCTCGACGAGCTCGCCGCCAACAACGGCGCGACCACGCTGAAGCTGCGCCGGCGGCTTGCCGCCAAGGCCTATGCACGCACCGCAGCCTATGACGCCGCGATCTCGAACTGGTTCAACCGGCAGCTCGAGATCGACGCACCCGACTTCCGCGCCTTCGGCGGCAGACTGATCCAGTCGCTGCGCTATGGCGAGAACCCGCACCAGACCGCGGCGTTCTACGCCACGCCCGACAAGCGTCCGGGCGTTTCGACCGCACGGCAGCTCCAGGGCAAGGAGCTCTCCTATAACAACATCAACGACACCGATGCGGCCTACGAATGCATCGGCGAGTTCGATGCGAAGCGCACCGCCGCCTGTGTGATCGTCAAGCACGCGAACCCTTGCGGCGTCGCCGAAGGCACGAATCTGGTCGAGGCCTATCGCAAGGCGCTGGCCTGCGATTCCACCTCCGCCTTCGGCGGTATCATCGCGATGAACCGGCCGCTCGATGCCGATACCGCACGTGAGATCACGAAGATCTTCACCGAGGTGATCATCGCACCCGACGCGAGCGAGGAAGCGATCTCCATCATCGGCGCACGCAAGAATCTCCGCCTGCTGCTCGCCGGCAGCCTGCCCGATCCGCGTGCGCCGGGCCTGACCGCCAAGACGGTCGCGGGCGGCCTTCTGGTGCAGAGCCGCGACAATGCCGTGGTCGACGACATGACATTCAAGGTCGTCACCAAGCGCGCGCCTGATGATGCTGAAATGCGCGACCTGAAATTCGCGTTCCGCGTGGCAAAGCACGTCAAGTCCAACACCATCATCTACGCCAAGGATCTCGCCACCGTCGGCATCGGCGCGGGCCAGATGAGCCGCGTGGATTCAGCGCGGATCGCGGCGCGCAAGGCGCAGGACGCGGCAAACGAGCTGAAGCTCGCGGAGCCGCTGACCAAGGGTTCTGTCGTGGCGTCGGATGCGTTCTTCCCGTTCGCGGACGGCATGCTCGCCTGCATCGAAGCCGGCGCCACCGCCGTGGTGCAGCCCGGCGGCTCGATGCGCGACGACGAGGTGATCAAGGCTGCCGACGAGCACGGCATCGCCATGGTGTTCACGGGGACAAGGCACTTCAGGCACTGAGTTTGCCGTCATTCCGGGGCGCGCACAGCGCGAACCCGGAATCTCGCTCGACAACCTCTAGATTCCGGGTTCATCGCTCCGCGATGTCCCGGAATGACGGTGGAGATGCTATTCCCGCACCCGCATCAACAGCGCAAACCCCGTCACGAAAAACACGACGAGCACGGCCATGCCGGCCTTCTGGCTCGCGGTGACCGCGGTGATCACGCCGATCAGCAGCGGGCCGATGAAGGACGTCACCTTCCCGGTCAGCGCGAACAGGCCAAAATACTGCGCGATGCGATCCTTCGGCGCGAGGCGGATGAGCAGCGTGCGTGACGCCGCCTGAAGCGGACCGCCGGCGGCGCCGATCAGGCAGCCGAGCACGATATAGGCACGCTCCGCGGCAGCGCCGAACAGTGGCCCGCCCGGCACCGGCGGCGCGACCTTGACGAACAACACGCTGTCCTTGTCGACCAGCAGGATCGCCGCCACCGATAGCAGCAGGATCAGCATGCTCCCCGCGATAACGCGCTTCGGACCGAGGTAATCATCGAGCTTGCCGCCAAGCCAGGCGCCAAAGGTGCCGGCGATGGCGAGGATGATGCCGAACGTGCCGATCTGGATTGTGTGCCAGCCGAAGGTGCCGGCCGCATAGATGCCGCCGAAGGCGAACAGCGAAACGAGCCCATCCGTGTAGATCATGTTGGCCAGCAGAAACGCGGCAAGCGATTTCTGCTGCGGCAGATCCTTCAGCGATTGCTTCAGATCAGCCAGTCCTTCGTGCAGCGCCTCTCGGACCGGACGCTTTGCCGGATAATCCGGCGTGAACAGGAACATCGGCGTCACGAAGACGATGAACCAAAGTGCGGTCAATGGTCCCGCAGCGCGATCGCCTTCGTGGGTGACGGGATCGAGCCCGAACAGCGGCGTGAAGCCAAGCAGCGTGCGACCGGTCTCGGGATTGGCGGCGAGGAAGCCGAGCACGATGATCAGGCTGACGATGCCGCCGATGTAACCCGTGGCCCAACCGGTGCCGGAGAGCCGGCCGATGCGCTCGGGCGGCACCAGCGTCGGCATCATCGCATTGTTGAAGACGGTCGCGAACTCGGCACCGACACTGGCGAGCGCAACCGCAATCAGCAACGGCGGAATGATGGCATGATCGCCGGGCTTGCCGATCCACAGCGTACACGAAGCCACCACCAGGACTGCGCCGAACGCAGCGATCCACGGCTTGCGGCGGCCCGAAGCATCGGCGATGGCGCCAAGTACCGGGGACAACAGCGCAATCGCCATGCCAGCCGCTGCCATCGCAAACCCCCACAACGACTGCCCTGTGGCGGGATCCGGTGCGATGCTGGTGGCAAAATAGGGCGCGAACACGAAGGTCGTGATCAGCGTGAAATAGGGCTGCGCGGCCCAATCGAAGAAGATCCAGCTGATGACGGCGGCGCGCGGCGGATAAGTCCGCGGGGCGCCGGCCAAGCGCGCAGCCGGGGCGATCGTCGTCATCACGCAATCCTCATCACAAACAGTTTTGCCTGTCTTGGCGCAAACCGTATAGCATTGTTGCGACGCGTTTGAATTGGCCTGAAGGCTTGGCGGAAATTTGATGATGGCGTCATTTTCGACACGGCGTGCTTTTTTCGCACTGATCGCCACTCTGGCGTTTGGCCTCGCGTCGGCAACCGCTCAGGATGCGCGGCGGGCTTATGTGCCGCCCGCGCTCGACACCGTTCACGCCGTCCCCGCCGAGCATGGCATGGTGGTGGCGCAAGAGAAGATATCGGCGCAAGTCGGCGCCGACATCTTGCGGCGCGGCGGCAATGCCGTCGACGCAGCCGTCGCAACCGGCTTTGCGATGGCGGTAACCTATCCGCGCGCCGGCAATATCGGCGGTGGCGGCTTCATGGTGATCCATTCCGCCGAACGCAATGAGGACGTCGCAATCGACTATCGCGAGACCGCACCTGCGGCGACGACGGCGCAAGTTTTCCTCGGCCCCGACGGCAAGCCCGATGCCGCCAAGTCGCGCGATTCCGGACTCGGCACCGGCGTGCCAGGCACCGTCGCAGGCCTGGCGCTTGCACTCGAAAAATACGGCTCCGGACAATTCACGCTCGCACAATTGCTCGAACCCGCGATCGCACTCGCCCGCGATGGATTCATCGTCACCGACGACATCGCCGATACGCTGCCGGGTTGGTATCCGCGATTGGCACGCTTTCCATCTTCAGCCAGGATTTTCGCAAAGGCTGATGGCACGCCGCTTGGCGAAGGCGACAGGCTGGTGCAGCGCGACCTCGCCGACACGCTGGCGAGTGTCGCGGCGCAAGGCCCACGCGGATTCTATGAAGGCCCGGTGGCGGAGAAGATCGCCAAGGCCCTCTCCGATGCCGGCGGCATCATGACGCCGGCCGATTTGAAGGCCTATCAACCGGTGATCCGCACTCCGGTGCACGGCACTTACCGAGGCTACGACATCGTTTCGATGCCACTGCCGTCCTCCGGCGGAGTGGTACTGGTCGAGACGCTCAACATTCTCGAAGGCTTCCAGCTGGCTGATCTGAAGCAGGGTTCGCCGGCATCGCTGCATCTCCTGATCGAGGCCATGAAGCGCGCCTACGCGGACCGTGCGCGCTATCTCGGCGATCCGGCCTTTGTCAACGCACCGATCGATACGCTCATTGCGAAAGACTACGCCGCCAAGCTGCGCGCAAGCATATCCGCTGATCGCGCCACGCCGTCGAAGCAGATCGTTTCCGCTCTGCCCGCGCCGCGCGAAGGCAGCAACACCACTCACTACTCTGTCGTCGACAGCCGCGGCAACGCCGTCAGCAACACCTACACGCTGAACTTCAGCTACGGCGTCGGCCTCGTTGCCGACGGCACCGGCGTGCTGCTCAACAACGAGCTCGACGATTTCACGGCTGCCGTCGGCGCCTCCAATGCCTACGGTCTCGTCGGCTATGAGGCCAATTTACCCGGGCCCGGCAAGCGGCCGCTGTCCTCGATGTCGCCGACCATCGTCCTGAAGGACGGCAAGCCGGTGTTGGTGACGGGCTCGCCCGGCGGCAGCCGCATCATCTCGACCGTGCTCCAGGTGATCGTTGATGTGCTCGACTACAAGATGGATGTCGCGGCCGCCGTGGCTGCGCCGCGGCTGCATCATCAATGGCTCCCGGATGAAGTGCGCGTCGAGCGCGGCTTTCCCGACGACGTGCTGTTCGAGCTGAAGGCAATGGACCATCTGATCGTCGAGCCGATGGGACAGACGTCGGCCAATTCGATTGCCGTGACGCCGAACGGCCCCCTCGGAGCGCCCGATCCGCGAACGCGTGGGGCGGAGGCGGCTGGACAGTAACCCTGACGCTGCAGGGCAAGAGGGCGCGCGCCGGCTTGCGCCGACCGCCGCGCGTGCTACCACCGGCGAGCCACAAGAATTTGCCCGGGAACGCACATGACGACAGCCGATCCGCTCCAGCGCATCGAACGTGCTGAGATCGAGGACACCAGCCTTCTCGCTTTCTATCGCGACATGAACGTCGCCGAGCGCCGAACCTTCTGGGCCTGCGCGGCCGGCTGGGCGCTCGACGGCATGGACTTCATGATCTACCCGCTGGTGATCGGCACGATCATCGCGCTGTGGAAGGTTGATGCAGCCTCGGCCGGTCTTGCCGGCACGGTGACGCTGCTCGCCTCCGCTATCGGCGGCTGGCTCGGCGGCTATCTCTCCGACCATATCGGCCGGGTCAAGACGCTCCAGATCACCATCATCTGGTTCTCGGTGTTCTCGCTGGTTTGCGCAGTCGTGCAGAATTTCGAGCAGCTCCTGATCGCACGCGCCGTGCTCGGCCTCGGCTTCGGCGGCGAATGGGCCGCGGGCGCCGTGCTGATGGGCGAAGCGATCCGTCCGCAATATCGCGGCCGCGCGGTCGGCTCGGTGCAATCGGGCTGGGCCGTCGGCTGGGGTCTTGCGGTGCTGTCCCAGGCGATCCTGTTTTCGTTGATGCCGGCTGAGACAGCGTGGCGCTGGATGTTCGTGATCGGCGCCTTGCCGGCTTTGCTGGTGTTCTACATCCGCCGCTCCGTTACGGAGCCGGAAATCGCGGCAGAGGCGCGTGCCAGGCACGCGGAGACGGGCAGTCATCCGAAACTCTGGGAAATCTTCACATTCCCGATCGTGAAGACCACGGTGCTGGCATCCCTGATGGCGACAGGCTGCCAGGGCGGCTATTACGCGATCACGTTCTGGGTGCCGCAGTTCCTGACCAAGGAGCGGCACCTCTCGGTTGTCGGTTCGACCGGTTATCTCTCGACGCTGATCATCGGCTCGTTCATCGGCTATCTCACCGGCGCCTGGCTTGCCGACCGGATCGGACGGCGCAATCTGTTCCTGATCTTCTCGATCGGCGCGATCGCCGTGGTGCTGCTCTACACGCAGCTGCCGCTCACCAACGAGATCCTGTGGGTGCTCGGCTTTCCGCTCGGCTTCTTCGCCTCGGGCTATTTCTCCGGTGTCGGCGCGTTCCTGACCGAGCTTTATCCGACGCGGCTGCGCGGCTCGGGCCAGGGCTTTTGCTACAATTTCGGCCGCGGTATCGGCGCGCTGTTTCCGTTCCTCGTCGGCGCGCTGTCGGCGTCAACGTCGCTGGCCAATGCGATCGCGATCTTCGCGGTGGTGGCTTACGCGCTGTTCTTCATCGCGGCGTTCGCATTGCCGGAGACACGCGGGCGCGTGCTGCACGCTAACTGACAGATCATGGCGGGCGGTGAGGAAATTTACCGCCCCACCTGATACGGCCCGCCCTTCTCGAGGGCTCGCGCATAGGCCGGCCGCGCGTGGATGCGCTCGAGGAACGCCATCGCCTTGGGATGGCCCTGTTCGAGCCCGCCGCGCGCTTGCGCGGCTTCCAGCGGAAAGCTCATTTGAATGTCGGCGGCAGTGAATTCGTTGCCGGCGAACCATTCGCTCTTCGCAAGCTCGCCTTCCCAATAATCCATGTGCTGCTTGAGCTGCGGATTGACCAGCGCGGTCAGCGCCTGGTTCGAGACTTTGCGTACCAGCGGACGCAGCAGCGCGGGTGCGCGCTTCGGCATCAGCGTGAACAGCAGTTTGAGCAGCAGCGGCGTCATCGCAGAGCCTTCCGCGTAATGCAGCCAGTAGGCAAAGCGCAGCCGCTCCGGCGTGTTTGGCGGGGGGATCAGCCGGCCATTGCCGTAGGTCGCGACGAGATATTCGATGATCGCACCTGACTCGGCGATGGTGTTGCCGTTGTCGGTGATGACGGGCGACTTGCCGAGCGGATGGATCGCACGCAACTCCTTCGGCGCGCGCATGTCAGGCTGACGTTGATAGCGCACGATCTCGTAGGGCACGTCCAACTCTTCGAGCAGCCACAGCACCCGCTGCGAGCGCGAATTGTTGAGGTGGTGGACGGTCAGCATCGCGAAATCCTTAAGGAGCGGGTGATCGGTCGGCCGTGTACCTGCCAGCCCGGGAACACAATGTCGAGCCGGCTCGTCCGATATTTTCACCCGGGTATATTGACGACAGCTATTTACCCGGGTATTAAGGCGCCAACATGGTCAATATGGCAATGATTTCAATGCAGAAGATTTTCACCGCCTTCCAGGGGCAGCGTCGCCTGGTGTCCGGGCCGGCTGGAGAGGTCGCGCTGGTCGTCAAGCGGGTCGCGCCGCGGCCGGACGAGGCCATCATCATCTTCTCGGACGCCACGGGGCGATCGATCGACTTCGATCTGCGCGGCGGGGATCGCGAGGTGTTGGCGCGGCTGGCCAAGCAGATCCCGCCGCCGATCGAGGAAGCCTCCGCACCGGCCGAGCCGCGCGGGCGCGGCCGGCCGAAGCTCGGCGTGGTCGCGCGCGAGGTGACGCTGCTGCCGCGACATTGGGAATGGCTCAATGCACAGCCCGGCGGCGCATCGGTCGCGTTGCGAAAACTCGTCGAGGAAGCCAGGCGCGCGAGCGGCGACAAGGACCGCGAGCGGCAGGCGCGCGATGCCGCCTATCACTTCATGTCGACCATGGCCGGCAATCTCGCACAGTTCGAGGAAGCGTCGCGCGCACTGTTCGCAGATGACCGGCGGCGCTTCACCGAACTGATTGCCGACTGGCCGGCCGACATCCGCGACCACATCGTCAAGCTCGCCTACGGCGACCGCGCCTAAGCCGCGCACCGTTCTCCAACCACCCCATCAACGGCCGAGCCGCGCCATGCGCGGCAACGGCTTTGCTCGCCATGATGAAAGGCAAACTCATGTCCGTCCCAGCGCCTCTCTGGAAAAACTTCCTGCGCTTCCTCGCGCCGTTGATGCTGGGGAACGCGTTGCAATCGCTGTTCGGCACCGTCAGCAACGTCTATCTCGGCCAGATGATGGGCGTTGACGCACTCGCAGCGGTCTCGACGTTCTTTCCGGTGTTCTTCTTCCTGTTCGCCTTCGTCATGGGCCTGAGCACGGGCGCCACCGTGCTGATCGGCCAGGCCTTCGGCGCGGGCAAGCACGACAGGATCAAGATTGTCGCAGGCACGACGCTCGCGGTCGGCCTGCTGCTCTCGATTTCGGTGGCGCTGATCGGCGGCCTCTTCAGCCGGCAATTGATGCTGGCGCTCGCAACGCCTGCGGATATTCTCGCTCCTGCCAGCGCTTATGCGCGCATCATGCTGCTGACGATGCCGCTCGGCTTCACCTTCCTGCTGATGACGGCGATGATCCGCGGCGTCGGTGATGCCGTGACACCGCTGCTGGCGCTGGCGTTGTCGACCACGATCGGCTTGATCCTGACACCGATGCTGATCCACGGCGCCTTCGGCCTGCCGGCGCTCGGCATCACCAGCCCGGCCTGGGCGGGTGCGATCTGCAATGCCGTGACGCTGCTCGCGCTCGGCGCCTACCTGCTGCGGAGGAAGCACGCGCTCGCGCCTGATGCCGCACTGCTGCGCCATATCAGGCTCAACCGCGCCGTGATCGGGCAAATCCTCGGCATTGGATTGCCCAGTGCGGTCGGTATGGTCGTGATGGCGATCGCCGAGCTGGTCTTGCTCGGCCTCGTCAACAGCTTTGGATCTGATGCGACAGCTGCTTATGGTGCCGTCAATCAAGTGATGGGCTACACGCAGTTCACGGCGATGTCGATTTCGATCGCGGTCTCGATCCTCGGCGCGCAGGCCGTCGGCGGCGGCGACCGGGCGCGGCTCGACGGCATCGTCCGCACCGGTCTTGCGTTCAATCTCGTTCTGACCGGCGGGCTGGTGGCGTTGATCTATATGGTGCCGCGCGCCGTGCTCGGCATTTTCATCACCGACGGCACCGTGCTCGATTTGGCGAAGGGGCTGCTCTTCGTCGCCTTGTGGAGCTCGGTGCCGTTCGGCCTTGCGACCACGTTCTCCGGCGCGATGCGTGCTGCCGGTGTGGCGCTGACGCCGATGCTGCTGTCGATCTTTGCCATCGTCGCGATCGAGCTGCCGTCGGCGGTGATCCTCAGCCGCGCGATCGGCCTCCAAGGCGTATGGGCCGCCTATCCGATCGTGTTCTGCACCATGTTCCTCTTGCAGATGGGCTATTACATCCTGGTGTGGCGCAAGCAGGCGATCCGACGCATGGTCTGATCATCAAGATATTATGACCATCATTAAACGGTGGACCTGTGGCGCACCCTGCGCCACAATGGGCCAAAAGTGACGTCAGGGAGAACGAATTTGACCCGCACAGCTCCGCAATTCCTGTTCGATTTCGGCAGCCCGAACGCCTATCTCAGCCATCTCGCGATCCCGGCGATCGAACAGCGGATCGGCGTCAAATTCGAATATGTGCCGATCCTGCTCGGCGGCATCTTCAAGTCGACCAACAACAAGTCGCCTGCCGAGACGCTGGCCGGCATCAAGAACAAGCGCGAATTCCAGCAGGTCGAGACCGAACGCTTCCTCAAGCGCTTCAAGGTTCAGCCCTATGTCTGGAATCCACACTTTCCCGTCAACACGCTGAACCTGATGCGCACTGCGATCGCGGCGCAACTCGAGGGCGTGTTCGAAAAATATGTCGATGCCGCCTTCCACCACATGTGGCGCGAGCCGAAGAAGATGGATGACCCCGAAATCGCGGCGAAGGCGCTGGCGTCTTCAGGCCTTGATGCCCAAAAGCTGTTCGCACGCGCCCAGGAGCCCGAGGTGAAGGGCAAGCTGATCAAGAACACGGAGGAGGCGGTCGCCCGCGGCGCCTTCGGCTCGCCGACCTTTTTCGTCGGCAATGAGATGTTCTTCGGCAAGGAACAGCTGCGCGAGGTCGAGGAGATGGTGCTTGGGAAGTGATCCGGCATCCTCCAGAAACCGGGTGGTCTCCTTGAGGTCGTTCTGGCATGCTCCGGGACAACGGAAGAAACAACAATAAGGACTTTCCCATGCGTATCCTCGTGGTCGGCGCCGGCGCCATCGGAGGCTATTTTGGTGGCAGGCTGTTGCAGGCCGGCCGCGACGTCACCTTCCTGGTCCGCGCCAAGCGCGCCAGCGAGCTTGCGAGCGCGGGCCTCGTCATCAGGAGTCCGAATGGCGATGTGACATTGAAGAATCCGCCGACCGTTCAGGCCGACGCCATCAGGGACAAGTTCGATGTCGTGCTGCTCAGCTGCAAGGCGTTCGATCTCGACGATGCCATCAAGTCGTTTGCACCGGCGGTCGGGCCTGACACCGCGATCATCCCGATGCTCAACGGCATGAAACATCTCGACACGCTCGATGCCGTCTTCGGCAAGGAGCGCGTGCTCGGCGGTCTCTGTGCCATCGCCGCAACCTTGAACGAGAAGCGCGAAGTGGTGCAGCTCCAGCCAATGCAGTCGATCAATTACGGTGAGCGAGACGGCACGATGTCGGATCGCGTCAAGGCGATCGACGAAGCCTTCAAGAGCGGCATCAAGGGTGCCACGGCCAGCCAGAACATCATGCAGGACATGTGGGAGAAGTGGGTGTTCCTGTCTTCGCTCGCGGCTTCCACCAGCCTGATGCGCACGTCCGTCGGCAACATTCTCGCCGCGCCCGGCGGCCGCGACTTTCTGCTCGGCATGCTCGACGAGACTAGCGCGATCGCGACTGCATCCGGCTATCCGCCGGGCGGTCCGTTCTTCGATCGCGTGAAGGGCAACCTGACCACCGAGGGCTCGCCGATGACGGCCTCGATGTTCCGCGACATCAACGCGGGTTTGCCTGTCGAAGCCGATCACGTGATCGGCGACCTCATCGCGCGCGCCGACGCGGCCAAGGTGCCGGTGCCGAAGCTGCGCATCGCGTATACGCATCTGAAGGCGTATGAGAAGCAGCGGGCGGGGTAGGTAGCGCTATTTGAAATACGCCAGATAGTGCGCCACCGCCGTGATTTCCTCATCGCTCATGTGATAGGCGACGTCAGCCATCGCGGCGACGCCGCCGCCGACGCGCCGGCCCGCTTTGTAGTCGTGCAGCGCCTTGATCAGATATTCCTCGCGCTGACCTGCGAGCCGCGCGACGGCCTTGGTGCCGGTAAAGCTATCCGTGTGACATGAGGCGCAGCGGCGGCCGACGGCAACCTGCGCGCCTTTCTTCGACAGATCCGGATCCCCGTCCTCGGCGGGCTTTGGCGGCGTCATCGCCGCGAAATAGGCGCCGAGACTGCGGACGTCCTCATTGGTGATCTCTTCGGCGATCGGCTGCATCTGCTCGTTCTTGCGCGAGCCGGCGCGAAAGAACACGAGCTGCCATTGCAGGAATTGATCGGGCTGGCCGGCCAGCGACGGGATGTTCTCGGTCTGCGAGATGCCGTTCTCGCCGTGGCAGCCGGAGCAGACGGCAGCCTTCTCCTGGACGGCGGCATTGTCGGCGGCGCTGGCGGAGAGCGCGCCGAGCGCGAGGAGCGCAGCCGCGCTGATTGCGTGCGAGATGAACTGCCGGCGCATGGTGGGAATTCCGATCTATCGAACTCGTCATTCGGGGGCGTGCGGAGCACGAGCTATGATGCGCAATTGCGCATCTGAGAATCCATAACCACGGGTCGGGGTGATGGGTTCCGGACTTGCGCGCAAGAGGCGCACAATCCGGAACGACATTGACGCTTGCAAATGAAAGAGGCTGCGGTGCCTCTCGGCCACCGCAGCCTCCTGGTCAGATCGCGCTACTTCTTGCTGTAGCTGATGCGGTAGATCGCGCCAGCCCAGTCGTCGGCGACGAGGATCGAGCCGTCCTTGGCGAGAACGATGTCATCGGGACGGCCGAGATAGCCCTGGTCACCCTCGATCCAGCCGGAGGCGAACACCTCCTGCTTGGGGTTCTTGCCGTCGGGCCCGACGATCACGCGCATGATGCGGCCGCCCTGGTACTTGTGACGATTCCAGGAGCCGTGCTCGGCGATCAGGATGTTGTTCTTGTACTCGGCGGGGAACTGGTCGCCGGTATAGAACTTCATGCCGAGCGGAGCGACATGCGCGCCGAGGTTCAGCACGGGCGGCGTGAACTCGGAGCATTTGTGGCCCATTGCGAACTTCGGATCGGGAAGATCGCCCTGGTGGCAGTAGGGATAGCCGAAATGCTCGCCGAGCTTGCTGATCATGTTCAGCTTGTCTGAGGGCAGGTCATCGCTGACCCAATCGCGAGCGTTCTCGGTGAACCAGTACTTGCCGGTGCGCGGATCGACGTCGCCACCGACCGAGTTGCGAACGCCGAGCGCATAGACTTCGGCGTTGCCAGTCTTGGGATCGACGCGCCGGATCTGCGAAACGCTGGTCGGGGGAATGCCGACGTTGAAGGGCGGTCCGAACGGAATGTAGAACCAGCCGTCCTTGTCGGCGGCGAGATATTTCCAGCCATGCGCGGCGTAGGACGGCATGTCGTCATAGACGACCTTGCCCTCACCGGGATTGTCGAGCTTGTTTTCGATGTCGTCGTAGCGGATCAGCTTGTCGACCGCGATGACGTAGAGCGCGCCATCCTTGACGGCGAGACCCGTGGGCATGTTCAGCCCCTTGAGAATGGTCTTGACCTCTTTCTTCCCGCCATTGTCCTTGATGGCATAGACGTTGCCGAGGCCGAACGAGCCGACGAACAGCGTACCCTTGTCACCCCAGGCCATCTGCCGCGCGGCCAGCACGCCTGAGGCGTAGACCTCCATCTTGAAGCCCGCCGGCAGCTTCACCTTCTTGATGATGTTGGCGAGCTCGGCATCGGAGGCGCCGGTCGGCGGACCCGAGGGCGGCGCGAGGCCCTTCTGCGCTTCGGTCTCATCGCCAAGGAACCAGTCATCCGGCGGATGTGTCCAGAATTCCTTGGTGCCGGATTCGTACTTCTTCAACGCACGGTTCTTGTCCTGCTGTTGTTGTGCACTGACAACGCTGGTCCCGGCAAGAAGGGCAACCGCTGCAAGCGCCAACACGGATCGATGGATGATCGATTTCATCGCGTCACTCCCCTAAGGCAGCCGTCGGGGCTGCACGTTCTTTGTTTTGCTGTGTGAGTAGGCGAAGTTCGAAGTCTGCCCGAGAGGCAGACGCAAAAAGGTTAGCACATCTGCGGGCGGTGAGAAGCGCGTCGCGTGCGCGGCAGTTGCGCTCAATCAAAATTGAGACGGATCATCTCACATCGTCGCAAGCGACGACGACAACGTTCTCGCTGCAACGCGGAATCGGGATGGCGCCGCCTCATTTACGAGCAGCAGGAGGAAGCCGGCCGATCCAAGAGCGTGAAAACAACCCCATGCACAGTAGAACGGCGAGGTGCGGATCGCGCGCGGCGGCACCGGCCACACGTTTGAAAGATCGTGCAATTTGACAAAAGAGGTAACTAAGGGGTGACCGGGTACGGCCCGTCGTCAAACGGTGTGTCGTGATAGCCCTTCGACCCCACCTCGCGCGCCAGGGCACTGCGGAAATCCGAGCCAGCGCCAAGGCTGCGCAGCACATGGGCGAAATCGAACTCGGGATGCCATCCGAGCTCGCGCCGTGCGCGCTCGTTGACATAGACGCGGTCGATCTCGGGGAACAGCCGCCAACCGCGCGCGGCATAGAGGTCGGCGCATTCAGGGTAGAGCTCGCGCACGACACCGGCAGCATTGCGGGCGAGCGCGGCGAGGTGATGTTGCGCGAACGGGCTGGTCGCGGATACGATGTAACGGCCGAAGCCAATCTCGGGCGCGCACGCGACGGCGAGCAGATGGGCGCTGACCGCGTCCGCTATATCAAGCCGTCGATGGAGCAGCTCGTTGGCTTGCGCGTTGTCCAGCGCGTAGGCCGACCGCATGGCGGGATCGTCATCATCCTCCGGAAAGAACCGCGAGGTCCGCAAGATGACGACCGGCACGCCCCGCTCGCGAAAGAACAGCTCGCACAGATTCTCCGCCATCAGCTTTGTGGTGCCGTAGATGTTCTTGGGCACCGACGCCAGCTCTTCGGTCACCCACACCGCCGCCTGTCCCGCCTCGGGCCGGAGCTGCGCGCCGAACGCGCTGGTGGTGCTGGTGAAGACAAAACTGTTCACGCCGGCAGCCAGCGCCGCCTCGAGCAGATTGAGCGTCCCGGTGACGTTGGTGTCGACAAACGCCTGCTTGCTGTGGGTCGCCACATGCGGCTTGTGCAGCGTCGCGGTGTGGATCACGGCGGTGACGCCGTCCATCTGTGCGCGGACGAAGGTGGGATCGACGATCGAGCCTACGGCATCGGTGAAGGGCGACGGCTTCAGATCGAGCCCGCGCGCGGGCGAGCCGCGGCGCCGGAGGGTGCGGAGGAGGGCTTCGCCGAGGTGGCCGGCGCTGCCGGTGACGAGGATTGTCATCTTTGCAGCCTTGCTGCAGTGCACCAGCAACTTAATGGGGATTCACGGGGCCACCGATGCTCGTTAAGATTGAAGTTCATTTCGAACTACCGGCAGTATCCCAATTTTCAATGTTCGGAATTGCACATGACATATTTATACGAGCAGTTGACCCCGGATAGGTTTCAGCAATTCTGCCAATCTCTTTTGGCCGCCCAGTTCCCCAATGCTCAATGCCTACCCGTAGCGCAGCCAGATGGTGGCCGTGACGCTTATCTTTGGTCCGTACAAGGCCCGAAAGGACGCGCTGAGGACCTGATCGTTTTTCAAGTAAAGTTCAGTAGATCTCCACAAAAGGCGGATTCAGAATTTCTGCAAGTTATTGCGGACTTAGAACTTCCGAAGGTCGAACTTCTAAAGCAGAAAGGCCTGAGCGCTTATTATTTGCTGACCAACGTAGCCGGTTCCGCGCACCTCGATGTTGGCTCGATCGACAAAATGAACGAGCTACTAAAGTCGCATCTGGACGTACCGGCCTTCTGTTGGTGGCGCGACGACCTGGATCGCAGAGTAGACGGCCATGCCGACATCAAATGGAGTTACCCAGAAATCATTCGGGGTAGTGATTTACTTCAAGCCTTGTTTGAAGGGGCTCTTGGCGAAGATAGTCGCCGCCGGGACAATGCTCTGCACGCATATCTTGCAGCGCAGTTCAACGACGACAAGGAAGTAAAATTCAAGCAGGTCGATCTATCGCATAGTCTGCTCGACCTTTTTGTCGATACCTCGCTCTCTTTTACGGAAAATGACGAGAAGATTATTCGACATGCTTCTTACGATCGCCACGCAATTTTCAACCACTATACGGCCCGACATTCAGGAAACGTGCTCGCAGCACATTTCTTCCTTAAGTCCGACGTCACAAGCCCATTTCTGAAATCCGTTCTTGAGGGTGCTCCCGGCCAAGGTAAATCGACGATTTCTCAGTATATCTGCCAATCCACCGAATGAGGTTACTCGATAAGCCCCTCGACCGGATTCCCTCGGAACATCTGGAAGGGTTGCTACGTTTCCCCATGCGAGTTGACCTCCGAGATTACGCTAGCTGGATTGCAGGGAAGAATCCTTACGCCGCCGATCCAAACGCAGTGAGACCGAATGACGCGCAAAACTCCCTTGAGAGTTTTCTCGCATTCCAGATTTCTCACGTTTCAGGAGGTCACACCTTTTCGGTAGCGGATCTCACGTTGTTCGCCAAAGCGAGTCACATCTTGATTGTCTTAGATGGCTTTGACGAAGTGGCGGACATTCCGACGCGGGAACAGATCGTAAGAGAGATTACCAAAGCGTCGAACCGGTTGGCCGCCCGCTCTTTGCAAGTGCTCGTTACGAGCCGACCCGCCGCGTTCGCGAAGTCACCGGGTTTCCCCCATCGAGACTGGACGTACTTGTCACTCCAATCGATGGAATCGAGCCAGATCAACGAGTATGCAGAAAACTGGATGCGGGCTCGTTATCTCCTACCACAGGAACGCTCCGAACTTCTAAAGGTGCTTGGACAGAAACTCGATCAACCGCATATGCGCGATTTGGCGAGAAATCCTATGCAGTTAGCCATCTTGCTAAGCTTAATTCAAACAAGGGGGCTATCCCTGCCCGATAAGCGGACAGCACTATACGATAGTTACATGGAGCTCTTCTTCAACAGAGAAGGAGAGAAGAGTGCGATTGTTCGAGAGCACCGTGATTTGCTAATTACACTGCATCAATATCTGGCCTGGATCATTCAGACTGAGGCCGAAGAGATAAACAGTAAAGGCAGTATCACAGAAGAAAAGTTGAAATTAGTTCTTCGCGAGTATCTGGCTAAGCAGGGGCACAGACCGTCTCTTGTCGATGATCTCTTCGTCGGAATGATTGAGCGAGTCGTTGCGCTCGTTTCGCGAGTACAGGGAACATTCGAATTTGAAGTTCAGCCACTGCGCGAATATTTTGCCGCTCGGTATCTTTATGAGACTGCACCATATTCTCCACCAGGCCGTGAGAAACGAGGTACTAATCCCGAACGTTTCGAGGTTCTTTCGCGGAATTTCTATTGGCTCAACGTTACCCGATTTTTCTGCGGGTGCTACAGCCGCGGCGAGCTATCCTCTTTGGCGGACGGACTTATCGAACTCGCTGAGTCTGACAATTACAGAGAAACTAGCTATCCACGATTGCTAACACTAATGCTGCTCGGCGATTGGGTCTTTGCGCAACAACCCCTTACGATCGAGCGCCTTGTAAAAATGCTACTTGATGAGTCCGGCCTCAAGATTTTGCTCTCAGGTCTGCAGAGGGACGATTCGACCGCGCTGATTGCGCCAGAGCGATGCGGACGTTCAGAAATCTTGGAAGGATGTAAGACGATCCTCGCCAATTCCCCCAAGTACGACGTATTGGCTGCGATCGCGTTCGCGCTCCAAGCGGCTCTCCCAAATTCTGAACTTCAACGGATCTGGAGTTCGCTCAGGATTGCCATGTCGCCGACCGATTGGTTGAGAACTGGACGAATACTTGGGCTGCTTCCCACGCTCGACATCCCTTCCGTCGAAACTTTACTGAGTGATTTTGGACGACCGGCTGTTCTAGAACTTGCGATGGCGAATTGTTTCGAGACTTTGGAGGCAAATCAGGCAACTTTTTCCGCGACGATCGATTTTGTGCTCCGTGGCAACGGGCATTTGTTGCACACCAGATCGCCACCCACAGAGAACCCTTCGTTCGTTTCGATCTTTGGGTTCTCTCTCGACATAGGCAATTTTCAATCCATCTTCCGAGACTTCCCTGGAACACAGCGCGCGCTGGAGCGAGGCCTATCTCTCAAGGAGGCTTTAACGTACCGCAACCCCCTCAATCCAATGCTATTCAAGGGTTCTGCATACTTAAGGGATAGAGTGGACGGCGAATTCTTGGAGCGTTGTGAGGCGTTGTTAAAGATCTTTTTGAAGGTATCGGATCGAGACATTCGGAATTGGAAATCAAGTCTGGAGCCGTGGTCTGAGCTTGTGGATTCGGGGGTTGGTCTTTTTGGAAGAAGGACCGTATTTTTTGATATCGCTCTAGTGGCAGCGGGCATTATCTCGAAAACCGAAAGTGGCCAAATTGGAGAAGGGCTGCTCGATAATAGCGTTCCTTTATGCCAACGGATTCGCTACGCTCGCTTGAGATCAGGATCTCCATCATGGTGGGAGACACAGTTCGCTCAAGCAGGTGAGGACGATGACCTGCTTTACTTCGTCCTTACGGTCTTCCTCGTATGGGCTACTCCGCGAACGGTACTCGCGTTGGCCGCGTCGATTTCCCCCCGTCTAGAGATGCTCAGCGAGAGTCACTGGGAAGTTCTATCTTCGCGGTTGGAGCGATCCAATTTTGTAGACAAGTTTATTCCTGAGCAATCAATTAAGAGTGCCTTGGCGGGCTGTGACCTGCGAATTGCGGTCGCTTTGGGAATGCGCCTTCCTGATGAAATGGCAACTCAAATTGCGACGACTAAGCTCGCGGAGTATCAAGGTGACGACCGCCGTATCTTGAGATTTGGTCTCGAACGGGGAGCCACTCTTGTTCTGGAGAATCCAACAAGATGGAGCTCCTATTTGCCCAGGCTGCGCCATGCCTATAGCCGAGGCCTCAATGCTCCGTACTCGCTTTTCGCGCATGGACATGCACAGGTGCAGATTCCCTTGCCGACCGCGAGGAAAATTTGTTCTAACGCGGCCGAGTACCCCCTAAACCTTATCGAGGCCGCGCAGGCACAGCTCACGAAACATATCGGCTCCAAGGCAAAAGCTCCCGGAATGGTAGCGAAAAGTGAAAGATGGTTTTCCTAGTATTTGCTCGACAGCGTTGACAGGAGCGGACATTTCCGTAGGCCATCAAACTGGCTGGGAAAAATTGGAGCGGGCGAAGGGGCTCGAACCCTCGACCCCGACCTTGGCAAGGTCGTGCTCTACCACTGAGCTACACCCGCATCCTGTGTCGGTCGCGTGACGCGCCGGCAACGGCTGTCGTATGCCAAAAGCGGGAGGCGAATGCAACAGCTACCGGCAGCATAGATGCGCATTCAGAGCCCCAATATGGAGCCCTCAAACCGCCGAATCGACCGAAAATGGCCCGGAACTGTCGAATCGGCTGCGACGGATTGAAATTCGGCCGCCCCGGCCCAATTTTAGGGCCTGAAACGAAGCACATGTGGCGGCGACGTGCTAAAGAGCCGCCATTCCAGACATCTGACGAGGGGATCCCGTGACGATCATCGACCAGGGTAACGGAGCGGGCCCGGCTGCGGCCGATCTGATCAAGGACACCACCACCCAGACCTTCGTGAAGGACGTCATCGAGGAATCGAAGCGCCAGCCGGTGCTGATCGACTTCTGGGCGGAGTGGTGCGGTCCCTGCAAGCAGCTCACCCCCGTGCTGGAAAAGGCCGTCAAGGCGGCCAAGGGCAAGGTCAAGCTGGTCAAGATGAACATCGACCAGCATCCGGCGATCCCCGGCCAGATGGGCATCCAGTCGATCCCGGCCGTGATCGCCTTCATCAACGGCCAGCCCGCCGACGGCTTCATGGGCGCGGTGCCCGAGAGCCAGGTCAACGCCTTCATCGAGAAGCTGACCAAGGGCGTGACTGCGCCGGGCGAGCCCAACATCGCCGAGATCCTGCAGGAGGCCGAGGCCGTGCTCGCCGAGGGCGACACTGCTGCGGCCGCGCAGATCTATGCCGAAGTGCTGCAGTATGATTCGACCAATATCCCCGCACTTGCCGGCCTCGCCAAGTGCTACGCCGCGTCGGGTGCGATGGAGCAGGCCAAGCAGACGCTGGCCATGGTGCCGGAGTCCAAGCGCAACGACCCGGCCGTGAAGGCGGTGCAGACCGCGATCGATCTCGCCGAGCAGGCGGAGCAGCTCGGGCCGATTGCTGAATTGGAACAGAAAGTCGCCGCAAACCCGCTCGATCATCAGGCCCGCTTCGACCTTGCCACCGCGCTGAATGCGAAGGGCGACCGGGCAGCCGCGACCGAGCAGCTGCTCGCGATCGTCAGGCGCGATCGCAAATGGAACGACGACGGCGCCCGCAAGCAGCTGGTGCAGTTCTTCGAAGCCTGGGGCGGTGCGGACGATGCAACCGTCGAGGGACGCAAGCGCTTGTCTACGATCCTGTTTTCGTAAGCGCAGGTCGCAAAATCGCCGCGGGGAGCAGATGCCGATCAACATCGAATATCGCGGCCCAGCGGACCTCCCCGAAATCATTCCGGTGTTTCCGCTGCCGGGTGCGCTGCTGCTGCCGCGCGGCCAGATGCCGCTCAACATCTTCGAGCCGCGCTATCTGGCGATGGTCGACGACAGTTTTCGCGATGGCCATCGCCTGATCGGCATGATCCAGCCTGACGTGGCGCATTCGCCGAAAAATTCCGACAAGCCGGCGCTGTTCCGCGTCGGCTGCGTCGGCCGCATCACCCAGCTCGCCGAATCCGGCGACGGCCGCTACATCCTCGAGCTGACCGGCGTTGCCCGCTTCAGGGTGCTCGAGGAGCTCGATGTGCTGACCGCCTACCGGCAGTGCAAGGTCGATTTCTTCGCCTTCGCCGACGATTTCAAGGCGCGCCTCGGGGAGGAGGCGGTCAACCGCGAGGCGCTGCTGGTGGCGCTGGCGGATTTTCTGAAGGCCAACAATCTCAAGGTCGACTGGGAAGGCGTCGAGAGCGCGCCCAACGAGGCGCTGGTCAATGCGCTGGCGATGATGTCGCCCTATGGCCCCGCCGAGAAGCAGGCGATGCTGGAAGCGCCCGACCTGAAGACCCGCGCCGAGATCCTGATCGCGGTCACCGAGATGGACCTCGCCAAGAAGCGCACCAGCGGCGATCCGCCGTTGCAGTGAGGGGGCGCGAAGCCCTCCGATCAGTCGGTCGAAGTCAGGTAAAAGCCCGAGCCATCGCCGCGTTGTTGTTCACCTCTCCCTTCGGGAGAGGTGTGAGACCGGATGCGCTTGCGGCCGGTGATCATGGCGCGGATCAGGTTCTCGCGCTGAAGCCAGCCCATTCCGATCACACCCGCGACGTGCAGCACGACCAGGATCATGACGGCGTCCGATGCGACGGCATGCGTATCCTCGATCCACCAGACGCCGAAGAAGGTGACGGTTACCGACAGCGCACCCGTGATCGCCGAGACGGCGAGCGACAGCAGCAGCGCCACCAGCATCAACGTGCCGGCAGGATTGAGCCCGATATAGCGGCCGGTGATGCCGCGGCGGAGATTCCAGAGGTAGGAGGGCGCCACACGCAGCCTGACGCCGATCATGCGAAAGCGCGAATAGCGGCTGCCCCGGAAGCCCCAGACCAGGCGGAAGACAAGAAGCGCGATCACCGCATAGCCAACGATGCGGTGAAGCCTGTCGTAAACGGTGGGGGTGAACCACGCGGCCAGGACGCACGCCGCGAGGACCCAGTGCCAGAGCCGCAGCGGAAGATCCCAGACCGCGACCGTCCGATCAACGGGGCGTCTGACGGATACCCCGCGCGCGTCTGATACCGCGTTGCCGCTCAAGCCGGGACCACTTTCAAGGCAAAAGCCCTACTTGGCAAATTTATTTGGCGATCGTGTGCTTCAGGCTGAGATCTTCCGGGCTGTAGAACAGCTCGTAGAGCTTGCCTTCCTTGACGCCGTAAACCTCATAGCACGAGCCTTCGATCTTGGAGCGGCGCACCTCATAGCCTGCCGCCTTGGCCTTTGCTTCGGCATCGCCCGCCGGCTTCCACGAGGCCTTGTCGAGCTTGGTGCAATCCTTGAAACCATCGGCCATTGCCGTCGACCCCATGCCGATCCCGACCGTCATTGCGATGGCAAGAACACGAATCACTCTCACTGATATCTCTCCTCTGTCGTGCGCGCGAAGCGCGGGCCGAAGGAAGCCAAGGGCGAGGCGAAGTCAATCGTGGTTCGGATCAGCGTGGCGTTAGAGATATTCTAGCCGCCGCCAAAACATCAGCGCGCTCCGTGCGCAACGCATGTTTGGCGGCACGCTGCGGCCTTAAGCCTCACGGCCGGATTCGTCCGCGAGCGTCGCGAATGCTACGCCACCTGGCGTGTGACGGAATACCGGCGCTGCAGCCAATCCGCCCAGGCTAGACGTCCACGCACGCCGCGGCTGACGACAAAGCCCATGCCGCGCGCCTTGGCCTCCGACATCGCTATCGGAAGGATCTTTCGATGCAGCCCTCGCGCATCCCGATACTGGCCGGCAAGCGCGGCAATGCTAATGTCTTGGGGACCGCCAATCTCGGCGCGCTCGCCAAAGATCCCGTCAAAGGCGCAGGCCACGATGTGATCGGCGACATCGCTGGTATCGACGGGATTGAAGGACGTCGTCGGCATTGGCCACAGCGGAAGCCAGGCCAAGCCCGCAAGCATCTTGTCGAGCAGATAATAGAACGGCATCGCGCGAACGACGGACCAGGACAGTGCGGAGGCGCGAACCAGCCTTTCCCCGGCGAGCTTGACCCGTGCATAAGGCAATGTCGCGTCATCGAGACCGACGATCGACACATGCAGAAAATGCCGGACGGATTGCTGCTCGCAGAGCGACAGCAGACGTTCCGTTCCCTCGACGTCCACCGCCGAAGGCGACCTGAGGAAATCGACCGGCCGAACGCCGCCGCGCCGCGCGATCGGCGAATATGTCGCCGCGTTGATGACCGTGTCGACATCGTGCAAGGCCTCCCGCAAGCCGGCGCCTGTGGCGAGATCGCCGACGGCCCATTCGACATCCGCGCGCGTGCCCCGAGATCTCGCAAGCAACCGGACGTGATGGCCGTCGCCGACGAGACGATCGACGATGTCGCGGCCGAGATGGCCGGTGCCTCCGGTGACGAGCGTCAACGCCATGCTTCAGCTCCCGTCGGCCTTGCGCGATGGTCCGCCGGTAGGAACGAGCACGGTTTCTCCGGTTGCGACGAGGGACAGTTGGTCCTGCTCATCGGCGGCCAACAACTCGGCACGTGCGAACACCTGCCGGCGCCCGGCGCGCACTGTTGTCCCCTTGGCGATGAAGTGACGGCCGATCGCCGGCCTAAGACAGTTCATCGCAAAATGCGATGCAGTAACCGAGCCGACCAGCGTCGCGGCGGCAAAGCCGCAGGCGGTGTCGAGAAGGGCTGCGATGATGCCGGCGTGGAGGTGTCCGGAATATTGGGCGAAATCGTCGCGCCATGTCATTCGGATCGCTACCTCGCCATGACCGGCCGCAGCGACATCAAACTCCGCCATGCGATTGAAGGCGGCAGACGAATTGACTGCCCGGAGAGCCTGGAGATCGAAGCCTTGGACGCTGAAGCCTTGGACACTGTAGCTTTGGGCGCTCATGCCTGGCTCCATCGCGGTGTGCGGTTTTCGAGATTGCTGCTCACGGCCTCGATATGATTGGGGGTGCCAAGCAGTGCGGCCTGCTCGGCGGTCTCGGCGGCAAGACCCGTGGCGACGTCAGAGGTCGCGGCGAGATTGAGCAGACGCTTGCCGGCACGAACTGCATCCGGGCTGCGGGTGGCGATCTGGTGGGCTATCGACTGCGCCGCCGCCAGTGGATCGTCGGCCAATCCCGTCGCAAAGCCATAGGCCAGCGCTTCGCTGGCCGAGAACACGCGGCCGGTATAGGTCAGCTCGCGCACGACGTCCTCGCGTGCAAGGTGGCGCATCAATAACGTGCCGGCCATGTCGGGCACTAAACCCCATTTGGCCTCGATGACGCCAAGCTTCGTCGCCGGCGCCAGATAGCGAAGGTCCGCACCAAGCGCGAGCTGGAAGCCTCCACCGAAGGCGACGCCATGGACTGCGGCGATGACGGGCACCGGCAACTCGCGCCAGAGCCAGACCAGGTGCTGCGCATAGTTTGCCATGTCATGGCTTCGCTGCATGAGGTCGACCGACGGAATCAGCGATTCGCCTCGGGTCGTCGCGAGAAGGCGATCCAGATCGAGGCCGGCACAGAACGCCCGTCCTTCGCCGGAGAGAATGACGACGCGAACATCCCTGCGCGCACCGAGTCTTGTGCCGGCGGCGATGAGCGCCTCGAACATGGCGGGGTCGAGGGCATTCATCTTGTCGGGGCGATTGAGACGGACATGGGCTACGCCGTCTGCGATGGTCAACCGAACACGACCTTCCATGGCGTCACTCCGCTTGAATGCGTGGCCTGTCGTTTCGACGATCAGTAACCGGCCGCTGCCATGACCACGACTGCAGTGAGCGCCATCCAGCCAAAGTGGCGGCCACGCGTCGCCCATGCGTTGGCGCAGGCGGACAAGCCGAACACGCCGATCATGGTGAGCACGATCCAGCGGCGCGCCGAGGCCGAGTCCATCCAGGGCGTAGCAACCAGCAGCACACCGCAGCCGATCCAGGCCACCGTCGAAGCCTGCCAGACCAGGCGGATCAAGGTGCGCAGCCGCGGTGGCTCGATGGTGGCGCGGGGAAAGACCTTGGTTTCGCCGAGCAGGCCATGGATGAGCGCCACGATGATGGCGCCGACGCCGGCACACTGGAGCAACAGATCACGCATCAAGGCCTCCATACATCTGTGTATGGTGAGATAGAGGCTGGCCTGCCGGCTGTCAATACACTAGTGTATGGTCCGAGAGCGGAACCCGACATGACCGAGCAGCTCACCGCCGACGACTGGATCAGCCAGGGCATCAAGGCGCTGACCAAAAGCGGCTTTACCGCGCTGAAGGCCGATCCATTGGCAAGGGCCATGGGCGTCTCGCGCGGCAGTTTCTACTGGCATTTTGCCGATCTCGGCGCGTTCCACGCCGCCGTGCTGAGGCGCTGGCGCGAGATCGCAGCCGAGGAGATCATCGCGCGCGTCGAGGCCGACAGCGACGAGCCATTGAAGGCGCTGCTGCGCAGGACCTTTGGCGCCCGGCTCGATCTGGAGCGCGCTGTGCGCAACTGGGCCGCATTCGATCCGGCGGCGCAGGCGGCGGTCCGCGCCATCGACCGCCGCAGGCTCGATTATATCGAGGCACTGCTGGAGAAGCGGGGGCTCGACGCCGCAACGGCACAGGCGCGCGCGCAGATCCTGTACTGGACGTTTCTCGGCTTTGCGCTATCAGCCGCACCGGTACCGACCGCACGGCTCCAGGGCCTGCTCGACGAGATCCAGCAGATGGTCTCGGGCTAGAGTTGATGGGCGACCGCGAATTTCTATGATAGAGGCAAACGAATGCCGGAGACCCCAATGAACGCGCCCACCGAACGCCCCGAAAACAGCGTCGATCCGAAACTGCTGGAGATCCTGGTCTGCCCGCTGACCAAGGGACCGCTGGAGTTCGACTCGGCCAAGCAGGAGCTGATCTCGCGGTCTGCAAAACTCGCTTATCCGATCCGCGACGGCATTCCGATCATGCTGCCGGAAGAGGCGAGGAAGATCGATTGAGGGTGGCTGTTGCTGCGCGATGACCGTGCGACACACCCCGTGTCGTCCCGGCGAACGGAGTTTGCAGCAGCGCCTTTCCCTACAACGCCTCGCCCTTTAGCAGCCGCGGGATCTCGCCGGTGAGGCCGGCCGCCTGGCGGATGAAGAGGTTCTTCAGCGGCGGGGTGCGGTCGACGATGCCGAGGCCGATGTCGCGGACGGTGCGCAGTAGGCTCGACTGGTTCGAGAACAGGAAGTTCAGCGAATTGGTGGCAACGCCCATCGCCATGGTGTCGAAGCGGCGCCAGCGCTGGTAGCGCTCGAGCACGTCGGCGCCGCCGAGATCCATGCCGAGCCGCGCGGCATCGACCACGACCTCGGCCAAGGCGGCGACATCCTTCAGCCCCATGTTGAGGCCTTGCCCCGCGATCGGGTGAATGACGTGCGCGGAATCGCCGACCAGCGCGAGGCGCTCGGCGACGAAGGAGCGCGCCACGAAATACGACAGCGGAAACGCGCGCGGCCTGTCGAGCGCCTTGATCTCGCCGAGATGCAAACCAAAGCGCTGCTCGAGCTCGGCGTGAAAGTCCTCGTCGCTGAGCGCAATGATGCGCGCGGCTTCAGTGCGGCGCTCGGTCCACACCAGCGACGAGCGCTTTCCGGTCAGCGGCAAAATCGCGAACGGCCCCGCGGGCAAGAAGTGCTCTTCGGCGCGGCCTTCGTGATCACGCTCGTGGCCGACGGTGACGACGATGCCGGACTGATCGTATTCCCAGCCATGGGTGGCGATGCCGGCGCGCTCGCGCAACTTCGACCGCGCGCCATCGGCAGCGACCAGCAGGCTCGCCGCAATGACGCTGCCATCGCCGAGCGTCACATCGATCCCCTCGGCACGCGCGTCGTAAGACGACACGGTGGTGGCACGCAGCTCGATGCCGGCAGCCTCGGCACGGACGACCAGCGCATCGATCAGGCGGCGGTTCTCGATCATATGCGCGAAGGGCTCGCCCGGTGCGACATCGCCGGCGAAATTCAGGAACGTCGGACGCGTGGCGTCCTCGAGCTTCGAATCCGTGACAACCATGTCGAGGATCGGCTGCGCCTCGGCCCTGACATCGTCCCAGACGCCGAGCGCCTCGAACAGGCGTCGGCAGGCGGCTACGATCGCGGTCGCACGGGGATCGCGGCTCGGCCGCGAGCTGAGCGCGGGATCGGCGACGATGACGGGAATCTCGGGGCCGAGCCCCTGGCGCAGCGCCAGCGCGAGCGCCAGGCCCGCAAACGCGCCGCCACCGATGACAATGTGACCCTGTACCGACATACCAAAATTCCCGTCTAACTCTGGGTCTTGCTAGCAGACTTGAGCTGGGCGAAACAGTGCGGTGAAACAAGGGCGGAACGGCCCGCAAAAAACTGCCTGATGTGTCATTCCGGGGCGATTGTTCGCGCCGACGTGACGGCAAGAAAGCACCACCATGTCCAAAAGCCTGATCGACCTGATTTCGATCCTCGATCTCGAGCAGCTCGAGGTGAATTTGTTCCGCGGCAACAGCCCGAAGACGAGCTGGCAACGGGTGTTCGGCGGGCAGGTGATCGGGCAAGCGATGGTCGCGGCCTGCCGCACCGTCGAGGGCCGGCTGCCGCATTCGCTGCATTGCTATTTCATCCTGCCCGGCGATCCGCAGATCCCGATCATCTACCAGGTCGAACGCTTGCGCGACGGCAAGAGCTATTCGACGCGCCGGGTCACCGCGATCCAGCATGGCAATGCAATCTTCTCGATCATGGTGTCGTTCCATGCCGAGGAAGAGAGCGCCTTCGACCACCAGGACAAGATGCCTGACGTGCCGCCGCCGGACAAGCTGACCGCGGAGGAGGTGGCGAAGCAGCCGATGTTCCGCGAGATGCCTGAGTTCATCCGCCGCTACTACGAATCCGATCGGCCGATCGAGCTGCGCCCGGTCGAGCTCGGCCGCTATTTCGGCCAGAAGATCGAGGACGGCCGCATTCACGTCTGGATCAGGACCGCGGCGAAGCTGCCCGATGATCCGGCACTGCACATGTGCGCGCTGGCCTATGCCTCGGACTTCTCGCTGCTGGATGCGATCATGGCGCGCTATGGCCGCACGCTGTTCGACAAGCGCATGATGCCGGCAAGCCTCGACCACGCGATGTGGTTTCACCGCCCGTTCCGCGCCGACGAATGGCTGCTCTACTCGCAGGATTCGCCGAGCGCGCAAGGCGGCCGCGGCCTGACCCGCGGCTCGATCTTCAAGCCGGACGGGACGCTGATCGCCTCCGTCGCGCAGGAAGGCTCCGTGCGCGAGCGGAGGAGCTGATATCCCAAGCGCGAGTTCATCGCGCTTGAGATGTTCTGATCGTGCTTACATCGCGCGGCGCGGCGCGAGCTCGGTCTGCGAAGCGAACCAGTTCATGATCCAGCGATAGACCCACGGGATCGGGATCAGGAAACTGCACAGGATCGCCGCCACGATTCCGCGCCAGAGGATTCCGAGCCCGGTGCCTCTGAAGATGATCTCGCGGCGCGTGCCCTCGATGTTGCGATAGATCCAGCGCAACTGGGCGGCGGCAACCCAGGCCCATCCGATGATGGTGATCATGGAGACCGCGAACAACAGGTTCCAGCCGATATAGCCCACGATCGAGCCGTTGAAGCTGAGGCCGAGCGGCTGCCCGTTGGAGGCGAGGTTGGCAATCATCCACTTGATCAGCATCCAGTAGAGGACGATCTCGACAATGAAGAGCGCAAGGTTCAGCACCTGGACGCCGGAGTAACCGACGACGACGGCCAGAACGATGAAGCCGAAGAACCAGGGCACCATCGTCATCGCATTGCCGGTGAAGGACAGGTTCGGCCGCCCGGGGACCTTGACACAGGACACGATCCATTTCGTGTACCAGACGAACACCCACGGCACCGGGATGACGAGGACCGAGAGGATCAGCATCACCAGCGTGCGCCAGGTGAAGTCGAGAATGCCGAAATCGACCGACAGCGATCCGCCGGCCGCGCTGCCGGCGCCGGTATAGGCGCCACCGCCCATCATCGGCGGGCCCCCGGCTGGAATGATCGGCGGCGCCCCGCCGCCCGAGATCAGTCCGGGAATTTCGGCGGCCTTCTGCCAGCCGGCCATGCCCTCGGACCACACCAGCGTGTCCCCGCGCACGACACCTTGCGCGATCAGGTCGCGGAATTGCCCGTCCGGATAAGGCCCCTGCTGCTTGCCCTCGGCTGCGTAGAACCAACTCGCCATGACGCGTCCCCCAAAATACTTATGTACCGCTCGGCCGTCGCGGGTTCACCGCATCCATGCCAAAAATGCATTGTGAGGGATGAACGGATGCCCTGTACAGAGGCGGCCGTTCACATGATCGCCCTTGGCCAAACGTTTTTCCGCTTCAATGTGCAAGTTTTTTGTGCCATTTGCCCGGAAAGATGCCAGATTGACGCAGCGCCGGGGACACACGGCGGGCGCGTCCCCGGGGAACAGGCCTAATCATGAAACTCGTCGTCGCCATCATCAAACCCTTCAAGCTCGATGAAGTCCGTCAGGCCCTGACGGCGATCGGTGTCCACGGCATGACCGTGACCGAGGTGAAGGGCTACGGCCGCCAGAAGGGTCACACCGAGATCTATCGCGGTGCGGAATATGTCGTGAATTTCCTGCCCAAGCTGCGGATCGAGATCGCGGTGGCCTCCGACGTCGCCGACAAGGCGGTCAGCGTGATCACCGCGACCGCCCGCACCGGCCAGATCGGCGACGGCAAGATCTTCGTCACGCCGATCGACCACGCGCTACGCATCCGCACCGGCGAAACCGACAGCGACGCTCTCTAAACTCCACTTCGTAGATCGCACCGGGCAACGACGCCATCGCGTGCGACGCCATCACTATGCCGGGGGGAAATGACATGGCGGGATTGTTGCGCCGCGTAGCCGCTATGGCTGCGCCGATTGGAGTTGCGTTGGGCGTGACTGCGCCGGCGCATGCCGCGACGAGCGAGATCAACACCGCCGATACCGCCTGGATGATCGTCGCCACCGCGCTGGTGCTGATGATGACGATCCCGGGACTGGCGCTGTTCTACTCCGGCATGGTGCGCAAGAAGAATGTGCTCGCGACCATGGCGCAGAGCCTTGCCGCGGTGACGCTGATCTCCATTCTCTGGGTCGCGTTCGGGTATTCGCTGTGTTTCGTCGGCGACGGCCCGTGGCTCGGCACGCTCGACCGCTGGTTCCTCGCCGGCATGACCATGGACAGCGTCAACCCGGCGGCGAAGACGATCCCCGAAGCGCTGTTCATGCTGTACCAGATGACGTTTGCGATCATCACGGTGGCGCTGGTCGCGGGCTCGGTCGCGGACCGAATGCGGTTCTCCGCTTATCTCCTGTTCTCCGTCGCGTGGTTCATTTTCGTCTACATTCCGCTGGCGCATTGGGTGTGGGGCGGCGGCTTCCTCAACAGCATGGGCGTGCTGGATTTCGCCGGCGGCCTCGTCGTGCACCTCTCGGCCGGCACCGGCGGCCTCGTCGCCGCAAAGGTGATGGGGCGCCGTCATGGCTACGGCACCGAAAATCTCTCGCCGTTCGATCTGTCGCTCGCGGTGATGGGCACCGGACTGTTGTGGGTCGGCTGGTTCGGCTTCAACGGTGGCTCGGCAGGCGCGGCCAATTCGCGCGCGGTGATGGCGATCATCGCAACGCATCTGGCAGCCTGCTCCGGCGCGCTGACCTGGGGCGCGATCGAATGGTATGCGCGGCGCAAGCCCTCCGTGCTCGGCATGATCTCGGGCGCAGTGGCTGGCCTTGGCACCATCACGCCGGCCTCGGGCTTCGTCGCACCGTGGCACGGCATCGTTATCGGCATCGCCGCCGGCGCAATCTGCTACTGGGCCTGCACTTGGCTGAAGCACCGCTTCAACTACGACGACTCGCTCGACGTGTTCGGCGTCCACGGCATCGGCGGACTGACCGGCACGCTGCTCGCGGGCGTGTTCGCAACCAGCGCGATCGGCGGCACTGCCGGCCTGCTCGAGGGCCATCCGCGGCAATTGCTGATCCAGCTTTACGGCGTCGCCGTCACCTTCGTCTGGTCGGCGGGGGTGAGCTTCATCCTGCTCAAGCTGGTCGGCCTGTTCGTGCCGTTGCGCGTCTCGCGGGAGCACGAGCTCGAGGGCCTCGATATCTCGCAGCATGGCGAGGCGCTTCAGTAATCGGGGCTTGTCGGGAGGGGCTTGCGCAACACATAAGTACATGCTTATGTGTTGCCATGATCGAAGCCGACATCTTCAAGGCGCTCGCCGACCCGACCCGCCGCAAGGTCTTTGAAAAGCTTGCCGGCGGCAGCCTGAATGCAAGCGCCTTGCGCGACGGCTTGGAGATCAGCCAGCCGGCGATGTCGCAGCATCTGTCGGTGCTGCGCGAGGCAGGTCTCGTGCGCGAGCAGCGGCAGGGCCGCTTTGTGAATTACGAAGTCGATCCCGAAGGAATCGTTGCCATCGGGACTTGGCTTGCGCGCTACCGCGCCTATTGGCCGAAGCGCATGGACGCACTCGCCGACCTCCTGAAGGAGATGGATCAATGAACGACGCCGCGAAGCCTGATCCCTCCAATGAACCCTTAATGGTCGAAGAACCTTTGGTGCTCGAATTTGAATTCGATGCGCCGCCTGCAAAAGTCTGGCGCGCAGTGACCATTCCTGAATTGCGCGAGCGCTGGTTGCCGGATTGCGACCTAGCCGGCGCCGAGCCTGAGACATCGATCCCCGGCGAAGAGGTGCGCTACCGGATGCGCGATTCCGAACCACCTTTCCGCGAGAGCCAGGTCATCTTCAGGATCGAGCCGAACGTGTCGGGCGGCACGCGCTTTCGCATCATCCAGCAAGCCTGCGTGAAGCTGCCGCAGCCCGCCAACAGCAATTGCAGCGTGATGCGCGCGGCGGCCTAGAGCATGATCCGGAAAAATGTGAAGCGGTTTTCCCTCGCGACAAACGCGGAACGCGTTTGCGCGGAGATCATGCTCACGTAAGAGCACCCACACGACTTCATCACCTGCAGACATGGAGGTCGCCGATGCGCGACATGCTTCAGCTCGTCCCTATGGTCGTCGAACAATCCGCGCGCGGAGAGCGATCCTTCGACATCTATTCGCGCCTGCTGCGCGAGCGCATCATCTTCCTCAATGGCGAGGTCAACGATGCGATGTCCGGCCTCGTCTGCGCCCAGCTGTTGTTCCTGGAAGCAGAGAATCCGAACCGGCCGATCAACCTCTACATCAACTCCTACGGCGGCGTGGTCACCTCTGGTCTCGCGATGTACGACACCATGCAGTTCATCAAGGCGCCGGTGCATACGCTGTGCATGGGCACCGCGCGCTCGATGGGTTCGTTCCTGCTGATGGCCGGCGAGCCCGGTCACCGCGCCGCGCTGCCCAATGCCAGCCTTCACGTGCATCAGCCGCTCGGCGGCTTCCAGGGCCAGGCGTCCGACATCCTGATCCACGCCAACGAGATGCAGGAAACCAAGCGGCGCATCATCCGCCTCTATGCGCAGCATTGCGGACGGACGGAAGCGGAGGTCGAACGGACCCTGGACCGCGACCACTTCATGACTGCGCAGCAGGGGGTCGAATGGGGCCTGGTCGACCGGGTGTTCGTGGAACGCGACGCGGCCTGAGGAGGGTCACGGTCGGTTGCGACCATCGTGTGAGCAGCCGAGGGTCATGCTCTATCTTTTGCACCGCAGCGGCGCCCTTCGGCGAGCCTTCGCTGTAATACGATACCTTTCTGCTGCCCGACACATGAGCAACATTGTGTCGGCAGCCTGTCGTGCCTGCATTTTGATCAGCCATGACCACCTTTTGAGCGCGACGTATTAGCGCAGTGCAGCGCGATGCAAGCTGAGCGCGAAAACACCCGTTTTCATAGTCCGTTAGGCAACGCGCCCGATCTGGCACGGCATTTGATTCTAGGGGGCGTGGCTGTGCCCGCGTAGTGAAACTTCTCCCTCGTGGCGAACCAGTCGAGAAACGCCCGGCCACGTCCGGACCGGGCCCAAGCGGGGATAGGACCCATGAAAATTGTTATGGCGATTATCAAGCCATTCAAGCTGGAAGAAGTCCGTGACGCCCTGACCGCCATTGGCGTTCACGGTCTCACGGTGACGGAAGTCAAGGGATATGGCCGTCAGAAGGGCCATACGGAAATCTATCGCGGTGCCGAATATGCCGTGAGCTTCCTGCCCAAGATCAAGATCGAAGTCGCTGTCGCCTCCGAGCAGGTCGACAAGACCATCGACGCCATCACGTCGGCTGCGAAAACCGGACAGATCGGCGACGGCAAGATCTTCGTCATCAACCTCGACCATGCGGTCCGCATCCGCACCGGCGAGGCCGACGCCGCGGCCCTTTGATTTCGCGCTCAACCAAAATTCAATCAGGAGTAAATGAAATGACGTTTAAGCGTCCCTATGGCGCGGGATTGGCGGCTCTCGCAGTCGGCCTTTTCGCTGCGACCGCAGCCTATGCCGAGCCAACGGTCAACAAGGGAGATAACGCCTGGATGCTGACATCGACAGTCCTCGTGCTGTTGATGACGATCCCGGGTCTCGCGCTGTTCTACGGCGGCCTCGTTCGTTCCAAGAACATGCTCTCGGTCCTGATGCAGGTGTTCTACACCGTCTGCGTCGTCACCGTGATCTGGGCCGTGTATGGCTACAGCCTCGCCTTCACCGGCGGTTCCGACTTCATCGGCGGCTTCTCCAAGGCCTTCATGATGGGCGTCACCACCGACTCGAAGGCCGCGACCTTCTCGGTCGACGCCAACATCTCGGAGCTCGTCTATGTGTGCTTCCAGATGACCTTCGCGGCGATCACGCCCGCCCTCATCGTCGGCGCCTTCGCCGAGCGCATGAAGTTCGCGGCCATCGCGCTCTTCATCCCGCTCTGGGTCACGCTGATCTACTTCCCGATCGCGCACATGGTTTGGTACTGGCCCGGCCCGGACGCGATCCAGGACGCTGCCAAGGCTCTGGCTGCTGCGGGTGATGCGGCGGCGAAGACCGCGGCTCAGGCCAAGCTCGACGAGATCAATGCCGACGCCGGCTGGATCTTCAAGAAGGGCGCGATCGACTTCGCTGGCGGCACGGTGGTGCACATCAATGCCGGCATCGCAGGCCTCGTCGGCGCTCTGCTGATCGGCAAGCGCGTCGGCTACGGCAAGGAGTTGATGGCTCCGCACTCGCTGACCATGTCGATGATCGGCGCCTCGCTGCTCTGGGTCGGCTGGTTCGGCTTCAACGCCGGCTCCAACCTCGAAGCCAACGGCGGCGCTGCGCTCGCCATGACCAACTCCTTCGTCGCCACCGCAGCCGCCGCGCTGTCGTGGATGTTCGCGGAGTGGATCGTGAAGGGCCATCCGTCGGTGCTCGGCGTCATCTCCGGCGCTGTCGCGGGCCTCGTGGCCGTCACGCCTGCCGCCGGCTTCTCCGGCGTGATGGGTGCGATCGTCCTCGGTCTCGTGGTCGGCGTGGTCTGCCTGTTCTTCTGCACCGTGGTGAAGAACGCGCTCGGCTACGATGACTCGCTCGACGTGTTCGGCGTGCACTGCATCGGCGGCATCGTCGGCGCCCTCGGCACCGGCATCCTGGTGAACCCGGCCCTCGGTGGCGCCGGCATCATCGACTACACCGCGATCCCGCCGAAGGTTGCCGATTACGACTTCGCCGCGCAGATGATCTCGCAGATCGAAGCCGTCTGCACCACGCTGGTGTGGTCGGGCATCGGTTCGGCGATCCTCTACAAGGTCGTCGATGTGATCGTTGGCCTCCGCGCCAATGTCGAGACCGAGCGTGAGGGCCTCGACATCACCGAGCACACCGAGCGCGCCTACAACATGTAACGTCCTCCTCCCGGCCGCGATCTCCTCCGGAGATCGCGGCCACTCCTACGGTTTGGGCACATACCCGGCAATGCCCCGACCGTTGAGGGGCTCCAGCGCAAGTTGGAGCCCCTTTCTTTTTGCAAGATTCCTTTTTGGTGTGGGACCGAAAAAAGGATTGCCATTCCTGATTGCCGGCGCAGAGATATCGACCACAACGAACAACAACAATGGAGGTCGTCATGCGTTTGGAAGGCGGATGCTATTGCGGCGAGGTGCGCTACGTGGCCGAGGGCGATCCGATGATGCAGGGCCAATGTCACTGCCGCGAGTGCCAGTACATCTCGGGCGGCGCACCCAACGCCTTCATCGCGATGCCGGCAGACGGCTTCACCTACATCATCGGCCACCCCAAGCAGTTCACCCGCAAGGATCTCGAACGCGCCGTTACCCGCGAATTCTGCGCCGAATGCGGCACCCATCTCGTCACGAAAATACCCGGCCTGCCTGCCGTCGTGGTCAAGGTCGGCACGCTGGACGAGCCCGAGCAATTCCATCCCCAGTTGGCGATCTACACTTGCGACAAGCAGGAGTTCCACACGATCCCTGCGGGCATGCCGACATTCGAGAAGCTGCCGGGACACTAAAGGATGGAACTCGGCTAGAGGTGCGTTCCCTCCTCCCTTGTGGGGGAGGGAACGGAGAGAGCGCTGCTCTCGACCGAACTCAATTTCGACTTCACCCCGCCATCCCGTTGTTATCCGGCCTCATTTTTCCGGCTCTGGACGGACCGGCCGGCCGATGGTTAATCGCGTCTTAACCTCGCCCTATCTATGGTGAACTGAACCGCTTTCCCGCCGGCGCCCGCGCGCGACCGGCCGTTCCGAGAGTACTGGCGCCCAGAATGGTCATGACCGCTTCATCCCGTGCGCCGCAGGCCAGTGGAAGCTCCGACAACCACCGCTCGCCCTTCGTCCGGCTGAACGAGCTGCTGGCGCCGCATCAGCCCGGCAAACCCTTGATTTCGCTGGCTGTCGGCGAACCGCAACATCCGGTACCTGACTTCGTCGGCCCGGTGCTGGCCAAGCACATCGCCGATTTCGGCCGTTACCCGATGAACCAGGGCACCGAGCCGTTCCGCAACGCTGCGAGCGCCTGGCTGTCGTCGCGTTTCAAGCTGCCGCGCGCGCTCGACTCCAAGAGCGAGATTCTCGTGCTCAATGGCAGCCGCGAGGGGCTGTTCCTCGCCGCGATCGCAGCGGCTCGCTATGTCGGGCCGAAGCCCGGCAAGCCCGCGATCCTGATGCCGAACCCGTTCTATCCGGTCTATGGGGCCGGCGCCGGCGCAGCGGCTTGCGAACCGGTTTATCTGCCGACCACGGTCGAAAACGGCTTCCTGCCCGATCTCGATGCCATAGACGAGGCAACGCTTGCGCGCACCGTTGCATTCTATCTGGCCTCGCCCGCCAATCCGCAGGGCTCGGTCGCCTCGCGCGCTTATTTCACCCGCCTGAAAAGCCTCGCCGATCGCCACAACTTCATGATCCTCAGCGACGAGTGCTATTCGGAGATCTACACGCGCGAAGCACCGGGCAGCGCGCTCGAATGCGCAGGGCCCGATTTCACCCGCGTGGCTGCGTTCCAGTCGTTGTCCAAGCGCTCCAACCTGCCGGGCCTGCGTGTCGGCTTCGCCGCCGGCGACAAGACGTTCATCGGCAAGTTCCTGGAGCTGCGCAACATCGCCGCACCGCAGGTGCCGGTGCCGCTCCAGCATGTCGCGACCGTTGCCTATGGCGACGAGGCGCATGTCGAGGAGAACCGCAGGCTCTACCGGATCAAGTTCGATCTCGCCGACCAGATCATCGGCAATCGTTACGGCTACCGCCGGCCCGATGCCGGCTTCTGCGTCTGGCTCAACACGTCAGAGATCGGCGACGACGTCTCGGTGACTCTGAAGCTCTTCAAGGAAGCCGGCGTACGCGTGGTGCCCGGCTCCTATCTGGCGCGGCTTCAGCCCGATGGCTTCAATCCCGGTGCCGGCTACATCCGCCTGGCGCTGGTGCAGGATAGTGAGACCACGGCGCAGGCGCTGCACCGGCTGGTTGAAACTCTGGGTTAGGCGGGGCCCATGAGCATGTCGGCAATCGAACGTGTCATTCCCCTGGTCGGCCATCTGCCGCCCTCGATCCGCGATGCGCTGAGCCGCCGCCTGCGCGAGTTGACAGGCTTTGGCCTCGTCACACTCTCGGGCGTCGCCTCCGCCGCGCTGATGACCTGGTCCGTCCAGGACCCGAGCCTCAGCCACGCGACCTCGCGGCCGATCCACAATGTCCTCGGTTATGCCGGCGCCATCGGCGCTGACCTCGCGATGCAGATCCTCGGGCTCGGCGCCATCATGCTGATCCTGACGGTTGCGGTGTGGGGCTGGCGCATGATGACCCACCGCCCGTTCGATCGCGAGGCGCTGCGGCTCGGCTCCTGGATTCTCTGCACGGTGATCGCGGCTGGCTTCGTCAGTTGCTGGCCGCATGGCGGCGCCTGGCCGCTGCCGACGGGGCTCGGCGGCGTGGTTGGCGATGCGCTAGTGCGCGCGCCTGCGGTGATCTTCGGGCCGCCCGGCGCGATCTATCGCATCGTGCTCGGCGCCATCCTGTTCGTCGCGCTGGCCGCAACCTTCCTGATTGCCTGCGGCCTCGGCGCACGCGAGCATGACGATGAGCTCGCGGAAATCGAGGATGATGACAAGCCGCTCGATGACGACGAGGACAGCGATCGTGGTTCGGTGTCGCTGGGCTGGCTATTCCACGCGCTGATGAGCACCAAGGCGCGGTTGATTTGGCTGTTCGGCGCGGCCTACCGCTCGCTGGTCTCGAGCGGATCGAAGACCAAGGCAGTTTCGTTCAGCCGGCAAGAGCCCAATCTCGGCGGCCGCGCCGCCCCTTCGATCTCGCCGCAGTCCGAGGACGAGGATTACGAGGACGAGCACGAGGAAGAAGAGGAAGACGAAGAGGAGGAAGAGCAGCCGGCCGCGCGTGCTCCACGCAAGAAGGCCGCACCGAAAGCCGCTTCCAAGAAATCCTCCGACAAGTTCGAGCTTCCATCCGTGTCCGTGCTGGCTGCGCCCAAGGCCGGCGATCGCCAGCCGCTCAGCAAGGCCGAGCTGGAAGCCAATTCGCGTTCGCTCGAAGGCGTCCTCCAGGATTTCGGCGTGCGCGGCGAGATCGTGAAGGCCAATCCGGGCCCTGTCGTCACGCTGTACGAACTCGAACCAGCTCCCGGCATCAAGTCGTCGCGCGTGATCGGGCTTGCCGACGACATCGCGCGTTCGATGAGTGCGCTGTCGGCGCGCGTCGCCGTCGTTCCCGGCCGCAATGCCATCGGCATCGAGCTGCCGAACGCGCATCGTGAAAAGGTCTATCTGCGCGAGCTGCTGGTCGCCAAGGAAACCGTCGACACGGTCGCGAAACTGCCGCTCTGCCTCGGCAAGACCATCGGCGGCGATCCCGTCATCATCGATCTCGCCCGCACGCCGCACATGCTGATCGCCGGCACCACCGGCTCGGGCAAATCGGTTGCGATCAACACCATGATCCTCAGCCTGGTCTACCGGCTGCGCCCGGACCAGTGCCGGCTGATCATGGTCGATCCGAAGATGCTCGAGCTCTCCGTCTATGACGGCATTCCCCATCTGCTCACGCCTGTCGTGACCGATCCGAAGAAGGCGGTGGTCGCGCTGAAATGGGCCGTGCGCGAGATGGAAGAGCGCTACAAGAACATGGCCAAGCTCGGTGTGCGCAACATCGACGGCTACAACACGCGCCTGCTGGAGCTGAAAGCCAAGGGCGAAGAGCCCACGCGCACGGTGCACACCGGCTTCGACAAGGAAACCGGCAAGGCGATCTACGAGGAAGAGAAGCTCTCGCTCGATCCGCTGCCCTACATCGTCATCATCGTCGACGAAATGGCCGACTTGATGATGGTCGCCGGCAAGGACATCGAAGGCGCGGTGCAGCGCCTCGCGCAGATGGCGCGCGCCGCCGGTCTGCATGTGATTCTGGCGACACAGCGTCCGTCGGTGGACGTCATCACCGGTACCATCAAGGCGAACTTCCCGACCCGCATCGCCTTCCAGGTCACCTCCAAGATCGACAGCCGCACCATCCTCGGCGAGATGGGCGCCGAGCAGCTGCTCGGCCAGGGCGACATGCTCTATATGGCCGGCGGCGGCCGCATCAGCCGCGTGCACGGACCGTTTGCCTCGGATGAGGAAGTCGAGAAGGTGGTGCGCCATCTCAAGACGCAGGGCCAACCGGAATATCTGGAAGCGGTCACGGCGGAAGAGCCGACCGAGGACGAAGATGGCGGCGCCGTGTTCGACGCCAGCGGAATGGGCGCGGATGGTGGCGGCGATCTGTTCCAGCAGGCCGTTGCGATCGTCAAGCGCGACCGCAAGGCCTCGACCAGCTACATCCAGCGCCGCCTGCAAATCGGCTACAATCGTGCGGCATCCTTGATGGAGCGCATGGAACTGGAAGGCATTGTCGGACCCGCCAATCATGCCGGCAAGCGCGAGATTTTGGTCGAGGAAGAAGACAGTCATATGTGAGGCAAGGAGCTACTGACCCGCCTCGGAATGCTATTCTCACGCAAATTCGATCTCCGCTTTTGCCCGAAATCACGCTAAAACGGCGCCCAGCCACACAGGACGACGCGTTGACCAGACATCCGGACCTTGGATTCGCAGCCTCTTTCGCCGCGCGCAGCGCGCTCGTGGCAGGCGTGCTTCTCGTCACCGCCGTAACGATGACCGTAGCGTCAGTCGCGCAGACGGTCCCCGTGCCGAAGCCGGCACCGAAAGCGCGCGACGCTGCTCCGCCGTCGGGCGGACCGGCCATCACGGGGGCAACGCAAGCGCCGCCCAATCCGATCATTCCCGATCCGCGCCGTAACGTTCCGAGCAGCATCTTCCAGACCTTCGACGACAAGCAGAAGGCGCAGGCGGCCAAGGTCAGCGCCTATCTGTCGTCGCTGTCGACGCTGGTCGGAAACTTCGTCCAGGTCGGCCCCGACGGCAGCAAGACGCAAGGCGATTTCTACATCCAGAAGCCGGGCAAGATGCGCGTCGAATATGATCCGCCGAGCCCGATCGATATCGTCGCCGACGGATCCTCCGTCGTGGTGCGCGATCGCAAGCTCGCCACGCAAGACGTCTATCCGCTGTCGCAGACGCCGCTCCGCTTCCTGCTGTCCGATCGCATCGACCTGATGAAGGACACCAATGTCGTCAACGTCTCCGCCGACGACCTCTTCATCAGCGTCACCATCGAGGAGAAGCAGGCGCTGGTCGGCACCAGCCGGCTCCTGCTGATGCTCGGCGCCAAGGACGGCCAGTTGAAGCAATGGACGGTGACCGATCCGCAAGGTTACGACACCACATTCGCGGTTTATAATCTGGACACGACCAAGAAGCTCGATCCAAACATGTTCAAGATCGACTTCACCAATTACAACGTGCCATCGCCGGGCTGACGGTGCCGTAGGGTGGGTTAGCCTTCGGCTAACCCCACCCCACGGCAGCGACCCTGTGGACAGGCATTTCGCCCATGCCAATCCATGCTAAGACGCAACTCCCATGCGTCTTTCCCTGACAACCTGGAACATCAACTCGGTGCGGCTGCGCATCGACCTGGTCGCGAAATTCCTCAAGAGCGCGCGGCCGGACGTGCTGTGTCTCCAGGAGACCAAATGCATCGACGATGCCTTTCCGCTGAAGCGTTTCAAGCGGCTCGGCTATGAGCATGTCGCGTTGAACGGACAGAAGGGCTACCACGGCGTCGCCATCGTCTCGAAGATTCCGTTCGAGTCCACTGACATCCGCACCTTCTGCGACAAGGTGGATTCGCGCCATATCTCGGTGTCGTTCGGCGAGAAGGCTGCAATCGCAAAGCCGCTGGTGCTGCATAATTTCTACGTGCCCGCCGGCGGCGACATTCCCGATCCCGCGCTGAACGAAAAGTTCGACCACAAGCTGCGCTTCCTCGACGAGATGAAAGCCTGCGAGCCGCTGCACCCGCGCGGCGAAGATCGCCACATCCTGGTCGGCGACCTCAACGTCGCGCCGCACGAGAACGACGTGTGGTCGCACAAGCAGCTTCTCAAGGTCGTCTCGCACACACCTGTCGAAACCGAGAAGCTGAAGGCCGCGCTGGAAGCCGGCGAATGGGTCGACGTCGCACGCGACCGCATTCCGATGTCGGAAAAGGTCTACACCTGGTGGAGCTATCGCTCCGCCGACTGGACCGTCGGCGACCGCGGCCGGCGGCTCGACCACATCTGGGTCTCGCGCGCGCTGAAGGACGCGGTGCAGGATTTCAAGATTTTGCGCGATGCCCGCAGCTGGGAGCGGCCGTCGGACCACGTGCCCGTGACGGTGACGCTGGAGATCTGACGTCGCCCTTTCGCCAGAAAGGGGACTTAGGTGCTGAGCTTCGAACCCGCCATCAGGATATCGCTGGCGATCTGGCTGGAGCGGATGGCGAATTCGTCACGCAGGCGGACCGCGGCGGCAGGATCGCTCTCGAGCACGCGCTGAAACAGGCTGCGCGCGACACGGATGACGGAGGAATGCTCCAGCGCCACCGCGCCGGACGGCCGCTTCATCGGCACCACCAGCGCAAGCTCGCCAATCAGCGTGCCGGGACCGGCGATCATCTCGGCGCCGGCGCCGTCATCGACGCGAAAGGCGCCGCGCTGGACCACGAAGCCGGCGTCGGCGTCGTCACCGAGATTGAACAGGATGTCGCCGCGGACGAAGTCACGTTGCTCGGAGCCGATCGCCAACATGCGCAACGAGGCGTCTCCCAACAAGCGCAGTGTCGGGACACGCTCAAGCAGCGCTACGTCATCGTCGATTGACATTCCGGTCCGAGGCTCGAGGAACGCGCTAATTTACGACGAATCGCGCGTTCCTGGAACGTATCACGGCACCAGCTTGTAGCCACCGGCTTCCGTCACCAGGATTTCCGGGTTGGCGGCATCCTTCTCGATCTTCTGGCGGAGGCGGTAGATGTGGGTTTCCAGCGTGTGGGTGGTGACGCCGGAATTGTAGCCCCAGACCTCCTGGAGCAGGGTCTCGCGCGACACCGGCATCTGGCCGGCCCGGTAGAGGAAGCGCAGGATGGCCGTTTCCTTCTCGGTGAGGCGGACCTTGCGGGCATTGGCCGCGGTCAGCATCTTGGAGCCGGGACGGAAGGAGTAGGGGCCGACCGAGAACACCGCGTCCTCGCTGGCCTCGTGCTGGCGCAGCTGGGCGCGGATGCGGGCGAGCAGCACGGCGAAGCGGAAGGGCTTTGCGACATAGTCGTTGGCCCCGGATTCCAGGCCCAAAATCGTGTCGGAATCGGTGTCGTGCCCCGTCAGCATGATGATCGGCGCCTTGAAGCCGCCTTTACGCAGGGAGCGGACCACTTCGCGGCCATCAGTGTCGGGGAGGCCGACATCCATCAGGACAAGATCGGGGGCATTGGCCTTTGCGGCGCTGGCGCCCTTGGCGCCGGTATCGACGGCGGAGGCTTCAAATTCTTCGTGTAGCGATAATTGCTCCACCAACGTATCGCGCAGATCGGTATCGTCATCCACGATCAGGATCTTGCGGGCATTGGCCATAGGGGATCATCCTTTTGGAGTCCGGCGAGGCGCGCATGCATGCCGCACCCAGCCGTGATGGGAAAGTTTAGGGGTCGTCATTCTTATTGTTGTTCGTGTTGAAGTAGTGGGCTGTTACCGATTCACAAGCCGGAAGCACTCTAACCTAGAATAGCAGGACGGTTTGATGAATGTCCTGTAATGAATTCGACATCGCGATTTCACATGAAAAACAAAGCCGTGTCAGTCAGTTACACCGGGAATCGAGGCAACGGACCGCTATCCGCGATCCGCGTTAAGCCTGCCGCCGGGAATCCGCGCCGGGGCTGGCTGACGGCAGGCCACCTGACCATTCCAGTGGCGCTGGGGCGCGGCGGCATTCTGGCCAACAAGCGCGAGGGCGATGGCGGCACCCCCAAGGGCAGCTTTCGGCCCCGGCAATTGTGGTGGCGGGGCGACCGGCACCGCCGCCCCAGGACGTTTCTGCCGGCGCGCATCATCACCGACACGGACGCCTGGTGCGAGGATCCCGGCGACCGCCATTACAACCAGCGGATTCGGCGCGGGCAGGGCGAGGGCGGCGACCGGCTGAAGCGCGCGGACCATCTCTATGACTTCATCATCGAGATCGATCACAACACGCGCCCGCGCATTGCCGGCCGCGGCAGTGCGGTGTTCCTGCACCTGGCGCGCGACAATTTCGGCCCGACTGCAGGCTGCGTCTCCATGACCAAGGCCGCGATGCTACAGCTGCTGCGGCGGATAGGACCAAGAACAAGAATCATCATCGGGTGAGGACGCATGCTCGACAAGGATCAGATCGTCGCGGCTTCGCGAGTTCTCGTTCAACATTGGCGCGACGGCAGCAAATTCGACGCTCTTGAGGCGCCGTTACGGCCGCAGAGCCGCGGCGAGGCTTACGCGGTGCAGGCCGTTCTCGAAAACCAGTCGCTGGGAAATTTGTTCGGCTGGAAGATCGCGGCCACGAGCGAAGCCGGGCAGAAGCACATCAATGTCTCAGGACCGCTGGCCGGTCGCATCATGAGCGACACCGTCATCGCCGACGGCGGCACCGCCTCGATGAAAGGTAACGCGATGCGCGTCGGCGAGCCGGAATTCTGCTTCCGCATGGGACGCGACCTGGCACCGCGGTCTTCGCCCTTTGGCGTCGATGAAGTCCTTGCCGCCGTCGACACCTTGCACCCCGCCATCGAGATTCCGGATTCACGCTTCACCGATTTCACCAGCGCCGGCGAAGCGCAGCTGATCGCCGACAATGCCTGCGCGCATCTGTTCGTGCTGGGGCCGGCAACGACTGCGAATTGGCGCGCGATCGATCTCATCGAGGAGCGGCCCGTGATCACGCTGCGCGGCGAGCGCTATATCGGTCACGGCAAGAATGTGCTCGGCGATCCCCTGATGGCGCTGACCTGGCTCGCGAATGAGCTGCGCGAGCTCGGCATCACCTTGCGGGCAGGGCAGGTGGTGACGACAGGCACCTGCCATCCGCCGCTGCCGATTCAGGCCGGCGATCTCTTTGCGGCGGACTTTGGTGCACTGGGGAAGGTGTCGGTGAGGTTCGTGTAATCACCGTCGTCGTGGCGAGCGAAACTCTCTCCACGCGTCATTGCGAGCGTAGCGAAGCAATCCAGAGTCTCTCCGTGGAAAGATCCTGGATTGCTTCGCTACGCTCGCAACGACGAAATCGAGAGCCTTTGCCGGGCACGGCCGTTGCAAACGGCAAATCACCGATGCCCGAAGATCGCACTCCCCACGCGCACATGCGTGGCGCCCAGCATGATGGCGGTCGCATAATCCGCGCTCATGCCCATCGACAGGTTCGTAAGTCCATTGCGCGCGGCGATCTTGGCGGTCAGCGCGAAATGCGCCGCGGGCGGCTCGTCCACCGGCGGGATGCACATCAGGCCTGATATCGTCAGGCCATAGGTGTCGCGGCAGCTCTTGAGGAAGGCGTCGGCCTCGCCGGGCGCGACGCCGGCCTTCTGCGGCTCCTCGCCGACATTGATCTGGACGAAGAGTTGCGGGTGCTTGTTCTGGGATTCGATTTCTTTGGCTAACGCTTGGCAAATGCTCGGACGGTCGACCGAATGGATCGCATCGAACAGCGCGACCGCCTCTTTCGCCTTGTTGGATTGCAGCGGTCCGATGAGATGCAGCGCGATATCAGGGTAAGCAGACGTTAACGCCGGCCACTTGCCCTTGGCCTCCTGCACGCGATTCTCTCCGAACACGCGCTGTCCGGCGCCGATAACAGGCATGATCGCATCCGCCGAGAACGTCTTCGACACCGCGATCAGCGTCACGGAGGCGCGATCGCGCCGCGCATCCTTGCAGGCGCGCACAATCTCCGCCTCGACCGCGGCCAGCGCATTTGATGAATCGCCGGTTACCGGCGCGGCGTCGTTGTCTGTCATGATGTCGGTTGGGCCGTGACCTTAACGGAGGTAGTTCCAATTTTACCGAGTTCAAGCAAGGGTTTTTGAACCCTTCGCTTTACCTTGCGCGCGGGGTGGGTAACGAAGATGGCAAACGTCAGTTTCAACCGCAAGCGCGCAAAACTCAAGCAGGTCCTCGGCATCAGGGCCCGGCTTGCATTGCTCGCGGTGATTCTGGTCGCGCCCCTGATGCTCGAGCGGATCCGCTCGCTGGAAGATACCCGCACCAAGCAGATCGCCCAGGCCACCGCCGAATTCACCACCGTCGCACGGCACAGCGCCGATGCGCAGCGCGAGGTGATCTCGTCGGTCGAGACCATCCTGAAATCGGAAGCCTTCATCCGCGCCTCCGCCGGCGGCGTCAGCAAGAGTTGCGATGTGCTGCGCGCGAGCCTGCCGACGAGCCTGCCCTGGATTCGCACACTCCTGATCGCCGGCCGGGATGGCCGCATCCAGTGTGCGACCAACAACATGTATGTCGGTCTCGACCTCTCCGACCGACCTTATTTCCAGCAGGCGCAGGAGACCGGCCGGTTCGTGCTGTCCGACTTCATCCTGTCGCGTCCCGTGCAGGCACCGACCGTCATGGCGGTCTATCCGGTCTCCGCGTTCAGCGGCGTCGCCGACGCCGTCGTGCTGGCAACCGTCAATCTCGACTGGATGTCGAAGGTGATGAACAATCTTGGTGGCCGCGTCGGCATCACCGCGGTGCTGGTCGACAGCACCGGCACCGTGCTGGCCGCACCCGCCGACCAGCACAGCGTGGTCGGACGGCCCCTCGACGACATGCCGCTGATGTCGGCGATCGCCGATCTTGCCTTGCGCTCCGACCAGGACGAAGGCTCGTTGTCCTTCCTCGCTGCTGACGGCTCGCAGCGCGCGGTCAGCTTCATCCGCATCGCCGGCACCAATGCCCGCCTGATCGCCAGCATCGACGAAGACAAGGTGTCCGCCGCAGTGAGCCGCGACATCCGCACCGCCTATCTCCAGCTCGCTTTCGTCGTGGTGTTCGTGCTGCTCGGTGCGCTGATCGCCGCCGAGAAGCTCGTGATCAAGCCGATCGAAATGCTCGCCGACATGGCCAAGCGTCTCGGCGAGGGCGATCTGTCGGCCCGCGCCGCGCGCAAGAGCCTGCCCTCCGAATTCGTGCCGCTGGCGCGCGCCTTCAACGCGATGGCGGCGCAGCTCAGCCAGCGCGAACGCGAGCTGATCGCGACCAATGATCGCCTCACGGTGATGGCGTCGATCGACATGCTGTCGGGGCTCGCCAACCGCCGCGGCTTCCAGAGCCGGCTCGATTTCGAATGGATGCGCGCGCAGCAATATGGCAGCGAGCTCGCGCTGCTGATGATCGACGTCGACCATTTCAAGCTGTTCAACGACACCTACGGCCATCTCGAAGGCGATTCCTGCCTGACGCGCCTCGGCGAGTCGCTGTCCGGCATCGCGGCCGACACGATGGGCTTTGCCGCGCGCTATGGCGGCGAGGAATTCTGTCTCTTGCTGCCGAACACCGACGTGATGCGCGCCGTCGCGATCGGCGAACAGGTGCGCGCGGCCGTGCTGAAGCTTTGCCTGCCGCACATTACCTCGGCCCACATGATCGTCACCGTTTCAATCGGCGTTGCGGCGACGCGGCCGAACGAGGCCCTGCGTCCCGGCGATCTGATCGAAGCCGCTGACGCTGCGCTCTACGCCGCCAAACATCGCGGCCGCAACAATGTCGTCGAGCACGGCGTGCAGGCGATCGAGAAAGGCAAAGCGGGCATGATGATTGCGGCGAGCGCCTAGATTCTGGTTTTGACGCTTTCTTGCGCGAACCGACGTTCGCTTCGCTCGAAAACGCTAGCCGGCAGCCTCGGCGCGATCGAGCTCGTTTTCCGTCACCACGCGATTGCGGCCGCCGCCCTTGGCGAGATAGAGCGCGCGATCGCAGCGCTCGATCAAATCCGCGGTGGGTTCGCCGGGCCGATACTGCGCAACGCCGATTGAAACCGTGATGGTCGGCAGAACCTCGCCGGTCGAACGGCGCGTGATGGTGCACTCGCCGATCGCGCGCCTGATGCGCTCGGCGATATCAGTGCACGCCGCAAGATCGGCATCCGGCAGCACTGCGATCAGCTCCTCGCCGCCGTACCGCGCCGGCAGATCCTGCGGGCGGACCTTTTCGCGCAACACCTTCGCCATCAAGCGCAGCACCTGGTCGCCGACGCCGTGACCGAAATTGTCGTTGAAGGTCTTGAAGTGGTCGATGTCGAGCAGCAGCACGCTGAGCGGCTCGCCCCAATCCGCCATTGTTTGCGCCTTGCGCAGGAATTCGTCGAGCGCCCGCCGGTTGGGCAGTCCGGTCAGCGTATCGGTCAAAGCGCGCTGTTCGGATTTGGTCAGCGAATCCCTGATAACGTCAAGCTCGCGGGTCTTTTCCTCAAAGCCGGCTTCGAGCCGCGTCGCACGGGTGGCGGCCCGCGCCAGCTCGTTCATGAGCTGGGCGACCAGCGCCTTCGGATCCACGCCGGCCTTGCCCTGGTCGGCAACCTCATTGATCGCCTGCATCTGGGAATGGTTGTCGGCGATCGCGGTCGCCAGAAATTCCTTTGCCGCACCCATCAGGGCCTGCAGCCGCTCGGACGTCTCGACCACGACGGCGCTCACCTGGGGCGCGATATAGGTCTCGAACAGGTCTTGGTTGGTCCTGCTGTCGAAGGGACGGTTGTGGTCGATCAGGAGGTCAATGGCGTTGCGCAGGTCGTTATGGCTGCCGGCGTAATACTGGAACCAGATCGCAAAATTGGTCGGTGTCGGCGGAATCCGCTGCTCTGCCATGCTCCGCACCGCCCGCCCGGCGATGGACGCGGCATAGTCGTAGTCGGGATCGTCGAAATATGAGGCCATGGCCTGACGCGGGGTGCTGTTGGCCCAACCTCGCACCCGACCCCTTAATCCGATCCCAATACCCTTGTCCGTACTTTTGCGGAGCAGCATTGCGAGGGGCCGCTCGTCACGGCAACCCATTGACCCCCCGAGGACTTCTATGGCCTAGTCCGGCCTCTTCAGGCCGCCGAAACCACGAAAACGCAACGATTCCATGACCTCCGAACGCTACAACGCCCGCGACGCCGAACCGCGCTGGCAACGCAAATGGGACGAACAGGCGATCTTCGTCTCGAAGAACGACGATTCGCGGCCGAAATATTATGTGCTGGAGATGTTCCCCTACCCCTCCGGGCGCATCCATATCGGCCATGTCCGCAACTACACGCTCGGCGATGTGCTGGCCCGCTTCATGCGCGCCAAGGGGTTCAACGTGCTGCACCCGATGGGCTGGGATGCGTTCGGCCTGCCGGCCGAGAACGCCGCCATCGAGCGCAAGGTCGCGCCCAAGGCCTGGACCTACGACAACATCGCCGCGATGAAGAAGCAGCTCCGCTCGATCGGGCTATCGCTGGACTGGAGCCGCGAATTCGCGACCTGCGACCCCAGCTACTACAAGCATCAGCAGAAGATGTTTTTGGACATGCTCGCCGCCGGCCTTGCCGAGCGCGAGAAGCGCAAGCTGAACTGGGATCCCGTCGACATGACCGTGCTCGCCAACGAGCAGGTGATCGACGGCCGTGGCTGGCGCTCGGGCGCCGTTGTTGAACAACGGGAAATGAGCCAGTGGGTCTTCAAGATCACGAAGTACTCGCAGGAATTGCTGTCGGCACTGGATGGGCTCGACCGCTGGCCCGACAAGGTCAGGCTGATGCAGCGCAACTGGATCGGCCGGTCCGAGGGCCTGTTAATCCGTTTCGCGCTTGATGCGGCGACCACGCCTGCCGGCGAAAGCGAGCTGAAGATTTTCACCACGCGCCCCGACACGCTGTTCGGCGCGAAGTTCATGGCGATCTCTGCGGATCATCCGCTGGCGCAGGCGGCCGCGGCCAAGAACCCTGCTCTTGCGGAGTTCATCTCCGACATCAAGAAGATCGGCACCGCGCAGTCGATCATCGACACCGCGGAAAAGCAGGGTTTCGACACCGGCATCCGCGCGGTGCATCCGTTCGATCCCAGCTGGAAGCTGCCGGTCTATGTCGCCAACTTCGTGCTGATGGAATACGGCACGGGCGCGATCTTCGGCTGCCCCGCGCATGACCAGCGCGACCTCGACTTCGTCAACAAATACGCGCTCGGCAATACGCCGGTCGTCTGTCCCGAGGGCCAGGATCCCAAATCCTTCGTCATCACCGACACCGCCTATGACGGTGACGGCCGCATGATCAATTCGCGTTTCCTCGACGGCATGACCATCGAGCAAGCCAAGGAAGAGGTTGCCAAGCGCCTGGAAAACGAGCTGCGCGGCAATGCGCCTGTCGGCGAGCGTCAGGTCAATTTCCGCCTGCGCGACTGGGGCATTTCACGCCAGCGCTATTGGGGCTGCCCGATTCCGGTGATCCATTGTCCGAAGTGCGACGTGGTGCCGGTGCCGGACGACCAGTTGCCGGTGGTGCTGCCGGAGGATGTCAGCTTCGACAAGCCGGGCAACGCGCTCGACCATCATCCGACCTGGAAGCACGTCACCTGCCCCACATGCGGCGGCAAGGCGCAGCGTGAGACCGACACCATGGACACCTTCGTGGATTCGTCCTGGTATTTCGCGCGCTTCACCGATCCCTGGAACGCGAGCGCGCCGACGACGCCGACCGTCGCCAACCGCATGCTGCCGGTCGACCAGTATATCGGCGGCGTCGAGCACGCGATCCTGCATCTGCTCTACAGCCGCTTCTTCACCCGCGCCATGAAGGCGACCGGGCACCTCGCGCTGGATGAGCCGTTTGCCGGCATGTTCACGCAGGGCATGGTGGTGCACGAGACCTACCAGAAGGCCGACGGCAGCTGGGTGCAGCCGGCCGAGGTGAAGATCGAGGTCGGCGGCAACGGACGCCGTGCGACGCTGCTCGCGACCGGCGAAGACGTCGCGATCGGCCCGATCGAAAAGATGTCGAAGTCGAAGAAGAACACGGTCGACCCCGACGACATCATCGCGACCTATGGCGCCGACGTCGCCCGCTGGTTCATGCTGTCGGACTCCCCGCCTGACCGCGACGTGATCTGGAGCGATGAACGCGTCCAGGGCGCCTCGCGCTTCGTGCAGCGGCTGTGGCGGCTGGTCAACGATGCCGTGGAGGCCAGCAAGGCTGCTCCGGCTGCCCGCCCGGCGTCCTTTGGCGACGACGCGCTCCTGCTGCGCAAGGCGGCCCACGGCGCGCTGGACAAGGTCACATCGGGCGTCGAGCGGCTGCATTTCAACGTCTGCCTCGCCCATATCCGCGAATTCACCAATACGTTCTCGGAGGTGCTCCAGCGCCCCGGCCAGCCCGCGGCCGACTTGGCCTGGGCGATCCAGGAGGCCAGCCAGATCCTGGTCCAGCTGTTCTCTCCGATGATGCCGCATCTGGCCGAGGAGTGCTGGCAGGTTTTGGGCCAATCCGGACTGGTTTCCGAGGCCAATTGGCCGCAAATCGAACGCGATTTGCTGGTTGAAGACAGCGTGACGCTGGTGGTCCAGGTCAACGGCAAGAAGCGGGGTGAGGTCACGGTTGCAACAGCGGCCCAGAATCCGGAAATCGAGGCTGCCGCTTTGGCGCTTGATGCTGTAAAATTGGCGCTGGACGGCAAACCCGTCCGCAAGGTGATCATCGTTCCCAAGAGGATCGTGAATGTTGTCGGCTAGGATCCGTATCGCAGCCCGCTTGCTGGCGGTTGCCACACTGGCGGGGCTGACGGCCGGCTGCTTCCAGCCGATGTATGCCGAGCATACCGACGGCACCCCCGGCTTGCGTGAGAAGCTGATGGGGGTCGATCTGCCGCCGATCTCGAAGGCGAACGCCTCGCGCGAGGCCCGCGTCGGCGTCGAGATCCGCAACGCCCTCGCCTTCAAGCTCTACGGCTCGGCGACCGGCATGCCGCCGACACACCGGCTCGATATCCGCTTCACCACCAGCAAATCGTCGCTGATCGTCTCTGCCCTGACCGGCCTGCCGACCAGTGAGAATTACGGCATCGACTGCCAGTACAATTTGATCGAGGTGGTGAGCGGCAAGTCGGTGATGACCGGCTCGACCTTCTCGCGCGTGTCCTACGACATGCCCGGCTCGTATCAGCGCTTCGCCCGCAACCGCGCGATACGCGACGCAGAGGATCGTGCTGCCAACGAGATTGCCGAGAATATCAACACGAGGCTCGCCGCGTTTTTCACCGCAGGCTCGTAGTTCGTTTCCCGCTTGAGGGCCCGATGGTCGCGTTGCGCGGAAAAGAGGTCGATGCCTTCCTCGCACGTCCAGATGCGGGCCGCCCGATCATCCTGCTTCATGGTCCCGATGCCGGCCTCGTGCGTGAGCGCGCCGACGCGCTGATTGCGTCCGCCGTCGACGATCCCAATGATCCCTTCTCGCTGGTGAAGCTCGACGGTGACGAGCTCTCCGCCGAGCCGTCGCGCCTGGTCGACGAGGCCATGACCGTGCCCTTGTTCGGGGGCCGCCGCGCCATTCGCATCCGCGCCGGCTCGCGCAGCTTTGCCGCCGGTGTCGATACCCTGGCCGAAATGTCGGTGAAAGATTGCCGCATCGTGATCGAAGCCGGCGAGCTGCGCCCGGAATCGCCGCTGCGCAAGGCCTGCGAAAAAGCCAAGACCGCCGTTGCGATCGGTTGCTATCCCGACACCGAGCGCGACCTCGCGAAATTGATGGACGACGAGCTCCGCATCGCCAACTTGCGCATCACGCAGGATGCCCGTGCCGCATTGATGTCGTTTCTCGGCGGTGACCGGCAGGCCTCACGCAACGAGCTGCGCAAGCTCACGCTCTACGCCCACGGCAAGGGCGAGATCACGCTGGACGACGTGATGTCCGTCGTCGCGGATGCGTCCGAGCTCAAGCTCGATCCGATCGTCGACGGCGCTTTTGCCGGCCGGCCCGACATCGTCGAGACCGAATTCGCAAAGGCCATGATCGCCGGCACCTATCCCGGCGTGATCCTCTCGGCCGCGCAGCGCCAGGCCGCGTGGCTGCACAAATCCGCGCTGGCCATCGCCGACGGCCAACCGGCCTCCGCGGTGCTCGACGGCGGCTTTCCGCGCCTACATTTTTCACGAAAGCCCATGGTCGAAACGGCGCTGCGCAATTTCAGCGTGGCACGGCTCGCCGCTATCATCGAACAGCTTGCAACGGCCGCGCTCGACACCCGCAAGCAATCCACGCTCGCCGCCGCGATTGCTCAGCGCACGCTAATGGCGATCGCCGTGAATGCAAGGCGGCGGGGATAGGCTTCCACTCTCACCACGGCATTGCGAGGAGCTCGCGCGACGAAGCAATCCAGAGTCTTTCCGCGGAACGATCCTGGATTGCTTCGCTTCGCTCGCAATGACAAGCGGATAGAGCTGGCTTTCACCAGGACGACACCGACGCCTACAGCCCGCCCTTCGCGAGCCGCTTCATCACCTCGTCGAGCTGATCGAGGTTGCGGTAGTTGATCTGGACCGAGCCGCCGGGGTCGCGGTGATTGACGGTGACCTTGAGGCCGAGCGCGTCGCTGACGCGCTTTTCGAGATCGATCGTATCAGGGTCCTTTTCCTTGGCCCCGGTGGCGCGCGGCTTTTGCGGCTTGCGCTCCGGTACGCCCTCTTCGTGCGCGAGCGCTTCGGCCTGGCGGACGTTGAGACCTTCCGCAACGATCCGCTTGGCGGCAGCGAGCGGATCGGGCACGCCGATCAGCGCGCGGGCGTGACCGGCGGTCAGCTCACCGGTTGCGATGAAGGCTTGCACTTCGGCCGGCAGCTTGGTCAGCCGCATCATGTTGGCGACGTGGCTGCGGCTCTTGCCGACGACCTTGGCGATGTCCTCCTGGCTGCGTTTGAACTCGTTGGCGAGCGCGTGATAGCCCTGCGCCTCTTCCATCGGATTGAGGTCTTCGCGCTGTACGTTCTCGACGATCGCGAATTCCAGCGCATCGCTGTCGCTGATGTCGACCGGCACGATCGGCACTTCGTGCAGACCCGCCATCTGCGACGCGCGCCAGCGCCGCTCGCCAGCGATGATCTCGAAGCGATCCTGCGCGCCCTTGACGGGACGGACCACGATCGGCTGGATCACGCCGTGCTGCTTGATCGACTCCGAGAGCTCCTTGAGCTCGGTGTCCGAAAACGTACGGCGCGGGTTGCGCGGATTGGCCTTGATGAATTCGATCGGCACCTTGCGCTGCGCGCGCGGACGGTCGACGTGCTGGGCCTCGCCGCCGACGTCACCGATCAGACTTGCAAGACCCCGGCCCAGTCGCGAACGCGCTTCGTCAGCCATCGCCAGCTCCCTTGGATTCACGCTGCAGCACTCCAGAACTGAATTTTCGAATCGTAGGGTGGGTTAGCCGAAGGCGTAACCCACCTCTTCTGTTTTCCGCGGAGGTAGACATTGGTGGGTTACGCCTTCGGCTAACCCAAGCTACGGCACCGCTAATGCGTGACGCGCAGCTCGCGCTCGCGCTGGATCACTTCGGTGGCGAGCCGCAAGTAAGCTTCACTGCCGACGCATTTGAGATCGTAGACCAGCACCGGCTTGCCGTAGGACGGTGCTTCCGAGATGCGCACGTTACGCGGGATCATGGTCTTGTAGACCTTCTCGCCCATGAACTGGCGGACGTCGGCGACGACCTGGTTCGAGAGGTTGTTGCGCGAGTCGAACATGGTCAGCACGATGCCGTGGATCGACAGGTTCGGATTGAGCGTCGAGCGCACCTGCTCCACCGTCTGCAGCAATTGCGACAGACCTTCGAGCGCGAAGAACTCGCACTGCAGCGGCACCAGGATCGCGTCCGATGCGGCCATCGCATTCACCGTGAGCAGGTTGAGCGAAGGCGGGCAGTCAATCAGCACATAGGTGTAGTCGGCATCCGGCGAGACGTTGTTGTTGAGCGAGGCGATCGCATCGCGCAGCTTGAAGGCACGGCCGGCCGTGGTGCCAAGCTCGAGCTCGAGGCCGGAGAGATCCATGGTCGAGGGCGCGATGTGCAGCCGCGGCACCGCAGTCGAGACAACGGCCTCACGCAAAGGAGCCTCGCCGATCAGCACGTCGTAGGTCGAGCAGGAGCGGTTGCGGCGGTCGATGCCGAGCCCGGTCGAGGCGTTGCCCTGCGGATCGAGGTCGACGATCAGGACGCGCTCGCCAATCGCAGCGAGCGCGGTGCCAAGGTTGATCGCTGTGGTTGTTTTTCCCACGCCACCCTTTTGATTCGCTAGCGCCAGGATGCGCGGGTGACCATGGGGCACTTCAGCTTTTTCTCGGTCAGCTTCTTGGTCAGCTTCTTGGGCGCCCTGGTCTTGCTGCGGCTCGTCAATCACGGTCATCGAAATTCCCCAACTCAACCCCTGAGCGCCTCACCCGCGCCGTTCAACTGAAGTCAGCTCGACGATCCAACCGTTACCCGTCCGGCTTCGGTGGAGTTGCGGCTGAATATTCCAATATTTAGCGGCTTCGGTCAATTCAGCCTCTACATCTTGACCCTTGAGAAATAACGCCTTTGCGCCCTGGCGCATCAGCGGCTCCGCAAAGCCGATGAGTTGATGTAGCGGAGCCAGCGCGCGTGCGGTGACGCAATCGACGGGGCCAGTGATTCTATCCACATTATCCCCGATCTCAGCGAGATGTACGACTCCCGGAGATGTAGTGACGCGAACAGCTTCGCGCAAAAAGGCGGCCTTCTTGGCGATTCGCTCGACGAGATGGACCTTCGCGTCCGGCGTCCCGGCCATGGCGCAGGCCAGGACGACACCAGGAAATCCACCGCCGCTGCCGAGGTCGGCCCAGCGTTTTGCTGATCGCGCGAGATCGACGAGCTGAAGAGAATCGGCGATGTGCCGGGTCCAGAGATGCGGCAAGGTCGAGGGCGCGACCAGATTGGTCTTGGCCTGCCACTCCCGAAGCAGCGCGATGTAGCGGTCGAGCCGCGCTTCCGTTTCATGTGAAACGGGCGCGAGCTTCAGCGCCGCGCGCTTGTCGGCAGCGATGATGGAGTCGAGCGCCTGATCATTGGCGCTGGCCTTGTCGATCTTCGGTTTGGCTGGTGCTGGGTCGGATCGACGGGCGGTGCCCTCACCTGCTCCGGTTCGTCGCGTTAGCGGTCTGTCGCCGCCCGGTCCGCGCTGTTTCACGTGAAACGCCTATGCGATTGCCTTGGATGTCTTGCGCGCTTCGCGGCGAAGATAGGCCGCGAGGATGCCGAGTGCCGCCGGCGTCATGCCGTCGATCCGGCCGGCCTGGCCCACCGTGAACGGTCGCGCCTTCTCCAGCTTGGCGCGCACTTCATTGGAGAGACCGGGGACCTGGCTGTAGTCGACGTCCGATAGCACCATGCCCTCGTCGCGCCGGAAGGCTTCGACGTCGGCGCTTTGGCGCTCCAGATAGACATCGTACTTGGCGTCGATCTCGAGGTGGGTGGCGATAGCGGGATCGATGGCGGACAGCTCCGGCCAGATCGCACGGACCTGGCTCCAGCCAATCTCGGGATAGGCCATCAGCTCAAACGCCGAGCGGCGCTGACCGTCCCGGTTGAGAGAGAGCCCGTGCTTGATCGCCTCGTTCGGGGTGATGGTCAGGGACTTCGAGAGAATCTTGGCGGCGTTCAGGGCGTCCATCTTGGCCCGATGATGCCGGATCCGGGCACTGCCGACACAGCCCAGCGCGATCCCCTTCTCGGTCAGACGTTGATCGGCATTGTCGGCCCGCAAGGTCAGCCGGTACTCGGCCCGCGAGGTGAACATGCGATAGGGCTCGGTGATCCCTCGGGTAACGAGGTCGTCGATCATCACGCCCAGATAGCCGTCTGCACGGTCGAACACGGTCAGCGCGGCGCCGCTGGCGGCGAGTGCCGCATTGAGACCGGCGACGATGCCCTGGCCCGCGGCTTCCTCGTATCCCGTGGTGCCGTTGATCTGCCCGGCCAGGAACAGACCACGCAGGCGCTTGGTCTGCAGGGTCGGATCCAGCTCGCGGGGATCGATGTGATCGTATTCGATAGCGTAGCCTGGACGGACCATCTTCACCCGCTCAAGGCCGGGGATGCTTGCGAGGATCGCGAGCTGGACCTCCTCTGGCAGCGAGGTCGAGATGCCGTTGGGGTAGACCGTCGTATCGTCGAGCCCCTCCGGCTCCAGGAAGATTTGATGACCATCGCGGTCACCGAAGCGGACGATCTTGTCCTCGATCGACGGGCAATAGCGCGGACCGGAGCTTTTGATCTGGCCGGAGTACATCGGGGAGCGATGGACATTGGCTCGGATCACCTCATGGGTGGCCGAGGTCGTCCGGGTGATACCGCATTGAATCTGCGGCGTCGTGATCCGCTCGGTCATCACCGAGAACGGCTCCGGCGGTTCGTCTCCGGGCTGCATCTCGACGCCGGACCAGTCGATTGTCGAACCGTCCAGACGTGGCGGAGTCCCGGTCTTGAGACGTCCGAGAGTGAAACCGGCGCGCTCAAAGGATGTCGAAAGACCCATCGCCGGCGCCTCACCGACCCGGCCTGCCGGCCAATTCTTCTCACCGAGATGGATCAGACCGCGCAGAAAGGTGCCTGTCGTGACCACGACGGCCCCTGCCCGGAGCTCCCGGCCGTCAGCCAGACGCAGTCCCGTGACGCGGCCATCAACCACGATCAGCTCGTCGGCCTCGCCCTCGACGACGGACAGGCCTGCGGTCGCCCGGATCGCGGCCTGCATCGCTGCGGCATAGAGTTTTCGGTCGGCCTGGGCCCGTGGACCCCGGACGGCAGGACCCTTGCGGCGGTTCAGCACCCGAAACTGGATGCCGCCGGCATCGCCGACCCGACCCATCAGACCATCGAGGGCATCGACTTCGCGGACCAGATGGCCCTTGCCGAGACCACCGATGGCGGGATTGCAGGACATCGCGCCGATCGTCGAGAAACGGTGCGTCACCAGAGCGGTCACCGCACCCATCCGGGCAGCCGCAGCCGCGGCCTCACAGCCGGCGTGGCCGCCGCCAATGACGATGACGTCGAAACTCTCTCGCTCCTGTCGCATGGGCGGACTTCTAGCTCAGCGGGGGAAAAGCCGGAAGTGGAAACTGGGCGAGGCGGGGGTTTCACGTGAAACAGGTGCGTCCGAAGGCCCGAGCGATTTCGCGAAAGCAACCCCATGCACAGTAAGACATGCAACGTCGCAGCCGCTGTTTCACGTGAAACAAATGGGCGACCTCGTGGGGGACGGAGAAGAGTTCCAAGTGGCCGCTCTGCGCTCCGTCATTGCGAGCGAAGCGAAGCAATCCAGACTGCCCCGCGGAGAAATCCTGGATTGCTTCATCCCGAGAACCCCTCGCAATGACGGGGGACGTTTCACGTGAAACAATCCGGAACCAGCCCACTCCTCGTTTCACGTGAAACACAAGCAATGGAACAAGTGCTAGTTCTATATTGAAGAACTAGCACTACTTTCCGATACAGAATTTCTGGAAGATGGCCCCGAGCACGTCCTCGACGTCCACTCGGCCGAGCAGCCGGCCCAAGGCATGGGCGGCCGCACGCAACTCTTCAGCGGCCAGCTCCTCGCCCTCTTCTACAAGCTCCAGACTCCGGCGCAAGCTGTTCAAGGCCTGGCTCAACAGATCCCGCTGGCGGGCGCGGGTCACCAACGCGCCCTCGGTGGTCCCAAAGAAATCGGAGGCGAATTTAACGAGGGCATCGACCAGCTCGGCAATGCCATCGCCGCGGCTTGCCGAGATTGCGAATTCGCCGCGCGGCCCGGCGGCGCCGAGATCGATCTTGTTGCGGACCATCCAGACCGGTCCTTCCGGACGATCGCCCTCTCCGGACTTCCGAAGCAGCCGCACCGCGTCGGGATCGGCGGCGCGCTCTCCCTCAACCAGCCACAGCACCAGGTCAGCGTCGTCGGCCCGGGCCCGCGCGCGGCGCACGCCTTCCTGCTCGACGGGATCATCGGTCTCACGAATGCCGGCGGTGTCGATCATCGTGACGGGGTAGCCGTCGAGATCGAGCTGCACCTCGATCACGTCGCGCGTGGTGCCGGCGTGCGGCGAGACGATTGCGACCTCGCGGCGGGCGAGCTGGTTCATCAGCGTCGACTTGCCGACATTCGGCTCGCCTGCGATCGCGACCACCAGTCCGTCGCGCAGTCGTTCAGAATGTCCCTGTGCCGCGAGGACTTTTGTAATTTCGTCGTGCAGCGTTTTGATCGCGTCGACCGCCGGCGCCAGCAATTCCGCGGGCACATCGCCTTCATCGGAAAAATCGATTCCGGCCTCGATCAGTGCCGACGCTTCGATGATACGCTCGCGCCAGTCACGCGCGCGGTGACCCAGCAAGCCCTGCAACTGGCGCAGCGCCTGGCGACGCTGACGGTCGGTGTCGGCATGGATGAGATCGTCGAGGCCCTCGGCTTCGGTGAGATCCAGCTTGCCGTTCTCGAACGCGCGCCGCGTGAACTCGCCGGGCTCGGCCGCGCGTGTATTCGGAATTATCGAAATTGTATTGAAGAGCGTGGCGAGCACCGCGCGGCCGCCATGGACGTGGAATTCGGCGACGTCCTCCCCGGTGGCGCTGGCCGGGCCTGGAAACCAGAGCACGACCGCATCGTCGATCGGTTGACCCGCGGCGTCATGAAGCAGCCGGCGGCTCGCTTGCCGTGGCGCCGGCAGCTTGCCTGCAAGCGACGTCAGCACGCGCCTGGCTTGCGGGCCCGAGACGCGCACCAGAGCGATCGCGCTGGGTGGACGGCCGGACGACAGCGCGAAGATGGTCTGGTCTCTCGGGTGCATGGCCTATTTGTCCGGCTGGCGGGGAAAAGGCAAACACCTGTTTTTGGCAACATCCGACCCTGTTTTGCTGCACAAAATTCTGCAGCAATCACGAATATTGCATCGCAATATAAACTGCTTGTTTGCTGCAAAAAAGTTCCTCGCGGCTTCAGGCCGCAAACTAAAAATCAAGTATCTTCAATAATTACCAACAGCTTATAGAATATTAGAAGGCCGACCAGAGGCCACTCCCGATGTTGCGATTTTCCTGCAGCAAAGCCGCAAAACAAAAAGGGCGCCCGAAGGCGCCCCTTGAGATCATGCTGCATTGCACTCAGGTGTTCATGGAGTCGAAGAACTCCGAATTGCTCTTGGTCGAGCGCAACTTGTCGAGCAGGAAGTCGATCGCGTCCATCGTGCCCATCGGGTTGAGGATACGGCGGAGCACGTACATCTTCTTGAGCACCTGCGGATCGGTGATGAGCTCCTCCTTGCGGGTGCCGGAGCGCGAGATGTCGATCGCCGGGAAGGTGCGCTTGTCCGAGACCTTGCGGTCCAGGATCAGTTCCGAGTTACCGGTGCCCTTGAACTCTTCGAAAATGACTTCGTCCATGCGGCTGCCGGTATCGACCAGCGCGGTCGCGATAATGGTCAGCGAGCCGCCCTCCTCGATATTGCGGGCGGCACCGAAGAAGCGCTTCGGGCGCTGCAGCGCGTTGGCGTCGACACCACCGGTCAGCACCTTGCCGGAAGACGGCACCACGGTGTTGTAGGCGCGCCCCAAGCGCGTGATCGAATCGAGCAGGATGACGACGTCGCGGCCGTGCTCGACGAGGCGCTTGGCCTTTTCGATCACCATCTCGGCGACCTGGACGTGACGCACCGCCGGCTCGTCGAAGGTCGATGACACGACCTCGCCCTTCACCGAGCGCTGCATGTCAGTGACTTCTTCCGGACGCTCATCGATCAGCAAGACGATCAGATAGCATTCGGGATGGTTGTGCGTGATCGAATGCGCGATGTTCTGCATCAGCACGGTCTTACCCGTACGCGGCGGCGCGACGATCAAAGCGCGCTGACCCTTGCCGATCGGGGCTACGATGTCGATCACGCGTGCAGACAGGTCTTTCCGCGTCGGATCGTCGATTTCCATGCGGAAACGCTGATTCGGAAACAGCGGCGTGAGGTTGTCGAAATTGACCTTGTGCTTGGCCTTTTCCGGGTCCTCGAAATTGAGCGTGTTGACCTTCAGCAGCGCGAAATAGCGCTCGCCCTCTTTCGGGCTGCGAATATGGCCTTCGATGGTGTCGCCGGTACGCAGGCCGAAACGGCGGATCTGCGACGGCGAGACGTAGATATCATCCGGCCCCGGAAGATAATTGGCATCGGGCGAGCGGAGGAAGCCGAAGCCGTCGGAGAGCACTTCGACGACGCCCTGTCCGACAATATCGGTCTCGGCGAGCGCGAGCTGCTTGAGGATAGCGAACAACAGCTCCTGCTTGCGCATGGTGCTGGCATTCTCGACCCCATTCTCCTCCGCGAACGAGACGAGCTCGGCCGGCGTCTTGGATTTGAGGTCTTCGAGTTTGATTTCCCGCATTGGGGTGGTCCTGTGGGGTAACCTTGGGAGGGGGTGCGAGGAGGCTCTGAAATGCGGACGCGAGAAGGTAAGGTCCGCAGGTCTGGCAAGGTTAAGTGCCGGTGGGGGCTTCAAACCTGATGCGGTGTCCGGCCTTCAAAAAGCTCGGACACAACCACATCCGCCTGCGTTGGGTGGGATGTCGACAATATAGAAAATCGCTTTCCACTCCGCAAGCCGAAGCTCTGAGCGATCATTCACGTTTCCTGCCTCAAATCTTGCCTAGAACGGCTTCACGATCACCATGATGACGATGATGATCATCAGGACGGTCGGCACCTCATTGATAATCCGGAAGAATTTCTGACTGTGCGGACGCCGGTCGGCGGCGAAGTCCTTGAGCCAGCGGGAAAAAAAGCCGTGGACCGCGGACATCGCCAGCACCATTGCCAGTTTTACGTGCAGCCAGCCGAACGTGAACCAATGGCCGGCCCAGGCGAGATAAAGCCCGGCAAGCCAGGTGACGATCATGGCAGGGTTGATGATCGCCTTGAGCAGGCGGCGCTCCATCACCTTGAAGGTTTCCGACTGTTTCGAGCCGATCTCGGCCTCGCAGTGATAGACGAACAGCCTGGGCAGATAGAGCATGCCGGCCATCCAGGAGATGACCGCGATCACGTGGAGCGCTTTGATCCAGAGATAGACGTCTTCAAACATGTCAGGCGTCCAACTTTACGGCCAGCGGCTTGGCGATCTGGGGATAGTAAGAACTCGTTAAGGTCTCACCTGCACACATATCTCTCTGGAGCGCCCTTCTCCAATAAAGAATCTTAGATTCTTAAAGGTTTGAGTCTGAGTGACCGTGGATTGGACTCACACAACGCCGTCCGCGCGTTCACCTATGCTTGTTCACATCCATCAACATGTCCGGGCCGGTTCCCGTCTGGCCGGATAAATGCTCCGAGCTCAAAGGCTTGCGCATTTTGATCCGCAACCTATCAAGGGAGTTGTCCGCGCAATCCCGCTTCCATCTCGACAGGCGGCTGGACTTGTTCTGACGGGCAGTGGTGTGAAGAAAATTGGCACTTGTCCCGCCCCTGGTGTCGCGCAACCCTTTCCGAGCGGTTAAGCTCCACAGAAATCCACAAATCACACCGCCCCCATACAAAGAGTTTTTGTGCCGACCTCGAGCAATTATTTCCATCTGCACCTCGTCTCAGACTCCACCGGTGAGACCCTGATTACGGTCGCGCGCGCCGTCGCCGCGCAGTACGCGAATGTCACGCCCGTCGAGCATGTCTACCCGCTGGTGCGCAGCCAGAAGCAGCTCGACCGCGTGCTCGACGAGATCGAGGAAGCGCCCGGAATCGTGCTGTTCACGCTGCTTGAAAAGGATCTGGTTTCGCGGCTCGAGGACAAGTGCAAGGGAATCAATGTACCGAGCCTGTCGATCATCGGTCCGGTGATGCAGCTGTTCGAAGCCTATCTCGGGGCTGCGACCACGGGGCGCGTCGGCGCGCAGCATGTGCTCAATGCGGAATATTTCAAGCGCATCGATGCGCTGAACTACACGATGATCCATGACGACGGCCAGCACGTCGAAGGGCTCGACGATGCCGACGTCGTGCTCGTCGGCGTGTCCCGCACCTCGAAGACGCCGACCTCGATCTATCTTGCCAATCGCGGCATCCGCACCGCCAATGTGCCGCTGGTTCCGGGCATTCCCGTGCCGTCCCAGCTGGAGACATTGACAAGGCCGCTGGTGGTGAGCCTGCATGCAACGCCGGAACGCCTGATCCAGATCCGGCAGAACCGCCTGCTCTCGATGGGCGCCGAATCCGGATCCGGCAGCGACACCTATACCGACAGGCAGTCGGTCACCGAGGAGGTCGCGTTTGCGCGCAAGCTGAGCGCCAAGCATGATTGGCCGCTGCTCGACGTGACGCGGCGCTCGATCGAGGAAACCGCGGCCGCGATCATGAAGCTCTACAGCGATCGCCAGCGCAACCGGCCCTCGGAATAACTTTCGACATGGGTCTTTGGCGCGGCAAAACTCCGTTGATCCTGGCGTCTCAAAGCAGCGCGCGTAAAATCTTGCTCGCGAACGCCGGGCTCGACTTCGAAGCTGTCACCGCCGATATCGACGAACGCAGCATTCAGGCGGCGTCAAAGCTTTCGAACCCGCGCGAGATCGGTTTGCTGCTGGCGCGCGAGAAGGCGAAAGCAGTCTCAGTCAATCGTCCCGGAAGCTACGTGATTGGTGCCGACCAGACGCTGGCGCTCGGCCATCGTCTCTTCAACAAGCCCGCAGGCCGTGCCCAGGCTTTGGCACAATTGCAAGATCTTGCGGGCAGCACGCACGAGCTGAATTCGGCCGTGGCTGTGGCCCATGATGGCAAGATTGTCTTCGAGGATGTCTCGGTTGCCCGCATGACCATGCGGCCGATGACCGAGGCCGAGCTGTTGGCCTATCTCGACGCGGCCGGCGATGCGGTAACAACCAGCGTCGGCGCCTATCAGCTCGAAGGGCTCGGCATCCACCTGTTCGAGCGCATCGAGGGCGACCATTTCACCATTCTCGGCCTGCCGCTGTTGCCGCTGCTTGCGTTCCTGCGGCGCGAGCGGCTAGTTGCGATGTGACGGACAAGGATGACTGCGCGCTGATGCGAATCCTCGGACTGACCGGCTCGATCGGGATGGGCAAATCCACCACTGCGAAATTGTTCGCAGAGGCGGGTGTGCCCGTCTACGACGCCGATGCGGCCGTCCATCAGCTCTACGAAGGCGAGGCAGCCCCGGCGATCGAGGCCGCCTTCCCCGGCACCACCGCCAATGGCAAGGTCGACCGGCCCAAACTGTCGGCCCGTGTGGTGCATGATCCCGCCGCGATCAAGCAGCTCGAGCAGATCGTCCATCCGATGCTCGGTGCTTCCAGGCAAAAGTTCTTTGCGGACGCGGAAGCCGCCAAGGCGCCGGTCGTGGTTCTCGATATCCCGCTGCTGTTCGAAACTGGTGGCGAGAAGCGGGTCGACGCCGTCGTCGTGGTCTCGACCTCGCCCGAGATACAGCGCGAGCGCGTGCTGGCGCGGGGAACCATGGACGAGGCCAAGTTAGAGGCCATCATTGCCAAGCAGATGCCCGATGCCGAAAAGCGCAAGCGGGCGGATTTCGTCGTGGATACCTCGCACGGACTCGAGCCTGTGCGCGCGCAAATCACCCACATCCTGGCCGAGGTCGTTAAGATGCCGCAGCGGCGGGCCTGATTCGCCGACTTCCACGGCTTCCTGCACGGCACCTCGAAATCATGCGCGAAATCGTTCTCGATACCGAAACCACTGGCCTCGATCCCCTGCGGGGCGATCGTCTGGTCGAAATCGGCTGCGTCGAGATCTTCAATCGCATGCCGACGGGTCAGACCTATCACGTCTATATCAACCCCGAGCGGGACATGCCGGCGGAAGCCTTCGCTGTGCACGGGCTGTCGGCCGAGTTTCTCTCGACCAAGCCGTTGTTCCACGAGGTGGCGGAGGAGTTTCTGGAATTCATCGGCGATGCACCGCTGGTGATCCACAACGCCTCGTTCGACATCAGCTTTATCAATGCCGAGCTTGATCGGATCAAGCGCGAGCCGATTCCGCGTGAGCGGCTGGTCGATACGCTGCTGCTGGCGCGGCGCAAACATCCTGGCGTGTCGAACCGGCTCGACGATCTCTGCTCGCGCTATTCGATCGACAATTCACACCGCACCAAGCACGGTGCGTTGCTCGACTCCGAACTTCTGGCTGAGGTTTATGTCGATCTGGTCGGGGCGCGGCAGTCGCAGCTGCTTCTCGCGTCGGAGACCCAGGAAATTCGCGTCAATTCCGCCGGCGATGCGCCGCGGCGGCAGCGCCTGGTGCCGCTTGCTCCGCGGCTGTCGGATGCCGAACGGGAGGCCCATCGGACCTTCATCGCAACGATGGGCGAAAAGGCGATCTGGAACGAATATCTCGCCGCTCCAGTCGCCTCTCCGGCTGGCTAAAGCGCGACGAGATTTGGTTGAATCGTCATCGCGCTTAAGCTCTACGTTTGAGCATGGTCTTTTCGGAAAACCGCTTCACACTTTTCCGGATCATGCTCTAGCAGATCAGGCCTGACCGGCCTGGCCCTGGGCGGCCATCTGCCGCTCCATGTTCTGGCGATAGAGACCGACGAAGTCGACCGGGTCCAGCATCAGCGGCGGGAACCCGCCGTCGCGCACGGCGGTTGCGATGATCTCGCGGGCGAACGGGAACAGCAGCCGCGGGCATTCGATCATGACCAGCGGGTGCAAATTCTCCTTCGGCACATTGGCGATGCGGAACACGCCGGCATAGGCCAGTTCGAACGAGAACATCACCTTGCCGGCGGTCTCGGCCTTGCCCTCGACCGACAGCGTCACCTCGAACTCGGTTTCGCTGAGATTGTTGGCGCTGACATTGATCTGGATGTTGATCTGGGGCGGCTGGCTCTGCTGCTGGAGCGAGCTCGGCGCGTTCGGATTTTCGAACGACAGGTCCTTGGTATATTGCGCCAGCACATTGAGCTGGGGAGCCTGGGCCGCCTCGGGAGGGGTGCCGTTACCGTTGGTCATCAAAGTCTCTCCTTACCCGATTGGGGCTGAATTTCGCGGCGGTTGGCTAACATAGGGCCGCCTCATTCCACAAGGACGAACGGCCCCGGAGCGCCGATCCTGGCTCCGCTCACAACTGTGACGTTTGACCCGACCGGGACACCAAATCGAACGTTAAACGCTTGAAAATGCGTGATTTCCGCCTACGATCGGGTTTCCCCTTAAGCATAAAACGCGCTACACTTGCCACTGTGCCAAAAGGCGCCATTGGCCGGGCCAGATTTCGTGCCTACATCCCGCGGACGAGACGCGCGGGCCAAAAATGGTGATGTCATCTTGCCGTTCCGGTATGGAACGGTCTACTGGCCGGATTGATTTTCCCGGCAGCGATCCCGAAGAAGCCTTGGCCCAAAAAGACTTGGGTAAAGACCAGAAAGCGATACGACGTGGACATCTACACCATCATCTTCCTTGCGCTGGCGGTCTTTATTTTCCTGCGGCTGCGTAGCGTGCTGGGGCAGCGGACGGGTAACGAGCGCCCGCCGTTCGACCGCACCGCCCGCAATGCGCTGGGGGGTGCTCCGGACAAGAACGTCGTGACCATGCCGGGCAAGGTGATCGATCAAGCTCCGCTGGCGCCGACGGCCGAGCCGGCACCGCCGTCTGACCGCTGGAAAGGTCTGACCGAGCCGGGCACCGCACTGGCCCAGGGTCTCGACGCCATCGTCGAGCGGGATTCCACCTTCGATCCGCGTCACTTCCTCTCCGGCGCCCGCGGCGCCTATGAGATGATCGTGCTTGCCTTTGCCAATGGCGATCGCCGCTCGCTGCGCGACCTGCTCTCGTCGGAGGTCTATGAAAGCTTCGATACCGCGATCAAGGACCGCGAGAAGAACGATCAGAAGACCGAGACGCGCTTCGTCTCGATCGACAAGGCCGAGCTTGTCGGTGCCGAGCTGCGCGACCGTACGGCGCAGCTCACCGTGCGTTTCGTCTCGCAAATGATTTCGGTCACCCGCGACAAGGCCGGCAATATTGTCGACGGCAACGCTGACAAGGTCGCCGACATCACTGACATCTGGACTTTCGCCCGCGACACCACCTCTCGCGATCCGAACTGGAAGTTGGTTGGCACCGGAAGCGCGAATTAAGATCTTTCTGAAGAACAGCGCGACGGCGCTTTGCGCAGGTCTCGTCGTGCTGGCTTCGTTTTCGCTTGGCGCCGAGGCTGCAAGGCGTCACTACCGCAGCCATCATCATCACGCCCCCGAAGTCGCCGCGGTCCCGCCGCGTGCGCTGCCCTATCCCCAGCTCCCGCTTCCGTTCGAAATTCCCGGCGCGCAGTATCTGCCGCTGGCGTGGGTCGACGTGAAGGGCTGGAGCGACGACGATCATCTCGCCGCCTACAAGACGTTTCGTGCCAGCTGCCGCTCGATCAATGCGCAGACCGGCGCTTCTGAACCCAAGGCTCTTGAACAAAAGGCCTTGGGCGGCTCGCTGAGCGAACCCTGCCGCGCCGCCAAGTCGCGCGAGCCGACCGACGATGCCAGTGCAAAGACTTTCTTCGAAGAAAACTTTTCGCCGCTGCGCATCTCACGCCTCGGCGAGCCCGATGGCTTCGTCACCGGCTATTACGAGCCGGTGCTGGACGGATCGCGCACGCAGACCGAAATCTACAACGTGCCGGTCTACCGCCGCCCCTCGAACCTGTTCGTGCGCGGCTTCAATCAGGCCTCCGTCAGCCTGCCCAACAAGGGGCCGGTTTACCGCAAGATCGGCCGCCGCAAGCTCGTGCCCTACTATGATCGCGGCGAGATCGAGGACGGCAAGATCGCCGGCCGCGGGCTGGAGATCGCCTGGCTGAAGGATCCGACGGATCTCTTGTTCGCCCAGATCCAGGGTTCGGCGCGGATCAAGTTCGACGACGGCGCGACCATCAGGCTCAATTACGATTCCTATAACGGCTATCCCTACACGGCGGTCGGGCGCATCCTGATCGAGCGCGGCATCATTCCAAAGGAGGAGATGTCGATGCAGAAGATCAGGGAGTGGATGGCGCAAAACCCTGACGGCGCCAAGGAACTGCGGCGGCAGAACCGCTCCTACATCTTCTTCCACGAGGTCAATCTGTCCGACAAGGACGAGGCTGTCGGTGCGCAAGGCATCCCGCTGACCGCCGGCCGCTCGATCGCGGTCGACAAATCGCTGCATGTCTACGGCACGCCGTTCTTCATCGAAGGCGAGCTGCCGATCGAGTCCGATCGCGCCAAGACGCCGTTCCATCGTTTGATGATCGCGCAGGATACCGGCTCCGCCATCATCGGGCCGGCCCGCGCGGATCTTTATTTTGGTGCGGGGGCTGATGCCGGCCGTGTTTCGGGCCGGCTGCGCCACCCCATGCATTTCGTGATGCTGGTGCCGAAGAGCCTCGATCCCGCCATGCGCGCGGCCAGGCTGCCGGTGCCGGATCCGCGGCCGTCGGAGAAGATCGCAAGGCTGTTTCCGCAGCCGCCGGCAGCGAAGCCGGTCGCATCAGCCGCAACGTCTGGCAAGGATGAGACTGTTGCCGTTGCGAACCCGGTGCCGCTTCCGGCGCCGCGTCCTGTGATAGAACCGGTCCGCGAACCGCGCAGGCACATGAAAAACCGTTCCCACCAGCAATGAAGCGATCGTCTCGTCCGCCCGTGCTGGATCCGCGTCCTTCGCCGCGCCGTCGTGGCTTAAGCGAAGAAGATCGCGAGCTGTGGGATCTCGTTGCAAAGCAGGTCAAGCCGCTGCGGAAGCACCGTGCGACCAAGCCGCACGCCGCGCCGCGTGCCGAGCTCTCGCCGGCAGCGCCCGTCGCCAGGCAAGCGTCGTCGCCGCGACCCCTGGCTGCGGCCCCGGCCCCGCGGCCGCCGAAACCATCGATGCCGCCGCTCGCCCCGCTCGGCAAGCGCGAACGCACAAAACTGTCGCGCGGTCGCAGCGAGATCGAGGCGCGGCTTGATCTGCATGGCATGACCCAGATGCGCGCCCACCGCGCGCTGAGCGGCTTCCTGCATCGCGCCCATCACGATGGCCTGACTTTCGTGCTCGTCATCACCGGCAAGGGCCGCAGCGGCGGCGAGAGCGGCGTGCTTCGCCGCCAGGTGCCGGAATGGCTGAGCCTGCCGGAATTCCGCGCCTTTGTGGTCGGATTTGAGGAAGCCGGCATCGGCCATGGCGGCGAGGGCGCGCTGTATGTGCGGATCAGGCGGGCGAGATATTAGAAGGGCCGGACGATCCCGACGCGCGGGATCAGCGTGATGATCAGGCCGAAGATGTTTGTCTTCTTGTCCTCCGCCGGAATCAGCGGCGTCTCGTGCTTCGCCGGCAGCATCTTCACGGCGTGCAGGATCAGGAACATGCAGACCGCCCAGCTCGACATCCAGCGCGAATAGTCGAACACCATCGCGAACATCACGAGATAGGCGAGGCTGACGCCGATCAGGGCCGCGATCACGAGCTGGCGGTGGAGGTCGCTCGCGAGTGCGCGGATCAGGTCGGCGAAATAGCGCCACACCGGCGTGTGCAGCCAGAGCAGCAGTGCGAACACGGGAAGGCCGAGGCTGTTGTGCGGCAGCCAGGCCCAGGTGTCGGAGATTTCCTTCGAGAGCGGCTGATACCAGATGTAGGCGAATTGTAGCAGGTCCTCGCGTGACGGATCGGCCATCCGGGTTTTGAGATAGGCGAAGAAATCAGCCTGCGGGATCGGCATGGTCCCGAGGAATTGCGCGGCAAAGAACAGTGCGCTGACGCAGAGCAATGCCACGAGGCCAAAGGCGACATTGGTTCTGGTGATGCCGTGGGTGAGATAATGCCTGATGACGACAATGGTGATGATCGTCGGCACATACATCAGAAGATGGATGTGGTGGATCAGCACGAGGATGATCGAGAACAACGCGGCCGTCGCCACGAACAGCAACGAGCCCGCCGGCATCAGCAGCAGGACCAGCGCGAAGAGGCAGCCATAGATGTCGAAATGGCCGAGCGTGTGCATGAAATTCTTCAGGAAATACGGCGAGCCCGCGATGAAGACGAACAGCGGCAGCGTCTTCGCGCTGAAGCCGAAGGTTTTCTGAAACAGCCGCACGAACAGCGCCAGCGTCACCAGCCACGCCGTTCCTGATATCGCGAACACCAGCCACACCGGCACCTTGTCGGTGAACAGCGCAACGATCGCCCCGATCAGGGCGCGCTTGATGAAGCCGAAATGGTAGTCGACGAGGAGGTGGATGTAGGGAACGTAAGGCGGCAGCTTCACCTTGTGAATGAAGACGCCGACGATGACAGCCGCGTTGATGGCGAGCAGCAGCCGCCAGGGGTTTTTCTTGATGTCAGCGAGCATGTGGCACTCGATGCGCACAAAGCTCTGCCGTCGTCCCGGCGAAGGCCGGGACCCATAACCACGAAAGGTCGTGTTGAGCCAACGCTAGGGCCGCTATCATTTCCAACAAGGACTGCCGGTGAGTATGGGTCCCGGCCCCCGTGCGCAATTGCGCACCAGGCCGGGACAACGCCGGAATGAATAGCGCGGGCTTGCCGGAATTACAAAATGAACCGGCTCAGATCGGCGTTCTTGGCGAGGTCGCCGACGTGTTTCTGCACGAAATCGGCATCAACCCGAACGGTCTCGCCGTTGCGGTCGGGGGCGGTGAAGGAGATCTCGTCCAGCACCCGCTCCATGACGGTCTGGAGCCTGCGCGCGCCGATATTCTCGACCGTCGAGTTGACGGCGACCGCGACGTCGGCAAGCGCGTCGATGGCGCTGTCGGTGATGTCGAGGGTCACGCCCTCGGTCTGCATCAAGGCGACATATTGCTTGATCAGCGAGGCCTCGGGTTCGGTCAGGATGCGGCGCATGTCGTCGCGGGTCAGCGCCTGCAATTCGACGCGGATTGGCAGGCGGCCCTGCAATTCCGGCAGCAGGTCGGACGGCTTTGCGACATGGAAGGCGCCCGAGGCTATGAACAGGATGTGGTCGGTCTTGACCGCGCCATGCTTGGTCGAGACCGTAGTGCCCTCGATCAGCGGCAACAGGTCGCGCTGCACGCCCTCGCGCGAGACGTCGCCGGCGGCGCGGCCTTCGCGGGCGCAGATCTTGTCGATCTCGTCGAGGAAGACGATGCCATTGTTCTCGACCGCGCTGATCGCCTCCAACGTCAGCTGATCGGTGTCCAGCAGCTTGTCCGATTCCTCGTTGACGAGGATCTCGTGCGAGCCCTCGACAGTCAGCCGCCGCGTCTTGCTGCGGCCGCCCAGCTTGCCGAAGATGTCGCCGATCGAGATGGCGCCCATCTGTGCGCCCGGCATGCCCGGAATCTCGAACATCGGCATGCCGGAGCCTGAGGACTGGGTCTCGATCTCGATTTCCTTGTCGTTCAGTTCGCCGGCGCGCAGCTTCTTGCGGAAGGATTCGCGCGTTGCCGAGCTCGCATTGGCGCCGACCAGCGCATCGAGCACGCGCTCCTCGGCAGCGAGTTGGGCCCGCGCCTGCACGTCCTTGCGCTTGCGTTCGCGCACCTGGGCGATCGCGACCTCGACGAGGTCGCGCACGATCTGCTCGACGTCGCGGCCGACATAGCCGACCTCGGTGAATTTCGTGGCTTCCACCTTCAGGAACGGCGCGTTGGCTAGTTTTGCCAATCGCCGCGCGATTTCCGTTTTGCCGACGCCGGTGGGTCCGATCATCAGGATGTTCTTGGGCAGCACCTCTTCGCGCAGCGAGCCCGTGAGCTGCTGCCGGCGCCAGCGGTTGCGCAGCGCGATCGAGACGGCGCGCTTGGCGTCACCCTGGCCGACGATGAAACGGTCGAGTTCGGATACGATTTCGCGGGGAGAGAAGTCTGTCATGGCACCTTAGCTAGGATTGGAAACCGGCGGGGACAAGCCGCTTTTTAGGTCATCAGATGATCGGCGGACCGGATTGCCATTGCTTCACGGCCTCGATCGGATGGATCAGCATCAGGATATTCAGCGTCAGATTGTCGCGAATGTGCAGCGCCAGCATGATCTCGAAGGCAAGACCGAGCGCGACGGTTGCGCCAACAGGCAGCACGCGCGCGGTGAGGAACCCCAGCACCATGAACAGCGTGTCCGAGACCGAATTGACGATGCTGTCGCCGTAATAATCCAGCGAGATCGTGCCGGCGCGGTAGCGCTCGATGATGAAAGGCGAGTTCTCGACGATCTCCCAGGCGCCCTCGATCAGCATCGCGATGATCAGCCGTGCCGGCCAGGAAAGAGACAGGAACGGCAGGCGCGCGAACAACAGCCACGTCAATCCGTAGAACAGGAAGCCGTGCAGCACGTGCGAGAAACTGTACCAGTCGGCGATGTGCTGGGAGTTCTCCGAGCTGTTCACCACGCCGTGCCACAGCTTGACGTAGCCGCAGGTGCAGATCGGCACCCGCCCCATCGCGAACAGGATCGAGGCCTGCAACGCCAGCAGCAGCAGCGCGATGCCGACCCAGGCGAGCGGCGGTATTGCGGTTCGGGGCGGGCTGGCGCTGTGAGCCGAACTCATCCCTTAGCCGGCCGTCAGCGCTTCAATGGTGATGTTGCGGTTGGTGTAGACGCAGATGTCGGCGGCGATGTCGAGGGAGCGGCGGACGATGGTCTCGGCGTCCTTGTCGGTGTCAACAAGGGCGCGGGCCGCGGCCAGCGCGTAATTGCCGCCGGAGCCGATCGCCATCACGCCCGACTCGGGCTCGAGCACGTCGCCGGTGCCTGTCAGGACCAGGGAGACGTCCTTGTCGGCCACGATCATCATGGCCTCCAGCCGGCGGAGGTAACGGTCGGTGCGCCAGTCCTTGGCAAGCTCCACCGCGGCCCGGGTCAGTTGCCCCGGATATTGCTCGAGCTTGCTCTCCAGCCGCTCAAACAGGGTAAAAGCATCCGCAGTGGCACCGGCAAAGCCACCAATCACGTCGCCCTTGCCGAGTTTCCGGACCTTTTTGGCATTGGACTTGATCACGGTCTGGCCGATCGAGACCTGGCCGTCACCGCCGATCACCACCTTGCCGCCCTTGCGGACCGTCAAAATCGTGGTGCCGTGCCAGACCGGCGAGCTGTTCTGGGAATCCTGCATCGTAACCCTCATTGTCCCGCCTGATTTAGGCGGTCGGAGCTAACGGCACAACGGGCCGTTCCGGGCCGAATTTCGCTCACCATAGGCAGAAGTAGAGGCCCGGCCAGCCGTTCCCGCAGTAGCGAAGGCGTCATTTGGCTGTTAAGAGACTGGCGTTTTCGGACCGAACCATAGCGAAAGCTCTCAATGCGCACCGCGACGATCAAGCGCAAGACCAAGGAAACCGACATCGAGGTCTCCGTGAACCTCGATGGCACCGGCGTGGCCAATATCGCGACCGGCATCGGCTTTTTCGACCATATGCTCGATCTCCTCGCCCGCCATTCCCGCATCGACCTCACGGTCAAGGCGGTGGGTGACCTGCACATTGATTATCACCATACCACCGAAGACACCGGCATCGCGCTTGGCCAGGCGGTCAAGCAGGCGCTCGGCAACATGGCGGGCATCACCCGCTATGCCGGCGTGCACATGCCCATGGACGAGACGCTGACGCGCGTGGTCATCGACATCTCGGGCCGCCCGTTCCTGGTGTTCAAGGCCGAATTTCCCCGCCACAAGATCGGTGAGTTTGACACCGAGCTGGTGCGCGAGTGGTTCCAGGCCTTCGCCATCAACGCCGGCGTGACTCTCCACGTCGAGACCCTATATGGCGATAACAGCCACCATATCGCCGAGTCCTGCTTCAAGGGCCTGGCGCGGGCGCTGCGCACCGCGGTTGCGATCGATCCCAAGGCGGCGGGCGAAATCCCCTCCACCAAGGGCTCGCTTGGCGGCTGACCTCTCCGTCTCGGTGGCCAAGCGCCGCCGGCGGCATCGACTTCATTCTCGAGAGCGGGGCATCGAAAATGCCTGTCTACACAGTTCATGCTCCCTTCCCCGGCGGCGCCGATCTGCGCGCGACCGACAAGTTCGTGTTCGTGCGCGACGGCTTCCATTTCTGGGCGATGATCCTTGGTCCGTTCTGGCTGGCCTGGAACAGGCTGTGGCTGGCGCTGATCGGCTGGATCGTCTTCCTCGCCGCGTTCGATGGGGGGCTGCACAGCCTCGGTGTCGGTCGCCGCTCGATCTTCCTCGCCAACTGCATCGTCGCGCTGCTGATGGGCATTGAGGCCTCCAGCCTGCGTCGCTGGACGCTGTCGCGCGGCAAGTGGCGGCAGCTCGACGTCGTCGTCGCCGATGACGAGGACACCGCGGAGCGCCGCTTCTTCGAGCGCTGGAGCAAGTCACAGCGCGGCATCGTCAACGATCAATGGGCCGTCGATCGCGGCGGCCCGCCGCCGACCCGCAACGTGCCGGGTCAGCCATTTTCGAACCCGCCGCCGATTCCGGCCGGCGGCATCATTGGATTGTTTCCAGAACCGGGAGGGTCAAGATGAGCGTCGCCATCATCGATTACGGTTCCGGGAATCTGCATTCCGCCGCCAAGGCCTTTGAGCGCGCCGCGCGCAGCCTGGAGAACGGTCAGAAGGTCTTCGTCACCAGCGATCCCGATCAGGCCTATGAAGCCGATCGCCTGGTGCTGCCGGGTGTCGGCGCCTTCGCCGATTGCCGGCGCGGGCTCGATGCGGTCAACGGCATGGTCGAGGCGATCACGGAAGCGGTGCGCGTCAAGGCGCGGCCGTTCTTCGGCATCTGCGTCGGCATGCAGCTGATGGCGAGCCGCGGCAAGGAGCATGTCATCACCGAGGGCCTGAACTGGATCGGCGGCGACGTCGAGAAGATCAAGCCGCGTGACGAGAGCCTGAAGATCCCGCACATGGGCTGGAATACGCTCGAGCTGCTGCAGGAGCACCCGGTGCTGAACAAGCTGCCGCTCGGCCCCAAGGGCCAGCACGCTTATTTCGTGCACTCCTACCACCTCAACGCGGCCAATGAAGCTGATGTCCTCGCGCGCGCCGATTACGGCGGGCCCGTCACCGCAATCGTCGGCAGGGACACCGCCATCGGCACGCAGTTTCACCCCGAGAAGAGCCAGCGTTTTGGGCTGGCCCTGATCTCGAACTTTTTGCGATGGAAACCGTGATCCTCTTTCCTGCCATCGACCTCAAGAACGGCCAGTGCGTGCGCCTCGAGCAAGGCGACATGGCGCGCGCCACTGTCTTCAATCTCGATCCCGCGGCGCAAGCGCAGAGCTTTGTCACGCAGGGTTTTGAATATCTCCACGTCGTCGACCTCGACGGCGCCTTTGCCGGAAAGCCGGTCAATGCGCAGGCCGTCGAAGCGATGCTGAAGACGATCAAGATCCCGGTGCAGCTCGGCGGCGGCATTCGCGATCTCAAAACCGTCGAAGCCTGGCTGGAAAAAGGTATCACCCGCGTCATCATCGGCACCGCTGCGGTGCGCGATCCGGAGCTCGTGAAGGCGGCGGCGAAGAAATTCCCCGGCCGCGTCGCTGTCGGGCTCGACGCCCGCGACGGCAAGGTTGCGGTCGAAGGCTGGGCCGAGACTTCGCAGGTGACGGTGCTGGAAATCGCGCAGCGGTTCGAGGATGCCGGCGTCGCCGCAATCATCTTCACCGACATCGCGCGCGACGGCCTGCTCAAGGGCCTGAACCTGGACGCGACCATCGCGTTGGCGGATGCGATCTCGATTCCCGTGATCGCCTCGGGCGGTCTCGCCTCGATCGAGGACGTCAAGGCGATGCTGACGCCGCGTGCGAAAAAGCTCGCCGGCGCGATCGCCGGCCGCGCGCTCTATGACGGCCGGCTCGATCCCGCCGCCGCCCTCGCCTTGATCCGCAACGCGCCCAGGAGCTGACACATGTTCAAGGTGCGCGTGATTCCCTGTCTCGACGTCAAGGACGGCCGCGTCGTCAAGGGCGTCAATTTCGTCGATCTGCGCGATGCCGGCGATCCCGTCGAGGCCGCGATTGCCTACGACGCCGCCGGCGCCGACGAGCTGACCTTCCTCGACATCACCGCGACCCATGAGAATCGCGGCATCATGCTGGATGTCGTCCGGCGCACGGCGGAAGCCTGCTTCATGCCTGTCACCGTCGGCGGCGGTGTGCGTGAGGTCAACGACATCAAGACGCTGCTGCGCGCCGGCGCGGACAAGGTCTCGATCAACAGCGCTGCGGTGTCGCGGCGCGAGTTCGTCAAGGAAGCCGCCGAAAAATTCGGCGAGCAGTGCGTTGTGGTCGCGATCGACGCCAAGCGGGTCAAGCGCCCGGGCGGCGACCGCTGGGAGATCTTTACCCATGGCGGCCGCAACTCGACCGGCATCGACGCCGTCGAATACGCCCAGGAAGTGGTTTCGCTCGGCGCTGGTGAGATCCTGCTCACCTCGATGGATCGCGACGGCACCAGGCAGGGTTTTGACATCCCGCTGACCCGGGCGATTGCCGACAGCGTTCCCGTTCCCGTGATCGCCTCGGGCGGCGTCGGCAATCTCGATCACCTCGTCGAGGGTATTCGCGACGGGCACGCCACGGCCGTGCTGGCCGCCTCCATCTTCCATTTCGGGGAATTCACCATCCGTGAAGCCAAGGAGCACATGACGCGGCGGGGCTTGCCCATGCGCATGGATGCCTGACGACTCCCGTTCGTAAAAATGCTACACTGGCCGGTGGGAAAAGGCCTGTCTGGCCGGATATGTTTCTGAGTAATTCCGATGCCGCGTTTCACGATCCATGACCTCGCCGAGACCATCGACGCCCGCGCGGCCTCCGGTGGAGAGGCCTCCTATACCCGCAAGCTTCTCGACAAGGGTGCCGAACATTGCGCCAAGAAGTTCGGTGAGGAAGCAGTCGAAACCGTAATCGCAGCAGTCGAAAACGATCGCGCGCATCTGATCGCCGAGAGTGCCGACCTGCTCTATCACTTCCTTGTGCTGCTCAAGGCGCGCGGCGTAAAGTTGGAAGAGGTGGAAGCCGCCCTCGACAAGCGTACGAACATGTCTGGGTTGGAAGAGAAAGCGTCGCGTAAGGGTTAGGAGCATGATCCGGAAAAGTGTGAAGCGGTTTTCCGAAAAGATCATGCTCAACTAAAGAGTCCCAACGGAAAGGTCGCGTCATGGATATCCGCGCACCCGAGCAGCTATATAATCCGTACCGCGTCTATACGCGCGAAGAATGGGCGCGGTTGCGCGACGATACGCCGATGACGCTGGAGCCGGGCGAGTTCGACCGGCTGCGTTCGCTGCACGACCGTCTCGATCTCAAGGAAGTCGAGGACATCTATCTGCCGCTGTCGCGCCTGCTCTCGATCTATGTCGATGCGATGCAGCGCCTGTATTACGCCGAGCGGCAGTTCCTCAATATCCGCGACCGCAAGGTGCCCTACATCATCGGCGTTGCCGGTTCCGTCGCGGTCGGGAAGTCGACCACAGCCCGCGTGCTGCAGGCGCTGCTGGCGCGCTGGTCGCCGCGTCCGAAAGTCGATCTGATCACCACCGACGGATTCCTCTACCCGAAGGCGCTGCTCGAGCAGCAAGGCATTTTGCAGAAGAAGGGTTTTCCGGAGAGCTACGACCTGCAGCTGCTGCTCAACTTTCTGTCCGACATCAAGTCGGGCCGCCGGCACGTGCGCTCGCCGGTTTATTCGCATCTGACCTACGATATCGTGCCGAATGAATGGGCCGAGATCGACCAGCCCGACATTTTGATCGTCGAGGGCGTCAATGTCTTGCAGACCGGCAAGCTGCCGCGTGACGGCAAGGCGGTGCCCGTCGTCTCCGACTTCTTCGACTTCTCGGTCTATATCGACGCCGACGAAGAGGCGCTGCGGCACTGGTACATCAAGCGCTTCCTGGCACTGCGCGACACCGCGTTCACCAATCCAAAGTCCTACTTCAACCGCTATGCGCTGTTGTCGGACGAGGAGGCGATCGCCACCGCCACCGCGATCTGGGAGCGGACCAACCTCGCCAATCTCGAGGACAACATCTTGCCGACGCGCCCGCGGGCGACGCTGATCCTGAAGAAGGCCGCGGATCACGCGGTGGAGAGCGTGGCGCTCAGAAGGCTGTAGCTTCGCCGCCCATCATTGGCCGGCCTTCGCCGTCCAATCCGCGGCTTTGATGCGGGCCACGAAAGTCGCGGGTCCGGAGCCGCTGGCCTTGTAGACAAAGGCTTCGCCTTCCTGAACGTCTCCGGCGTCCTTGCCGAAGGCATCGGCAAGGTTCGTCTTGTGCGTGACGAGGACGGTGTTCGTGCCTGATGCCGGCGATTGATCGACGAGCTGGCGCACGGCCGCTCCAGCCTTTGTGTTCGCGGCACTGGGGTTTGCCATTCCCGATGCGCTGGCGTTGCTGCTGTCCGTCAATGCGTCGACTGCCTGGCCTTCCTTGCCGGTGATCAGCTTGCCGGCTTCGATCGCGCGGTTCAGGCGGCTTGTGTAGACATTCCCGATCGGAATCGCGCGTTCCCGGATTGCCACCCCGATCTGACGCGCCATATCCCTGCCCTTTTCACTCAGCTGGCGCTGGGCACTCATGTCGTCGAACTTGAAGGGATAGACGTCCTTCTGGCTGTCGTCGGTCGCGGTGTGCCGAAACACCAGAACGTAGCCGCCCTGCTTTAGCGAGGCGATGAGCTCCGTCGTATCCGCTGCGACGGCAGCCTGGGCGCTAGCGGCGAGAAGGACAATGACGAAGAGGCGGCAAAGCACATTCATGCGCGATATCCTCTACGGAAACCGAGCCCCCGCAGGATGATGACGCACAGCAGGTTCGATTTCAATTGCAGATTGTCGGCCGGGCAAGGCGCGCCCGTCACCACGGGGAGAGAGCGCGGGCTACACCGCCAGCTGCCGTGCCGCCGCCAAGCCCGCGAGCGCCTCGTCCAGCTTCTCGCGATCGAGCGGCTTGATCAGAAATCCGTTCATGCCTGCCTCGAAGCAGGCGTAGCGATCTTCCACCAGCGTGTTCGCGGTGAGAGCGAGGATCGGCGTGTGATGGCCGCCGCTCACGGCCTCATGGGCACGGATGCGTTTGGTTGCCTCGATGCCGTCGAGCTGCGGCATCTGGATGTCCATCAACACCAGGTCATAAGGCGTGCCGGCAGAGCTGGCCGCAAGCCAGGATTCCAAGGCCGCTTCGCCATGAACCGCGATGACGACACGGTGGCCGAGCTTGGTCAGCAGCGACCGCATCAGCAGCGCGTTGATCTCATTGTCCTCGGCGACAAGGATCGAGAGGCCGTGCGTGGGCGCTCTGACTGCCGTCGGCTCGACGGGCTCGGGTGCGAGATCGGGTGATGCGACCTCCGGCGTCAGCGCGAGGCGCGCGGCGAGCGAGGCTGCACGCAATGGCTTGACCAGGAAGCCGGTGAAAGCAGGCGAGAGTCCTTCGTGACGCGAGCTCGGTGTCAGCAGCACGAGGCGCTGCGTCGCATGGGCGCGGGCGGCTTCGCCCACGCGATCGGCAATGGTCGCGCCGAGCGCATGGTCGACCAGCACCGCATGCCAGGAGCGCTCCGGCAGCAGCGCTTCGGCCACCGCTGCGTCTGCGACCAGGCAGGTCTGGCCGCCCCAGCGCTCCAGCCGCCGCGCGATCAGGGACGCTTCGATGCCGTCGGCGATCAGCAGGATGGATTTGCCTGATAGATCAGGGCTCGGAAATGCCGTTTGTCCGGCCTCGCCTTGCGAGGGCGCGAGCGGAATGGCGACCTCGAAGGTCGAGCCCTTGCCGGGCGCGCTCTCCAGCGTGATACGGCCGCCCATGCGCTTGACGATGCGCTCGCTGATGGCAAGGCCAAGCCCGGTGCCGCCGTAGGTGCGGGCAACGCGGTCGTCGGCCTGCTCGAATTCGCGGAAGATGCGCGATTGCGCCTCGGGCGCAATGCCGATGCCGGTGTCGCGGACCAGGAAGCTGATCTCGTTCGGCCAGATGCCGGGCTCGACGATCAGCGCTACGCCGCCTGATACGGTGAACTTGATGGCATTGCCGGCAAGATTAAGCAGCACCTGGCGCAGCCGTGCGGCATCGCCGCTGACTTCAAGCGGCAGCCGCTCGTCAACATAAGCCGCGATCTCGAGTTTCTTGGCCTGCGCGCGCGGCGCCAGCAGTTCGGTAACTTCCTCGATCAGGGTCGAGAGTGCAAAGGGACGCTGCTCGAGATCGAGCTTGCCGGCCTCGATCTTGGAATAGTCGAGCAGCTCTTCGATCAGCGCCATCAGCGCTTCGCCCGATGTTTTCACCGCCCTGGCGTAGGTCGTCTGCTCCGGCGTCAAATTGGTGTCGAGCAGGAGTCCGCCCATGCCGATGATGCCGTTGAGCGGTGTGCGGATCTCGTGCGAGGCCATCGCGAGGAAGCGCGACTTGGCGCGATTGGCGGCATCGGCCTGGTCGCGCGCATCCGACAGCGCACGCTCGGTCTCGGTGCGGTCGGTGACGTCGCGTCCGACGCTTTGCAGCTCGGCGGGCCGACCGGCATCGTGCCGGACAAGGCCCTCGCGCCAGGCGATCCAGCGCGCGCCGAGCGGAGTTGATATCTTCTGGTCATGGATGCGCGTGCCGCTCGCTTCGCGCGCGCTGTCGCCCTGCTCCAGCACGTCGAAATCGAACCGCGTGCCGACCAGTGCGCTGCGCGCCTGCCCGGCCAGCGCGCAATAGGCGTCGTTGGCGAAGGTGATACGACCCTGATGATCGCGCAGCACGATGAGGTCGCCCTGTGATTCGAACAGGCTGCGGGCGCGCTCTTCGGCTTCCTTCAGCTCCCAATTGCGGTCGATCAGCGCCTCGTTGTGAGCGGCGAGCTTGCGCATCCGCCTGGCAACGAAACGCAGCCGCATGCTCAGCGTGGCAAGCCCAAGGCAAGCCAGCGCGAAGAGGAAGCTCGCACCGATCGCAAACGCGTTGGGATCGTAGCCGGAATTCGGCGCGCGGCTGCCGGTGACGAAGCCATAGGCGCCGCCGAACGTGGCCGAGAAGATCATGAAGGAGCGGATGGCAAAGGCGACCTTCGGGTGGCGGCGCCTGAAGCGGCGCATGCGCACCTTGATCCGGAACGTCCGATCCATCGCCACCGACCCCGACTCTTGCCCGAAACCTGCCACCGCCGTGCGCGACGATGTCCTGCCGACCTTGCGAACAGCTTGAGGCTTCGAGGTGGCCTCGAAACAGGGTTGACGAGGTATTAATGCGTCAGAGCGAGGCGGCCTGGAGGGGCCACTTGTGGTCGCCATGAGCACCGACGATCAGGGCTGCGGCCTCGCGCGGCGAGAACGTCTTCGAGCGGACAAAGATGCGGTAATCGGCCGGGCCGTCAGTGGAAAGATAGATCACCGGGCCACCATCGACAGGTTGCGCTGCGATGGTGATGAGGCGGTTCGCTGGATTGGCCTGGCAGGAATCGGGCTCAGAACCGAGACCATCGTCCACGACCGCGAAGTCCGCAGTATCTGGGTCATCGGTGATCTGAACCCGGACCGTGGCGCGCGACAGATCGTCGGTGAAGGCGACATGGACGCCGGCGGTCCAGAACAGGGAGGTCAGCTCGACCGAGGTGTCGCCGAGGGCGATGCAGGGCTGCGAGACCGATCCGATCTCGCTGCGGGCGAACACCGCAGCCGCCAACAGGGGAACCACTGAGGCCAGGATCTTGAAACGCAACATGACACGCTACTCGCCAGGCCCTGATGGAACTGATGGGCCTTATGGTTTGCAGAGCGTAAAGGAAACTCGTTACCACCGGGTTGATGCGCGGGATGATCAGGCGAGCTGGCGCACATCCTCCGCGAGTGCGCGGTACGACAGCGCTTCGGCGAGATGCAGCCGGCCGATCCTGTCCGCGCCATCGAGGTCGGCGAGCGTGCGTGCCACCCGCAGCACCCGGTGATAGCCGCGCGCCGACAGCCGCATGGTCTCGGCAGCATCGCGCAGCAGTTTCTGCCCCTGCGCGTCGGGCTTGGCGATGTCCTCGAGCACCGCGGCCGGCGCTTCGGCATTGGTGCGGACCTGCGGCAGGCCCGCCTCCGCGTAACGCGCGAGCTGGATATCGCGCGCCGCCGCCACGCGCGCGGCGACTTCAGCGGAGCCTTCGGTCGCTGGCGGCAGGATCAGATCGGCTGCGGTGACAGCAGGGACTTCGATGCGCAGGTCGATGCGATCCATCAGCGGGCCGGAGATGCGCGCCTGATAATCGCCGGTGCAGCGGTCGATGCGGCCGCGCTTGCAGGCATAGCCGGGCTCGAACGCATTGCCGCAGCGGCAGGGATTCATCGCGGCGACCAGCATGAAGCGGGCAGGGTAGGTGACGCGGTGATTGGCGCGCGACACCGACACCTCGCCATTCTCCAAGGGCTGGCGCAGCGAATCCAGCACGCGCGGATCGAACTCGGGCAGCTCGTCGAGGAACAACACGCCCTGATGCGCCAGCGAGATCTCGCCGGGCTTTGCGCGCGCGCCGCCGCCGGTGAGTGCGGCCATGCTGGCGGAATGATGCGGCGAGCGGAACGGCCGCCGCGATGTCAGCGCGCCGCCCTCGATCTCGCCGGCGACGGAGGCGATCATCGAGACCTCGAGCAGTTCGCCGGGCGATAGCGGCGGCAGGATCGAGGGCAGGCGCGCGGCCAGCATTGATTTGCCGGCACCGGGCGCGCCGATCATCAAGAGGTGATGTCCGCCCGCGGCTGCGATCTCCAGCGCGCGCTTGGCGCTTTCCTGGCCCTTGATGTCGCGCAAATCGAGCAGCGAGCTTGCGGCTTCATGCACTTTCGGCAGGGGCCGCGACAGCACCTGCGAGCCCTTGAAATGGTTGGCGATCTGAATCAGCGAGTGCGCGGCGACGATCTGGATGTCGGGGCTCGCCCAAGCTGCCTCAGAGCCGCAGGCGGCGGGGCAGATCAAGCCTTCCTCGCGCGTGTTGGCGCCGATCGCGGCGGGCAATACGCCAGCGACTGGTGCGATCGAGCCGTCGAGGCCGAGCTCACCGAGCACGGTGAAGCCGGTCAGCGCATCCGGCGGGATCGCACCAATCGCCGCCATCAGTCCGAGCGCGATCGGCAGGTCGTAATGGCTGCCTTCCTTCGGGACGTCGGCGGGTGCGAGATTGACGGTGATCCGACGCGCCGGCAGCGCCAGCCCCGAAGCGATCAGCGCCGATCGGACGCGCTCGCGCGCCTCCGACACCGCCTTGTCCGGCAGGCCGACGATGGCAAAGGCCGGCAGACCCGGCGCGACCTGCACCTGCACATCGACCGCGCGGGCCTCGATTCCCTCAAAGGCGACTGTCGAAACCCGCTGGACCATGCTGCCCCCCTTGCACAATTAGGGGTAGCAGAGCGGGACTGATTTGACAAGAACAATACGGGAACATGGATGAGGGCCCCGGCGGTTCCTAACATCAGGTAAACGGGACCAGGACACTAAGCTTCGACTACGCCTCGAATGCGAACGGCTCTCCTCAGCACATCCCAACGAATGTCCGCTACTCCTAGAGGTGCGGGATGGGCCGTGATCTAACGGGTGAACAATTCAAATGCTTGCAAATCGCCGCAGAAGCGAACGACGGGTGTGCAGCCGGCTGGCCAAGATTCATCTTGGCGCGGGCTCGCTGCCGCGGGACTGCACGATCACCGATATCTCGGACGGGGGCGTGAAAGTGGTGGCGGAATTCCTGGAAGTGCCGCCGCAGTTCACCATCATCTTCGCGCCGGATTACTCCCGCCAATGCCGCCTGCGCTGGCGCATCGGCTGCGAATTCGGTGCGGAATTTACCGACTAGGTCACATAAGGACGCGTCCTTAACCGGACTTTAGCGTTAATCGGCAAAGCATCTCTGATCAGTCCGCCGGCGGTGATCAGAGTATGTCCAAGCGTTCGTCCCTTGCCTCGTCCCCGGCGAGATTCCTGCTTCCCGCGCTCGCGGTGCTTGCCCTCGGCGGCTGCCAGACCACGAGCCTGGACGACGTGACCGGCGCGCTCGGCGGCCGGTCCGAGCCTGTCGCCGCGGCCGATGGCAAGCCGGATATGGGCGCCTTGCGCGAGCGCTATCGTGCCAAGCCGAACGATCCCAATATCGTCCTCGAATATGGCAAGGCGCTGCGTGACGGCGGCCAGCACGCCCAGGCGGTCGCCGTGTTCGAGCAGGCCGTGCTCGCCCATCCCAGCAACAAGGCGCTGCTCGCCGGTTACGGCCGTGCGCTCGCCGACAATGGAAATTTCCAGCAGGCTTTTGACGTGCTGGGCCGCGCGCATACGCCCGAGGATCCCGATTGGCGAATCCTGTCGGCGCAGGGCGCGGCGCTCGACCAGCTCGGCCGCAACGAGGAAGCGCAGCAATATTACGCCACGGCACTGAAGATCGTGCCCGAGGAGCCGACGGTGCTGTCCAATCTCGGCCTGTCATACATGCTGCAGAACAATCTGCCGAAGGCCGAACAGGTGCTCGGCCGCGCCTATCAACGCAATCAGAGCAATGCGCGGATCCGTGCCAATCTCGCGCTGGTGTTGGGATTGCAGGGCCGCGAGACCGAGGCTGAAATCCTCGTGAAGGCAGATTTGCCTCCCGACCAGGCCGCGGCCAAGATCACGGCGCTGCGGCAGCTGCTGGCGAAGAAGCAGCAGCAGCGGGCGGAGAAATAATCCACCGCCGTTGCCGGCTGTTTACGACGCCTTGCGATGCGGCGCGGATCCGCGCCCCGTCTTGCCCTTCAGCCGCTTCAGCAGCGGTCCGAGCAGCGAGCGCTTCGGTTTTTTCACCTCGCCGCGCCCGGCGAGCCGGTTGGCCATGTTCTGGAACAGCTCGGTGGTGCGGTGGCTCTTGGAGACCTCCGCGATCATCTGGCCATTGTTGGCCGCGGTCGAGAACAGTTTCGAGTCGAACGGAATCACCGCGAGCGGCTGGCTTTCCATGGTCTTGGCGAACGCCTTGACCTCGATCTCGGCCCGCTTGTGCATGCCGACCTGGTTGATGCAGTAGAGCGGCGGCCGGTCGTTCGGCCGCGCCGTTTTCAGCACCGTCAGCATGTTCTTGGTGTTGCGCAGATTGGCGAGATCAGGCTCGGCCACGATGACGATGTCGTCGGCGTTGACCAGCGCGCGCTTGGTCCAGGCCGACCATTGATGCGGCACGTCGAGCACGATGCAGGGCGTGGTCATGCGCAGCGTGTCGAAGATCGCATCGAACGCTTCCGCGCCGAAATCATAGACGCGATCCAGCGTCGCGGGTGCCGCAAGCAGGCTGAGGTGCTCGGTGCATTTGGCGAGCAGGCGCTCCATCAGCGCCGTGTCCGGCCGGTCCTGCGACAGCACCGCATTGGCGATGCCCTGCGCCGGATCCTGGTTGTAGTCGAGGCCGGCGGTGCCGAAGGCGAGGTCGAGATCGATCACGACGGAATCGAGCGCGAGGTCGCGCGCGATGGTCCAGGCCACGTTGTGCGCGACCGTGGACGCGCCGACGCCGCCCTTGGCGCCGACCACCGCGATGATGCGGCCGGTGATGATGGCTTCCGAGGCCGAGAACAGGCTGCAGATCGAGCGCACCACGTCGATGGTCTCGACCGGGCCGACCACGTAGTCGTTGACGCCGCGCCGCACCAGCTCACGATAGGGCGCGGTATCGCCGGGATTGCCGATCACGACCACGCGCGTGCCGGGATCGCAGACGCCGGCGAGGTCGTCGAGACCTTCGAGGATATCGCGCGTGCCGTCGGATTCGAGCACGATGACGTTCGGCGTCGGCATCGTGTCATAGACTTCGATGGCCGCGGCAAGTCCGCCGCTCTTGGCGGTGAGATGCGCCTTGGCGAGACGGCGATCCTGGCCGGCCGCGGTCACCGCGGCGAGCGTCCTCTCGGTCTCGCAAAAGGCCTGCACCGAGATGCGGGGAACCGGCGCAATGTGTTCGTCGGGGTGCTGCGGATCACCCGCTTCTTCGTCGTCGATGCCCGTCATTTGCCTATTTCGCTGAGTTTGGCCTTGTCAGCCTCGGGATAGGTGGTCGCGGTTGGATTGCCCTTGCGGTAGCGGTCGAAAGCGATGTCGCGCCGTGCCGTATAGACCGGCGTCTCCGCGCGCGGCTGCTCGAGATCGGCGGGGTTGTCGATCATGGCCGCGAGGTTGCGCTGGCTGGCACAGCCGAGATTGAAGTAGGGCCGGTTCTCGTTGTAGCCGGGATCGAGGATCGACGGCCCCACATCTTCGGGCCACAGCCCGCAGGGGCCGGCGACCGCAGTGATCTTGGAATAGCTCAGGCGGATGGTCGGCAGCAGGCCGGGATCCTCGGGGCGATAGGGATGCTGCACGATGGCGCGCGACGGCACGCCGCCGCTGCCCAGAACGCCGCGGATCTCGTGATAGGTCGCAGCGGCCGCGCGCGAATTTGCAGTGTCGATCGGCACGTCGACGACGACCGAGCCGGTACCTTCGCGGACCCAGTCCTGGGCAATCCCCATCACGTCGGCGTGCTGCGCGGCCGACAGACCACCGCGCGACTTGCCGACGAAGATCACGATCGAGCGCTTGCCTTCCTGCACCGCGATCGGATGACGCATGCGGTAGTCGGTCGGCACCGTCTGGGTGGTGACGACGTCGCCTGTGGTGTTGCAGGCCCCGAGCATGACGGAGAGCCCCGTCAGCGCGAGCGCGATGCGCAAATTGCGACGTCGATCTGCTGTCCTCGTCATCGCCTGGTCCCCTCTTGCCCGTTTCTCGCCCCGGTCCCCAAAACCGTTGGTGTCAGTCGATGATGAAGCCGAAATCGCCCCTGTCGCCGTCGATCGGATCGACGCGGCGCGCGATGCCGTAGAGCCGGTTCATGCGCCCGAGCAGCGCCGATTGCGCATCCGAGGAGGGCGCAAAACCGTCGTCGGGCCGCGACAATTCCTTCTGGGCGACCGCGCGCACCACATAGGGCGTCACGATGACCATCAGCTCGGTCTCGTTGTTGACGAAGTCCTGGCTGCGGAACAGCGCGCCGAGGATCGGCACCTGGTCGAGGCCGGGCAGGCCGTTGATCGCCTGCTTTGTCTGCTGCTGGATCAGGCCGGCCATCGCCATCGAGCCGCCCGACGGGATTTCCAGCGTGGTCTCGGCGCGGCGGGTTTGGAGCGAGGGGATGGTGATCGAGTTGTTGGAGGTCGCGGACACCGCCTGGGTCAATGTGATCGAGTTCGTATTCGACAGCTCCGAGACCTCGGTCATCACGCGCAGGCTGATGCGTCCTTCGCTCAGCACGACCGGGGTGAAGTTCAGGGAGATGCCGAACTTCTTGTAGGTGACCTGGGTGGTACAGACATGGGTGACCGGATCGCAGGCATAGCCCCCGGGGATCGGGAATTCGCCGCCGGCGACGAAGGTCGCGGATTCACCCGAGATGGCGGTCAGGCTCGGCTCGGCCAGCGTGCGCATCACACCCGCGGTTTCCATCGCGCGCATGGTGGCGTTGACGGTGGCAACGCCCTTGGCGAGGCCGGTGACGCCGAGCCCGTTGCTGCTAACCAGCGGGCCGCCGGAGACCGAGAACGGGTTCGAATTGTTGAAGTTCACGACCGCGGTGCCGGCATTCAGGCTGGCGCTGAGGTCGACGCCCAATTGCTTGACGATGTCGCGGCGAACTTCGCCGACCACGACTTTCAGCATCACCTGGTCACGGCCGCGCACGATGATGTTGTTGACCACCTTGTCGGGGCCTCCGACGAGCTTGGCGGCGACGTCGCCGGCCTGCTGGGCCTCGACCGGGCTCGACACCGAGCCGGTCAGCATCACGCTGTCGCCGATGCCTTCGATCTGCACGCCGGGCAGGGACTGGCGCAGCGCCGTGCGCATGCCGTTGAGATCGCGCTTCACCGCGATGTCGTAGGAGGCGACCTGCTGGCCGTCGGCGGTGAAGAACACCACGTTGGTCTGGCCGACCTGGGCGCCGATGATATAGGCGCGCTGCGACGAGCGGATCACCGCATTGGCGATCTTGGGATCGGCCACCAGCACGTCCTTCACCTCGCGCGGCAGGTCGATCACGACCGACTTACCGACGCCAAGCGACAGCGAGCGCATCCTGGCCGGCGCGATGGTTGCAACAGGCGCCACGCCGAGGTCCGGCGCCTGCATCGGCGCCTGGTCTCCGACCGGTGCATCCGCGGCGCGGACGAGATCGGGAGCTGCGACCAGCCCCAGCAGCAACATGGCCCCTGCCCAGAACGAGCTTGCGCGCTTCCCCCGAATGCGCACGCCCGTCCGATCATCCCCGTAGTTCATCATGTCCCCATCACTTCTGTGACGTCAGCTGTCGCGCCTGTACGCCGTAGCGAATCACGTTCACGCCGGTCTGGCGCTGCTTGAGTGCCTGCTCTTCCGGTCCACCGTCGGAGGCGCTGGCATCGGCAATGCTGCGCAGTGCGAGTGTCAGCGTGCCACCCTGGCGCGAGGCCGAGAGCGTCGCGACCTGGTCGGGCCGGAGCTCGAGCGTGACGGTCTTGCCGAGCACGGCGTTCTGGCCGTCCTTTTCCTTCGGCGCCTGATCAATCGCGAGCACGCGGATGTTGGTCAGGACGACTTCCGACAGGATCAGGTCATTGCCGCCGGTCTGGCCGTTGGGGCCATCGGGATTCTTCAGGCGACGCGTCAGGACGATGTCGACGCGGTCGTTCGGCAGGATGAAGCCGCCGGCGCCGGTCTCGGCCGAGATTTCGGTGGAAACGGCCCGCATGCCGGACGGCAGGATCGCGGCCATGAAGCCGGAGCCGTCGGCCTTGACGAGCTTCTGCTCGCGGATCGGCTCGCCCTGCATCAACGGCACGCGCGCGATCGAGCCGGCGATCTGGGTCTGTGCGTCGGGCCGGCTGTCGCGGCGAATGAAGGCGCTGCTGGCGGTCGCTTGCGGCCAGGTCTGCCATAGCAGATCCTCGGCCTTCACGGCCTGGCCGAGCTGGATGTCGGATTTGGCGACGAGCACCTCGACCGTCGGCAGCTTCTCGACCACCTGGGCGACGGGTGCGGGCTTGTTGTCGTAACCGCTGGCGAGATACGCAGCGACGCCGCCGGCGCCGAGCGCAATGACGAGAACGACAATGCGTGCGGTGTTCATACGCTTCTACTCTTACGCGGGGCACTCGAACCGCACGTGGCGGGTTCCCCCGCATCGATGAGTAGGGAGTAAAAGTATAAGGGGTGTTGCGAGGCCGAGTGTGATGGGCAGTGACGAAGCGAGTTTTGGGCAGATGGTGAATGCCGCGTTAGTCGCTCGGCCGTTGGCCCCGTAGAAACACGCGGGTGCGCTCCCGCGTCCGGATGATAACGCGGGGCGTCATGGTGAACGGGTGGTTAGTGGAGGGGTGGCCGGGAGGCGCCTGATCTTGGTAGTGAGATAAGACGCAGCGCACCACATCATCAGTGTCGTCCCGGCCTAGCGCGCAATTGCGCGCGGTGCGCCGGGACACTGGGAGAGATCGCGCGCTCTCTTGGCAGAGCGCGTGACGCAACCCCTACTTCGCCCGCTTCCGCTCGATCACGTCCCAGATCTTGGCCGCGACGTCAGGCCCGCCAAGTCGTGCAATGGCGCGGATGCCGGTGGGCGAGGTGACGTTGATCTCGGTGAGGTTGCCGTTGATGACGTCGATCCCAACGAAGAGCAGGCCGCGTTCGCGCAGCGCAGGTCCAACGGTGGCGCAAATCTCGCGCTCGCGCGGCGTCAGCTCGGTCTCCTTGGCCGCGCCGCCGCGCACCATGTTGGAGCGGAGGTCGTCGGCCGCAGGCACGCGGTTCACGGCGCCGGCGAACTCGCCATCGACCAGGATGATGCGCTTGTCGCCGTGCTTCACCTCGGGGATGAACTGCTGGATCACCCAGGCCTCTTTAAACGTCACCGAGAACATGTCGTAGAGCGAGCCGAAATTCATGTCCTGCGGCATCACGCGGAATACCGCGGCGCCGCCATGGCCGTGCAGCGGCTTCATCACCACGGCCCCATGCTTGTCGCGGAACGCGTTGATCTCGTCGAGATCGCGCGAGATCAGGGTCGGCGGCATCAGCTGCGGAAAGTTCATCACGAACAGTTTTTCCGGCGCGTTGCGCACCGAGGCGGGATCGTTGACGACCAGCGTCTTCGGATGGATGCGTTCGAGCAGATGCGTCGAGGTGATGTAGGCGAGATCGAACGGCGGGTCCTGGCGCAGCAGCACCACGTCAAAGCCGTTCAGTGCCTCGCGCCTTGGCTCGCCGAGGGTGAAGTGATCACCGGGCTCGTCGCGCACCGTCAGCAGCTGGACCGGCGCCACGATCTCCTCGCCGACCATCGAGAGCTTGTCGGGGGTGTAATAGGACAGGCCGTGGCCGCGCTTCTGCGCCTCCAGAAGCAGCGCAAAGGTGGAGTCGCCCTTGATGTTGATGCGGGCGATGGGGTCCATCTGGACGGCGATGTTCAGTTTCATGGTCTGCCTTTCAGGTCGAGGCGTCGAATGCCGCCAACACATGGCGTGGAAGTGAGCGCGGCGCAATCAGCATGGCGTCGAATCGCAATTCGAATTCCGCATGCTCGGGATGCGCTATCAGCCAGCCCTGCGCGGCATCGATGATGCGTTGCTGCTGGCGCGGCGTCACCGCATAGGCGGCCTCGTCGAGGCTGGCGCGCGCCTTGACCTCGACGAAGGCGATCAGGTTGCGGCGGCGCGCAACGAGGTCGATCTCGCCATGCGCCGTGCGGTAGCGTTTGGCGAGGATGCGGTAGCCTTTCGCCATCAGATAGGCAGCGGCGCGGCTCTCGGCGGAGATGCCGGTGCGAAACGCGGCGACGCGCTCGGGCGAGGCGATCTTCGGTTCGGCCGGCGCTTTAGTCTTCGCCATCGCCGCCCCGCAAATCTTTGGCGAGTTCGAGTGCGCGGGCATAGACCTCGCGGCGCGGCCGGCCCGAGAGTGCGACGGCATGCGCGACCGCGTCCTTGACGCTGTTCGTGGAAAGCTGCGTGCGCAGGAGATCGTCCAGCGCATCCGCTGTCAGCACATCGGCATCGGCGGCGGGCGGAGCGATCACCAGCACGAATTCGCCGCGCGTCTCCAGCGTGTCCGCCTCGCGCGCGAGCTCGCTCAGCGTCGCGCGTGAAATCTCCTCGTGCAGTTTGGTCAGCTCGCGGCAGATCGCGGCCTCGCGCGTGCCCATGATCTCGGCGAGCTCGGCGAGCGTATCCTGCACACGATTGCCGGATTCGAACATCACCAGCGTCGCATCGATGCGGGCGAGCTCGGCCAGGCGCGATTTTCGCGCGGCGGACTTGGACGGCAGAAAACCTTCGAAGAAGAAGCGATCGGTCGGCAGCGCGGCGACGGACAGCGCCGCCAGCACCGAGGACGGGCCGGGCAGGGCATAGACCGCATGGCCCGCGGCGCAGACCTCGCGCACCAGCTTGTAGCCAGGATCGGAAATCAGCGGCGTGCCGGCGTCCGACACCAGCGCGACCGAGCCGCCGGCCGCGAGCGCCTCGAGGATCTTGGGCCGCGCGGCCTCCGCATTGTGCTCGTGATACGGCTTGAGCTGCGCCGCGATGTCGTAGCGCTCGGTCAGGCGCCGCGTGATCCTTGTGTCCTCGCAGGCGATGATTTCGACGGCGGCCAGCGTCTGCAGGGCGCGCAGCGTGATGTCACCGAGATTGCCGATGGGGGTCGCGACCAGATAGAGGCCGGCCGCGAGTTTCGGCGCCACGAGCCGGTGGGCATCGATGGAGAACCCGCGCGAGGCGGCGTCCGTGGCTTCAGTCGTATTTATCGGGGCCGGCTTTGCGCGCATAATGAGATGAACTTAGGCATGATGTCAGGGGCTGGGAACCGGCCCCTCGAAAAAGATCATGCCTGGCCAGGATATTGAAGCGGGGCGAGGAAGGACTGGAATGTGATCCATCCGGCATCACATTCCAGAGGGAGTGGAGCGTCAGCGCCATATTCACGGCGGAAACGGCGCCTTGATGCTTTCGTGACGGACGGCGGACAGCAAGCCAGGACAGGACGACGGTCGCGTTAAGCGGTCATTATCCTTTTGTTTTGGTTAACTATTTGCCGACAATATGCCTGAATCCGCGGCTTGTGTCGCGGAAAGAATGTTGTGACTGGCGCAATGCGGCCGGTCAGAAGAGAAGCTGAGATGGTGGGCCCGCGTGATCTGAAGTCTCCCGTCCCGGGGCGCCTGATGTCAGGGGCGACCCGGCGGAGTGCGCTTGGCCTGCTGCTCGGCACGCCCCTGCTGTCCGCCTGCGCCGGTGTGCAGCAGAGCCTCAGCCAGTTCTCCAATCCCTTCTCCAGCTCCTCGCCGCCGCCCGCCCAGCCGGCTGGTCCGCCGCAGCAGGCGACCACCGCCGGCACCGGCGGCGTGAAGGTTGCCGTGATTCTGCCGCTCTCGGCCGCCGGCAATGCCGGGCTTGCCGCGCAATCCATGCGCAATGCCGCCGAGATGGCGCTGGCCGAGTTCCAGAACCCGAACATCCAGCTGCTGATCAAGGACGACAATGGCAGCCCGCAGGGCGCGCAAGCCGGCGCGCAGCAGGCGGTGGATGAAGGCGCCGAGATCATTCTGGGGCCGCTGTTCGCGCAGTCGGTGCCGGCGGTGGCGCAGGTCGCGCGCACGCGCGGCATTTCGGTGATCGCGTTCTCGACCGATTCGAGCATTGCCGGCCGCGGCGTCTATCTGCTGAGCTTCCTGCCGGAGTCCGACGTCAATCGCATCATCGAATACTCAGCCAGCATCGGCAAACGCTCCGTCGCCGTGCTGGTGCCTGATAATGCCTATGGCAATGTCGTCGAAGCCGCGGTGAAGGCAGCCGTGCCGCGGCGTGGCGGCCGCGTCGTCGCGTTCGAGAAATACGGCGCCGATCGTGCGACGCCGGCGCGATCGGTGGCGCAGCAGCTCGGCAGTGCGGATGCGCTGTTCATTGCCGATGACGGCGATTCCGTCGTTGCGGTCGCCGATGCGATGACCGCGGCCGGCGCCAATTTGCGCAACATCCAGCTGCTCGGCACCGGCCTGTGGGACAGTCCGCGTGTCTATGCCAGCCCAAACTTGCAAGGCGGCCTCTACGCCGCGCCCGATCCGGCGGGTTTTCGCGCGTTCTCCGGCCGCTATCGCACCAAATACGGCGCCGATCCGATCCGCACCGCGACGCTCGCTTATGACGCGGTCGCGCTCGTTGCTGCGCTCGCGCGCACGCAAGGCACCACGCGCTTCTCGTCCGATGTGCTCACCAACCCCTCAGGCTTTGCCGGCATCGACGGCCTGTTCCGCTTCCGCGCCGACGGCACCAATGAGCGCGGACTTGCGGTGATGAAGGTGACGACAGGTGGCGGTGTCGCGGTCGCGGGCTCGCCGAAGAGTTTTGGGGCGTAGCTCAGGACGACGGTGCCGTGGGGCGGGCAAAGCGTAGCGTGCCCACGCATTTTCCGTGATCGAGAGAGATCGTGGGCACGGCGCAAGTGCGCCTTTGCCCCACCCTACGAGATCTCGCTACGCCGCGAGATCGGCGACCACCGCATCGAGCACCGGGAATCCGCTGCTGGTCACGCGCAGGCGGCCCGTCGCATCGACCGTGATCGCGCCCTCCTCACGCAGCAGCGCGATACGTTTGGGGTCGAGCGGGCGGCCGGAGAGCGCCTTGTAGCGCTCGGGATCGATACCCTCGGCCAAGCGCAATCCCATCAGTAGGAATTCGTCGGCGCGCTCTTCGCTGTTGAGGAGATCGTCGGTGACGATTCCGTCGCCATTGGTCTCGACGCGCATCAGCCAGGCTTCCGGGCGCTTCTCGGTGGCGGTGGCATGGCGCACGCCCTCGATGTCGAGACGGCCGTGGGCGCCGGGGCCGATGCCGGCATATTCCTCGCCGCGCCAGTAGACCAGATTGTGCCGGCACTCGGCGCCGCGCCGTGCGTGGTTGGAAATCTCGTAGGCGGGCAGCCCGAGCTTGTCGCAGGTTTCCTGCGTGACGTCGTAGAGCGCGCGCGCCACGGCTTCATTCGGCGTCTTCAATTTGCCGGCCTGGTGCAGGCCGAAGAACGGCGTGCCTTCCTCGATCGTCAATTGGTAGAGCGACAAATGTTCGGCCGCCTCATCGATCGCGAGGCGCAGTTCGTCCGCCCACATCGCCGGTGTCTGGTCGGGACGGGCATAGATCAAATCGAACGAGTAACGGTCGAACGAGCGGCGCGCGATCGCGACGGCATCGAGCGCCTCTCGCGCGCTGTGCATGCGGCCCAGCGCTTTCAGCGAGGCATCGTCGAGCGCCTGCACGCCGAGCGAGACGCGGTTGACGCCGGCGGCGCGATAGCCGGCAAAGCGCGTAGCTTCGACACTGGTCGGATTGGCCTCCAGCGTGACTTCGACATCGCTTGCCACCGTCCAGTGCTTGCCGATCGCGTCGAGCACGGCGCCGACGGTCGAAGGCTGCATCAGTGACGGCGTGCCGCCGCCGAGGAAGATCGAGGTTACCTCGCGTCCGGGTGCGCGCGCGGCGGTCGTCGCGATCTCGCGGGCGAAGGCCGAAGCAAAGCGTGCCTCGTCGATCGCGGCGTGGCGGACATGGCTGTTGAAGTCGCAATAGGGGCACTTCGACAGGCAGAACGGCCAGTGCACGTAGACGCCGAACGCATCCTTGTTAGCGCGGCTCAAGGCAGATCTCCGCCAGTTTCACGAAGGCACGGGCGCGGTGCGACAGGCCGAGGCCGAGCGGCGGCAGGCCGTGCTTCTCGATGCTTTCCATCTCGCCGAAGGTTCTGATGTGACCGTCGGGCAGGAACATCGGATCGTAACCGAAGCCGGCAGTGCCGCGCGGCGGCCACACCAGCGTGCCGTCGACGCGCGCCTCGACCTCTTCGAGATGATTGTCCGGCCAGGCGACGCAGAGTGCGGAGACGAAATGGGCTTTGCGCTTGTCCGGCTTGATGGCACCGCGCTCCTGCAACAGACGCTCGATCTGCGCCATCGCGGCGGCGAAGTCTTTGTTTGGACCGGCCCAGCGCGCGCTGTAGATGCCAGGCGCGCCGTCGAGCGCGTCGACCACGATGCCGGAATCGTCGGCGAAGGACGGCAGCCCGGTCGCCTGCGCCGCCGCGATCGCCTTGATCGCGGCATTGCTGCGGAAGTCGTTGCCGGTCTCGTCGGGCTCGCCCAATCCGAGTTCACCGGCCGACACCACCTCGATGCCGTGAGGCGCGAGCAGCTCCTTCATCTCGGCGAGCTTGCCGGGATTGTGGGTCGCGATGACGAGCTTTCCGGTGATTCGGCGGTGCATGGGTCTATTGACTACGCGACAGCCAGTTTCTGCAAGTCCACCAGACGCGCGATGCCCTTCTGCGCCAGCGCGATCAGCTTCAGGAACTCGTCCTGCGTGAACGGCTCGCGTTCTGCGGTGCCCTGCACCTCGACGATGCGGCCATCGCCGGTCATGACGAAATTGGCGTCGGTCTCGGCTTCCGAATCCTCGGCGTAGTCGAGATCGAGCACCGGCGTGCCGTTGTAGATGCCGCAGGAGATCGCGGCGACGTTGTCGCGCATCACGTTGGCCTTGACCATGTTGCGCGCCTTCATCCAAGCGATGCAGTCGGCCAGCGCGACCCAGGCGCCGGTGATCGACGCCGTGCGGGTGCCGCCGTCGGCCTGGAGCACGTCGCAATCGACCGTGATCTGGCGTTCGCCGAGCGCTTCGAGGTCGACGATGGTGCGCAACGAGCGGCCGATCAGGCGCTGGATCTCGACGGTGCGGCCGCTCTGCTTGCCGGCGGCGGCTTCGCGGCGGGTGCGTTCGGAGGTCGCGCGCGGCAGCATGCCATACTCGGCGGTGACCCAGCCGCGGCCCTGGCCCTTCAGCCATGGCGGCAGGCGATCTTCCAGCGTGGCGGTGACCAGCACATGGGTGTCGCCGAATTTCACGAGGCAGGAGCCTTCCGCATATTTGACCACGCCGCGCTCCAGCGTCACGGGGCGCAATTCGTCGGGCGCACGGCGGCTTGGCCGCATGGGAAATCCTCCAGAACTCATGGGGTAGGGCTGTTCGCGGTGCTTGTAGGTGGGGTCAGGGTGGGCAGCAAGGCTTTTTCACCCCCTGATATCGACCCCGCAAACGCCGCGCTTGTCAGAACCGTCCTGGATGGCCAAATTACAAGCATCTGAGAGGAGTTGCCGTCTGTGGCCCATCACGATCCGATCCATCTGATCGCGCCGCGCGCAGGCCTCGCCCAGCTCAACGAGCGTTCCCGCGACATCTTTCGACAAATTGTCGAAAGCTATCTCGCGACCGGTGAGCCGGTCGGCTCGCGCAACATCTCGCGCCTGATCGCGATGCCGCTGTCGCCGGCCTCGGTCCGCAATGTCATGGCCGATCTGGAACAGCTCGGCCTGATCTATGCGCCGCACACCTCGGCCGGAAGGTTGCCGACGGAACTCGGCCTGCGCTTCTTTGTCGACGCCCTGATGCAGGTCGGCGACCTCAACGAGGCCGAGCGGCAGTCGATCCAGAGCCAGCTCGCGACCGTCGGCCACGCCCAATCCGTCGAGGCGGCGCTGTCGGAAGCGCTGACGCGGCTGTCCGGTCTCACGCGCGCCGCCGCCGTCGTGCTGACGCCAAAATCAAATGCGCGGCTGAAACACATCGAATTCGTTAGGCTGGAACCCGAAAAGGCGTTGGTGATCCTGGTCGGCGAGGATGGTCAGGTCGAAAACCGCGTGTTGACCCTGCCGCCCGGAGTTCCATCCTCTGCGCTCACGGAGGCCGGCAATTTCCTCAACGCCCGGATCCGCGGCCGGACGCTGGCAGAGGCGCGGCTGGAGCTCGAAACCGCGCTTGGCGAGGCCCGCGCCGAGCTCGATCAGCTGACGCAAAAGGTCATTTCGGCCGGCATCGCGAGCTGGTCGGGCGGCGAGAATGAGGACCGCCAGCTCATCGTCCGCGGCCACGCCAATCTGCTGGAAGATCTGCATGCGCTGGAGGATCTCGAGCGTGTCAGGCTGCTGTTCGACGATCTCGAGACCAAGCGTGGCGTGATCGACCTGCTCGGGCGCGCCGAAACCGCTGAAGGTGTCAGGATCTTCATCGGCAGCGAGAACAAGCTGTTTTCGCTATCGGGCTCCTCCACCATCATCTCGCCCTATCGGGATGCCGCCGGCCGCATCGTCGGCGTTTTGGGCGTGATCGGGCCGACGCGGCTGAATTATGCCCGCGTGATCCCGACTGTGGACTACGCCGCCCGCATCGTCAGTCGCCTGCTGGGAGGCTAGTAGGGGGCTGACCGGCATTTGAGCCGATCACGGGCGCTTGATTTTCGGCGCCCGAAGCACGATATCCGGGCCAGAAAACCTCCCCCTGAGCGAGTTCGAGAAGCAGCCGATGACCGATCCAACCCGGCAACCCGAAGACACGGCCGCGCCGACCGGCGAGCCCGTGGTGTCGAAGCCCTACATCATGCCCGACGATCCCGAGCCGGGTTCGGTCGAGCTGTTGCAGAAGGAAGCCGCCGAGGCGCGCGACCGCATGCTGCGGACGCTCGCCGAGATGGAGAATTTGCGCAAGCGTACCGCCAAGGAAGTCGCCGATTCCAAGCTCTACGGTGTCACCGGCTTTGCCCGCGACGTGCTCGACATCGCCGACAACCTCCAGCGCGCGCTCGACGCCGTTCCGGCTGAAGCGCGTGCCACCGCCGATCCCGGCCTGACCGCGCTGATCGAAGGCGTCGAACTCACCGAGCGATCGCTGCTCAGTGCGCTGGAAAAGCACGGCGTGAAGAAGTTCGATCCCTTGGGCCAGAAGTTCGATCCGAACTTCCAGCAGGCGATGTACGAAGTGCCCGACGCATCGGTGCCCGCGGGCACCGTCGTGCAGGTCATGCAGGCCGGCTACACCATCGGCGAGCGCGTGCTGCGCCCGGCGCTGGTCGGCGTCGCCAAGGGCGGCGCGAAGGCTGCGCCTGCGGCGAACAGCAACGAATCGAACTGAGCGATTTTGAGGAGCGCGCTTGCGCGAGTCTCCTCAAGGTCCGGCGTGTGCGCCTTACGCGCTGACCGCGATATCCGTAGACTGAATCCGCTTCACGCCGGCCTTGGCCATGTCGGCCCAGGCCTTTGCCAGCGAGCCCTGCGTATCGATGCCGCGGCAGGCGTCTTCCACGACATAGACTTCAAAGCCTGCCTTGCGCGCATCGAGCGCGGTCCAGGCGACACAGAAATCCGTCGCGAGACCCGCAACGAAGACGCGCTTGATCTTGCGCGACTTCAGATACGCAGCAAGGCCAGTCGTCGTCTTGCCGTCGGCTTCGAGGAAGGCCGAATAGCTGTCGACGTCCTTGTGAAAACCCTTGCGGATGATGAGCTCGGCCTGCGGGATCGAGAGATCCTTCGACAGCGAGGCGCCGTCGGTGCCCTGCACGCAATGGTCGGGCCACAGCACCTGCTTGCCATAGGGCAGGTCGATGGTCTCGAACGGCTTCTTGCCCGAATGCACTGATGCGAACGAGACGTGGCCGGGCGTGTGCCAGTCCTGCGTCATCACCACGTTCGAGAACGCTTTCGCCATCTTGTTGATGACGGGCACGACCTGCTCGCCTTCCTTCACCGCGAGGCTGCCGCCGGGCAGGAAGCAATTCTGCACGTCGATCACGAGCAGCGCGGAAGAGTCGTCCGGCTTGATCGCAGCTGCTGCGAACAGTGCCGATGGAGCGAGGCTCGCAAGCGCCGTCGTTCCCATCGCGGCCAAGATCTGTCGTCGATTAAGCATCGTCCGCCTCCCCTCCAGGATGATCTCAAGCTGATCCAATGGAGGGAAGCCTAGTTCCGTTCGTGTACGAACGAAAGCCCGAAAATGCAGCCGGGTTTGGTGATTGGTTGGGCTGTTAGCCCCGGCATCACTGTCGTCCCGGCCTAGTGCGCAATTGCGCACGGGGGGGCCGGGACCCATACGCCGCAGTAATAGTTTGGCGAAGACTCGGAGTTACCACTTCGCGCCATAACCGCTCCCTGTGGTTATGGGCCCCGGCCTTCGCCGGGGCGACACCGAGTTTGTTGGACGAGCGCGCCTAACCCTTCGGCTGGATGCCGTCGCGCACGGCGCGGAAACGGGTGAAGGCATCGGACCACTGGTCGCGCGGGGCGCTGGCGATGATGCGCAGCGAGGTGCCGCCGCCGAAGCGGATCCACTGCACCACCGTGACCGGGGTCTTGTCCTTGCCGCTGACGCCGTCGATCCGGGTCTCGAAGCCGGGCTGGCTGTTGATGCGGATCGGCTCCGACATGGTGATTTTGGTTTCGCGCAAACCCGGAATCTGAAGGGCCGCCTCCTGGGCGAAGCGGGCGCGGTCGTCGGCGGCTTGCGGGGTGGCGCCGATCAGGCCGAGGATGATGAATGGCTTGGATTCATAGCCCGAGCTCTCGCTGCCGTCGGCCAGGATGATGCTCGAGCCCGGCACCAGCGTACGGACGTCCTTGAAGCCGGCGAGATCGGTGATCTTGAACGGCAGCAGCCCGATCTGCTCGTCGACCGACACCTCCTTGCGGATAGTGGCGGTCGCAAACATCTGCCGCACCGCTTCGTCTGTGTAGATCTTCGCAGCGTTCTCGGGAATTTGCACCGCGACATAGCCGGAGAAGCCGGTGCCCGGCACGATCATCGAATAGCGCTTCACCAGCGTGTCGCCAACCTTGGCGCCTTCGGTGGTAAAATACGCAAGGCCTGCCGACGTCTCGATCTTGTCCGGCTTGACGCCGTTGGTGCCGGCCGGATTGGCGTTGAACGCACTGACGACCTCGTTATAGGCCGCCGGCGGCAGCTCGGTGATCAGCACCTTGACGCTGCCGTCCTCGTTCTCGAAGCCCGGGAAGGTCTTGGCCTTGCTGAGGCCGACCAGAGGCACCATGCCGAGGCGCAGTCCCGGCGGGTAAACGGCGTCGGCGGCAAGCGCCGGAAGCGCCGAAGCGACGAGGAGGACGAGTGCGGCGAGGGGGCGGATCAGCTTCATGGGCACTCTGATTGGTTCACATTGAGGCCGTACGATGGTCGGCCCTCGGGCGCTTTGTCGCGCGAAGCAGCCCCATGGCGAGACCGTCCGGCCGGCCGCCTTTTAGCGGGTTTGGCGCGGCGGTAACAGGGCCGGGCCGCGGATCGCGGCGGGCGGCCGCTCGATCGCCGAACCTGTTAATATTTCCTCACCCGCAAGTGCGGTTGAGCCCGGATACGATCTTCCAAAACCCAATGTTTTCACGGCCCAAAGTTGCGTTCGGTCCTTGCGGGCCCCTCCCCCCCTCCTATATGAGCCTCAACCATCGCAATATCGCGAATGTTTGATCTTAGGGGGTTTCGGTTCGGGTGCCTTCTGGGCCCAGCCAACCTGCCGCAAAAAGAAGGATATCAGGACCATGGGAAAGGTCATTGGGATCGACCTCGGCACCACGAATTCGTGCGTCGCCGTAATGGATGGCAAGAACGCCAAAGTCATCGAGAATTCCGAAGGCATGCGCACGACGCCTTCGATCGTCGCCGTGACTGACGACGGTGAGCGCCTCGTCGGCCAGCCTGCCAAGCGTCAGGCCGTGACCAATCCAGAGCGTACGTTCTTCGCAGTGAAGCGCCTCATCGGCCGCCGCTACGACGACCCCATGGTCGAGAAGGACAAGAAGCTCGTTCCGTACAAGATCGTGAAGGCTTCCAACGGCGATGCCTGGGTCGAGGCCGACGGCCAGACCTACTCGCCCTCGCAGGTCTCGGCGTTCATCTTGCAGAAGATGAAGGAGACCGCGGAAGCCCATCTCGGCCAGAAGGTCGACCAGGCGGTCATCACCGTTCCCGCTTACTTCAACGACGCCCAGCGCCAGGCCACCAAGGACGCCGGCAAGATCGCGGGCCTTGAAGTGCTGCGCATCATCAACGAGCCGACCGCGGCCGCGCTCGCCTATGGCCTCGACAAGACCAAGGCCGGCACGATCGCCGTGTACGACCTCGGCGGCGGCACGTTCGATATTTCCATTCTCGAAATCGGCGACGGCGTGTTCGAGGTGAAGTCGACCAACGGCGACACCTTCCTCGGCGGCGAAGACTTCGACATGCGCCTCGTGGGCTACCTCGCGGACGAGTTCCAGAAGGAGCAGGGCATCAACCTGCGCAACGACAAGCTCGCGTTGCAGCGCCTGAAGGAAGCCGCTGAAAAGGCCAAGATCGAGCTGTCGTCGACGACGCAGACCGAGATCAACCTGCCCTTCATCACCGCGGACCAGACCGGCCCGAAGCATCTGACGATGAAGCTTACCCGCGCCAAGTTCGAAGCGCTGGTCGACGACCTCGTCCAGAAGACCGTCGAGCCCTGCCGCAAGGCGCTGAAGGACGCCGGCGTCACTGCCGGTGAGATCGGTGAAGTCGTTCTGGTCGGCGGCATGTCGCGCATGCCGAAGGTCCAGGAAGTCGTGAAGCAGCTGTTCGGCAAGGAGCCGCACAAGGGCGTCAACCCGGACGAAGTCGTGGCGATCGGTGCCGCGATCCAGGCCGGCGTGCTCCAGGGCGACGTCAAGGACGTGCTGCTGCTCGACGTGACCCCGCTGTCGCTGGGCATCGAGACGCTGGGCGGCGTGTTCACCCGCATCATCGACCGCAACACCACGATCCCGACCAAGAAGAGCCAGGTGTTCTCGACCGCCGAGGACAATCAGAACGCGGTCACCATCCGCGTCTTCCAGGGCGAGCGTGAAATGGCGGCCGACAACAAGATGCTCGGCCAGTTCGACCTGATGGGCATTCCGCCGGCTCCGCGCGGCATGCCGCAGATCGAGGTGACCTTCGACATCGACGCCAACGGCATCGTCAACGTCTCGGCCAAGGACAAGGCTACCGGCAAGGAGCAGCAGATCCGCATCCAGGCCTCAGGCGGTCTGTCGGAAGCCGACATCGACAAGATGGTCAAGGACGCCGAGGCCAATGCCGCGGCCGACAAGCAGCGCCGTGAGGCGGTCGATGCCAAGAACCATGCCGACGCGCTGGTGCACTCCACCGAGAAGGCGCTGGCCGAGCACGGTTCGAAGGTCTCCGAGACCGAGCGCCGCGCCATCGAGGACGCCGTCAGCGACCTCAAGGAAGCGCTGAAGGGCAGCGATGCCGAGGCGATCAAGGCCAAGACCAACACGCTGGCTCAGGCGTCGATGAAGCTCGGCGAGGCCATGTACAAGCAGCAGGCCGAGGCCGATGCGGCCAAGGACGCTGCGAAGGATGACGTCGTCGACGCGGAATTCACCGAGGTCGACGACGACAAGAACAACAAGAAGTCCGCATAAGCCCCAAGAGGGTCATGATGCGGACGGCTTGGACCCCACACGCTCTCAAGGCCTCCCCCTTCAGGGGGGAGGCCTTCGTGTCGGGCTCGACGGGCGGCAACTCTTTTGGAGTCAGTCCCGTTACGATCAATCAATTCCCAGCCGTTATGCTCAACGCTGCCATGCAGCCCGCTGCAGTGATGCGGAAGGCTGCCTATGTCGTCGTGTGGCGACGTTGTTTCGCTTCGACTTGAATCGCGATCGGATAGACCTGAGTCAGACATGTCCACGTCCACCAAGCGCTGCTACTACGAAACCCTCGAAGTCGAACGCACGGCCGACGAGGGCAAGCTGAAATCGTCGTTTCGCAAGCTGGCGATGAAATTCCATCCCGACCGCAATCCCGGGGATGAGACCAGCGAGGTCAAGTTCAAGGAAATCAACGAGGCCTATGAAGTCCTGAAGGACAAGGACAAGCGCGCGGCCTATGACCGTTTCGGCCATGCTGCGTTCGAGCAGGGCGGTCCCGGCGGCGGCGCCGGTTTCGGCGCGGGCTTCGCATCCTCCTTCTCCGACATTTTCGAAGATCTGTTCGGCATGGCCGGGCAGCGCGGCCGCGGCGGCCGCGAGCGCGGTGCCGATCTGCGCTACAACATGGAAATCACCCTCGAGGAGGCCTTTGGCGGCAAGACCGCGCAGATCGAGATTCCGGTCTCGGTCACCTGCGAGGCCTGCTCGGGTATCGGCGCCAAGGCCGGCACCAAGCCGAAGACCTGCTCGACCTGCGGCGGCGCCGGCCGCGTGCGGCAGTCGCAGGGCTTCTTCACCCTCGAGCGCACCTGCCCCGGCTGTCAGGGCCGCGGCCAGATGATCGAGGATGCCTGCCCGTCCTGCTCGGGCCAGGGCCGCGTCACGCGCGAGCGAACGCTGTCGGTCAACATTCCACAGGGCGTCGAGGACGGCACCCGGATCCGGCTCGCCGGCGAGGGCGAGGCCGGCGTCCGCGGCGGTCCGCCCGGCGACCTCTACATCTTCCTGTCGCTGGCCCAGCACCAGTTCTTCCAGCGCGACGGCGCCGATCTGCATTGCCGCGTGCCGATCTCGATGGTCACGGCCGCGCTCGGCGGCGAATTCGAGGTGCCCACCATCGACAAGGGCAAGGCCAAGGTGAAGGTGCCCGCCGGAACCCAGTCCGCCCGCCGATTCCGCATCGCATCAAAGGGTATGCCGGTGCTGCGCTCGCGCCAGATGGGTGACATGTATGTCCAGGTCGTGGTCGAGACCCCGCAGAATCTCACCAAGAAGCAGCAGGAATTGCTGGCCGAGTTCGAAAAACTCTCCTCCGGCAACACCCAGCCGGAATCCGAGGGCTTCTTCGCCAAGGTCAAGGATTTCTTCGGTAATCGGGCGAACTGACGCGGCTTGACCGTATCGACTTCGGCCTATACGTCTTTATGACCATTTTCTGACACGCCGCGCTCACGCGGTCTCGTCCCGTCCGGTCCAGACATGCCATTGCCGTCGTCCGCGCGTGCGTTGAAGAAGCCCCGTCTCGATGACGAGGTGCGCTTCCTCAGATCGTGGATCGAAAAGCCCCTCCACATGGGCGCGGTGATGCCGTCGGGCAAGCTGCTCGCGCGGACCATGGCGCATTACGTCGACGTCAATTCGGATGCCCCGGTGGTCGAGCTCGGACCCGGCACGGGCGCCATCACCTCGGCGCTGGTCGAGCGCGGCGTCGATCAAAAGCGCCTCGTCCTCGTCGAATACAATCCCGGCTTCTGCGCGCTTTTGCGCGACCGCTATCCGCAGGCCAAGGTGGTGCAGGGCGATGCCTATCGCCTGCGCGACACGCTCTGGAATGTGCTGAGCGCGCCGGCCAGCGCGGTGGTCTCCGGCCTGCCGCTGGTCACAAAACCGATGCTGACGCGCCTGCGGCTGATTCGCGATGCCTTCACGGCGCTCGCGCCCGGCGCCCCCTTCGTTCAGTTCACCTATGCGGTGGTGCCGCCGATCCCGAAATCGCTGCCCGGCGTGTCCACAGAGGCTTCGGAACGGATCTGGATGAACCTTCCGCCGGCCCGCGTCTGGGTGTATCGCAAGTACTAATTCCGCTGGCGTCTTCCTTTACGCGGCGGGCTCGTTTCGCCGAACGTATGGAAGAGGATGTCAGCCCCGAAGATCCTGGTCATTCCCGGCTCGCTGCGCACCGGCTCGCACAATGTGAAGCTGGCGGCGGTCGCCGCTTATGAATTCGCGCAGGCCGGCGTCGAAATCACCCGCATCTCGCTCGCCGATTTTCCGCTGCCGATCTACGACGGCGATCTCCAGGCCAAGTCAGGCGTGCCCAAGCACGCCATCAACCTCAAGCGCATGATCGGCGCGCATCACGGCGTGCTGTTCGTCTCGCCCGAATACAACGCCTCCGTGCCGCCGCTGCTGAAAAACGCGATCGACTGGGTCAGCCGCGTGCAGGATCCGCACGAGGCACGCGGAGACGTCTTCCGCAACCGCGCCTTCGCGCTCGCCGGTGCTTCGCAGAGCCGCCTTGGCGCCGCCCGCGCGCTGCAGGCATTGCGGCTGATTTTGACGTCGTGCCACGCCAATGTGATCGCCAGCCAGTTCACGCTCGCCTTTGCCGACCAGGCCTATGACGATATGGACAGGCTCAAGAGCCAGGCCGATAGCGACGGGCTGAAGCAGATGGTGCGGCAGTTGATCGACATTTCCCAACGCATGATGTGAGGTGACATGAGGCCAGCCGAAATTGCCCCGAAAGACCGCCTGATCGTTGCGCTCGATTTGCCCAGCGTCGATGCCGCGGAGGCGATGGTCACCAGGCTCGGCAACAGCGTCACATTCTACAAGATCGGCTATCGCCTTGCTTATGCCGGCGGCCTGCCGCTGGTTACCAAGCTTGCTGACAGCGGCAAGAAGGTCTTTCTCGATCTCAAGCTGCACGACATCGGCAACACGGTCTCACAAGGCGTCGAGAGCATCACCAGGCTGGGCGCGACCTTCCTCACCGTACATGCCTATCCGCAGACGATGAAGGGCGCCGTCGAGGGTCGCGGCTCTTCGAAGCTGAAGCTTCTCGCGGTGACGGTACTGACCTCCTACAATGACGACGATCTGCATGCGGCAGGCTTCCGGCTCGGTGTCTCCGAGCTGGTCGAGGCGCGCGCACGGCAGGCGCAGGCGCTCGGCATCGACGGTCTCGTGTCCTCGCCCGAGGAGGCCGGCGCCTTGCGCAAGATCGTCGGCCAGCAGATGAACCTCGTCACACCAGGCATCCGTCCGGCGGGAGCGGCGTCAGGCGATCAGAAGCGCATCATGACGCCCGGCCGCGCAATTGCCGCGGGCGCCGATTATCTCGTCGTCGGGCGGCCGGTGGTGGAAGCCTCCGATCCCAAGGCGATCGCTGAAGCGATCCAGGCCGAGATCGCGCAGGCACTCGGCTGATCAAACAAATCAAAAAAGGAGAAGAACAATGGCAAAAGGCTACTGGATCGGACGCGTCGACGTGAACAATGACGAGGGCTACAAGCCCTATGCCGTCGCCAACGGTCCGATCTTCAAGAAGTGGGGTGGCCGTTTCGTCATCCGCGGCGGCAAGTTCACAACAGTCGAAGGCGCCAGCCGTACCCGCAACGTCGTGATCGAATTCCCTGATTATCAAACCGCGATCGCCTGTTACAATTCGCCGGAATACCAGGCCAACATCAAGGTGCGCCAGCCGCACTCGATTGCCGACCTCATCATCATCGAGGGCTATGACGGTCCGCAGCCGGCGGACGGTTGAGACGCTCTGTCATTCAGGGGTGATGCGCAGCATCGAGCCAGGAATCTCGAGATTCTCAGGTGCGCAATTGCGCACCAGAGTTCGCCTTCGGGCGCCCCGGAATGACGGCCTTTGATCCCCCTCGGTTGCCGGAACTGCATCCCGCCGCTACAACGGCGCCTGAGAGGATCACACCATGTCAGACATGCGCTTGATTGTTGCGGGAGCCGGCGGCCGGATGGGCCGCGCCCTGACGCGGGCGATTGCCGACAGCAAAGGCGCGGTATTGGCTGGCGCGCTGGAGGCGCCGGGCTCGGAGCTCTTAGGCAAGGATGCCGGTGTGCTCGCAGGGCTCCCGGCCAACGGTATCAAGTTGTCCGCCGATCTCTGGGCGATGTCGAAAGATGCCGATGGCATTCTGGATTTCACCGTGCCGGCCGCGACCATCGCTAATGTCGCGATCGCGGCTGAGCGTGGGCTGGTCCATGTCATCGGCACCACCGGGCTGTCGGCGTCCGACAACGCCGTGATCAAGAGCGTCACCAATCGCGCGGTCGTGGTGCAGTCGGGCAATATGAGCCTGGGCGTCAATTTGCTCGCCGCCGTGGTCAAGCGCGTCGCCAAGGCGCTCGACGAAAGTTTTGACATCGAGATCGTCGAGACCCATCACCGCATGAAGGTCGATGCGCCCTCCGGCACCGCGCTGATGCTGGGCCAGGCCGCAGCCGCCGGTCGCGGCATTTCGCTCGAGGAGAACGCGGAACGTGGCCGCGACGGCATCACCGGCGCGCGCAAGCCGGGCGCGATCGGCTTTGCGTCCTTGCGCGGCGGCACCGTCGCCGGCGAGCACAGCGTCACCTTTCTCGGCCCGTTCGAGCGTCTGACATTGTCGCATCTCGCCGAAGACCGCATGCTGTTCGCGCACGGCGCGCTGAAGGCGGCGCTCTGGGCGCATGGCAAGAAGCCGGGGCATTACTCCATGGCCGACGTGCTCGGCCTCGCAGACATCTAGAAGAACCAAACGGAAAGCACTCAATGAGCGAACGTCTTCTCGTGCTCGTGCGCCACGGCCAGAGCGAATGGAATCTGAAGAACCTGTTCACGGGCTGGAAGGATCCCGATCTCACCGAGCAGGGTGTCGCGGAAGCCAAGGAGGCCGGCCGCAAGTTGAAGGCCCAGGGCCTGGTGTTCGACGTCGCCTTCACCTCAGTGCTGACGCGCGCACAGCACACGCTCGATCTCATTCTCACCGAGCTCGGCCAGACCGGTTTGCCCACGTCAAAGGATCTCGCGCTGAACGAGCGCGACTATGGCGACCTCTCCGGGCTCAACAAGGACGACGCCCGCAAGAAGTGGGGCGAGGAGCAGGTGCATGTCTGGCGCCGCTCCTACGACGTGCCGCCGCCCGGCGGCGAAAGCCTCAAGGACACGCTGGCGCGTGCACTGCCCTATTACGTGCAGGAAATCCTGCCCGGCGTGCTCAACGGGAAGCGCACGCTGGTTGCGGCCCACGGCAATTCGCTGCGTGCCTTGATCATGGTGCTGGAGAAGCTGTCGCCCGAAGGCATTTTGAAGCGCGAGCTCGCGACCGGCGTGCCGATCATCTACCGGCTCAACGCGGATTCGACGGTCGCGTCGAAGCTGGATCTGGCGGGTTGACGAAGGTCTCGTAGGGTGCGCGAAGCGAAGCGTGCCCACCACCTGTCGCCATTTCAGAGAGATCATGGGCACGGCGCGTTGCGCCTTTGCCCACCCTACGATAGTGGCGTTCGTAGCTCCTATTGCATCCCCAGCTGCCCGGCTTCCCAGCCCAGCATCGCCTGCTTGCGGGTGATACCCCAATGATAGCCCGTCAGCGTGCCGCTCTTGCCGAGCGCGCGGTGGCAGGGCACGACGAAGGACACCGGGTTCTTGCCGACGGCAGCGCCGACGGCGCGCGAGGCCTTCGGGCTGTTGATGTTGCAGGCGATGTCCGAATAGGACACCGCGCGGCCCATCGGGATCTTCAGCAGCGTCTCCCAGACCCGCACCTCGAAATCGGTGCCGATCATCACCACGCGCAGCGGCTGATCCGGCCGCCACAGTTTCGTGTCGAAGATGCGTGCTGCGAGCGGCGCAGTGCCTTCGTGATCCTCCACATAGGTCGCGTTGGCCCAGCGCCGCGTCATGTCGGCGAGCGCGGCCTTCTCCTCGCCGTGATCGGCGAAGGCGAGACCCGACAGGCCACGATCGGTCGCGATCACGATGGCCGTCCCGAAGGGAGACGGATGGAAGCCATAGCGCAAGGTCAGCCCCGCGCCGCCGTTCTTCCATTCGCCCGGCGACATCGCTTCGTGGGTGACGAAGAGATCGTGCAGACGGCCCGGCCCTGAAAGTCCTGAGTCGAGCGCCGCATCGAGGATGCTTGCGGAGTCCCGCAAGAGTCCCTTGGCGTGGTCGAGGGTCAGCGCCTGCATGAAGGCCTTCGGCGTGATCGAGGCCCAGCGGCGGAACAGATGGTGCAGCTCATCCGGTGTGACGCCGGCCGCATCGGCCATCGCCTCGATGGTCGGCTGCGCGCGCCAGTTCTCCGAGATGAACGCGATGGCCCGGCGCACGGAATCGTAGTCGCGCAGCGCGGCGTTCTGGGGGCCCGGCTTGGCCAGGCGCTGGTCATGTATGGCGAGTGTCATCATGACCGGAAATGTAGGCGCGGGGAGGCGTCGAAACCACCCGATTTCCGACCGCGCGTCAGGTCACCGGATTGTAGGTCGGGCCGCGTTTGGCGGCGTTTAAGGCTTCAATCAACCCTTTGTAAAAACTTGCCTTTTCATCCGGTCCCAAAAAACGCGCGATCCGGATCTGGTGGCCGCGCGAGATCAGGTAGAGATGCTCGATGCCAAAATCCTCGTCGACCTCCATGTCGAGGCGGACCCAGAGCGGATTGAAGGTCCATTCGGCGACCTGCCCGTGATGGCTGACGCGCCGCACGCGCAGTTCAGATGTCGTGACCGTGATTTCCTCGCGGGCCCGCCCCGTGCGGAAATTGACCTTGAACGCCCACCACACCACGAGCACGTCGAGGCCGAAAAAGCCGAGCACCGGCCAGGCGCCCTTCATCAGGAAGACAATTCCGGTGACGAAGCTGACGACGCTCAGGAACAGCATCACGGCGAGGAAGCCGGTGCGGTTCAGCGAGCGGTGCGGCGTCAGCAGCGCCGAGAAGATCTGCTGCTCGGCATGACCTTCAGATTCTGCCCGCTCAATTTCGTTGCCTGTGCTCATCGTCCCTCAGTATATCCCGATCATGGCGAAAATCACCCGCAAGCCGGCCCTGCGCGAAGCGGCGGTGCCGAAGAAAAAGGCAAAGGCAGCCGGCGCGAGGCCCAAGCCCGCGAAGAGGTCGCTCAAGGCTACAAAACCCTGGACGCCGGCAGAGGTTCGCGAGGTCTTCAGCCGATTCCGCGCGGCCAATCCCGAGCCGAAAGGCGAGCTCGAGCACGTCAACCCGTTCACTCTGCTGGTGGCCGTGGTGCTGTCGGCACAGGCGACGGACGCCGGCGTCAACAAGGCGACGCGCGCCTTGTTCGAGGTCGCCGATACGCCGCAAAAAATGCTCGACCTCGGCGAAGAGCGTCTGCGTGACTACATCAAGACCATCGGCCTCTACCGCACCAAGGCCAAGAACGTGATCGCGCTGTCGGCCAAAGTGCTCAGCGATTTCGGCGGCGAGGTGCCGCGCACGCGTGCCGAGATCGAGTCGCTGCCGGGCGCGGGACGCAAGACCGCCAATGTCGTGCTCAACATGGCCTTCGGCGAGCACACCATGGCGGTCGACACGCATGTCTTCCGCGTCGGCAACCGCACCGCCCTCGCGCCGGGCAAGACGCCGCTCGAGGTCGAGCTCGGGCTCGAAAAGGTGATCCCGGCCGAGTTCATGCTACATGCCCATCATTGGCTGATCCTGCACGGCCGCTATACCTGCCTCGCGCGGAAGCCGCGCTGCGAGGTATGCCTGATCAACGATCTCTGCCGGTGGCCGGAGAAGACGGTGTGAGCGACAGCCAAGTCATCCCGGGGCGCCTCGAAGAGGCGAACCCGGGATCTCGAGATTCCGGGTACGATGCTGCGCATCGCCCCGAAATGACGATCGTAAGAGCGAAGCCGGCTTTGAGGTTATCGTGAGTCAACAGGAACAAGTTTCGTCGCCGACACCGCCTGTCGCATCCAAGCCAACGCAGCGGCCTGCAACTTCGCTCTGGAGCCGGCTCGCAATCCCGCTGTTTGCCGTGATCGTCGCTCTCGCCTTTGTCGCGCTGGCGACGCTGCGCTTCGACGAATGGGTTGGCAATGAAGTGATCCAGACCACCAATGACGCCTATGTCCGCGCCGACCTGACCCGTCTCTCCAGCCGCGTCTCCGGCGAGGTACTGACCGTCGCGGTCGACGATTTCCAGCGCGTCAAATCAGGCGATCTGCTGATCCAGATCGATCCCGCCGATTATGAGGCCCAGGTCGCGCAATCCGAGGCCGCGGTGGCCGCCGCGCAGGCTGTGCTCGACAATCTCGCCAACCAGATCGAGTTGCAATATGCGACCATCGCGCAGGCCGAGGCCGCGCGCCTGTCGGCGGAAGCCCTGGAGGTCGAGGCCAAGCAGGAACAGGAGCGCCAGCAATCGCTGTCGCAGACCGAAGCCGGCACCCGGCAGCGGCTCGAGCAGGCGGTTGCGGGCCTTGCCAAGGCGCAGGCCGACGTGCGCGCCAGCCGCGCCGTGATCGCCGCCCAGCAGCACCAGCTCGAGGTTCTGCAAGGCACCAAGAAGCAGCGTGCGGCCGATCTCGATGCCACCAAGGCAACGCTGGCAAGCGCCAGGCTCAAGCTCGGCTATACCAGGATCACGGCGCCGTTCGACGGCGTCGTCGGCGAGCGCCAGGTGCAGCCGGGCGATTACGTCAATATCGGCACCAACCTCATCAACGTCGTACCGCTGCCGAAGGTCTATGTGATCGCAAATTACAAGGAGACCCAGCTGACGCATGTCCAGCCCGGGCAGCCGGTCGAGATCACCGTCGACAGTTTTCCGCGCGAGAAGCTGCGCGGCAAGGTCGAGCGCATCGCGCCCGCGACGGGCGCGCAGGTCGCGCTGCTGCCGCCTGACAATGCCACCGGCAATTTCACCAAGGTGGTGCAGCGCATTCCCGTCCGCATCCAGTTCGACGACAATCAGCCGCTGCTGACGCGCCTTGTGCCGGGGATGTCGGTCGTCACCAGAATCGACACGAAGGGCGCGAATGGCGGCAAATGACGATGCCGGCCACGGACCGATCTCGCGCGGCGGGGTCGCGCGACAGCCTTTGTTTGCCGTCGCTTCCGTGCTGCTCGGCTCGTTCCTCGCCAATTTCGACAGCCGGCTGACCACCGTCGGCCTGCCAGACCTGCGCGGCGCGTTCGGGCTCTCGTTCGACGAAGGTGCGTGGCTCTCCACCGCCGGCATCGGCTCGCAGATCTTCATCGCCCCGGCGGTGGCGTGGCTTGCCACCGTGTTCGGCTTGCGCCGCGTGCTCGGCATTCCCAGTCTCGTCTACGCGCTCGTCTCGCTGACCATTCCTTTCGTGCGCGATTATCCGACGCTGATCGCGCTCAGCGTCGTGCATGGCCTCTTGCTCGGCACCTTCGTGCCGGCGACGCTGATGATCGTGTTCCGCAATCTGCCGATCCGCTGGTGGCTGCCGGCGATTGCGCTCTATTCGATCCGCGTCGGATTTGCATTGGACTCATCGTCCTCATTGGTCGGCTTCTATGTCGAGCATCTCGGCTGGCAATGGCTGTATTGGCAGGGCGTCGTGATCGCGCCGCTGATGGGCCTGATGGTCTATCTGGGAACACCGAGCGAGCCGGTCAATCGCGCGCTGCTGCGGGCGGCCGATTGGGGTGGCATGTTGCTGCTAGGAGCCTCCGTCGGAATGATCTATGCCGGGCTCGATCAGGGCAATCGCCTGGATTGGCTCGGCTCCGGCACGGTGATGGCGCTGCTGGTCGGAGGCGGCGTGCTGTTCGTGGCCTTCCTTGTCAACGAGTCGTGGGTCGCGCAGCCCTGGGCGCATGTGAACGTGCTGTTCTCGCGCAATGTAGGCTTGGCGTTGATCCTGATCCTGCTCTACACGCTGACCAGCCTATCCAACGCGTCGCTGGTACCGAATTTCCTCGGCGCCGTCGGTCAGCTCAGGCCGGAGCAGAGCGGCTGGCTGCTGCTCACCTTTGGCGCGTTGCCGATGTCCGTACTGGTGCCGATCTCGATCTGGCTGCTCCGGCATTTCGACACGCGGACGGTGGTGGTCGTTGGATTTACCTGCTTTGCTGCGGCCAATCTCTGGGGGACTCAGCTCACCCACGATTGGGCGCGCGAGGATTTCATCGGCATCGTTCTGCTTCAAGCGGTCGCGCAGTCGCTGACGCTGCTGCCGCTCATCATCACGTTGTTGTCGAATTCCGACCCCAGCCGTGCCACGGCCTTTGCAGCCTATATCCAGATCATGCGGCTCGGCGGCGCCGAGATCGGCGTGGCGCTGATGGGAACCTGGCTGCGCGTCCGCGAGCAGGTGCATTCCTTCTATATCGGCCAGAACCTGGAAGTCGGCGACGTCAATGTGGTGCGCGCGCTGAAGCAGCTCGCCGATCACTTTGCCGCCCACGGCGCCGGCTCAGCGCAGGCGCGCGCGGTCGGTACGCTAGCAAGCTTCGTCGCGCGCGAAGCCAATGTGCTCGCCTATATCGATGGTTTCTGGCTGTGCTTCTGGCTGGCAGTGGCCGGGCTCGGCTTCATCGCATTGATCACCCGAGCCCCGCCGGGTCCGTTTACGCCGGCGCCGTTCGGTTTCGCCAAGAGGGTGCTGCGCAAATGCGGCGTGCAGGTGAGCTGATCGGGCTCACCGCATCTGCCGCGCCGGCTCGATCAGCTCGGGCCGCGGGCCTGACAGGCGCTTGTGCATGTGCACCATGAAGGCCATGCCGAAAATAGGCGTCGCCAGGTTCACGACCGGAATCGAGACGAAGGCGGCGATGAAGAGGCCGGCGGTGAAGATCGTCGCGGCATTATCGCGCCGCATCGCTTTCGCATCCTCCGGCGAGCGGAAGCGCATCGCAGCGAGCTCGAAATATTCGCGGCCCAATAGCCAGGCGGCAGCGAGGAAGAAGACCAGGAAACCGGCGCCGGCCAGAAACACCAGCGGTAAAGCGGCGAGATAGACCAGGATGGTGAGCAGCGCGGTCTTGATGCCTTCGAGGATCGCCTGCTTGAACGGCAATGCCGTGCCCGGCCGCTCGGCCGGATAATATTCACGCTCGACGATGTCGGCGACGTCATCGACGAAGAAGCTTGCCACCAGCGAGGTGATCGCGGGCATCAGGAACACGCTGCCGAACACGACGCCGAAACCGGCCGCAATCGAGATGATCCAAGCCAGCACCTCCAGTGACGAGTGCCAGCTCGGCCCAAGCAGCCCCTCGAGCCAGACCTCGCCATAGGTCGCAAACCAGGTCAGCAGCCGCTGCAACCCGATCGCAAGCACCACGATCAGCACCAGCGCGAGCCCGATCGACCGCCACAGGATCGAACGCATCGGCGGCGACATCATTTGCGACAGCGCCTTGACGGCGGCATCCAGCATGGGAACCTCTCACGAAACACTCAGCGAGAGGTAGACACCCCCGGCCACTTCGGCAAGGGAGGCTGACCTGCCAGCTTCCGCGGCTTTATATTTTGGGCATGATCTCCGCGCAGACGCGTTCCGCGTCTGTCGCGAGGGAAAACCGCGTCACACTTTGCGCTAACGCGGCCCTGCGGGTCCGGATCATACCCTATGGCTCCGCCACGATACTCGCCCAGCAGGCGATGGCGCTACAGACCGTGCTCCAGCGGCCGAACCCTTTGTAGATCTGGGCGGCGACCTGCTCCTGCTGCTTCAGCGTGCCCTCGGCCTTGATCTGCGGGTCGGAGACGTTGCGGATCGCGAGCCAGCGCGGCGCCTTGTCGCCCATCTCCTGCGCGACGAGGCCGAGGACGGCATCGCCCATCTCGGAGACGTCGCCGAGGCCCTGGAGCTTGAAGTGATTGTCCGAGGTGTCGAAGCCGAAGAAATCGGTGGTCACCACGGACGATGACAGCTCGCTCGGCTTGACCACGAAGATCTTCGGCGGCCGCGCATTGTCCTTCGGCAATTGCCCTGCATTGGCCTTGAACAGCGTCTTGGCGCTCGCAAATTTCGACGTCTTGGCCGGCTTGCTGGAGTAGTGCGCCTGCGCAAACGGCTGCTTCTTGAACTTCGAGAGGCAGTCGAAACGCACGATTGGGCTGACGATGACGTCGCCGACCTCGACCTGTTTGCCGATGCCGCCGGCCGTGCCCGTGGTGATCACGAGCGTCGGCTGCACCTCGGTGATGATCTGGCGCCAGACGTCGATGTTCGGCAGCTGCGGGCCGTCCTGCGACATGTGCGAGTCGGATTTGAACACCACGACCTTCTTCTTGCCGATCGTCGTGGTCCAGAAGGCGCCCAGCCGCTTCAGCTCCTTGGCAGGGCAGCCGTTGCGCATCTTCTTCGAGATAGCCGCGTAATTGTGCGTGTAGGGCACGTAGTCGTTGTGCGAATCCTTGCCCGGCGTCAGCACGCGGCTGGTTGCGTGACCTTCGTCGACGGTCCAGGTCACGACCAGCACGTCGGCGCGCGGCAGCGGCCCCTTGCCATTGCCCGGCTTCGGCCCCGTCTGCGGCGCAAGCCCCCTGGGCCAGGGAATGTCGGTGAAGCGCGACAGCCCCGTCGAAGTCGAAAAGGCCATGAACTCGCGGCCTTCGGGGCCTTCGGAGTCGAAATCGATGATCTCGCGCTGGAAGTCTTCGGGGGCGACCTTCGCGGTCTTCTTCACGGCGGCATCCGCGATGCGCTTGACTGTGAAGGTCTCGCGCGGCGGCGGTGTGGTGATCGGATCGAACCCGAGATTTCTCTCAACCCATTTGCGGTCAGCCGGCATGTGTTCGTCTCCGCCAATTGATTTTGACAAACGTCTTTCATTGGTCGGCCAAACAGGCCGACGGTTGCAATCTTAGATCGAAAACTTGATCACAGAATGGTCTGGGCTATTGACCGATTCGGGGCCGATGTGAGACGCGCAGAGCAATCACCTGCCAAAACAGAGTCGTTCTAAAATAATAGTTCAGTATCCGAAGTAATTCTCAGGTGAGATTACACCTATAGTTGAATGACGACAATCTCTCTTTCGGTCACAAACCGGCTATCGGCGCAGCCGGGCCTACACCGTGTCCAGCGCCTTGCCGCGGACATCAGGGCCGAACAGCGCCATCGCGATCACCACGATCAGCATCGCCACAGTGATCAGGCCGAACACGCCGATGACGCCGGCCTCCTTCAGCATGTAGGCGACGATGAAGCCCGAGAAGGTCGCGGAGAGGCGGCTCATGGAATAGACGAGGCCGGACGCCCGCGCCCGGATCTGGGTCGGGAACACCTCGGTCTGGTAGGCGTGATAGGCGTAGGACATCGTTGTGTTGCAGGCCGTCAGCAGCACGCCGCAGACGATCAGCAGTGCCGGCAGGGTCAGTTGCGCGAACGCCATGCCGAACACGATAATGGCGACGCAGGCGCCGGCGATGATCCAGCGGCGTTCGAATTTGTCGGCGAAGCTTGCGGCGAGCAGCGGCGCGATCGGATAGGCGAAGGCGACGATGAAGGAATATTGCAGGCTCTTGGTGACGGTGATGCCCTTCTCCACCAGCAGTGTCGGCACCCAATTGGCAAAGCCGTAGAAGCCGAAGGCCTGGCAGAGGTTGAACACCATGAACAGGACCACGAGCGAGAGATAGGGCGGCCGGAACAAATCGGCGAAGGCGACGTGCACGGCCGTCTGCGAGGCCGGTCGGGCGAGCGAAGCTGAAGGGCCTGGCGCCGTGCCGCCGCCTCTGGCTTCGAGCGTTGCAAGAATCCGGAGCGCCTCTTCGGTGCGGCCGTGGCGCGCCAGCCAAAGCGGGCTCTCGGGCAGGAACAAGCGCAGCACCCAGACGATCATGCTGGCGGCAGCACCAATCAGCACCACCCAACGCCAGCCATCGACGCCATAGGGCGCGAGCGGCACCAGCCACCAGGCGAGGAAGGCGACAACGGGCACGGCGATGAACATGATCGCCTGGTTCACCGCGAAGGCGCGTCCGCGCATCCGGCTCGGCACCAATTCGGTGATATAGGCGTCGATGGTGATGACCTCGACGCCGATGCCGATGCCGGCAAGGAAGCGCCAGAGCAACAGGCCGCTCGAGGAGGTCTGGCAGGCCATGATCACCGACGCCGCGCTATAGCCAAGCAGCGCATAGGTGAAGATCGCGCGGCGGCCGAAACGGTCGGCGAGGAAACCGAGGAAGAAGGTGCCGACGAACAGGCCGGCAAAGGTTGCGGCGACGAAGGCGCCGATGCCGGAGAAGCCGAAGAAGGCTTGAGTCGTCGTGCTCAGCAATCCGCTGCGGGCCAGGCCCGGGGCGATGTAGCCGGTGAGGAACAGATCGTAGATTTCGAAACAGCCGCCGAGCGAGAGCAGGATGACGAGCTTCCAGACATGGCCCGTCGCCGGCATCGCCTCGAGCCGCCGCGAGATCTCGTCCGGTCCTGAAGATGCTGCGCCGAGCTCGAAGCCTGTGTCGATGCCGACAACGCTCATGACGTCCTCCCGTGGCGCGCGCGATGCGCGCGGTTCCCGGCGGCTCATCTCTGAGGTTTTTCGGTAAGCTCTGCCGGACCGCGCCATGTTGGCGGGTCAGGAGTGGAAATCCAGAAGAACATATCGATGGGAGCGTTCGAGATTTTCGAAGGCGAGGGAGCGCACTACCGTCGCGGAGGTAGCTACCCCACCAGCTCCGCCTGCCAGCCGCCGCTGCGCACCTGTTCCGCGATCAGCGCCAGCATCAGCCGCCGCATCTCCTCCATCGCGTAGGTCATCGGGCGGTTGCGCAGGCGGCAGAGATAGAGCGTGCGGGTCAGTTTCGGGTCGATCACCCGGCGCGCGACCAGGCGCCCTGCGGCGAGCTCCTCCCGCGCGAACAGCTTTGTCGCGATGGTGCAGCCGAGCCCCTCCACCAGCGCGCCGGTCATGCCGGTGATCGAGTTGGCGTGCAGGATGGCGCCGCCCTCCAACCGCTTGAGCAGAACGGGATCGTCAAGCAGCGCGCGCGAGGACAGGCCGAGGCCGTAGCGCAACAGGATCAGCGGCAGCCGGCTCAGCTCCTCGAAGCGGATCGGAGTTTTGGTCTTGCCGACCAGCTTGGGAATGCCGACCAGGAACATCTCCTCTTCCAGCACGGCCTCCGTGATCAACTCCTTCTCCGAGGGCGGATTGTAGGCCAGCGCCAGATCGACGTTGGAGATCATCAGATGCATCAGCGTCGCGCCCGACAGGCTCTCGGTGAGCGATAGCTTCAGCTTGGGATATTTGGTCAGCACCGTGCGCATCAGCTCGACGCCGATCGCCTTGACGCCGGAATTGGCCATGCCGATGGAGATCTCGCCGGCGATGACGCGCGCGCCCTCGCGCACCTCGGTCTCGGCTTCCGCCATCGCGCGCAGGATGATGCGGGCATGCTCGTAGAGCCGCTCGCCGGCCGCGGTCGGGTCCATGCCGCGCGACTTGCGCTCGAACAAAGGCGTTGCGAACTCGGCCTCCAGATTCGAGATATGATGGCTGAGCGCGGATTGCGCGACATTCACCTGGTCCGCCGCGCGCGACAGGTTCCGCTGCTCGTAGACGGCGATGAAGTAGCGGAGCTGGCGCGAATCCATGGGGGTCCAGCGTTCTAGAACTGCGAAGGCATTCTTCGACAGATTATATTTTTAAGAAGGCTTGTGAAGACTTAGTCTCTTAGACCAACGAACAGGAGTGCCGCATGGCCGAAACCGGATTGCCGCTCGAAGGCGTGCGGGTTGTCGAGATGACCCACATGGTGATGGGCCCGACCTGCGGCATGATCCTCGCGCAGTTGGGGGCCGAGGTCATCAAGGTCGAGCCGCCGGCCGGTGACAAGACCCGCTCCCTCGGCGGGATGGGCACGGCGTTCTTCCCGCTGTTCAACCGCGGCAAACGCAGCGTCGTCCTCGACTTCGAGAAGGCTAAGGACCGCGACACCATGCACCGGCTGCTCGCGACGGCCGATGTGTTCCTGGAGAATTTTCGCGATGGCTTGCTCGAGAAGCAGGGGCTTGGCGCCGAAGAGTTGCGCCGCCGGCATCCGCATCTGATCGTCGCCGGCCACAAGGGCTTCCTGTCCGGCCCTTATGAGCATCGTCCCGCGCTCGACGAGGTCGTGCAGATGATGTCGGGTCTCGCCGCCATGACCGGCACGAAGGAGAAGCCGCAGCGCGTCGGCTCCTCCGCCAACGACATCATGGGCGGCATGTTCGGCGTGATCGCGATCCTGGCCGCGCTCTATCAGAAGCGCGGGGGAAAGCGCGATGGCGCAGACATCCGCATCGGCCTGTTCGAGAACTGCCTGTTCCTGGTCGCCCAGCACATGGTCGAATACGAGATGACCGGCAACAAGCCGCGCTCGATGCCGGAGCGCGAGCATGCCTGGCCGATCTACGACATTTTCGATGCCGCCGGTGACGGCCGCATTTTCATCGGCGTCGTCACCGAGGGCCATTGGCAGGCGTTCTGCCGCGAGTTCGGCCTGAGCGAGTTTCTCGATGACCCGAGCTTGCGCACCACCACCGATCGCATCCTGGCGCGGCCACGGATCCTTCCGCGCGTGGCCGAGATCATCCGGCAGCAGGACGTGGCGGAGCTGTCGCAAAAGCTCGACGCCCTCAACATCTGTTTCTCGCCGATCAACCGGCCCGAGGATCTGCTCACCGACCCGCACGTGCTGCGGCCCGGCGGGCTCGTCACCAACATCACCGCCGACGGCAAGCCGTTCCATGTGCCGACACTGCCCCTCGAATGGAACGGCAGTTATTTTGGCGAGGGCCTGAAGGTCGCGCCGCTCGGCGCCGACACCCCCGCCGTGCGTGCCGAGATCGACGACAACGACGTCACGTCAAAAGCCGCTGGGAGGCGCGCATGAGCCGGATTGAGACGATTTATCCCGCGGATCGTGTGAGCTTGCGCGAGGTCGGTCTGCGCGACGGGCTCCAGCTCGTGAAAAAGTTTCCGTCGACCGACGCCAAGCAGCGCTGGGTGCGCGAGGAATATGCCGCCGGCGTCAGGCATTTCGAGGTCGGCTCGTTCCTGCCGGCAAAGACCTTTCCGCAATTCGTCGATGTCCGCGATGTGATCGGAACGGTGGCGAGCCTGCGCGGGGCCCACGGCATTGCGCTTGCGCTCAACGAGCGCGGGGTCAACGAGGCGCTGGCTTCAGGCGTTGGCGAGATCGCTTCGGTAGTGTCGGCGACCGAGGAGCACAGCCAGGCCAATGCGCATCGGTCGCGCGACTCCGCGATCGCCAACATCAAGCGGCTCTGCGAGTTGCGCGATGCCAGTGCCCACAAGCCGCTGGTGAACGCAGCGATCTCGATGGCGCTGGGCTGCTCGATCACCGGCGCGGTCGATCCGAAGGAGGTGCTGCGCCTGGTCGACAAATGCCTGGAGGCCGGCGTCGATTTCGTCGCGATCGCCGACACCGTCGGCTACGCCGGGCCGAAGCAGGTCGGTGAGCTGTCGCGCGCCGCTGTGAGGCTCGCAGGTTCAAAGCCGATCTGCATCCATCTCCACGACACCCGTGGCATGGGCATCGCCAACGCTGCCGCCGCGCTGGACGAAGGCGTCCGCATCCTCGACGGCTCGCTCGGTGGCCTCGGCGGCTGCCCCTTCGCGCCCGGCGCGACCGGGAACGTCGTGTTCGAGGACCTGGTGTTCCTGTGCGAGAGCAAGGGATTTGCGACCGGGATCGATCTCGACCGGCTGATCGCCGTTCGTAAGATCCTGCGCGAGGAAATGCCGGACGAACAGCTTTACGGAGGCTTGGCGCGGGCAGGTTTGCCCGGTGGGAGAGCGAAGGCGGCGTGAGGTTCTTTCTCGACGGTGGCGTATCGTAGGGTGGGCAAAGCGAAGCGTGCCCACGTCTTCTATCCATCATTGAGAGATCGTGGGCACGGCGCAAGTACGCCTTTGCCCACCCTACGATTCCGGACGAGTTGTGAGATACGTCTCACCCAACCGTCTTCGCGGCAAACTCACTCATGCCGATGGCCATGCCCGTGCTTCCGCACCTTCGGCTTCCCGTCCCCCGTCGGAATCATCACCACGCGGCCATAGCGTACGCCACGCTCTGCGATGATGTGATCGGCGAAATGCCTGACTTCTGTCGCATCGCCCCTCAGCGCCGTCATCTCCATGCAATTGGAGTCGTCGAGATGGACATGCAGGGTTGCGAGCGCGAGATCGTGATGGCCGTGGAATTCCTGCACCAGGCGCTTCGAGAGGTCGCGCGCGGCGTGATCGTAGACATAGACGAGGCCAGCGACGCAGGGGCCGCCCTGCGCGGTGTCCTCGCTTGATTGCTGAAGCCCGGCGCGAGCGAGGTCGCGGATGATCTCGCTGCGGTTCTGGTAGCCGCGCGCCTCGGCCGCGGCATCGATCTCCGCCAAAAGATCGTCCTCGATCGTGATCGTAATCCGCTGCATCAGATCCTCTCCGCGGGCTTCTTACCTCGCCCCGCTTGCGGGGAGAGGTCGGAATTCGAGCGTAGCTTGAATTCCGGGTGAGGGGGACTCTCCGCGAGTCTCACTCGCAGTGAAACCGTGGAGATAGCCCCTCACCCCGGCCCTCTCCCCGCAAGAACGGGAGAGGGAGAGCAGTCACTATCACAGCCGCGTCGCGCGCAGCCGCAGCGCATTCCCGACCACGCTGACCGAGGACAGCGCCATCGCAGCCGCCGCGATGATCGGCGAGAGCAGCACGCCGAAGGTGGGATAGAGAATGCCGGCGGCAATCGGGATGCCGGCGGCGTTGTAGATGAAGGCGAAGAACAGGTTTTGCCTGATATTGCTCATCGTCGCCTGCGACAGTTTTCGCGCCCGCACGATGCCGGTGAGGTCGCCCTTGAGCAGCGTGACGCCGGCGCTTTCCATCGCCACATCTGTGCCAGTGCCCATGGCGATGCCGACTTCGGCGGCGGCCAGCGCCGGCGCATCGTTGACGCCGTCGCCGGCCATGGCGACGCTGCGTCCGGCCTTTCGCAGCCTGGCCACCACCGCGCTCTTCTGGTCCGGCAGCACTTCGGCCTCGACATCGGCAATGCCGAGCCGCCGTGCGACCGCTTCCGCCGTGGTGCGGTTGTCGCCGGTCAGCATGATCACCTTGATGCCTTCGTCGGCGAGCGCCTTCAGCGCGTCAGGGGTCGAAGCCTTGACGGGATCCGCGATCGCGAACAGGCCGGCAAGCTTGCCGTCGACAGCCATGTTGATGACGGTGGCGCCGTCACCGCGCAGGCGTTCGGCTTCACTGTCGAGCGCCTTGGTGTCGATGCCGATCGAGGTCAGGTACTTTGCGTTGCCGAGCACGATGCTCTTGCCATCGATCTTGCCCGTCGCACCCTTGCCCGTCGGCGAATCGAACTCTTCGACCTGACCGAGCGCGAGCTGCTTCTCCTTCGCCGCGCGCATGATGGCGTCGGCGAGCGGATGCTCGCTGGCGCGTTCGACGCTCGCCGCAAGTCGAAGGATGTCATTCTCGGCAAGACCTGATGCCGGCACGATCGCCACCACCTTGGGCTTCCCCTCGGTCAGCGTGCCCGTCTTGTCGACTACCAGCGTGTCGATCTTCTCCATCCGCTCCAGCGCCTCGGCGTTCTTGATCAGGACGCCGGCCTGCGCGCCGCGGCCGACGCCGACCATGATCGACATCGGGGTCGCGAGGCCCAGCGCGCAGGGGCAGGCGATGATCAGCACGCTCACGGCAGCAACGAGACCAAAGGCCAGTCGCGGCTCCGGCCCGAACCAGGCCCACGCCACGAAGGCAGCGATGGCGACGGCGATCACCGTCGGCACGAACCAGCCGGCGACTTGGTCGGCCAAGCGCTGGATCGGCGCGCGCGAGCGCTGCGCATCCGCGACCATCTGCACGATCTGCGACAGCAGCGTTTCGCGGCCGACCTTGTCGGCGCGCATGATGAAGCTGCCCGATTGATTGAGCGTGCCGGCGATGACCTTGGCGTCGACCTCCTTGGTGACGGGCATGGATTCGCCTGTTACGAGGGATTCATCGAGCGACGAGCGTCCTTCCAGGATGATGCCGTCGACCGGCACTTTCTCGCCGGGACGAACACGCAGGCGATCGCCGGCATGCAGCGTGTCGATCTCGACCTCATGCTCGCTGCCGTCAGCATCGACGCGCCGCGCGGTCCTGGGTGCGAGCTGCAGCAGCGCCTTGATCGCGCCAGATGTCGCGTCGCGGGCGCGCAGCTCCAGCACCTGGCCGAGCAGCACAAGGACGGTGATGACGGCGGCTGCTTCGAAATAGACAGCGACGGCGCCCCCATGGCCGCGGAAGGTGTCGGGGAAAATCTGCGGCGCGATGGTGCCGAGCAGGCTGTAGACATAAGCAACGCCGGTGCCCATCGCGATCAGCGTGAACATGTTGAGATTGCGCGTGAGCAGCGACTGCCAGCCGCGGACGAAGAACGGCCAGCCGGCCCAAACCACAACGGGGGTGGCGAAGACGAGCTGGATCCAGTTCGATATCGTCGGGTCGATCCAGTTGTGCGGACCGGCGAGATGGCCGCCCATCTCCAGCACCACGGGCGGCAGCGCGAGCGCGCCGCCGATCCAGAAGCGCCGCGTCATGTCGGCCAGCTCAGGATTGGGTCCGGTCTCCAGACTCGCGACCTCCGGCTCCAGCGCCATGCCGCAGATCGGGCAGCTGCCCGGTCCGACCTGGCGAATCTCCGGATGCATCGGGCAGGTGTAGATGGTCCCTTCAGGCATCTCCGTCTCGGGCGCTTTCTCCTTCGCAAGATATTTTGCGGGATCGGCAGCGAATTTGGTGCGACAGCCGGCCGAGCAGAAATGGAAGGTCTCGCCGTTGTGCTCGAAGCGGTGCTTGGAGGTCGCGGGATCGACGCTCATGCCACAGACGGGATCGAGGACCTTGGCGGAAGCGCCGCCGTGATCATGATGATGGGCATGGTCGGCGTGATCGCCGTGCCCGCCGCAGCAGGACGAAGCCGCGGGCTGGGGAGCAGGCGCGGTCGCCTTTGCGGAACAGCCGCAGCCGGATTGTGTGTTCCGGTCGTGATGATGCCTGTGATCCGCGTCGCTCATTCCTGCACTCCGGCCTTGAAACCTATACCCGGTAGGGGTATATAGGCCCCATGCGCAAGGACATCAAGGCATCTGTTGGAAAACGCCTCGGCCGGATCGAAGGCCAGGTTCGCGGCCTCTCGAAAATGGTAGAGGAAGACCGCTACTGCATCGACATCGTCACGCAGATCTCGGCGGTGCGCGCCGCGCTGCGCCGGGTCGAGGAAGAGGTCTTGAAGGATCACGTCGCGCACTGCGTCGAGCACGCGATTGCCAGCGGCGACAAGGCGGATCAACGCGAGAAGATCGCGGAGCTGATGGCGGTGATCGGGCGGGCGGAGCGGTAGGGGAGGCTGTCTCGACGGTGGTAACGGGACGACAACGGATTATGCCGCCCGCTCTCTCGTGCGACCACGGCGTCTAGGCCGATACGCAGCGATCCTCTGTAGCAGCGGAAACCGCGCGGGGACTGGATCGGCGCTCACTTGCTCAGTCGAAACTTCAACCTGCGCTTCTTCGTCAACCGCTTCAGGAACGAGCGGCGGCGCACGGAGCGCTTCTGGAAACACACCGAATGAGCCCGCTACCTCCTCGAGCGGCTTTTGCTTGTCGGCCCAGTGCAGGGCTGTGTAGTCGAAGCCGTGCACGATGGTGGGTTTGACCACTTCGAAATAGGGCGAGATGTCGAAGTCGCGGGGCATGTAGAGCGAGGAATCGCGGATGTGCAGGATCTCGCGGCGGGCGGCGCGGCTGCCGGCCTTGGTGATCTTCGGCAGGATCGGATAGCGCACGGCGTCGAAAGCCTGCGCGATCAGCGCCGAGCAGATGATCTTGGTCGGATCGCCCGAGCCGAGCGCGATCATGCGCCGTCGCCAGCGCTGTGGCACCGGCAGCGGGAACAGGAAACGCATCAGGTCCAGGATGTTCTTGGTGTCGTAGCCGAAGCCGATGCGGTTGATCGCATAGCGGCAGACCGTGTTGCGGTCCTCGTAGGACAGCCCGACGGGACGGCAGAGGCGGGTATGATAGGGGAAATATTTCGACAGCGGCGCCGAGGTGACGCCCTCACCGATATTGGCCTCGATCAGCACATGCGGTTCGCCGTCGGGCTCGACCGCACCTTCGACCGGGCCGACATAGAGCGCGGCGTGCGACCAGGTCGACTGCGTCAGATATTTGATGATGCCGGAGATGCGATTGTTGCCCTCGACCAGCATGACGTCGCCGGGCTGGATCACGCCGCGCAGATGCTCAGGGTCGCTGGGCGTGAACGGCTCATAGCCCGGCACCTCTTTCGAGAGGTACGCGGCTATCACCTTTCCGACTGAATCTAGGACCGTCCCCATGAACTCCCCCGGGCCTTTCTGGCCGTCTTTTTCTTTACATCTGTATCATGGTCGAAACCTGTTGCAATTCGGTTCATGGCTCTGTGAGTTCAAGCACGATTGATTCACCATGATGGTTGCTGCGCAACATCAGATGCGGCAAGGTTCGCGGGCTGTTCCCGTTCGTCGCAAGTCTCCGGAAACCATGACATGACAATCACGCGCCGCAGCTTCCTATCGGCGTCGGTGGCCTTTGCCGCAGCGCCGGTCCTGCGCGCAACGGCCGCGCCCTTGCCACGTGAGGCTGACATTGTCGTGATCGGCGCGGGTGCGGCTGGCATCGCTGCAGCGCGGCGCGTCATGGCGGCCAATCGCAGGGTCGTGGTGGTGGAAGCGGCGTCGCAGGTCGGTGGGCGCTGCATCACGGATACGGTCACCTTCGACGTGCCGTTCGATCGCGGCGCGCGCTGGATGCACAATCCCGACACCAATCCGATGATTCGGCTCGCGCGTAGCGCCGGGCTCGATGTTTCTCCCGCGCCGTCGGGCCAGAAGATGCGCATCGGTCGCCGCAATGCGCGCGCGGGCGAGACCGAGGAGTTTCTGGCGGCGCTGGTGCGCGCCAACAGGGCCATCGACGAGGCCGCGCGCGGCAAGCTCGATACGTCCTGTGCGTCGGTACTGCCGAAGGATCTCGGCGACTGGGCAGGCGCGGCGGAGTTCTTGCTCGGCGCGGGCTTTGCCGGCAAGGATTTGAAGGAGCTGTCGGCGATCGACAAGGCGCGCGCGCAGGACCGCAACGCCCCGATCGCCTGTCGTCAGGGCCTGGGCACCCTGATCGCCAAGCTCGGTGAGCAGGTGCCCACAGTGCTTTCGACGCCGGCCAGCCGGATCGTCTGGAGCAATCGCGATGTCAGCGTGGAGACGCAAGCCGGCAAGATCGCCGCGCGCGCCGCCATCGTCACGGTTTCGACCAACGTGCTCATGTCGGGTGCGTTCAAGTTCGCGCCTGATATCCCCAAGCGCACGCTGGATGCGGCGTCCAAGCTCACGCTCGGCAGCTACGATCACATCGTGGTGCAATTGCCGGGCAATCCGCTCGGGCTGTCGCGCGACGACATCCTGATCGAGCAAAGCAACTCCACGCGCACCGCACTGATGTATGCCAATATCGGCGGCTCTTCGCTGTGCTCGATCGACGTCGGCGGCTCGTTCGGCCGCGATCTCTCGGCGCAGGGCGAGAGCGCGATGACGGCGTTTGCGAAGGAATGGATCTCAAAACTGTTCGGCAGCGAAGCGGCGGCCGCCGTGCAGAAGACTGTCGCGACGCGTTGGAACGCTTCGCCCTACGTCATGGGCGCGATGTCGGCGTCCTCGCCCGGCGGCCAGCTCTCGCGAAAGATCTTGACCGAGCCGATCGGCAATGTGTTCCTCGCCGGCGAAGCCACGCATGAGACGTTGTGGGGCACCGTCGACGGCGCCTGGGACAGCGGCGAGCGCGCCGCGGACGCCGCGCTCCGCAAGATCGGCGCGCTGAAGGACGAGCCGGCCGATGTGCCGACGCAATCGACGAAGCGGCGGCGCGCGCCGCGGCGGTAGGCGATTAGCGCAACACCTTGTCCAGCACCGGCAGCCCCGTGATTACCGCGATCGCGATCAGGGCGTAGCAGATCCGGCGAAACACCGTCTCACTCGCGCGGCCGAACAGCGAGGCGCCGAAAGCGACGCCGATGGCATAGACCGGGCCGACGATCAGCGAAAGCACGAGCGATTCGCGCGAGATCAGGCCTGATGTGGCATAGCTGACCATCGAGAAGAAATCCGAGGCGCCGAAGAACAGCAGGATGTTGGCGCGTGCCACGATCGAGGCAATGGGCCGGCCGAGCCAGTAGCCGACGATCGGCGGGCCGCCGGTCTGCGCCAGGCCGCTACAGAAGCCGGAGAGACCGCCGATGCCGACCGAGAGCCAGGCGTGGTCCTTGCCGCGGTAGCGCCAGCCCGACAGCAACAGAAGCAGCAGCGCGGTGACGAAGCAGGAGATGATCCAGCGCGTGGTGACGGGCTCGAGCACGCTGAGGAAATAGGTGCCGATGGGTACGCCGACCAGCGCGCCGAGCACGATCACGGCGGTCGCCTTGCGATCCGCGTTCCGCCAGGCGTCAGGCAGCAGCGGCGCGGCGGCAACGAAGTCGATGACGAGAAGAAGTGCCGCCACAAGCCGCGGGGCTGCGATGCTGCTCGCGAGCGGCATGAAGATCAGCGCAGAGCCGAAGCCCGAGAAGCCGCGCGCGGTGCCCGAAACGAAAGCGACGGCGCAAAGCGCCATCGCGATGGTGAGACTGACGTCCTTCGGGAGGAAGTCGGTGATACTCATGCCCTGTCATTCCAGGGCGTCACGCCCTCAACGTACCGCCGGTCTTCTTCGTGACCTCCGCCACGATCTTCGCGGCAACGGCTTCGATCTCCTGATCGGTCAGCGTCTTCTCGCGCGGCTGGATGGTCACCGCGATGCCAACGGACTTCTTGCCGTCGTCCATGCCCTTGCCCTCGTAGACGTCGAAGACGTTCACGCCGGTGATCAGCTTCTTGTCGACACCTTGCGCGGTGCGGACGATGTCGCCGGCCTTGACAGTGCGGTCGACGATGAAAGCGAAGTCGCGCGACACGGGCTGGAATGCCGAGAGCTCGATCAGCGGCTTGGCGCGGGTCGGTTTCTTCTTGGCTTCCGGGATGCGGTCGAGGATCACCTCGAACACCACGAGCGGGCCGTCGGCGCCGAGCGCTTCCAGCGCACGCGGATGCATCTCGCCGAAATATCCGAGCACGTTCTGCGGCCCGATCTGGATCGTGCCGGAGCGGCCCGGATGCAGCCAGGCGGGACCGCCGGCGACGATCTGCAGTGCCTGCATCGGCGCGCCGGCCGCAGCCAACACGGCGAGCGCATCGGCCTTGGCGTCGAACACGTCAGCCTGCGCCGAGCCCGACCAGTGCCGTCCCAGCCCTTCCGATGACGCAAGGCCGCGGCGCACGCCGCTCGCCGCCATGAACTGATCCTGCGGGCGATCGCCCCTGAACAATTGCCCGACCTCGAACAGCACGACGTCACCATAGCCGCGGTCGGCATTGGCTTGTGCGGCCGCGACCAGACCCGGCAGCAGGCTCGGCCGCATGTCGGAGAGGTCAGCGGCGATCGGGTTCGCCACTTCCAGCTCGCGCTGGCCGCCGCCGAACAATTGTGCCGCAGTCTTCGTGATGAAAGACCACGTCACCGCCTCGGTCATGCCGCGGCTCGCCAGTGCGCGCCGGGCGCGGCGGGTGCGTAGCTGCAGCGGCGTCAGCACCGATTTGCGCGCGTCCTCACCGCGCTCGAACGGCGTCATCGGCACCTTGTCGACGCCGTAGATGCGGACGACTTCCTCGACAATATCAGCCTTGCCATGCACGTCGGAGCGCCATGAGGGCACCGCGACCTTCACGACGGGGCCGGGCCCCGCCATCATGAAGCCGAGATGGGTCAGGATGCGCCTCATCTCCGGCATCGGCACCTCGATGCCGGAAAGACGCTTCACCTCGGTGACAGGGAAATCGATGATGCGGTCATCGCCGAAGGTCTTGCCGACCACGACGTTCTCCGACGGCGTGCCGCCGCACATCTCCATCACCAGCTTGGTGGCAAGCTCGAGCCCGGGCAACATGAAGGCCGGATCGACGCCGCGCTCGAAACGGTAGCGCGCATCGGAGTTGATCCCGAGCTTGCGGCCGGTCTGAGCGATGTTGATCTCGTTCCAGAGCGCCGACTCGATCAGCACGTCAGTGGTGGTCTCGTCGCAGCCCGAGGCCTCGCCGCCCATGATGCCGGCGAGCGATTCGACGCCGTGCTCGTCCGCGATCACGCAGATCGATGGATCGAGATTGTAGGTGCGGCCGTCGAGCGCGAGCAGCGTTTCGCCGTCGCGGGCGTGCCGCACGACGAGGTTGCCCTTCACTTTCTTGGCGTCGAACACGTGCAGCGGGCGCGCGCGGTCGTAGGTCATGAAGTTGGTGATATCGACCAGCGCATTGATCGGGCGCAGCCCGATCGCCGTCAGCCGCTTCTGCAGCCATTCCGGCGACGGGCCGTTCTTGACGCCGCGCACGAGGCGCAGGGCAAAGCCCGGGCACAGATTGGCGTCCTCGACCGTGACCTTCACGGGACAAGGGAATTCGCCCTTGATCGGCTTGATGCCGGGGTCCTTGAATTTGCCCATATCGGCAGCCGCGAGATCGCGCGCGATGCCGTGCACCCCGGTGCAGTCCTGCCGATTCGGCGTCAGGTTGATCTCGATCACGGGATCGCCGAGCGCGGCCCATTCGGCGTAACCAGCGCCGACAGGCGCGTCGGCCGGCAGCTCCATGATGCCGTCATGATCGTTGGAGATCTGCAGCTCGGCCGCCGAGCACAGCATGCCGCGACTCTCGACGCCGCGGATCGTGCCGACACCAAGCGTGATGTCCTTGCCGGGAATGTAGGTGCCGGGCGGTGAGAACACGCTGACAAGCCCGGCGCGCGCATTCGGCGCACCGCACACCACCTGCACCGGCGCGCCACCGTCCCCGGTGTCGACCATGCAGACGCGCAGGCGATCGGCATTGGGATGCTGCTCGGCCGAGATCACCTTCGCGATGGTGAACGGCTTGAGCGCCTTCGCCTTGTCCTCGATGTTCTCGACCTCGAGCCCGATCATGGTGAGCTTCTCGGCGAGCTTCTCCAGCGACTCGTCGGTGTCGAGATGATCCTTCAGCCAGGAGAGGGTGAATTTCACGAGCTCAGCCCTCCCGCGAGTGTCGGCACTTCGAGCGGCTTGAAGCCGTAATGGCTCAGCCAGCGGACGTCGCTGTCGAACAGCTGGCGGAGATCGGCGATGCCGTATTTCAGCATGGCGATGCGGTCGATGCCCATGCCCCAGGCAAAGCCCTGGTACTCGTCGGGATCGATGCCGCAGGCGCGCAGCACGTTCGGATGCACCATGCCGCAGCCGAGAATCTCGAGCCAGTCCTCGCCCTCGCCGAAGCGGATCTCGCCCTTGTCGCGGCGGCACTGGATGTCGACTTCCAGCGACGGCTCGGTGAACGGGAAGAACGAGGGACGAAAGCGCATGTTGATGTGGTCGACCTCGAAGAATGCCTTGCAGAACTCGTGCAGGATCCATTTGAGGTGGCCGAGATGCGAATGCTTGTCGATGACGAGGCCTTCGACCTGGTGGAATTGCGGCGTGTGGGTCGCATCCGAATCGATGCGATACGTGCGGCCCGGGCAGATCACGCGGATCGGCGGCTTCTGGCTCAGCATCGTGCGCACCTGCACCGGCGAGGTGTGGGTTCTAAGCAGCATGCGTGAGCCGTCCTCCTTCGGATGGAAGAAGAACGTGTCGTGCATCTCGCGCGCCGGATGGCCTTCCGGGAAATTCAGCTTGGTGAAGTTGTAGTCATCGGTCTCGATGTCTGGACCTTCGGCGACCGAGAAACCCATGTCGGCGAAGATCGTGGTCAGCTCGTCCCAGACCTGGCTGAGCGGATGGATGCGGCCGGCCTCAGCCTGAGCATCCCTCAGCGGCTGCGTGACGTCGACGGTCTCGGACGCGAGCCGCGCATCGAGCGCCGCGGACTTCAGCACGTCGCGCCGTGCGGCGAGCGCCCCGGTGACCTTGTCCTTGGCATGGTTGATCGCCGCGCCTTGCATCTTGCGCTCGTCGGGCGACATCTTGCCGAGCGTGGCCAGCAGCGCCGAAATCGAGCCCTTCTTGCCGAGGGCTGCGACGCGCACCGCTTCGAGCGCGGCTTCATCGCCGGCGGCGGCGATCTGGTCGAGGATGGATGTTTCAAGCGTTGCGAGGTCGGACACAGTCAAATCCTTGCTGCCAAATTCGGCTGGGTTGTCGCCGCCCGAAGGGCGTAACGTCAAGCAAAAAGCCGGTCATTCGTGCTCTGAGCGGCTGGGTTGAACCTCGCGCGGGGACCCGGCACCAAGACAGGATACGAGGAGACCCTTGCGATGCTTTCGAAATGCTCTTTGGCCGTCTTGGCCGTCGTTCTGTCGGTCGCCGCCACGCCTGCGCGCGCCATGGTCTGCATGGACACATCCATGACGCTGGACGAGGTCGTCGACACCATCGGCAGCCAGAAGGGCTGCGAAAGCGCGATGAAGGTCTTCAAAGATTGCGAGCTGACCGCGAGCGGCGACGTCCAACTCGGCGCTGCCGTCGAAAAGAAGTGTGAGGCGGACTTCAAGCCCGGCCTCAGTGCCGCGCAGACACAGGCCTACAAGCGCGAGATGCACGCGTGCGACATCAAGTACCGGAACAAGTCCGGCACCATGTATCTCTCGTTCACGGCATTCTGCCGGGCGGAGGTCGCCCAGCGCTACTCGCAGCGCGCGCTGAAGGCTGCGGGCCAGAAGACCCGCTAGCGCAGGCCTTATCAGGCCGCGAGCGCAGCCTTGGCCTTCTCGGCGATCGCCTGGAACGCCGCGGGCTCGCTGATCGCGAGATCCGACAGTACCTTGCGGTCCACGGTGATCCCGGACTTGGCCATACCGTCGATAAATCGGCTGTAGGTCAGACCGAACGGACGAACCGCAGCATTGATGCGCTGGATCCAGAGCGCGCGGAAGGTGCGCTTCTTGCGCTTGCGGTCACGGAAGGCGTACTGCTGGGCCTTCTCCACGGCCGGCTTGGCGGCGCGGATGGTGTTCTTGCGGCGGCCATAGAAGCCCTTGGCGGCCTTGTAGACTTTCTTGTGCTTGGCGTGGGCGGTCACACCGCGTTTGACGCGAGACATGACAAAAATCCTTCAGAGATGACTTTGTTTTCGGATCGCCGCGAACGACGCGGCGGAGATGGCAATGATCTTCGACGTCCTTGGACGCGATCAGGCGTTCGGCAAGAAGTACTTCTTGACGTTATCGCCGTCGGTCTTGAACAGCACGCTGGTGCCGCGAAGCTGACGGATCTGCTTCTTCGTCCGCTTGATCATGCCGTGACGCTTGCCGCGGTGGGCGAACATCACTTTGCCGGTGGCAGTCACCTTGAAGCGCTTTTTAGCGCCCGATTTGGTCTTCAGCTTGGGCATTTGGCTCTCCTAATGGCCAAGGAAATCCGCCCGCGAAGGCGGCTTGGCCGTCAAAAATGCTCGTTAGAGCGTTGATTGTGCTCAGGTTTTTGCGACAAAGCGCGAAACCCGCACGAAACACCGCCACGGCAGCCCTAAATCAGCCGGGCGATGAAGGCCGGGCTTATGACAGAGAACGGGCGAATTGGCAACGATGAACCGTTGCAGCCTGGCCGCCGACTATTCGGGATTGATACTCTCATTTCCTAGCCGCATCGCCCGGAGCAGGACCAAAATGGCCTATTTTTCCCAGTCGATTTTGTCTGTTGTCACTCGTCCGCGCAGTCTTGTGCTCTTCGCCACTTTTGCCACGGCCGCCGTTCCGTCGGCTGCCGATGCCCGCATCGGTGGCTATGACGGCGTCTGGAATGTCACCTTCGCCACCACCCGGGGCGCCTGCAGCTCGGGCTACAGCGTCCCCTTCACCGTCACAGGCAATCGGGTGTCGTCGGCCGGCGGCGGCCGGGTCTCCGGCACTGTCAATCGCGGCGGCGCCGTCGCGGTCCAGGTGTCGGTCGGCGCCTCCCACGCCAGCGGCGGCGGCCGGCTCGGCGGCGCAGCCGGGGCTGGCTCGTGGAAGGGTGTCATTTCCGGCGACCAGTGCAGCGGCACGTGGCAGGCTTCGCGAGCCTGAAAAAAAACGGCCCGCCGGAGATCCGGACGGGCCGTTGAAATTTCGGCTCTTGCGCGCCGGCGTCAGCGAGGCGCCAGCACCATGACAACCTGACGGCCTTCGAACCGGGCGTCCTGCTCGACCTTGGCGAGCTCGGCGACGTCGGTCTTGATCTTGTCCAGCAGCTTGGTGCCGATCTCCTGGTGCGCCATTTCGCGGCCGCGATAACGCAGGGTGATCTTGACCTTGTCGCCCTCTTCGAAGAACCGCAGCATCGCGCGCATCTTCACGTCGTAATCGTGATCGTCGATCATCGGGCGGAGCTTGATCTCCTTGATCTCGACGGTCTTCTGACGTTTGCGGGCTTCGGCGGCTTTCTTCTGGGCGGAATACTTATACTTCCCGTAGTCCATGATCTTGCAGACGGGAGGGCTGACATTTGGCGAGATCTCGACCAGATCCATGCCGGCTTCCTGGGCCATCTTGATGGCAAGCATCGTCTCGACGGTGCCTTTGTTGTCACCGGTCTGATCGATCAGCTGGATCTGCGCATTGCGAATATCATCATTGATGCGCGGCCCGTCTTTGGCGGCAGGGGCTGGGGCTCTATTGGGACGGCGAATGGGTGGTTCTCCAAAGCTGTGAAAGGAAGCGGCTATTTTGTAGGAAGATGCGTTTGCCGGCAAGCAAGTCGCCCGTGTGAGAGCGAAAAACCCTCAAATGCGAGGCATTTTGGTCACGCCCATCGGCACGGTGCACGACATAGACACCTTGCCCCTCTTCCGCAAGCGTCCCAAAGGGACAATACCAAGATAGGGTTGCCTCGCGGAATGCGCCTCAGGACCTCAAACCTCACAACAAGAGTAAACGTTCCATGACCCCAGCAATTCCCGATGCCGTGCTCGACTTCATCGATGTTGGCGAGGGTCCCTCAGCGCGCCGGATCGCGGTTCGCCATCGCGCCGGCCAAGGGGCTGGTCAAGGGCCCGGCGTCGTCTGGCTCGGCGGCTTCAAGTCGGACATGCAGGGCGGCAAGGCGGTGGCGCTGGACGGCTGGGCCGGCGAGCATGGCCGCGCCGCCGTGAGGTTCGACTATTCCGGTCATGGCGAATCCAGCGGTGATTTCGCCGATGGAACCATCGGCAGCTGGCTCGAGGACAGCGTCGCGGTTTTCGAGCGCTTCTGCACCGGCCCGCAAATCCTGATCGGCTCTTCCATGGGCGGCTGGATGGCGCTGCTGCTCGCGCGCGAGATCAAGAAGCGTTCCGGCAGGGCCTCGCTGGCGGGCCTGGTGCTGATCGCACCGGCGCCCGACTTCACCGAGGAACTGATGTGGAAGAATTTCTCGCCCGAGGTGAAGCAGGAAATCGAGACCAAGGGCTTTTGGCTCAGGCCGTCCGAATATGGCGACGGCACGCCCTATCCGATCACGCGCAAGCTGATCGAGGAGGGACGCAACCATCTCGTGCTCGGCAGCGCCATCGATCTCGGCTGTCCGGTCCGCATCCTGCAAGGGGCGAAGGATCCTGATGTGCCGTGGCAGCACGCGTTTGCTTTGACCCACCGCCTGCCGGCCGACGACGTCGTGCTGACCCTGATCCAGGACGGCGATCACCGCCTGTCCCGCCCGCAAGACATCGCGCGTATTCTTGCCGCGGTGGCGGAGATCGGGTGAGGTGTTGCGCAGCACTCGGTGTCATCGCCCGCGAAGCCGGGGCATGACCGAGAATGGGGAAGGAGAATCGCCAATGACCACCACCGCCATGCTGCGCGCCTTCTGCGACGCCGTCGAACAGCGCAACGGTGGTGCCTTCGCTGACCTCTTCACCGAAGACGGCATCTATCACGACGTGTTCTACGGTGCCTTTGCAGGGCGCGAAAAAATCGCGGCGATGATCGACGACTGGTTCTATCGCACGGCGACGGATTTTCGCTGGGACATGCACGATCCCGTGTCGGACGGCACCACGCTCTATGCGCGCTACACTTTCAGCTACAAATCGACTCTGCCGGACGCGAACGGCGCGCGGGCAATGTTCGAGGGCGTCGCGATCATGACGCTGAAGGGCGGCAAGATCGTGAGCTATCACGAGGTCGCCAACACCGCGCCCGCCTTCGTCGATCTGAAGTTTGCACCCGAGCGCATTGCGAAGATCGTCGGCAAGCAGGGCGCGGAGCTGAAGGCGCGGCCGGAGATGCAAAGGCATTTGGAATGATGGCTAGGGCGGCGGCACCTTCGCCATCGGCTTGCGCTGCGCCAGTGCAGCGACCGTCGCGGTGCCGATCGGGCCTTGCTCGTCATAGAGCCAGCATTCGCCGATCGCGACGCCAGCAGTCGCCTGGTGGTTCACCACCTCGAAGCCGATCCAGTTCGTCACCGGCAGGCGGTGCAGATAGATCGTGACGTCGCTGTTGATGTAGCCGAGCCCCTTGTCGCCGGCATTGGCAAAGGGGCTCGCGAAATCAGCGCCCGTGGCAACATGCACGAATGGCGTCATCGGCACGCCAGCAACCAATTCGCGCACCTCGCTCATCCAGAGCCGGCGCGCTCCCAGCGAGCCCATATGGCCGACAATGGGCCGCGTCGTCCATTTGCCGTTCATGCCGAGCCTGGGATCGGTGGGCTTTGGAATGTCCGACGGATTCGGCACGTCCCAGTTCGGCGGGGACCAGACATTGCCGTCCGGATTCTGCGTCTTTCGCAGCAGCTGGCACGAGGCGCGCGCCATGCTGACGCCGCCGGAAATGAACTCCGCCTCGACCACGCGGATGCGCAGCCCATCACGGACGAGCCGCGTCGTCACTTCAATCGGCTTGTCGATGGTCGGCAGCCGAAACATGTCCACAGTCAAGCGCGCCGGCACGAATTCAGGGCCGGAATGGCGCTCCTCGATGGCAAAGCCGAGCAGACCGATAATGACGCGTCCGTGCAGCGATTTCGGGTCCCAGGGGCCGTTGGCCACTTCCGTCGGATGGAATGTATCGCCCTCGCGGGTGAAGAAAGGCATGTTTGTTGTCATGGCGCGCGACTTTGCGGGAACGCGCAGGGAAATCAAGTCTGGGAAGCGGCTCGCCATTCCTCGCAGACGCTCTCGTCGCGCTCATTCGCGAGAGCAGTTGCCCTTGCTTCCGCGAAATCATTCGGTGGCAGCAAATGCCCCAACGCCCATACCGCAGCGCCACGCACCAGCGGGCTCGCATCATCGAGCAATCGCCGCGCTTCCGCCGCCAACGCAACTTCTCCGGAGTTGCCAATCGCGATCAGCACATTGCGCAAGAAGCGATCACGACCGATACGCTTCACCGGTGACTTCGTGAACAGCGCCCGAAACGCCGCGTCGTCGAGCCGTGAAAGTTCAGCAAGACCGGGCGCACGCAACTCATCCCGCGCGGCGAGTTTTGCTTCGCGCCCCTCTTGCGCGAACTTGTTCCAGGGACACGCCGCAAGGCAATCATCACAGCCATAGATGCGATTGCCGATGGCCTTGCGAAACTCCTGCGGGATCGGCCCCTTGTTCTCGATGGTCAGATACGAGATGCAGCGCCGCGCATCGAGCTTGTAAGGCGCGGGAAACGCGGCGGTCGGGCAGATGTCGAGGCACGCCTGGCACGAGCCGCAATGATCGATCTCGGCGGAATCGCGCGGCAGTTCGAGCGTGGTGTAGATCGCGCCGAGAAACAGCCATGAGCCGAATTCGCGTGAGACGAGATTGGTGTGCTTGCCCTGCCAGCCCAGATGCGCAGCTTGCGCCAGTGGCTTCTCCATCACCGCGGCGGTGTCGACGAACACTTTGACCTCGCACGGCGCAGTCGCGACCAGCCAGCGCGCCAGCGCCTTCAGCCGCTTTTTGATGAGGTCGTGATAATCGTCGCCCTGCGCATAGACCGAGATCGCGGCGTGCGCGCGCTGCTTCAGGATCGCGAGCGGATCCTGGTCGGGGCCGTAATTGACGCCGAGCATGATCACGCTGCGCACGTCGGCCCACAGCCCGCGCGGATCGACGCGCCGCTCCGGCTGGTTCGCGAGCCAGTCCATGTCGCCATGGCCGCCGGCAGCGATGAATTCGAGAAAATGCGCGCCGGCCGTCTCGATCGTGCCTGGCTCGGTGATGCCGATACAGTTGAAGCCGAGCGCGCGCGACTCGCGCGTCAGGGCCGCCTTCAGTTCAGTCGGATCGGTCGTCAGAAATCCAGGTCCACGTAGGTCCGCGACGCCGGCACGCCGGCCAGCCATTCGCTCAGCAGCGGGCGGAACGACGGGCGGGATTTCACCCGCGCGTACCACGCCTTTGCTGCGTCGTCCTCGCTCCATGGCACGTCGCCGAGATAGTCGATCGCCGAGAGGTGCGCCGCGGCGGCGAGATCCGCGTAAGTGAGCCGGTCGCCGGCGAGGAAGTTACGCGTTTGCGCCAGCCAGCCGATATAGGCCAGATGATAGCGCACATTGGCCTTGGCTGCGCGCATCACGTCGGCCGAAGGCGGGCCGCCGCCATTGTCCTCGCTCATGAAGCGCTTGTAGATCCGCTCGGTGACGAGCGGATGCGAGACTTCCTCGAAGAACTTTTCGTTGAACCACGCCATCAGCCGGCGCACCTCGACGCGCTCGGCGATCGTCTCAGGCATCAGGCGCTTGGGTCCCATCTCGGCGCCATAGGCCTCGTCGAGATACTCCGCGATGATGGCCGCACCCGGGATCGGCGGCTGCTCGTCGTCCACCAGGACAGGCGTCGTGCCCGCCGCGTTGAGCAGCAGAAATGCCTCGCGCCGTTCCCAGCTGCGCTCCTCGGCGAGCTTCAGTTCGAGCCCGTATTCGCCCGCGATCAGGCGGATGAAGCGCGAATGCGGGCAGAACGGATGATGAAACAGCGTAAACATGAAGCCTTTGACTATTTGATGGTGCTTAAGAATCCATCAATGTTTGTGCGGCGCCACACTAGTCCTTCAAATGAGCGAGGCAAGGGCGCGTTAGCGCATTTTGCGATTGCGAGCGAGGGGCGAATAGGCGAGAAGAGCCCCGCTTTTCCAGCGGAAATGGACCGTAAATATGTCAGATGCAATACGGGCAGTGATCCTCGGCATCATCGAGGGTGTGACCGAGTTCCTTCCCGTGTCCTCGACCGGCCACCTCCTGCTGGCCGAGCGCTTCTTCGGCCTCGGCGAGGGTGCGTTCTGGGATTCGTTTACGGTTCTGATCCAGCTCGGTGCGATCCTCGCGATCGTCGGGCTCTACTTCAAGAAGCTGTGGGACGTCGCAATCGGCATGTTCACGGGCGATGCCTATGCGCGCCGCTTCGTGATCGGCGTGCTGGTGGCGTTCCTGCCCGCTGTCGTCGTCGGCCTCATCGCCGGCAAATACATCAAGAGCATGTTGTTCAATCCGTGGGTGGTGTGCTTCTCTCTGATCGTCGGCGGCGCCATCCTGCTCTGGGTCGACAGGCTCGATCTCAAGCCGCGCGAGCATGATGCCACCAAGTTTCCGCTGCTGACGTATCTCTATATCGGCATCGCGCAGTGCGTGGCGATGATCCCGGGCGTGTCGCGCTCCGGCGCCAGCATCGTCGCCGCGATGCTTCTGGGCGCGGACAAGCGGGCGGCGGCGGAGTTCTCGTTCTTTCTCGCCATCCCCACCATGATCGGCGCGTTCGCCTATGATTTCTACAAGAGCCGCGCCGAGATGACGATGGACCACATGGGTATCGTCGCGATCGGTTTCGTGGTGTCGTTCATCACCGCGATCATCGTGGTGAAGAGTTTCCTGGAATACGTCACTCGCCACGGTTTCGTGGTCTTCGCCTGGTGGCGCGTCATCGTCGGCACGCTCGGCCTGATCGCGCTGGCGCTGGGCCATTAACCTTTGCTGACGGGCCTCAACGCAATATCAGCTTTTGACCGCTAGGCAGTTTGCGGGGCAGGGCGGCGCGCGCCCTGCAACGGAGCTGTATGATGACCCTCGTCAGCGGCTGGGGGCGCTTCCCGGTCGTCGATACCGAAATGCTGCGGCCGCGGTCGTTCGAGGCCGTGGGAGAGGCTGTCGTTGCCGGCTCCGTGGCGCGGGGCAATGGCCGCGCCTATGGCGATGCCGCGATCGGTGCTGCCAGAACCATCGGCATGACGGCGTTCGACCGGGTGAGGTCGTTCGATCCGACGACGGGCCGCATTCGCCTCGAAGCCGGCGTGCTGCTGTCCGACCTGATCGATACCTTTGGCCCGCGCGGCTTCCTGCCCTTCGTGGTGCCGGGCACGCGCTTCGTCTCGGTCGGCGGTGCCATCGCTGCCGACGTGCACGGCAAGAACCATCATTGCGAGGGCGGTTTCGGCCGCTATGTCGACAGCATTCTGCTGCGCACCGGGCAAGGCGAGACCATCGAAGTCTCGCGCGAGCAGAATTCCGATGCCTTCTTTGCGACCGTCGGCGGCATGGGCCTCACCGGCGTGATTCTCGAAGCGACGATGCGGCTGCGCTCTGTCGAGACCGGCTGGATCCGCGAGCGGGTGATATCCGCGTCCGATCTCGATGCCGCCATGCGTGCGCTCGAGGCCGGCGATTCCGCGACCTATTCGGTGGCGTGGATCGATTGCGTCGCGCGCGGGCGTAACCTTGGCCGCTCGTTGATCTATCTCGGGGAGCACGCCGGCAGGGACGAGCTTGCCGAAGGCGCCGCGGTGTTTCCCGTCGGCAAGGCTCCCGGGCTCGCGGTGCCCCTCGACCTGCCGTCGATCACGCTCAATCGCTACAGCATCGGCGCCTTCAACGAGCTCTATTACCGCATGGGGGCGCGGCGCGCCGGCGGCGACCGTGTGGTCTCGCTCTATCCGTATTTCTTTCCGCTCGACAGTCTCAGCGACTGGAATCGCATCTATGGGCGGCGCGGCTTCCTCCAGCATCAATGCGTGATCCCCGAAGCTGGCTCGCGCGAGGTGCTCGGCGACATCCTCGATCGCGTCGCAAGGCGCGGCGATGCATCGTTCCTCGCGGTGCTGAAGAAGCTCGGTCATGGCGAGGGCCTGCTGTCGTTTCCGCTGCCTGGCTATACGCTCGCGCTGGATTTCCCGGTGAAGGGCGACATCCTGAATTTCCTCGTCGAGATCGACCGCGTGGTCGTCGCCGCCGGCGGCAGGCTCTATCTGGCGAAGGATGCGCGCCAGTCGCGCGCGACATTCGAGGCCGGCTATCCGGCGCTGCCGCGCTTCAAGGCGATCCGCAAATCGCTCGATCCTGCCTGCAATATCCGCTCAAAATTGTCACAACGCCTGTTCGATGAGGTTTAAGCCGTGACGTCACGCATGTCAGTTCTGGTGCTCGGTGGCTCCTCCGATATCGGCCGCGCCGCCGCGCGCGCCTTTGCCAAGGCCGGCTACGATGTCGGTCTCGCAGGCCGCGATGCCGCCGCGCTCGAGCCTGACGCCGCAGACCTGCGCGCGCGCTACAACATCGAAGCGAGCACACGGACCTTCGACGTGCTCGACACCGCGTCTTTCGACGGCTTCGTCGCCGGTCTTCCTGTCTTGCCTGACGTCGTGATCTCGATCGTCGGATTGCTGGGTGTGCAGCAAAAGGCCGAGAGCGACCTCGCCCACGCCACCACGATCATGCGCTCCAACTATGAGGGACCGTCGCTGATCCTCGGCCTGTTCGCCGAAAAATTCCTGAGCCGCGGCAATGGCACCGTTGTCGGCGTCTCGTCGGTGGCGGGCGATCGCGGCCGCGCCTCGAACTATGTCTACGGCTCGGCGAAAGCGGGCTTCTCCGCCTTCCTGTCGGGCCTGCGCGCCCGCGCCAGCCGCGGCGGCGTGCATGTCGTCACCGTCAAGCCGGGCTTCGTCCGCACCAAGATGACTGAAGGCATGAAGCTGATCGGCCCGCTCACCGTCGAAGCGCCGGTGGTTGGCGATGCGATCTTCAATGCCGTCGAGAAGAAGACCGACGTCGTTTACGTCAGCGGCATCTGGCGCCTCGTGATGCTCATCATCAGGATGCTGCCGGAGGCAGTGTTCAAGAAGCTGAAGTTTTGACGACGTTGCCGCCGCGACGGAGGTCTGCTCCCTAAAAGATCCCTACACGCCCATGCGCTGGAACTGCCCCTGCGGGCGGAAGCGCCAGAGATATTGCGGGGCGATCGCTTCCAGCGAATCCGGGGTGATGCCGAGACCTTCCAGCGTCAGGCCTGCGGCCTTCGCCGCATCCGACACGACATTGTCGCGCTCGAGCAGCGTGACCTGGTCCGGCGTCAGCTTGAACGCGCCCGGCGCGAATTGCAGGAAGGCGGCCTTGAGCCGGGCAAGCCCGAACGACAGCGGCACCAGGGTGCGCTCACGATCGGTGATTGCGAGGATCGCCTCGATGATCTCGCGCATGGTCAGCACCTCAGGCCCGCCGAGCTCGTAGGTCGCGCCCGCCTTGGCCTTGCCGTCGACGGCGTCCGCGATCGCGGTGGCGACGTCGCCGACATAAACAGGCTGCATCCTGGTCGCGCCGCCGATCAGCGGCAGCACCGGCGACATCCGCGCCAACGCCGCGAAGCGGTTGGTGAACTGGTCCTCGGGGCCGAACATCACGGAGGGACGGAAGATCGTGGCCGACGGCACGGCAGCGCTGACTGCGGCCTCGCCGGCGGCCTTGGCCCTGGCGTAGTGCGAGGGCGAATCAGCGTCGGCGCCGATCGCCGAGACATGCACCAGGCTGGCGCCCGCTGCGGCCGCCGCCTTGGCGACGGTCTCGGCGCCCTTGGCCTGAACGGCGTCAAAGGTCTGGGCACCGCCTTCGGTGAGGATACCGACCAGATTGATCACGACATGCGAATCACGCACCGCCGCCTCGACCGATCCGGGGTAGCGCAAATTGGCCTGGATGGTGTGGACCTGGCCGACCTTGCCGGAGGGCTGGAGGTAGCCGGCTAGTTCCGGCCGTCGCACCGCCACCCGGATCCGGTAATCGCGCCGGCAAAGCGCGCGGACGACATTCCGGCCCAAAAACCCCGATCCGCCGAAAACCGTGACGAGAGTTTCCAGATTCGATGCCATGGGGTCCATTCCTGCGGAAGAGTGCGAGATATCAGGCTTGTATCGGGGCGGTGTGCGATGCGCAATCGGCATCCAGAACCATGAATTGACAACGGCGTCACCGAACCGTAGTAACCGCCTCCGTGCCCCAAACGGCATGCCCAGGTGGTGGAATTGGTAGACGCGCTGGCTTCAGGTGCCAGTGGCTTAACGGCCGTGAAGGTTCGAGTCCTTTCCTGGGCACCATTTATCCCTTGTGGATGCCCCTCAAGGCGCAGTCCCAAGGTTGGCGAGCGGTCACCCGAGATGGCGCCAAAGGCGCTTGGTGCGCAACAATGTTGCGGAATCGATCCATAAATCGATTTGTGCTCGGAGACGCCTCCCCCTTCCCGCTGGTCGCGGTAACAACGATATTGGTATCGACGGGTTCGTGAGGATTTTGATTTCGTTGGCGAAGGGCCAAGGGGATTCGGACGATGGCAACGCTCGACATTAGTCGTTTGACGCCTAAGGAACGGCTCGACCTCATCGGCGAGCTCTGGGACAGCCTCTCTGCGACCGACGTGCGGCTGACTCCGGCGCAGGAGGCTGAACGCGACCGTCGGCTTGCGACTTTTGACGCGGACCGCAGCGAAGCGATTCCCTGGGAAGATGTTGAAGCCGAGCTTGATCGCCGGTCGCGATAAGTGGCCAAGATCCTTTTTACGAAGGCGGCACGAGGCGACCTCGCCGATGCCGTCAGCTGGTACGACACCCACGCTCCGCAGGTTGTGCCGCAATTTCGGGACGCCTTGCGCGCGGCGCTGATCCGGGTCGCGGACAATCCAAAGCAGTTTCCGCTGGCCTACAAGGACGCGCGCCGCGCTTTGCTTCGACGTTTCCCCTAAATCCTTGTGTTTCGTGAAACGCAAGATGCTGTTTATGTCATTGCGGTGTTTCACACGAGCCGCGATCCCCTGACTTGGAAGCGCCGCTCGTAGCGTCTCCACCACGGCTAGGCGCCCTCAGACGACACTCCTCCCAGCCCGGTCCGCCACCGATTTCTGCACAAAATACATCGCCACCAGCGTGATGATCGTGGTCGTGACGACGACGTAGCCGATCCGCTCGAAATGCAGCAGCGAGCCATCCGGCTGCTGCGAGATGATCGCGGCCGCGAGCACCGAGCCGAGGCCGCCGGAGAGCTGCTGCAGCGAGGCGCTGATCGCGCTGAACGAGCCGCGCTGGGTGGGATCGGGGATCGCCGATATGATCGCTTGCGACGGGATCATGCGCGAGAAGATGCCGACGAACATCAGCACATTGACGGTGATCGCGGTCACCAGCGAGACGTGGCCGAGATGGGTGTAGATCAGCACCATCAGCACGGTCATCGCGCAGCCGAACACGAAGGTCGGGTATTTACCGAAATTGTCGGCCGCGCGGCCGACCATCGGTCCGGTGACGATGCTGAACAGGCCGGAGACCAGGTAGATCGTCGGCAGATGCACGATGTCGATGCCGATATTGTTCACGGTGAAGGCGCTGGAATAGGGCATCAGCATGTAGCCGCCTGTCGCCAGCAAGGTCGTGACCGCGAAGGCCAGCGTGTAGCGCGGCTCGCTGACCGTCGCCACCAGATGGTGGAACGGGTTGCGGTCCTGCTTCAGCTTCAGATGCGCATCGACCGGCTCCATCGCGAAGGCGATGATGCCGATCGACAGGATCGACAGGCCGACGATCGCAAAGAAGCAGACATGCCAGCTCCAGTGATTGGCGAGGAACAGGCCGGCGGGAACGCCGAGCACCTGGCTCGCGGCGAACGCTGTCTGGACAAATCCCATCACGCGGCCGCGCAACTGCAGAGGAAACAAATCGGTGACGATGGCGAGCACGATCGAGCCGATCACGCCGCCGAACAAGCCGGTCACGATGCGGCCAAGCAGCAGCACATGATAATTCTGCGCCAGCGCGCACAGCAGAGTCCCGAGCGTGAAGCCGGCATAGAAGAACAGCAGCAGGCGCTTGCGGTCGAAGCGATCGGCAAAGCCGGCGGCGAGGATGCCCGACAATCCGGCGCTGAACGCGTAGGCCGACACTGCGACGCCGAATTGCCCGGCCGTGATGTTGAGCGAGGGCATCATGATGGCGCCGAGCGGCGACATGATGATGAAGTCGAGAATGATCGTGAACTGCGCAAAGGCGAGCAGCGCCACCAGAAGCGACTGGTAGCGCGAAAAGCCGCGCCGGCGTTCATGCTGATCGTCGATCGGCGCGGCGAGCGTCTGGTCTGTCATGGCACCTGATGCGTATGAGAAACCGGGCTCAGATAGGGTGGGCGCCGCCGATTTCCACGGGCGCAGGCCTCAGGTTCCGCTGGTATATCCAGCGTGCGCCGGATTGTGGGATCCCTGCAACAGCCGGCAGCCCGGCCCCTTTGCCGGCAGGGTTAAGCCGCCCTTAGCCAATGCCGCCTAGGCTCGCGGCCGTCCTTTTCCCGCTCCCCGCTAGCCCTTGGGTCGGTCGTGTCGCGGTAAGTCAGAGCGTTTTCGGATGGAGCAACCTGCCTGGCAGTACGATCGGAGTGAGGCCGCGCCGCAGGCGACGGCGGCACCGGCTCGTACCCTCGTCATCGATCTCGAAGGCGCCCTGCTACGCTCGGAATTGCTGATGGAGGCGCTGTTCTCCAGCCCCGCCCGCATGCTGGCCCGTTTCGGCGCGCGCGGACGTCCGGGCATGGCGGCACTCACGGAGGTTTTGGCACGCGCCAAGCTCGACTACGCCCACCTTCCCTATGATGCCGATGTGCTGAACCGGGCGCTGGCGGCGCGGGCGCGGGGCGCGAAGGTCTTTCTGGTCGCGGGCCGCTTTGCCGACCAGGCGGCTGGCATTTCGGCGCATCTCGGCTTCGACGGTGTCGTGACCCCGGCTGCTCTCGCGGCCGGTGACAATCTGCCATTCGACCGCGCCGCGATCGAGCGCATCGACTACGTCACCAGCGATCGCGCCAGCCTCCGAATCTGGGCGAAGGCGCTGCGCCTCTATCAATATGCCAAGAACACGCTGGTGTTCGTGCCCGTTCTCACCGCGCATCAGGTGAACATCGCGACACTCGGCACCACGCTGCTGGCATTTCTGGCATTCTCGGCCTGTGCGTCGGGCGCCTATCTGATGAACGATCTGCTCGACCTCGCCGCCGATCGCCAGCATCCGACCAAGCGCCACCGTGCGCTGGCTGCGGGTGACCTCAAGATCTCGTCGGCGCTGTCGGCGATTCCCGTGCTGTGGCTGTTCGCCTTCGGTGCGAGCCTTTGCATCTCCTTGACCTTCCTCGGCGTGCTCGTCGCCTATCTCGTCACCACCATCGCCTATTCGCTGGTGCTCAAGCGCAAGATGCTGGTCGACGTCGTCACGCTCGCCGGCCTCTATTGCCTGCGCATCGTCGCCGGCGCCGTCGCCGCCGGCGTCGTGCTGTCGGAATGGCTGATGGTGTTCTCGCTGTTCGTGTTCACCTCGCTGGCGCTGATCAAGCGTTTCAGCGAGCTCAGCATGCGCCAGGGCGAGGGCCTTGCCGATCCCTCCAACCGCGACTATCGCATCAGCGATCTGCACATCATCGCCGCGATGGCAGCGGCGAGCGCGATGAATGCGGTGACGGTGTTTGCGCTCTACGTCTCGTCCTCGGCGGTGACGCCGCTCTATAGCCGCCCCTGGATGCTGTGGCTGCTCGCCCCGCTGCTGCTCTACTGGTTCGGCCGGGCCCTGATGATCGCGCATCGCCGCGAGATGCCTGATGATCCCATCATCTACGCTTTCCGTGACGGCGCCAGCCGCGCCACGGTCGCGGCGATGGTCTGCATCATGCTGGCGGCGATCTGAGCCGTTGCTGCTTGCGCGGCCTGTCCCTAATGGCTAAATCGCGGACCATCCGATTAGCCTATGCTGCCGACCGACGATTCGATTGAGGGTTTGAAACGCCATGACCGTACGCCTGCATCGCGGTGACCTGCCGGACCTCTCCCGCTACACCTCGGCGGTGGCGATCGACACCGAGACCATGGGCCTCAACCCGCATCGCGACCGGCTCTGCGTGGTTCAGCTCTCGCCGGGCGACGGCAGCGCCGACGTGGTGCAAATACCCAAGGGGCACACCGACGCGCCGAATTTGAAGGCCCTGCTGGCCAATCCCGCGATCACGAAGATCTTCCATTTCGCCCGGTTCGACGTCGCGGTGCTGTACCAGACCTTCGGCGTGATGACCGGGCCGATCTACTGCACCAAGATCGCCTCCCGCCTGACCCGCACCTATACCGACCGCCATGGCCTCAAGGACCTCGTCCGCGAGGTGCTCAATGTCGATCTCTCCAAGCAGCAGCAATCCAGCGACTGGGGTTCCGACAGCCTGACCGAGCCGCAGCTGGCTTACGCTGCCTCCGACGTGCTGCACCTGCACGCCCTGCGCGAGCGGCTGGATGCCATGCTGGTCCGGGAGGGCCGCACTGCACTGGCAAAAGCCTGTTTCGACTTCCTGCCGACCCGGGCCCTGCTCGACCTCCAGGGCTGGGAGGAAGAGGACATTTTCGCCCATTCCTGAACATCTTAGCGGCCGCTAGGTTACGGTTGCCGCCCCGTTTCGGACACTTTCGTACCGGTTTGTCGCGGGCTGCATATTCCAGCGGTCGCGGGTACAATGGGGCGCCCTCGATTGGAGCCTTCTGACCAGGCAAGCGATGCCTCCGGAGCAGCGGTGAATTCGGCCCAGTTTCCCACCTACGACGCCGCGCTTGCGGCGAAGTTTGCCAGCGCGGCGCGCCACAGTCGCCTCGTGCGGATTCTGCGCATCGCCGTGCCGGTGACGGTGGTTCTGGCCATGGCCTCGATCGTCGCGGTCTCGACCTTCCTCAACCCCTTCAGCATGATCCCCATCAAGGTCGATTCCGGAAACCTCGTGGTGACAGGCACCAAGATCACGATGGAGTCGCCGCACATGTCCGGCTTCACGACGGACCAGCGGCCGTATGAGCTCTGGGCCAAGACGGCGACGCAGGACATCACCGATCCAGACCATGTCGATCTCGCCGATCTGCGCTCGAAGGTGCTGATGGAAGACCAGTCGACCGTGTTCCTGGATGCCCGCACCGGCCGCTTCGACAACAAGCAGCAGCAGCTCGATTTGCACAAGGATGTCTTCGTGCGCACCTCGACCGGCTACGAGGCGCGGCTGAACTCGGCCTTCGTCGACATGAACAAGGGCACGGTCTCCTCGGACGAGCATGTCGACGTCAAATTGACCAATGGCACGCTGACCGCCGACAAGCTGCGCATCACGGAAGGCGGCGATGTCATCCGCTTCGAAGGCAATGTGGTGATGCATCTGGACAAGATCAGCACGGGCGATGCGCCCGTCGAGCAGCCGGCGCCGCCACCACCACCGCCGACGAAGTCGAAGAACAAATCTGCGAACTCAAAGTGATTTTCATGATTGATGTTTTCCCGCGCAACGACATCAAGCGTCGCGCCATCATTGCAGCTTCTGCGCTGATCATCGCGACAGGCGCAGCCGTTGCGCAGAGCACGATGCAAGGTGTGCCCAACGCGATGCAGGGCTTTTCGCAGAATCGCGATCAGCCGATCCAGATCGAGGCCGCCGCGCTCGAAATGCGCGACAAAAAGAAGGAAGCAACCTTCTCCGGCAATGTGAAGGTCGTGCAGGGCGACACCACCATGACCTCGAAGACGCTGGTGGTGTTCTACGAATCCAGCAGCGACAAGCAGCCAGCGCCGCAGGCCGCGCCCGTCAAGGGCGCGAAGGCGGCGCCGCCGATACAGTCGGCGACGCCGGGGCCCGGCGGCGCCTCCTCGATCAAGCGGCTGGAAGCGCGTGGCAATGTCGTCGTCACCCAGAAGGACCAGGTGGTGACAGGCGAGACCGCCGTGTTCGACACCAAGACCAACCTGATCACCATGCTGGGTGGGTCTGGGGGCCAGGTGGTGCTGACCCAGTGCCAGAATGTGCTGCGCGGCGACCGCCTCAAGGTCGACATGACCACCGGCGTCTCCCGGGTGGAATCCGACAGCGGCAAGGTGCAGGGTCTGTTCATCCAGTCCCAGGGCGGCTCGGACGGGAAATGCGGGACGCCCGCAACGCCTGGCTCGGGCCCGGCGATGCCGTCGCTGATCCCCGGTAAACCAAAGTAAATCAATAGCTTATATAATAATTTGCGGCCGCCAGGTTGAAGCCGGCCCGACAAGATTGTATCTACCCCACGGGCTTTCGAAGCGGGGTTCGCCGCTTTTCGGGCGTGTTTCACTGGGCATGAGACATCCCTTCACTCATGCTGTGCTGTGCCGGCGAATCGCTGGGGCCGGTGCAGCAGATCGCGAGATCACGCACGATCGTCGTGCAAGATTGTCGTGAAAGGCTAGAAGGCGGGGATGGTCGATCTTTTCAGCATGTTCCGACGGCGCCCCGCCAAGCGCGGCCGGCCAGGATTTGCCCGTCAGGACATCACCGCGCTCGGCGACAGCGTCGGCGGGCTCATGCCGAGCCCTGTCAGGGATGCGCCGCCGATCGCGCGTGAGCAGCCCATGCACGCCTCGGATCCCTATGGCGTCGAGGCCCCGCCGCGGCCAAGGCCGGCGGCGGCCCCGCCTCCCCAGGCCAGATCCAGTGCGAAGTCCAATGCCAGGACCAACGGCACGGGCGGGCCGCAACTGTTGCGGCGACCCGGCTTCCTGGCTGTGCATAGCGTGGAAAAGAGTTTTGGCAGCCGCCAGGTCGTGCGCGGCGTCAGCATCTATGTGCGCCGCGGCGAAGCCGTCGGGCTGCTCGGTCCGAACGGCGCCGGCAAGACCACCGTGTTCTACATGATCACCGGCCTGATCAAGGCCGATCGCGGCGCGATCGAGCTCGACGGCCACGATGTCACGAAGCTGCCGATGTATCAGCGCGCGCGGCTCGGCATCGGCTATCTGCCGCAGGAAGCCTCGATCTTCCGCGGCCTCACCGTCGAGCAGAACATCCGCGCCGTGCTCGAGGTCGTCGAGCCTTCGCGCAAGAAGCGCGAGCAGCAGCTCGACTCGCTGCTCGACGAATTCAACATCACGCGCCTGCGAAAATCACCGTCGATCGCGCTGTCGGGCGGTGAGCGCCGCCGCGTCGAGATCGCGCGCGCGCTCGCAACGCGTCCGAACTACATGCTGCTCGACGAGCCCTTCGCGGGCATCGATCCGATTGCGGTGGGCGACATTCAGGACCTCGTCCGCCACCTCACCAATCGCGGCATCGGCGTCCTGATCACCGACCACAATGTCCGCGAGACGCTCGGCCTCACCGATCGCGCCTATATCGTCTATGCCGGTGAAATCCTGACGGAGGGAAGCCCGGACGAGATCGTCGCGGATCCGGATGTCCGTCGCCTTTACCTTGGCGAGGAATTCCGCCTGTAGCCCTTTTTTCCGTCTAGTCAAGCCGTGTACATCGGGTCGGGACTAAGATAAGCAAGAATCGGACCAATTTTCGGGAACGGTTCTTGTTAGATGGCGCTTTCGCAGAGATTAGAGTTCCGGCAATCGCAGTCGCTGGTCATGACGCCGCAGCTGATGCAGGCGATCAAGCTGCTGCAACTGTCGAATCTCGATCTCACCACCTTCGTGGAGGAGGAACTCGAGCGTAACCCTCTGCTGGAGCGGGCCAACGACGAGGGCGGCGGCGAAGCTCCGACTGAATCCGGCCAGTTCAGAGACCATGATGGCGACGATTCAGGCAATCAGGGCGCCGACGACGGCTTTGGCGGCAGTGGCGAGGCCTTCGAGCCGGGCCAGGAAGAATGGATGAGCAAGGATCTCGGCTCCCGCGCCGAGATTGAGCAGACCCTGGATACGGGCCTGGACAACGTCTTCTCCGAGGAGCCCGCCGAGGCCGCCGCACGCAACGCCCAGGACGCCGCGCCGACCACCTATACCGAATGGGGCGGCGGCGCCTCGGGCGACGAGGACTACAATCTCGAGGCCTTCGTCGCGGCAGAGATGACGCTGTCCGACCATCTCGCCGAGCAGCTGTCGGTGGCCTTCACCGGCGCGGCGCAGCGCATGATCGGGCAGTATTTGATCGACCTCGTCGACGAAGCCGGCTATCTGCCGCCCGATCTTGGCGGCGCGGCCGAGCGGCTTGGCGCAACGCAAGAAGACGTCGAGGGCGTTCTTGCCGTGCTGCAAAAATTCGATCCGCCCGGCGTCTGTGCGCGATCCCTAAGCGAGTGCCTTGCGATCCAGCTCCGCGAGCTCGACCGCTACGATCCGGCGATGCAGGCGCTCGTCGAGCATCTCGATCTCCTCGCAAAGCGCGACATCGTGTCCTTGCGCAAGCTTTGCGGCGTCGACGACGAGGACATCGCCGACATGATCGGCGAGATCAGGCGGCTCAATCCCAAGCCCGGCATGAAGTTCGGCTCGGCGCGGCTTCAGGCCATGGTGCCTGATGTCTATGTCCGCCCGGGTCCTGACGGCGGCTGGCATGTCGAGCTCAACAGCGACACCCTGCCGCGCGTGCTGGTCAACCAGACCTATTATTCCGAGCTGTCGAAGAAGATCGGCAAGGATGGCGACAAGTCGTATTTCACGGATGCACTGCAGAACGCGACGTGGCTGGTGCGCGCTCTCGACCAGCGCGCCCGCACCATCCTGAAAGTCGCCACCGAGATCGTGCGCCAGCAGGACGGCTTCTTCACCCATGGCGTCGCGCATCTGCGGCCGCTGAATCTGAAGGCGGTGGCCGACGCCATCCAGATGCATGAATCCACGGTGTCGCGCGTCACCGCCAACAAATACATGGCGACAAATCGCGGCACATTCGAATTGAAATATTTCTTCACGGCCTCGATCGCCTCGGCTGACGGCGGTGAGGCGCATTCGGCCGAAGCCGTGCGTCACCACATCAAGCAGCTGATTGATTCGGAAGTGCCGGCCGCGATCCTGTCGGATGATACCATCGTGGAACGCTTGCGCGCCTCGGGCATTGATATTGCCCGCCGCACGGTCGCGAAGTACCGCGAAGCCATGCGCATTCCGTCCTCGGTGCAACGCCGTCGCGACAAGCAGAGCGCTCTTGGTAACGTCCTTTCCACCGCAATGTCCGATCGTTCCCGCAACACCGAACCGGCCTGATTGCGCTGGCGCGAAATCGCGCTACTCTCTTCCCCCCATCGCGACCGATCCAAGCTAGGCCAATTGAACCAAGCGAGGCATCACATGACTCTTCGGATCTCGGGCAAGAGCGTTAGCGTCGGTGAGGCCCTTCGCGGCCGCGTCACCGACCGGACCGAAGAGGTCCTGCGTAAATATTTCGACGGCAATTATTCCGGCCACATCACGCTCAGCAAGGACGGCCTCGGCTTCCGCACCGACTGTGCGCTGCATCTCGATTCCGGGATTACGCTGGAAGCCGATTCGAACGCGCAGGATGCCTATGCCAGCGCCGACCAGGCGCTGATCATGATCGAGAAGCGCCTCAAGCGTTACAAGAGCCGGCTCAAGGACCGTTCGGCCCGCAAGGCCCATGTCGCCTCCGCGGCGCTGGCCGCGATGGACGCCACCGCCTACGTGCTCGAGGCCCCCGGCGAGGGCGACGACGAGGACGAGGTCACCGGCTATAGCCCCGTGATCATCGCCGAGGCCACGACGTCGCTGAAGCAGATGTCGGTCAGCGAAGCTGTCATGGAACTCGACCTCAGCGGGGCACCCTGCCTGGTATTTCAGCATGGGTCCTCCGGCCGGGTGAACATCATCTACCGCCGGGCCGACGGCAATGTCGGCTGGATCGACCCGCCAGGCACCAAATCGGGGGGGTAGACCGGTGTCCGGGGCAACCCCGTATCAACCACAGGTCTTAACAATGACCGTTGCAAAGCCGCACGCGGGAGTTGGCACCGGGATTGCGTTGGAGTAGAAGCGCCCCACATCAGGACCGGGGCTAAGTCCTCCTCCTGCTTGACCTTCTTGACGCCGGTCGGGCTCGATCTGATCGAGACGGCCAATTCGGAACCTGACGGTTTAATTCACTCCGGAACACTTCCATGCCGATTACCGATCTGGTCGCTCCCGAGGCGATTCTCCCGGCATTGAAGGTCAACAGCAAGAAGCAGGCGCTCCAGGAGCTCGCGGCCAAGGCTGCGGAACTGACCGGACAAAACGAACGCTCCGTGTTCGAGGTGCTGCTCCAGCGCGAGAAGCTCGGCACCACCGCGGTCGGCTACGGCGTCGCCATTCCTCACGGCAAGCTGCCCAAGCTCGAGAAGATCTTTGGCCTGTTCGCCAGGCTCGATCGTCCGATCGATTTCGAGGCAATGGACGGCCAGCCGGTCGATCTCGTGTTCCTGCTGCTCGCACCCGAAGGCGCCGGCGCCGATCATCTGAAGGCGCTCGCCCGCATCGCCCGCCTGCTGCGTGATCAGGACATCGCCAAGAAGCTGCGCGCCTCGCGCGACGCCCAGGCGATCTATTCGGTGCTGGCCCTGCCGCCGGCGACCGCGGCGTAACGCCTCGCATTCGCCTCAGCACACCGTCGGCAGCAGGCGCCGGACTTCGTCGAGCAGTTCGGGGATAGCCGCCTTGTCACCCGCGAGGTGCTTGAGCAGCGCACTCTGAAACAGACCGTCGAACAGCGCATAGAGCGCGGCTGGCGACGACGCCGGCCGCTTGCGGCCGAATTCGGCGTAGCGCGAGGCGATGCGCCAGATCATCGCTTCCAGGCTCTTGTCGATCTCGAGCACGTCCTTGCGGAACGCCGCCTCGAACATCGCCTGCGAGCGCAAATCGTACCAGAGCCGGTGCATGCGGGCTTCGTTTTGCAGCGTGGCTGCGAGCTTGGCGAGAAAACCTTCCGTCAATTCGTCACGGCTCGTTGCCGTCGCGACGACCTCGTCATACCGCGTCACGCACTTCGCCTTGTAGTGGCGCACGCAGCAGCAGATCAGGTCGAGCTTGTCGCTGAAATAATAGTGGAACACGCCGTGCGTGAAGGCCGAGTTCTGCGCGATCTTGCGCAGGCTGGTGCGCGCGAAGCCGAGCTCTCCGAGCGTTTCAAGCGCGGCCTCGGCAAGCTCGATGCGCCGCGCGTTGAACTTCTCGTCGCGCAGCACCTCGGCCGCATCGGCCACACGCCGGGCCGCTCCCGTCACCTGCCGCGCCATCGCGTCCCTTCCTCAGACCCCGTTCTTTCAACGACTTATACCGCGTTGTCAGCGGAATCGCTCCATCCCCCTCACAACCACTTCCCTTGACAACTGTCAAATTGGTTCTTGACAAGTGTCAAGATTCTGGCGGAGGTTCGCACCAAGAATTTGGACAGTCGTCAAGACGTCCGACCATGGAGGAACGCTTCGCTGGGCGCGGCCAAATGGCCAGCGCCCAACGACCTGGTGCGCGCATAGCGCCCCACGATCAATCACCAGCAACGGAGGAGTGCGTCATGAATGGGAAGAGCCTTGCGGGCAGGAAAGCCCTGGTCACCGGCGGTGCGAGGGGAATCGGCGCGGCGATCGCGCAGGCACTGGCCCAAGCCGGCGCCTCGATCATGATCGCAGACATTCTGGAGGAGGCCGGCCGCGCCAGCGCAGCCGCAATCGCCAAGGAAGATGTCGCGACGGGCTTCGTCCAGCTCGACGTCACCGATGACGCGCAATGGGAGCGGGCGGTGGCCAAGACTGTCGCCACTCTCGGCGGCTACGACATCCTCATCAACAACGCCGGCATCGAGATCACGTCGCTGATCTCGGAGGTCAGAGCCGAGGACGCGCGGCGGATGTGCGACGTCAACATCGTCGGCACCGTGCTCGGCATGAAGCACGCCTTCCGCGCGATGCGGCCTGGCGGGCCGGCCGGCAAGGGTGGCGCTGTCGTCAACATCGCCTCCGTCGCGGCGACGATCGCCTTCCCGAGCATCGCCGTCTACTCCGGCACGAAGTCCGCGGTCGACCGCATGACGCGGGTCGGCGCGATGGAAGCCGGCAAGCTCGGCTTCGGCGTGCGCGTCAACTGCATCTATCCCGGCCTGATTCCGACCGACATGGGCATGCAGCTCGCCAACGACATCGTCAAGATCGGACTCGCGCCCGACGTCAACGCCGCGGTCGGCTCGGTGGTGGAGCAGACGCCACTCGGCAAGCTCGCGGAGGTCGGCGACATCGCCAATGCCGCGGTGTTCCTGTGCTCGAACGAGGCGCGCTTCATCACCGGCATCGGACTGCCGGTCGATGGCGGCATGGGCATGTGAACTGCAAAACCTGACAACAAACATTTCGGAGGAAAGCTATGAGTGCGAAGAAGCCCGTCATCGTCTATGGCGCGTCCGGCTACACCGGCCGGTTGGTCTGCGAATATTTGCGCGAATACAACATCCCCTTCGTTGCGGCCGGTCGCAGCGCCGAGAAGCTCAACGCCGCGATGAAGGCGAACGTGGCCGGCATCGAGACCGCCGACTACGAGGTGGTGGAAGTGCCGCACACCGTGAGCGCGCTGACGGAATTGTTCAACGGCGCCTCGGTTGTGCTCAACACCGTGGGTCCGTTCGCCAAGTTCGGCGGCGAGGTGGTGCAGGCCTGTTGGGCGTCCCGATGCCACTACACCGACACGACAGGCGAGCAGGACTGGCTGATCACGCTCGAGCAGGAATGGGGCACCAAGTTCGCCAATGCCGGGCTGCTGCTCGCGCCGGGCATCGCGCAGATGTACACCACCGGTGAGATCGCAGCCCAACTGTGCCTGGAGACGCCTGGCCTCGACACGCTTGATATCGCCGTGTTCTGGGGCGGCAGCCCGACCATCGCCTCGACCCAGACCATTCTGGTCAACGCCGCGATGGCCAAGGCCTACTATCTGGAGCAGAACAAATATGTCGAGCATCAACCCGATGCCGGCCTCTACAACCTCGCCATCCCCGGCCAGCACGAGCTGGCGCTGGCGTTGCCCTGGGGCGGCACCTCGCATCCCGTCTGGTTCAAGCGCGATCCGCGCGTGGCCAATGTGAAGGTGCTCGGCGGCGTGTTCAATCGTGGACTGATGCTGGGCGTGCCGCAGATCGTCGCCGCCGCGCTGGACGCGACCAAGGACATGAACCCCGACGACCGCTACGCCGCGCTGGCGCAGACCGCCGCCGGCGTGATGAACACCATGCCGCCGCGCGAGAACCCGCGCGTCAACAAGTCGCTGGATTCGGTGCATGCCTCTGGGCCGCTGGGGCGCGCGCACTGCGTCATCAACGGCAACAGCAACTACAAGCAGACTGGAATGCTGCAGGCCTATGCCGCCGCGCACCTGCTGCAGCAGCCGCCCAAGCGCGTCGGCTTCGCCTCCGGCTGCCAGGCCTTCGGCCATCACGAGCTGCTCGGGCAATTGCGCAGTTTCGGTCTGGTCAGCAAGCCTGTTCTGACCGTGCACGATTAGGGGACATGGCGGCGACGGCGATCCTTCTTACCTCTCCCCATCGGGGAGAGGTCGATTTGCGCAGCAAATCGGGTGAGGGGCCGCGGCTCAACGCGAGACCGTAACCTCTCACCCGGCGCTGCGCGCCGACCTCTCCCAAGGGAGAGGTGGATCTACGACGCGGCGCGACTCTAACCTGACCTCTACATGCTTCGGGGGCGACCATGCGCTTCATCGACTATCTCGACAAGGGCGCCTCGCTCGGCGCCGATGCGCCGTGCCTGACCATGGACGGGCGCGACCTCAGCTATCGCGAGGTGCAGCAGCTGAGCTATCGCGTCGCGCGCGGGCTCGATCGATCGGGCATCGCGCCCGGCGAGAAGGTCGCGATCCTCTCTGGCAACGATCCGGTCGCGTTTGCGTGCGTGTTCGGGATTTCCCGCGCCGGCGCGGTCTGGTGCCCGATCAATCCCCGCAACGAGGCGGCCGAAAACCGCATCATCCTCGATCAGTTCGACTGCAGCCTGCTGCTGTTTCATTCGAGCTTCACGCCGATGGTTGAGGCGATGCGAGCAGCGCTGCCGAAGCTGCGCGTCCTCGTCTGCCTCGATGCCGAGCTGCCCTTCGCGCCCTCATTCGCGAGCTGGCTCGCCGGCCTCACGGAGGATCCCTATCAACGCGAGACCGTCGACGATCTCGCGATGATTCCCGGCACCGGCGGCACCACAGGCAAGCCGAAGGGGGTCATGTTGTCGGGCCGCAACATCGAGACCATGACGGCGCTGACGCTGATGGGCTATCCCTTCAGGGGACGTCCGGTCTATCTCGCGCTGGCGCCGCTGACCCACGCGGCCGGCGTGCTGTGTTTCCCGATCATGGCGCTCGGCGGCCGCATCGTGATCATGCATCACCCCGATATCGCCGAATTCCTCGATCTGATCGCGCGCTACTGTGTCACGCACACCTTCCTGCCGCCGACCGTGATCTATATGCTGCTCGATCATCCCAAGCTCGACTCCGCCAACCTCGAATCGCTGCAATGCTTCTGGTACGGCGCGGCGCCGATCTCGGCCGCCCGGCTCGCGGAAGCGCTCCAGCGCATCGGGCCGATGGCGCAACTGTTCGGCCAGACCGAAGCGCCGATGATGATCTCGATGATGGCGCCCGCTGAGCATTACAACGCCGACGGCACCATCGCGATGCAGCGTCTCGCTTCGGCCGGGCGGATCAGCCCGCTGGTGCAGGCCGGGATCATGGATGGCGACGGCAATCTGCTGCCATCAGGCGCGCGCGGCGAGATCGTCGTCCGCGGCTCGCTGGTGATGGAGGGTTACTACAAGAATCCAGAGGCCACGGCGGAGGCCTCCGCGCATGGCTGGCACCACACCGGCGACATCGGCTACATCGACGACGACGGCTACCTCTATATCGTCGATCGCGCCAAGGACATGATCATATCAGGCGGGTTCAACGTCTACTCGATCGAGGTCGAGAACACGCTGCGGGCGCATGAGGCCGTGCAGGATTGTGCCGTGATCGGCCTTCCGGACGAGAAATGGGGCGAGCGGATCGTCGCCGTGGTGCAGCCTCGCGCCGGCCAGAGCGTCGATGCGACGGCGCTGGCGGCCTTCGTCAAGCAGCAGATCGGCAGCGTCAAGACACCGAAGCAGATCGAAGTCTGGGACGATCTGCCGCGCTCCAAGGTCGGCAAGGTGCTGAAGCCTGACATCCGCGCGCGGCTTGCGGGTCGCTCAGGCGGCTAGAGCGTGATGGGGTGCCGCCTGCGCGACCAGCTAATCCAAAAGCCGCTCCAGCACATCGCGCATCAGCCCTTGCAGAAGATCGAGCTTGTAGGCCGTCATCGGCAATGGTTTGGCGCCCGAGGTCGCCGCTTTCGCTGCATCTGCGATCGATGCCGCATTGGCAATCTTGCCATGAAGCGCGACTTCCGCGGCGGCGAGGCGAAGCGGCACGGGCGCGACGCCGCCGGCAGCGAGACGCACGAGCTGGAACTTGCCGTCGGCGATCACGACGCGGGCGCAGAGTTCCACCAGGGGCCATTCCGCATAGGTCCGGCTGATCGCGCGCTTGTAGGAAGCGCGCTCGCCCTCGAGCGGAGCAGGAAGCGCAATGCTCTTGATCATCTCGCCTGCTGCGAGTGTATGATCGGCGTGCGCGACCGAGCCGTCGCCGAGCAGGCCGGCAATCGTCAATCCGCTGCGCCGGTCCGTGGTGATGGTCGCATCATGGGCGAGCAGAGCCGCCGCCATGGTTGAGGGATGCGGCACGACGCAAGGCCCGAGATCGAAGGCAACGCCATAGAGATGATTGCCAGACCGGGCAGGGCAGGTACTGCCGCCTTTCTTCAGGCAATCGATGTCGGCCCGGCGGAAATACCAGCAGCGCGAACGCTGCGCGAGATTGCCGCCGAGCGTTGCAACCTGGCGCACCTGTGGCGTGGCGAGGCCTTGCGCGCTCGCCGCAATACCGGGATAGGCAGCGGCGATGCGTGCGTCCGTCGCGATCGTGGCGATGGTGGTCAACGCACCGATCTGGGCTGCTCCGTCGGCGTCCCAGGTGATCGCCTTGTCGCCGGTGGCCGAGATATCGATCGGCATTCCCTGCGACACGCCGCTGCGGCGGCGTTCGCTGAAGTCGGTGCCTCCGGCGCGGAATTCGGGCGTGGGCTTGGCAGTCGGCTCGGCAGTCATGACGGCGACGCTCATGCTGCATCCCTCCCTTTCAGCGCGGCCACCAGGCGATCCGGCCGGAACGGAATTTCGGTCAGTCTCACGCCGATCGCATCGCGGATGGCGTTGGCGATCGCGGGCGAGGTCGGCACGGTGGCGACTTCGCCGATGCCGACGCTGCCGCCCGGCACATGCTCGAAACCGGCCTCGTCGAAATGCACGTCCAGTTTCGGCATGTCGGCAATCCCCGGAATGCGGTAATCCTCCATGCTGCCGCTCAGGATGTGGCCGCTCGAAGGATCGGTCTCCCGCGTCTCATAGAGTGCGTAGCCGATGCCCTGGATCACCGCGCCTGCGGCCTGGCTTCGCGCCAGCGTCGGCGCGGCGAGCTTGCCGATCGCGAGGCCCGTATAGGCGTTGAGGACGCGCACATGGCCGAGCCAGGTATCGACCTCGACTTCCATCACCTGCACCGAGCTCGGCACGCCGGCGCCGACCACCATGTGGTTCATCAGGCGCAGCACCCAACCGAACACCCGGCCCATGAGGCCGGCCTCGTGCAGCGCGGGCCTCACGCCGGGCGGCGGCTTGCCGTCCTCCTGGCGTTTCGCCGACACGGCGATGTCGGGAGAAGCCGCGATCATCTCGCGCCACGGCGCGTTCGAGCCTGGAGCCGGTGTGCGAGACGCGGTGCGCTTGATTTCCGCTTTCAGCTTGTCGATGGCGAGCAACGTCGGCGGCACCACCGAGGCGGTGACGCGGCTGCCGCCGGACCCCGGTCCGGGCGGCAGGTTGGAGCGGCCGATGCGAACTTCGACATCCTGCGGCTCGAGATCGAACGCTTTCGCGACGGTGTTCGCGATCACGCTGCGCGTGCCTGTGCCGATATCCTGTACCGCGCAGCTTGCGACGAGGCGGCCGCCCTTGACCGCGAGCTCGACCGAGGAGCCGGTCTGCCAGAGATAGAGCCAGTAGCCGGTTGCGACGCCGACGCCGCGCCGGTAGCGGCCGGACTGCGAGGCGGCCGGCTTGCGGCTCTTCCAGACGTCGAGGCCGGCGGCCCAGTCGTACAATCGCTGGCGGTTGGGATCGGGGTCCCAGAGCTTGCGCAGCTGAATCGGATCGACCTTCATGCGCAGCGCCGCCTCGTCGACCGCCTGCTCCAGCGCAAACGACATCGGCGGACCGCCGGGGCCGCGGAACGGCGCGCCGGGCGGCAAATTGCTGAGCACGTCGAAGTCGACGAGCTCTTTTGCTTCGGCCGGATAGATCAGCCGCGCCAGGCCGGCGATCAGCGAGTTCACGGCGGCGCCGGTGTCGGCATGCGCGGTGAGCGACAGCGCCTTGAGGCGGCCTTCCGTCGAAGGCAGCAAGGACAGCTTCATCTCGGCGGCCGGACGATAGCCGGCGACGGAAAGCTCCTCTTCGCGATCGAAGGCGACTCGCACCGGCGCCTTCGCGGCACGCGCAAGCTCGATCGCGGCGATGGTCTCCAGCCCAACGCTGCCCTTGGAGCCGAACCCGCCGCCGACATGATCGGCGATCACACGCACCTTGTCGTGCGGAAGGCCGTAGCGCTTGGCGATCTTCTCCATGCTCTCGTGAATGGCCTGGGTCGAGATGTGCACGGTGAGCTGATCGCCATCGAACCTGGCCACGGCGGCATGTGGTTCGAGGCTTGCGTGCTGTTGCGTCGAGACGCGGAAGGTTTCCTCGACCAGCAGCGGATTGCGTTGCGCCCGCGCCTCGTCAAGCCAGCTCCTGGCCTGCTTGGCTTTCTGCGAGAACGGCGCCGAAGGCCCGCGCACATTGCCCTTCCACGACACCGGAGCGCCGCCGGCGCCCTCGGACACGTTGCCGGCACGCTTGCGGTCCTTCTTTTCGAACACGACGGGCGCATCGTCGCGTCGCGCTGCATCGAGCCCGATCACCGCGGGTAAAGGCTCGGGCTTGAAGGTGATCGCGGCGATAGCTTTCAGTGCGGTGCGGCGATCCTTGGCCGCGACGGCTGCAATCGGCGCGCCGACGAAGCGGACCATGTTGTCATCGTCGAGCAGCGGAACGACCGCGGCAACACCGGCAATGGCGCGCGCCGGCGCCAGATCCAGCCCGGTGATCCTCGCATGCGCGACGTGCGCGCGCAGGATGACGCCTTCGAGCTGGCCGTCATGGTGGATGTCGACGGTGTAGCGCGCCAGTCCCGTCACCTTGTCGCGGGCTTCCAGCCGCGGCGCGATGGGATCGTTGCCGTCGAAGCGGCCCGAGCATGCTTCGGCGACGGCGCGATAGATGCCTTCATAGGCGCCGCAGCGGCAGAGATGTCCCGAGAGCGCGGCGGCGATCTCCTCGCGCGAGGGTGTCGTCGCGCCCCTGGTCGCGCGCCAGCTGTCATGGAAGGCGGCGGCTTCGACGACAAAGCCGGGCGTGCAGAACCCGCATTGCAGGGCGTCATGCACCATGAACGCCTTCTGCACCGGATGCAATCCGGTGCTACCTATGCCCTCGATGGTCGTCAGCGATTTGTCGGCGGCCGCCTGCGCCGGCAACAGGCAGCTCACGACGGGCGTGCCGTCGAGCAGCACGGTGCAGGCGCCGCAGACGCCGGAGCCGCAGACGAGTTTGGTGCCGGTGAGGCCGCCATCGCGGATCACGTCGACCAGGAGCGCGTCCGGATCGTCGGGTAACGCCAGAGGCCTTCCATTGATGATCGTGGTGGTCATTTTCGAACTCCCGTTTTGCGTGGGGACTTCTTCGCGGACGGCGCCATCGCGCCGGCGATCAGCATGCGCAGCATGGTCTCGAGCTGTTTCAGGAACGCCTCGAGCGGCTGCATGGACGGGAAAGCGGATTTGGTGCCGTGGACCGCCATCTCGACGCAGCGCGCGAGCTCGCGCACGTTGACGCCGCTTGCGAGCGTGAGCTTTCGCTTGCGGCACACCCGCGCGATCGTGGTGGCGATCTCGTCGGCGAACCGGGTGGCATAGCTCTGGTAGAGGTCGCGCGCCTGCGCGAGGTGCTCGGAAAACAGCTCCTCGGTATGGGGCGAGTCCTTGAGCGAAGCGAGCAGCGACTGCATCCGCGCGCCGATCTCGGCGACCAGGATGTCGGCAAGCGCGAGGCCGGCTTCTTCCGCCGCCTTCGCTGCCGCGATTTCGGCCGCGAGCCCCTGCTCGTAGAGCCGCTCGAGCACGGCGCGAAACAGCGCCTCCTTGGAGGCGAAGTGATGATAGAGCGCCTGCCGCGTCAGTCCGGCTTCCTCCGCCGCCTGTTCGATCGAGGAGCGGCGGAAGCCGTGGCGCCGGAACACGCGCATGGCGGCGTCGAGGATACGGTCCTGGGGAGGGGCTTTGGCCTGCATTTTGTCAGATTTGACAAACATGAATGAAATGTCAAATCACGGATTGATGACGGTCACGCGCGCGCATGAGCCGAGGCCGCCCCCGCGTGCGGGCAGGGACATCGCCGAATTCCCGTTGGCTCGCGATAGCGATGCGAAAACATCACCTCAAAATGGAAACGGGCACGCCTTCGTGCGAAGGCATGCCCGCTAAAACTCTAGTCGCGCGAAGCGCGTGTCAGTGCACGCTGACGGCTTGCAGCTCGTTGCTCCAGGCGTTGGCGACCGCGGCTTCGCGGCTGTCGGTCAGCATGATCGGCGTGCCGTCGGCGGCGTGGAGCGCGAACAGCTTGAGGCCGGGCGCGATCTTCGGGGCTTCGGGGAACAGGCCGGGCACATCCTCGGAGCGGATCTGCTTCACATAGGCGATATGGCCTTCGCCGAGGTTTGCCAGCGTCTCGGGTGAGACGTTCTTGGCTTCGTATTCGAACGCAACGTGACCTTCACTCATGGTCTCGACTCCTCTCTCGAAACTAAGCGGTCGAGTCCGCTACTCGTTCCATTATTCGTGCTCATTGATAGCGATTGTCTTAACGATCCTCTCCGGTTCAGGCCGGGCCAGGTCGATCGACAACAACCCGTTCTTCAGATCCGCACCCAGCACCAGCATCCCCTCCGCCAGCACGAAGGTGCGCTGGAAGTGGCGCGCGGCGATGCCGCGATGGATGTATTGCCGGGTCTTGTCGTCCTGCTGCCGGCCGCGAATGACGAGCTGGTTTTCCTCAATGGTTACATCGAGTTGGTCGCGGGTGAAGCCGGCGACCGCCAGCGTGATGCGCAGACGCTCGGGCTGGTTGTCCGCGCCGCCGCACCTCTCGATATTGTAGGGAGGATAACCGTCGGCGCCTTTGACGACGCGATCGAGCACGCGCTCGATCTCGTCGAAGCCCAGAAGGAACGGACTGGAAAGCGTGGGAACACGAGACATAGTTTACAAAGTCCTCTCGAAGCGACTTTGGTGTTTCGGGGCCCGATCAAGGCACCCCTTGGTCAGCAATATGGGCATATCCCCGTGTGGGTTCAAGCACGTAGCAGGGGGTGTGGATTCACTGCTTGCGACGTCGGGGCGCGATGTGGATTTTTCGGGCGATTTATCCCAATGAAAACAGACCGCCTTCTACTGTGCATGGGGTTGTTTTCGCCGATCGGGGCTGGAACCGATCAGATCTCGATCCGCTTCCGTCCGTCGCCGCTGAAAAGATGCAGCTTGTTGCGGACTGCGGCGACACGGATCTTCTGGCCGATGGCCGGCGCTTCGGTTCCGGGGATGCGCACGATCACCTCGCCGGGCGGCAACTCGCCCGGATTTGTCGCGACGCCCTGCTGATCCTGCGCACGCGATCCGTAAACGAAGGTTTCTGCACCGACGCGCTCGATCGCGTCGATCGTCAGCGACAGTGCAACACCGCCCGATGGCGTCTGGTCGGTGATGGCGAGATCTTCCGGCCGGATGCCGAGGATGCCGGCTTCGCCGGCGCTGCCGCCGAGCTGCGGTTTGATCTCGTCCTGGCGTGTCGACATCAGATTCATCGGCGGCGCACCGATGAAGGAGGCGACGAAAGTCGTCGCCGGCTTCTCGTAGATCGCGAGCGGATTGCCGACCTGCTCGACCTGGCCGCCATTCATCACCACGAGAATGTCGGCGAGCGTCATCGCTTCGAGCTGGTCGTGGGTGACATAGATCGAGGTGACGTTGAGCCGGCGCTGCAATTTGCGAATCTCGACGCGCATCGAGATGCGCAGCTTGGCGTCGAGGTTGGACAGCGGCTCGTCGAACAGGAACACCTTCGGCTGGCGCACGATGGCGCGGCCCATGGCGACGCGCTGGCGCTGGCCGCCGGAGAGCTGCCCTGGCTTGCGGGTGAGCATCGTCCCCAGTTCGAGGATGCGTGCGGCCTCCTCGACGCGGGTCTTGATCTCGGCTTCCTTCATGCCACGGTTGCGCAGGCCGTAGGCCATGTTGTTGAACACGCTCATATGCGGATAGAGCGCGTAGTTCTGGAACACCATCGCGATGTCGCGGTCGGCCGGCTCGACCTGGTTCACGACACGGCCGCCGATGTTGATCTCGCCCGAGGTTATGGTTTCGAGCCCCGCTACCATTCTGAGCAGGGTCGACTTGCCGCAGCCCGAAGGACCGACCAGCACGCAGAACTGCCCGTCGGCCACATCGACATCGACGCCTTTGATGGCCTCGAAGCCGTTGGGATAGGCCTTGCGGACGTTGCGCAGCGTAACATTGGCCATGGGCCTATTTCTCCGTCTCGATCAGGCCCTTGACGAACAGGCGTTGCAGCAGCACGACGACCGCCACCGGCGGCAGCATCGCGAGCACCGCGGTGGCCATCGCGACCGACCATTCGGTGAGTGCGTCCTTCACATCGATGATCTTCTTGATGCCGATCACGATGGTCTGCATATCGTCGCGCGTCGTGATCAGGAGTGGCCAGAGATACTGATTCCAGCCGTAAATGAAGAGGATCACGAACAGCGCGGCGATGTTGGTCACCGAGAGCGGCAGCAGCGTATCGAAGAAGAAGCGGATCGGACCTGCTCCATCCATCTTCGAGGCCTCGACCAGCTCCTTCGGCACCGTCATGAAGAACTGCCGGAACAGCAGCGTCGCGGTTGCCGACGCGATCAGAGGCAGGATCAGGCCGGAATAGGAATCCAGCATGTGCAGGTCGGACGTGATCTTGTAGGTCGGGAAGATTCGCACTTCGACCGGCAGCATGAGCGTGATGAAGATGGTCCAGAACGTCGCCATCCTGAAGGGAAAGTTGAAGAACACGATGGCGTAGGCCGATATGATCGAGATCGCGATCTTTCCGAGCGCAATACCAACCGCCATGATCAAGCTCGACAGCAACATGCTGCCCACCGGCTCGCGCGTCGTCTTGCCGGTGCCGGACATGATTGTGTTCCAGTAGGTCTCCAGCCCGTGGCCGCCCGGATAGAGCGGCATCTGGCCGTTGGCGATGACGGAATTGTCGTGGGTGGAGGCGATGATCGCGAGATAGACCGGGAAAGCGACCACGATCACGCCGGCGATCAGCACCAGGTGCGGCAACAGATTTCCAAATCGTCGATGCTCGACCATTGTCAGTAATGGACCTTCTTTTCGACGTAGCGGAATTGGACCGCGGTCAACGCGACGACGATGATCATCAGGATCACGGATTGCGCGGCCGAGCCGCCGAGGTCCGAGCCGGCCTTGCCGTCCAGGAAAACCTTGTAGACGAGCGTTGAGGTGGAGCCGTTCGGGCCGCCTTCGGTTGCGGTGTCGATGATGCCGAGCGTGTTGAAGAAGGCGTAAGTGATATTGACGACGATCAGGAAGAACGTCGTCGGCGACAGCAGCGGAAAGACGATGGTCCAGAACCGCCGCATTGGCCTCGCGCCGTCGATCGCAGCGGCCTCGATCACACTCTTCGGGATTGACTGCAGGCCGGCGAGAAAGAACAGGAAATTGTAGCTGATCTGGTTCCAGACGGCGACGATGACAATCAGGATCATGGCATGATTGCCGTTGAGCACTGGATTCCAATCGATGCCGTTACGCTGCAAAGCGCGCGCGATCATGCCGAGCCCGGGCTGAAACATGAAGATGAATAGCACGCTCGCCACCGCAGGCGCGACCGCGTAGGGAATGATCAGGAAGGTGCGATAGATCTGCACGCCAGCGATGTTGCGGTTCGCCATGACAGCGAGCAGCAGGCCGATCGCAAGCGAGAAGAACACGACGAGCAGCGAGAAAAAGAAGGTCGTGCCGATCGCGTGATAGTATTCGGGAGTCTTCAGCAGGTTGACGTAGTTCTCGAACCAGACGAACTCGGTCGAGAGCCCGAAGGCATCCTGCACCAGGAACGATTGCCAGAGCGCCTGCGCAGCCGGCCAATAGAAGAAGATCAGGGAGACCGCAAGCTGCGGAAATACCAGGAGGCAGGCGAGCAGCCTGCCTGGAAAGATCGCCCGGTTCTCCATGAAGCCCCCGCCTCACTCGCTGAGAGTCGTGGCTGCGGACCATCCACAGCCACGACTGATGAGGTCCTACTTGGTCGCGGTCCGCTCGAACTGACGCAGCATCTGGTTGCCGCGCGAGACGGCAGCGTCGAGCGCATCCTTGGCAGACTTCTTGCCGGCGAGTGCAGCCTCGATCTCCTCGGACCAGACGTCGCGCATCTGCACCATTCCGCCGAAACGCAGGCCGCGCGAGTTCTCGGTCGGCGGCTTGTTGGTGAGCTCCTTCAACGGCACTTCCAGGATCGGGTTCTTCTCATAGAAGCCCGACGCCTTGGTCTTGTCGTAGGCCGCCTTGGTGATCGGCAGATAGCCGGAGACCTCGTGCAGATAAACCTGACGATCCGTGTCGGACAGGAAAGTGAAGAACTTCGCGATGCCCTTGTATTCCTCGCTCGATTTGCCGCCCATCACCCACAGCGAGGCGCCACCGATAATGGAGTTCTGGGGTGCATCCTTGGCATCCGGGAAATACGGCATCGGAACGGCCGTATAGTTGAACTTCGCGTTCGCCTTGACGTTCGGATAGAAGGCCGACGACGTCATGTAGAGCGCGCATTCGCCTGAAGTGAAGCGGCCTTCGCCGGTATTGGTGCGACCGGAATAGTCGTAGCTCTTGTCTTTCTGAAGCTCGACGAGATTTTCAAGCAGCTTGGTCTCGAGCGGGTTGTTGAAGTTCAGCACGGTGTCGAAGCCGTCAAGGCCGTTGGCCTTGGTGCCGATCGGAATGTTGTGCCAGGCCGAGAACTGCTCGATCAGGCCCCATGTGATCCAGCTCGAGGAGAAGCCGCAGGTCGGGCTCGTTGCGTGCAGCTTCTTGGCGTCGGCGAACACCTCGGGCCAGGTCTTCGGCGGCGCGTCGATGCCGGCCTTCTTCAGTGCGTCGAGATTGGCCCACATCACCATGCTCGACGAGTTGAACGGGAACGAGAGCATCTCGCCCTTTGCGGTCGAGTAGTAACCTGTGATGGCCGGCAGATAGGACTGCGGGTCGAACTTCTCGCCTTGCTCCTTCATGAGGTCGGAGACCGGCTTGATGGCGCCCTTGGCGGCCATCATGGTCGCAGTGCCGACCTCGAACACCTGCATGATGCCCGGTGCGTTGCCGGCGCGGAACGCTGCGATGCCGGCATTCAGTGTGTCGGCATAGCTGCCCTTGAAGGTCGGAACGATCTTGTAGTCGCTCTGCGATGCGTTGAAATCGTTGGCGAGCTTGACCACGACGTCGTTGTTGGGGCCGGTCATCGCGTGCCACCACTGGATTTCAGTCACGGCCAGCGCCGGCGAAGCCGTCATGCCGACAGCGACTGCAACAGTGGCAGCCGCCCCAAAGAATCGAAGAGCCATCAAGAAACCTCCCTCAGCCGTCAATAATGAAGCGCTTGCGCTAGCAGCGCCATATGACGTTCACATGACTGTGTAAGCGGCCGAAACGAAAGCGGCAAGCGCTGGAAAAGGGAAGCCATCAAATAGGCGAACGCGCCGCGCGCAGCCACAGCCGTTCGCGGTGCACACCGATGCCCGCGCCGCACTGCGGCATCATAGCGCCAGAGGAGGTCAGGGGCCCTAGCGCTTGCGCTCGGGCCCGCAGACCACGCCGCTCTCGACCATCGCGTCGATCTCCGACTTTGAGTAGCCGAACTCGCCCAGCACCTCCTGGGAATGCTGGCTGAACTTCGGCGGCAGCCGGCGCAGGCTCGGCTTGCTGCGGTCGAGCCGGATCGGCGAGGCCACGCCCTTGTACCAGTCCTTCTCGATGACATCGCCGCGCGCGATAGTGTGCGGATTGGTCAGCGCCTGGTCGATCTTCTGCACGGGGCCCGCGGGCAGGCCCGCAGCGAGCAGGCGATTGCACAGCGGCTCGGCCTCGTGCTGGCTGAACACCGCGGCGAGCTCGGCGCGCAGCGCCTCGCGGTTGGCGATGCGGTCCTTGTTGCGGACAAAGCGCGGATCGGTCCCGAGCTCGGGCTTGCCGATTTCCTTGGCGAGCTTGCGGAAGGTGCCGTCATTGCCGACGCCGATGAAGATGTCGTCGGTCTTGGTCGAGAAGATCGCGTACGGCACGAGGTTCGGGTGCTCGTTGCCGGTGAGACCGGGCGGCTTGCCATGCATGAAATAATTCGCGGTGTGCGGATGCATGATGGCGAGGCCGGTTTCGTACAGCGTCGTCTCCAGGAACTGGCCCTTGCCTGAGCGTTGCCGTTCGGAGAGCGCCATCAGGATGCCGATCGCGGCGTAAAGGCCGGTGGTGATGTCGACCAGCGGCACGCCGATCCGCATCGGGCCGCTCTCGGGCGACCCCGTCGCGGCGATCATGCCGGTCATGGCCTGGATGATGGCGTCATAGCCGGGATTGCCGCCGCGCGGGCCGTCGGCGCCGAAGCCGCAGATCCGGCAATGCACGAGGCGCGGAAATCTTTGGGCTAGCACATCGTTGCCGATGCCCCATTTCTCCAGCGTGCCCGGCTTGAAATTCTCGATCAGGACGTCGGCCGTCTCCAGCATCTTGAGCAGCACGACGCGGCCGCCTTCGGACGCGAGGTCGAGTCCGATCGAGCGCTTGTTTCTGTTGATGCCGATGAAATAGGCCGCGTCGTCGTCGTGGAAGGGAGGACCCCAGTCGCGCACCTCGTCGCCGGCGGGCGGCTCGACCTTGATCACGTCGGCGCCGTGGTCGGCGAGGATCTGGGTGCAGTAGGGACCGCCGAGTACGCGCGTGAGATCGATGACGCGCAGCCCGCTCATTGCGCCCAAAACGGCTTCAGTCATGCCTTCGCTTCCCTGTGTCGATATTGATCACAGGCCTAGCGAGGTTCGAACGCGCCAGCAATGGCTTGTCGCGTGGGGGCGTATGCGTCGCGGCGCAATCCCGCGGCGTGGGAAATCTCGCGGTAACGGCCGGCCCGAGGGGGATCCCGGGCCAGCCAATTCACCGTCGGGTCAGACGACCGTCAGGCGAACGTCGACATTGCCGCGCGTCGCGTTGGAGTACGGGCACACCTGGTGCGCCTTCTCGACCAGCGCCTCGGCGTCCGCGCGGGACAGGCCCGGCAGCGAGACGGCCAGGTCGATGTCGAGACCGAAGCCGCCGGCCGCGCGTGGGCCGATGCCGACAGTCGAGGTCACGGAGGCATCAGCGGGAACCTTCGGGCCGCCCTGCGAGGCCACGAACTTCATCGCGCCGATGAAGCAGGCGGCATAGCCGGCCGCAAACAGCTGCTCGGGGTTGTTGCCGGCGCCGCCGCCACCGCCGAGCTCCTTCGGCGTGGTGAGCTTGACGTCGAGTGCGCCGTCGAGGGTCGCAGCATGGCCGTCGCGGCCGCCGGTGGCTTTTGCGCTGGTCTTGTAGAGGACGTTCACGGACATTTTCGTCTCCTCAGGGGGACTTCGGGTTGGGGTGCGATCTGTATTGCAAACAATTAGATTGCGTGCAATTGAAATTGGCGTGCCTCACATTTAATTGTTCGCAATTGAATGTGGGCCCGCCCGGTCCCACAATGCGGGTCAGTCTCGAGAGATTCTCTATGGCCCGGAAATCAGCGACCCTCGATCCGCAACGCCTCGACAACCAGATCTGCTTCGCGGTCTATTCTGCCGCGCACGCCTTCAATCGCGTCTACAAGCCGCTGCTCGACCGGCTCGGCCTGACCTATCCGCAATATCTGGTGATGCTGGTGCTGTGGGAGCGCGACGATGTGCCGGTGAAGGACATCGGCGAGAAGCTGTTTCTTGATTCAGGCACGCTGACGCCGCTGCTGAAGCGGCTGGAGGCCGCCCATCTGGTCAAGCGCACGCGAAGCAGTGAGGACGAGCGTCGGGTGCTGATCGCGCTGACCCCGCAGGGCCATGCGTTGAAGGACAAGGCGCGCAGCGTGCCGCAGTCGATCCTGGCGGCCTCGGACTGCTCGGTGTCGGAGCTGGTCGCGATGAAGGACGAGATCGTCGCGCTGAGGGATCGGTTGAATGCGGTGATTGGGGAGTAGGGACAAGTCAGAGGCGCTTCTTGGCGAAGGCGCGGCCGGACGCTGACTTCAGGCACTTCTCGAATGCGAAGGCCTGCTTCTCATTGCTGAACGCAAGGTAGGTCTCAATGCGCCATGGCCCGTACTTTGATGTGTGGGGCACCTCGCCGGCATTATGTTTTGTCAGACGAGCACGCAGGTCGTCGGTGATTCCGACATAGCAGTGGAGGGAATCAAGACTCTCAAGGATGTAGACGTATTTCACGGCACGCTCCCCAGCTGTCGAGGGAGAGCTTACACCCGCTTTCGATCCGCTGAAGCCCGGCTTCGCCCTCCGGGCTACGCCGCGGCAGCCTTCGCTAGCTTCGCTACGATAGAGCGGAGTTGGCTTGCCGAGCCGAAGCTCGCGAAGCGAGCGAAGGCTGGTGGAGCCAGGCGGGATCGAACCGCCGACCTCTTGCATGCCATGCAAGCGCTCTCCCAGCTGAGCTATGGCCCCTTAACCTTGGGATGATCCTGGGGGATCACTCCCGACCGGCGAGCCTTTCGACTCGCGCGGTGCACCCTTTTTCACAGATCAGGACTGATCTCAAGTCTCTTCATCACCTCCGACATCGCCAATGATGTCGGTCACGTCCTCATCGCCCTCTTCTTCGTCGGCAATGAAGGTCGAATCATCGTCATCGTCGTCGTCGAGGGTCTCGTCGACCTCGATATCGTCCTCGGATTCGGGAACGACGGCCTTGACCTTGCCGGTGTTCTCCTCGGCATCAGCCTCCTCCAGCGAGACCTCCTCGACCTCCGCCGGCTCCGGCGCGGTATCGGCGGCTGCTGCGTGACGGGCTTCGGCGCCGCGAGGCATCCGGGCCGGCGCCACAGGCGCGATCGGCACAACTTCGCCGGTATAGGGCGAGATCACCGGATTCTTGTTGAGGTCGTAGAACTTCTTGCCCGTGGTCGGGCAAATACGTTTGGTTCCGAGTTCGGACTTGGCCACGGCAGAGGAATCCTGGGAATGTCTGAAAAGCGGTGCTTCACTTGGCTAGTTGGCGGCCCGCTGTCAATAGCGCATTACGAGAGAAAGACATGCTCGTGACGGCGGGGAGACCATGTGGTAGGTGCCCGCCAGCCTCCGAGGCGCATCCAAGGACACAATCTTGACCCATTCCGACAAGCCGACACCCCTGAAGTCGAGCTCAAGCGGTCCCCTGACCGGAAAAGTACGGGTGCCCGGGGACAAGTCGATCTCCCACCGCGCCCTCATCCTGGGCGCGCTGGCGGTCGGCGAGACCCGCATTACGGGCCTGCTCGAGGGCGAGGACGTCCTCAACACCGCCAAGTCGATGCAGGCCCTCGGCGCCAAGGTCGAGCGCACCGGCGATTTCGCCTGGAAGGTGAACGGCGTGGGTGTCGGCGGCTTCGCCCAGCCCAAGGCGGCGCTGGATTTCGGCAATTCCGGTACCGGCTGCCGGCTGGTCATGGGCGCCGTCGCCGGTTGCCCGATTTCAGCGATTTTCGACGGCGATGCCTCGCTGCGCAGTCGCCCGATGCGCCGGATCCTCGATCCGCTCGAAAAGATGGGCGCCAAGGTCGTCTCTGGCGGCGAGGGCGGCCGCCTGCCGCTGACCATCCAGGGCGCGCGCGATCCGCTGCCGATCACCTACAAGACCCCGGTCGCCTCGGCCCAGATCAAATCGGCGGTGCTGCTGGCGGGCCTCGCCGCGCCGGGCATCACCACCGTGATCGAGAGCGAGGCCAGCCGCGACCACACCGAGCTGATGCTGAAGCATTTTGGCGCCGACATCACCTCGGTCGCCGAGGGGGCTCACGGCCGCCGCATCACGCTGGTTGGACAGCCCGAACTGCATGGCGCGACCGTCATCGTGCCCGCTGATCCCTCGTCAGCCGCCTTTCCGATCGTCGCGGCATTGATTGTCGAAGGCTCGGACATCGTTCTTTCCGATGTCATGACCAATCCGCTGCGCACCGGCCTGTTCACGACGCTGCGCGAAATGGGCGCCTCCATCGAGGAAAGCGAAGTGCGCGGCGATGCCGGCGAGCCGATGGCGCGCTTGCGCGTGCGTGCCTCAAAGCTGCGCGGCGTCGAGGTGCCGCCGGAGCGCGCGCCTTCGATGATCGATGAATATCTGGTGCTGGCAGTGGCAGCGTCGTTTGCCGAAGGCACCACGATCATGCGGGGCCTGCAGGAGCTGCGCGTCAAGGAATCCGACCGGCTCGAGGCCACGGCGGCGATGCTCCGCGTCAACGGCGTGAAGGTCACCATCTCCGGCGACGATCTGATCGTCGAGGGTCGCGGCCATGTCCCCGGCGGCGGTACTGTTGCCACCCATATGGACCACCGCATCGCGATGTCCGCGCTGGTGATGGGCTGCGCCTCCGACCAGCCGGTGACTGTCGACGACACCGCCTTCATTGCCACAAGTTTCCCTGACTTCATTCCGATGATGCGTTCCCTTGGGGCCGAGTTTTCATGATTATCGCCATCGACGGACCCGCGGCTTCGGGCAAGGGCACGCTGGGCAAGCGCCTTGCCCATCACTATGGCTACCGTCATCTCGATACCGGCGTGATCTATCGCGCCGTCGCCTACGCCCTGATGGAGTCCGGCCATGATCTCAGGGACGAGACCGCGGCGGTGCAGGCCGCCCTGGAACTCGATCCGGAAAGGTTCGGCAATCCCGCCCTGAAGACCCAGAAGGCGGGCGAGGGCGCGTCCATCGTCTCGGCCATCCCGAGGGTTCGCGAGGTCCTGGTCAACTTCCAGCGGCAATTCGCCGCCGATCCGCCCGGCGCGGTGCTGGACGGACGGGACATCGGAACCGTGATCTGCCCCGATGCCGACGTGAAGATCTTCGTCGTGGCCGACCCCAGGGTCCGGGCCCGCCGCCGCACCATGGAGGCGCGGGCGCGGGGCGAGGAGGCAGACGAGGCGGCCGTGCTGGCCGACATCATCCAGCGCGACGAACGGGACAAGAACCGGCCGATTGCGCCCTTAAAACCGGCCGCAGATGCTTACTTGCTTGATAACTCCCAACTGGATATAGAAGGCGGCGTCCGGGCCGCCATCGACATTATCGAGGCCGTCCGAGCGGGCCGTTCGCGGGGTTAAGCCGCGGATGTCATTGGAGGAAGCGCCCGCTCCCGCTCTTTGAGGTCGATACTCTCGGTCCCTGCTCTGGGACCGACGCGATCCAGGCTCCGGACACAAGATTTCCACGTATCGAACGTGCGGGCCCAGCCGGCCCGCTTCCGCTGTTCTGGTCTTTGGACCGGAGCAACGAGCGGTCGCTCGAAGGTTTTGTGGACCTTCCGACACTGCGCGTCCGATACGCCCAAAAACCCAACGGCCGGCAAGACATCCGCAACTGGAGAACAAATGGCTTCAACTTCCGCTGATACCTATAGCCCGTCGCGTGACGATTTCGCCGCGATGCTCGACGAGTCCTTCGCAGGTGGCAATCTGCAGGAGAGCTCGGTCGTCAAGGGCAAGGTTGTTGCAATTGAAAAGGACATGGCCGTCATCGACGTCGGCCTGAAGACCGAGGGCCGCGTGGCCCTGCGCGAATTTTCCGGCCCCGGCCGTGAGAGCGAGATCAAGGTTGGCGACGAGGTCGAGGTGTTCCTCGATCGCATCGAGAACGCCCTCGGCGAAGCCGTGCTGTCGCGCGACAAGGCGCGCCGCGAAGAGAGCTGGGGCAAGCTCGAGAAGGCGTTCCAGAACAACGAGAAGGTCACGGGCGTCATCTTCAACCAGGTCAAGGGCGGCTTCACCGTCGACCTCGACGGTGCCGTTGCCTTCCTGCCGCGTTCGCAGGTCGACATCCGTCCGATCCGCGACGTTGCGCCGCTGATGAACAACGCGCAGCCGTTCCAGATCCTCAAGATGGACCGCCGCCGCGGCAACATCGTCGTCTCCCGCCGCACGGTTCTCGAAGAGACCCGCGCCGAGCAGCGTCAGGAGCTGGTGCAGAACCTCGAAGAGGGTCAGGTCATTGACGGCGTCGTCAAGAACATCACCGATTACGGTGCGTTCGTTGACCTCGGCGGCATCGACGGCCTGCTGCACGTCACCGACATCGCGTGGCGCCGCGTCAACCACCCGACCGAGGTGCTCTCGATCGGCCAGACCGTGAAGGTCAAGATCATCAAGATCAACCACGAGACGCACCGCATCTCGCTGGGCATGAAGCAGCTGCTGGACGATCCGTGGCAGGGCATCGAAGCCAAGTACCCGCTGGGTGCCCGCTTCACCGGCCGTGTCACCAACATCACCGACTACGGTGCGTTCGTCGAGCTCGAGCCGGGCATCGAAGGCCTGATCCACGTCTCCGAGATGTCGTGGACCAAGAAGAACATGCACCCCGGCAAGATCGTGTCGACCTCGCAGGAAGTCGACGTGCAGGTGCTGGAAGTCGATTCCGTCAAGCGCCGCATTTCGCTCGGCCTCAAGCAGACCATGCGCAACCCCTGGGAGGTCTTCGTCGAAGGTCACCCGACCGGTTCGGTGGTCGAGGGCGAAGTCAAGAACAAGACCGAGTTCGGTCTGTTCCTGGGCCTCGAGGGCGACGTCGACGGCATGGTCCATCTCTCCGACCTCGACTGGAAGCTTCCGGGCGAGCAGGTGATCGACAACTACAAGAAGGGCGACATGGTCAAGGCCGTGGTGCTCGATGTGGACGTCGAGAAGGAGCGTATCTCGCTCGGCATCAAGCAGCTCGAAGGCGACCCCTTCGCCGAGCCGGGCGATGTCAAGAAGGGCGCGGTCGTGACCTGCGAAGTGCTCGAAGTGAAGGAAAGCGGTATCGAGGTGAAGATCGCCGGTACCGACTTCTCGACCTTCATCAAGCGCTCGGAGCTCGCGCGTGACCGCAACGACCAGCGTGCCGAACGCTTCGCCGTCGGCGAGAAGGTCGATGCCCGCGTGATCCAGTTCGACAAGAAGGCCCGCAAGGTCCAGGTGTCGATCAAGGCGCTCGAAGTCGCCGAAGAGAAGGAAGCCATCGCGCAGTACGGCTCCTCGGATTCGGGTGCGACGCTCGGCGACATCCTGGGCACCGCGCTCAAGAACCGCGACAGCAAGTAAGCGAAACGCTGATTTCGCTGACATCGAAGCCCCGGCGCAAGCCGGGGCTTTTTTGTTGCCCGCTCCATCCGGGCTACGCAGCCAGAGGCCTTGTTTTCTTCAAATTGCGCCGCAATTGATGTATCCAGACAAGCTGATGGTCACGTCGTGACGGCACAACGTCAGCGGCCTTTCATTTGGAGATATCTCGATGTCGCTCGATTCGGACATCATCGTCGATCGCCGCAGGATCCGCCGCAAGCTGACGTTCTGGCGCGTGATGGCCGCTTTGATCGCGATCGCTGCGATCGCGGGCTTTGCGCTGATCGCAACGCCCGGCGCGCGCGGCAGCTTCGTCTCCGCAGGCTCAATCGCACGTGTGGAGATCGATGGCCTGATCCGCAGCGATTCCGAGCGCACGCACGCGCTGGAGCGGCTGGAGAATTCGCAGGCCGCCGCCGTGATCGTTCACATCAATTCGCCCGGCGGCACCACCGCCGGCTCCGAGCAGCTCTATGATTCCTTGACGCGTCTGAAGGCGAAGAAGCCGCTGGTCGTCGTGGTCGAAGGCCTTGCGGCCTCCGGCGGCTACATCACCGCGATCGCAAGCGATCACATCATCGCCCAGCAGAGCTCGCTGGTCGGCTCGATCGGCGTGCTGTTCCAGTTTCCGAACTTCTCGGAGCTGCTGAAGACCGTCGGCGTCAAGGTCGAGGAGGTCAAGTCCACGCCTCTCAAGGCTGCGCCCAACGGTTTTGAGCCGACCAGCCCGGAAGCGCGCGCCGCGCTGGATGCGCTGGTGAAGGATTCCTATGCCTGGTTCAAGGATCTGGTGAAGCAGCGCCGTGGCATGGATGACACGCAGCTCGAAAAAGTCGTCGATGGCCGCGTCTTCACCGGCCGCCAGGCGATCGATCTCAAGCTGATCGATCAGCTCGGCGACGAGAAGACTGCGGTCGCCTGGCTCGAGGAGCAGAAGGGCGTCAAGAAGGGTCTTTCGGTGCGCGATTACAAGCTCGAGCCCCGCTTCGGCGACCTGACGTTCCTCAAGACGGCGGCCTCAGTAACGCTGGAAGCGCTTGGATTCAGCGCGATTGCGCATCAGATCGAGCAAATTGGCCTGGCGCAGGCGGTCGACCGTGCCGGATTGGATGGAATGCTGGCCCTGTGGCAACCGGCTGCGTCGAATTGACCTGAAACTGAAGGAACAACGCGAGTTCCGGACCTTTTTCCCGTCAGGCGGGTAGCCTTGCAGCCCGCTTTTTCGGCAAATGTCACGCATTTTCACGACGCTCAACCTTCATTTAGCGTCTTGACAGATCAAGGCATTTTCACGGAAATGGTCATCCGCACGCTTCCGGGTCCTATCTCTCGATGATCAAATCCGAACTTGTTCAGCGTATCGCCGAGCACAACCCGCATCTGTACCAGCGGGATGTCGAGAACATTGTGAATGCGATTCTCGAAGAGATCGTAGCGGCACTCGCACGCGGTGACCGCGTCGAGCTGCGCGGCTTCGGCGCTTTCTCGGTCAAGCATCGCCCCGCCCGCGCCGGCCGCAATCCGCGCACCGGCGCCCATGTCCCCGTCGATCAGAAGAGCGTTCCGTTCTTCAAGACCGGCAAGGAAATGCGTGAGCGGCTCAACCGCGACCATCCGGATCCGGGCGCGCCCGATTAAGTTTGTCGTCCGGGCTTAGCCGAACCGCCGTTCGATGCGGCGGCAGGTGATTCAAGGCGAGCGACACCCGATGCGAAAATTTCTGACCTGGCTGTTCGTGACTCCGCTGGTCCTGATCTTGGTGACCTTTGCGGCTGCCAACCGGCATGACGTCACCGTCTCCTTCGATCCATTCATGGCGAAGGATCCGGCGCTGTCGCGCGACATTCCGTTGTTCCTGCTGCTGATCCTGACGGCCGCGCTGGGTGTCGTGGTCGGCGGCTGCGCGGTCTGGTTCGGCCAGCGGCACTGGCGCCGCGCCGCACGCCGGCATGAGGCGGATGCCCGGGCCGCGAGGGGCGAATTGGCCGGGCTGCAGGCCCAGGCGGCCGCGTCGAAGCCGGGGGCCCAGCGCCTCCCCGTTCCCTCTGGGGTAGGCCTTTACGGGGCCATCGGGCGAGACAAGCAGCGCGCGACGTTGTAGAAGCGGCCCCAACTGAAAAGCCCGTTTCCCGGCCGCCACTTGCGGCCTCAATTTGCTTTGAGACCATGTCCCTGCTCGTCAAAATCTGCGGCCTGTCCACGCGCGAGACGCTTCAAACGGCGCTCGACGCGGGCGCCGACATGGTGGGGTTCGTGTTCTTTCCGCCCTCGCCGCGGCACGTTTCGCTGGAGACGGGGCGCGAGCTCGGCCGGCAGGTGAAAAGCCGCGCGCTCAAGGTGGCGCTGACCGTCGATGCCGACGATGCCACGCTCGACAACATCATGGATGCGCTGTCGCCTGATATCTTCCAGCTCCACGGCCATGAGAGCGTGGCGCGCTTGCGCGACATCAAACAGAAGTTCGGCCGCCCGGTGATGAAGGCGGTGCCGGTCGCGACCGCAGCCGATCTCGCCGTGCTGCCCGGCTATGCCGCAGTCGCCGACCGCATCCTGTTCGACGCCCGTGCCCCGAAGGATGCGACCCGGCCCGGCGGCCTCGGTGCCCCCTTCGACTGGCACTTGTTGGAAAACCTGGAGCTTGATCTGCCGTATATGGTTTCGGGCGGCCTCCATACTCAAAACCTCGCGGAAGCCCTCCGCGTCACCCGCGCCGGCGGCGTCGACGTGTCCTCCGGTGTCGAGAGCACTCCCGGTGTGAAAGACCCGGAGCTGATCAAGGCCTTCATTCGCGCCGCGCGCGCCACTCAAGAGTTGAGCGTTCGATGAACATCGCCAAACCAAATTCCTATCGCAGCGGACCCGACGAGCGCGGCCATTTCGGCATTTTCGGCGGACGCTTCGTCGCCGAAACCCTGATGCCGCTGATCCTCGACCTGGAGAAGGCCTACACCGCGGCCAAAGCCGATCCGGCCTTCCAGGCCGAGATGAACGGCTACCTCAAGAACTATGTCGGCCGGCCCTCGCCGCTGTATTTCGCCGAGCGCCTCACCGAACATCTCGGCGGTGCCAAGATCTACCTCAAGCGCGAAGAGCTCAACCACACCGGCTCGCACAAGGTGAACAATGTGCTCGGCCAGATCATGCTGGCGCGGCGCATGGGCAAGAAGCGCATCATCGCCGAGACCGGCGCCGGCCAGCACGGTGTCGCCACCGCGACGCTGTGCGCGCGCTTTGGCCTGGAATGCGTGGTCTATATGGGCGCCGTCGACGTCGAGCGGCAACAGCCCAACGTGATCCGCATGGAGATGCTGGGCGCAAAGGTGATGCCGGTCCAGTCCGGAACGCGCACGCTGAAGGATGCGATGAACGAGGCGCTGCGCGACTGGGTCACCAACGTGCACAACACCTTCTATTGCATCGGCACGGTCGCGGGCCCGCATCCCTATCCGATGCTGGTGCGCGACTTCCAGTCGATCATCGGCAACGAGACGAAAGCGCAAATGCAGGAGGTCGAAGGACGCCTGCCGGATTCGCTGGTCGCCTGCATCGGCGGCGGCTCGAACGCGATGGGCCTGTTCCATCCCTTCCTCGACGATCCCTCTGTCGAAATCTTCGGCGTCGAAGCCGCGGGCCACGGGCTCACGCAATTGCATGCGGCCTCGATCGCGGGCGGCCGTCCCGGCGTGCTCCATGGCAATCGCACTTATTTGCTGATGGATGCCGACGGCCAGATCCAGGACGCGCATTCGATCTCGGCCGGCCTCGACTATCCCGGCATCGGCCCCGAGCATTCCTGGCTGCACGAGATCGGCCGCGTCAATTATCTCTCCGCGACCGATGACGAGGCGCTCGCCGCGTTCCAGCTGCTCTCCAAGCTCGAAGGCATCATTCCCGCGCTCGAGCCCGCGCACGCCATCGCCAAGGTGATGGAGCTCGCGCCGAAGCGGCCCAAAGACCACCTGATGGTCGTCAATCTCTCCGGCCGCGGCGACAAGGACGTCCCGCAGGTCGGCGACATCCTGAAGGGCAAGAGCAAGTGAGGCGCGTGTCGCACTCTCTTCACCTCTCCCCGTCGGGGAGAGGTCGGCTGCGAAGCAGCCGGGTGAGGGGTCTCTCCACTCACTCGAACCTCAATGAGGTTTCGATCAGTTCAAGCACGCCCTCAATATTCTCGTACACGTCCGTGTTCGAGACTCGGAGGACGAGGAAACCGCAGGCTTCAAGGACTTCGGTTCTGGCCTTGTCTCGTTCGATCTCGGTCGGGCTGGAATGCGTGACGCCGTCAACTTCGATGATGAGCTTTCCATCCAGCGTCACGAAGTCGACGACGTATCGATCAACAGGATGCTGGCGGCGAAACTTCCAACGGGCAAGCTGCCGGTTGCGCAGCGCCTGCCAAAGCTTTGCTTCGGCACTTGTCTGCGACTCGCGGAGCCTTCGTGCTCTCGACTTGAACCTCTCCATCCCCCTCACCCGGCTGCTTCGCAGCCGACCTCTCCCCGGAGGGGAGAGGTATAGCACAGCGGCCGCCGAATCATGACCACGCGTATCGACACCCGTTTCGCCGAGCTGAAGAAGCAGGGCCGCTCGGCCTTCGTCACCTATGTGATGGCCGGCGATCCCGATCTCACGACGTCGCTCGAGATCGTCAAGGCGCTGCCGAAGGCAGGCGCCGACGTCATCGAGCTCGGCATTCCCTTCACCGATCCGATGGCGGATGGTCCCTCGATTCAGGCGGCCGGTCTGCGCGCGCTCAAGGGTGGCACGACCTTGAAGAAGACGCTGGAGCTGGTGCGCGGCTTCCGCAAGGACGACAACATCACGCCTTTGGTGCTGATGGGCTATTACAATCCGATCTACATCTACGGCGTCGACAAGTTTCTGGCTGATGCCAAGACGTCAGGCGTCGACGGCCTGATCATCGTCGATCTGCCGCCGGAGGAAGACGACGAGCTCTGCATTCCCGCGCTGAAGGCGGGCCTGAATTTCATTCGCCTGGCGACGCCGACCACCGACGACAAGCGCCTGCCTGCGGTACTCACGAACACGTCGGGCTTTGTCTATTACGTCTCCATCGCCGGCATCACCGGTGCGGCGGCGGCGGATGCGAATGCCGTCGGCCAAGCAGTCGCGCGCATCAAGCGGCATACCGCGCTGCCGATCTGCGTCGGCTTCGGCATCCGCACGCCGGAGGCGGCGCGCGCCATTGCCGAGAAGGCCGATGGTTCGGTGGTCGGCACCGCGCTGGTCGACGCGCTCAAGAACAGTCTCGATTCCGAGGGCCGCGCGACCGCCAAAACCGTTAACGCCGTGGCTGAGCTCGCCGCCGCCCTGGCCCAGGGCGTCAAGGGCGCCAAGCAGGCGGCCGAATAGGCCTTAATTCCGCTTTCCAAGCGGGCGACACGGCAGCTTGCCGGGCAAAGGCCCGGCCGCCATATATCTCGTCAGGCGATCCCCTGCGGGCTCGCACATCGGAGCAAACCATGAACTGGCTTACCAATGTGGTCCGGCCGAAGATCCGCAACATGCTGCGGCGGGAGACGCCGGAGAATCTCTGGATCAAGTGCCCGGATTCCGGACAGCTCGTGTTTTACAAGGACGTCGAGGCCAACCAGTTCGTCATTCCCGGCTCGAACTACCACATGCGCATGGGCGCGGTGGCGCGGCTGAAGTCGATCTTCGACAATGAGACCTGGTTCGACGTCGCTCTGCCTGACGTCACGCCGGATCCGCTCAAGTTTCGCGATGAGAAGAAGTACGTCGACCGCATCAAGGATGCGCGGGCGCGCACCAATCTGAATGACGCGATCAAGGTCGGCTACGGCAAGCTCGAAGGCGCCGGCGTCGTCGTCGCCGTGCAGGATTTCGATTTCATGGGCGGCTCGCTCGGCATGGCCGCGGGCGAAGCCATCGTGCGCGGGCTCGAGCTCGCGGTCGAGAAGAAGTCGCCCTTCATCGTGTTCGCCGCATCCGGCGGCGCGCGCATGCAGGAAGGCATCTTGTCGCTGATGCAGATGCCGCGCACCACGGTTGCGGTGCAGATGCTGCGCGAAGCCAAGCTGCCCTATATCGTCGTGCTGACCAATCCGACCACCGGCGGCGTCACCGCATCTTATGCGATGCTCGGCGACGTGCAGATCGCCGAGCCCGGCGCACTGATCGGCTTTGCCGGCGCGCGCGTGATCGAGCAGACCATCCGCGAAAAGCTGCCGGAAGGTTTCCAGCGCGCCGAATATCTGAAGGAGCACGGCATGGTCGACATGGTCGTGCATCGCCACGAGCTGCGACCGACGCTGGCGCGGCTGTGCCGCCTGCTGACCAAGGCGCCGGCGCAGGAGAACGCGTCCAAGCCGACGCAGCCCGTCGTCAGCCCGGCGCAGATCGTATCGGCCGCCGAGACAGCGCCAGCTGCGCCCCACGCGTGAACGCGTCCCCCGACAGCGCGAAGGCGTCGCTCGATGCGTTGATCGGGCGGCTGTCGGCCCTGCATCAGAAGCGCATCGATCTCGGGCTCGAGCGGATGCATCGCCTGCTCGAGCGGCTTGGCCACCCCGAACGCAAGCTGCCGCCGGTGATCCATGTCGCCGGCACCAACGGCAAGGGCTCGACGGTGGCATATCTGCGCGCCACGCTGGAGGCAGCGGGCCTGCGGGTCCATGCCTATACCTCGCCCTATCTCGTCCGCATCAACGAATGCTTCCGCCTTGGTCGCGTCGGCGGCGGCGTGCTCGTCTCCGACGATGAATTGCGCGCAGCGCTGGAACAGGTCGAGCTCGTCAATGCGGGCGAGCCCGCGACGGTCTTCGAGCTGAAGACCGCGGCCGCATTCCTGTTGTTCGCGCAAAATCCTGCCGATGCGGTGCTGCTCGAAGTCGGCCTCGGCGGCCGGCTCGATTCGACCAATGTGGTCGATACGCCCGCGGCCTGCGTGATCACGCCTGTCAGCATGGACCACATGGATTTCCTCGGCAACACGCTGGGCTCGATTGCCGCCGAGAAGGCCGCGATCATCAAGCGCGGCGTGCCGGTGATTTGCGCCGAGCAGGCGGGCGAGGCGATGGCCGTGATCGAGGCGCAGGCCAAGCAGATGCGGGCGCCGCTGTTCGCCGCGAACGAGAGCTGGCACGTCAATGTGGAGCATGGCCGCCTGGTCTATTCCGACGAGCGCGGCCTGATGGATCTCGCCGCGCCGCGCCTGTTCGGCCGCCATCAGTTCGACAATGCCGGCCTTGCCATTGCGACGCTGCGTGCGATCCAGACCTTCAGGGTCAACCAGGCGGCATTCGAGGCCGGCATCGTCGGTGCTGAATGGCCGGCGCGGATGCAGCGCCTCACCTCGGGCGAGCTGCTCGCTCTCGGACCGCAGGGCAGCGAGATCTGGCTTGATGGCGGGCACAATGCCGAGGGCGGTCGCGTCGCCGCCGCCGCGCTCGGCGATCTCGAGGAACGTGTGTCGCGGCCGCTGGTCGTCATCGCAGGCATGATGGCCAACAAGGACGCGAAGGCGTTTCTGGCCAATTTCGCCGGCCTCACCCGTCACATCATCGCGGTGCCGATTCCCGACACCGAGAATGCGATGCCGGTCGATCGCCTCGCGGACGCCGTCCGCAGCCTCGGCATGCGTGTCGAGATCGCGCCCGGCACGCAGGCCGCGCTGCGTTCGCTGTCGAAGCTCGCCTACGAGGTGCCGCCGCGCATCCTGATCACGGGCTCGCTCTATCTCGCCGGTCACGTGCTCGGCCTCAACGGCACGCCTCCTGCATAGATGTCTTGTCTTCGATAAGAGATTGGGAGCGCGATGCGTTTTGCCGCGATTGCCGACGTCCACGGAAACTACCTCGCGCTGGAAGCGGTGCTCGCTGACATCCACGCGTTTGGGATCACCGACATCGTCAATCTCGGCGACATGCTGAGCGGCCCGCTCGATGCGCGCCGTACCATCGAGATCCTGATGCCAATCGACGCCGTGCATGTGCTCGGCAATCACGACCGCTATCTGCTCGACCGTCCCCCGGAAAAGATGGGCTCGTGGGACCGTCCTGCGCACGCGCAGCTCAACACGGCGCAGCTTGATTGGCTCCAAGCGCAGCCGATGACGCGCGTGTTTCGGGATCAGGTCTTCCTCTGCCACGCCACCCCCGAGGATGATGAAATCTACTGGCTCGACACCGTCCATCCCGACGGTATCGTCGCGCTGTCGCCGCTCGATCGCATCGAGCAGTTCGCGCAAGGAATCACGCAGTCGCTGATCCTCTGCGGCCACACCCATCTTGCCCGCGCCGTACGGCTTCGCGACAACAGGCTGATCGTCAATCCTGGCAGCGTCGGCAGCCCCGGCTATCGCGACAAGCATCCGTTCCCGCACGTCGTCGAAGCCGGCACGCCGCACGCGCGTTACGCGATCCTCGAATTCATTGATGGTGCCTGGCAGGTGACCTTTCGCCAGATCGCCTACGACCATGAAGCGATGGCCGCACTCGCCCGCCGCAACAATCAGCCGGAGTTGGCGAACGCACTGGCGACGGGGTGGATCAAGTAGACGGCTTCATCGGGTCATGGGGTTGACTCAGATAGTATGCGCGCTTATTATAAGCGTACATACTGAGGGAGGTCATTCCATGAGCGACGAAGCAACCTGGCAGACGGAATACGCGATCGAGACGACGGCCTCTCCTGAGGCGATCTGGAGCATCTTTCGCAATGTCTCCGGCTGGAAAAACTGGAATGCAGGCATCGAGCAGATCGACATCGACGGGCCGTTTGCATCAGGCACCTGGTTCACCATGAAGCCGCCCGGCGAGGAGGCGCTGCGCTCGCAACTGATCGACGTGCGCGAGAATGTCTGCTTTGTCGATGAAACGCGGGTGGGCGATCTCACCATCCTCGTCGCCCATCGCATCGAGCCGCTTGGCCCGGCGCGGACGCGTATCGTTTACGCGGTCGACGCCCGCGGGCCGCAGGCCGCCGAGATCGGCCCGGCCGTTTCCGCCGATTTCCCCGAGGTGCTCGCGAGCCTGTCCAAACTGGCCGGAGGAGCGCAATGACGAAGCCGCCGCTTCCGACACGTCTGTCAGGCCCCGCCGAAAGCCCGGGCTTCCTGCTCTGGAAGATCTCGAACGCGTGGCAGCGGCGGCAGCGAGCGGCGCTTCAGCCCTACGAGCTCACCCATTCGCAATTCGTGCTGCTGGCAACGGCGACGTGGTTCGCCACGTCCGAGACGCTGACCCAGGCGCGGCTCGCACAACTTTGCGGCGTCGATCCAATGACCACGTCGCAGGTGCTGCGGGCGCTGGAAGCGGCGCAGCTGATCCAGCGGGTCGATCATCCCGAGGATCCGCGCGCCAAGGCCATTTCGGTCACCAAGGCGGGTCGTGATCTTGCCCGCAAGGCGGTCGTGGCGGTCGAGGAGGCCGACGCTGCGTTCTTTGCGCCACTGGGCTCCGATACCAAGCGGCTGGTTGCGATGTTTCAGGCGCTCATCGAAGGCAATGAGCGCACTGAGGCAGATAGCAAATAAAACGGCCGACGAAGCGCCGGCCGTTGTGGAAAATCATCGCGCTGCGACGTGGATCAGACCGCGGAGGTGATCCACTGCTGCAGTTTCGCCTTCGGCGCAGCGCCGACCTGGCGGGAGGCCATCTCGCCGCCCTTGAAGATCATCAGGGTCGGGATCGACATCACGCCATACTTCGACGCGGTCTTCGGGCTTTCGTCGACGTTGAGCTTCACGATCTTGACCTTGTCACCCATCGCGCCGGCGATCTCGTCGAGGGCGGGTGCGATCATGCGGCAGGGGCCGCACCACTCGGCCCAGAAATCGACGACGACGGGGCCGTTCGCCTTGAGCACTTCGGCTTCGAAATCGGTATCGGAAACCTTGCCAACGGCCATTGGAGTACCTCACTCGGTTGAAAGAGAATCGGCGCGACATGGAATCGCGCCCGGGATCATGGTGCCAACCTATGAACGGCCCCTTGCCGGGTCAAGGACGCTCACACTGAGATGAAGGGATGCCAGCGCCGCGTCCAGCGCGGGGGCCGAAATCTCCATATATTCAAGGGCCTCGGTCCAGAGCAGGACCGCGCGGATGGGCTTTTGGGGATAAAGCCGCGATAGCACCGCCCGGTAGAGCGCGAGCTGCCTGACATAGGCGGCGGGGGCATCAGCGGCGCTCCTGGGCGCCGTCTGGTTGGTCTTGAAATCGACGATCAGAACCTCTGATGGGGTCACCACCAGCCGGTCGATCTGCCCAGACACCAGCGCCGGCCGCCGTCCCGGTCGGTCGAGCTTGCCGACGATGGCGGCCTCCGCCCGGCTGCCCGCGGCAAAGACCGGCGCGAATCGCGGCTCGGCGATCAAGGCGAGCACCTTGTCGGCCAAAACGATGCGGTCAGCCTCGGTCCAGTCGGCCGCATTGCGCGCCATGAAGCCGAGCGCGGCCTCGCGCCGGCGCTCGGCGGCGATGTCAGGCAGCGACTGCAGCAACCGGTGCACCAGCGTGCCGCGCTGCAGCGCCAGGGCGCGGGACTGGACTGATTCGCCTGACCGGACCGCGCGGCCTTCCTCGGCCGGCTGGCCGGACGGGCGAACCGGATCGTCGTCGAGTGTCTCGCGCGGCGCTGGCGTGCGCAGCCAGTCCGGCAGCGTGATGGTCTGGTCCACGGCTGCGGCCGGTGTGCCCAGCGCCGCAACATCCTCGGCACGCGCGAATCGGGTCACCTTGCCGAGCGGTGTCTCGATCGTCTGCTTGTCGAGACCCGAGGAGGATAGACCGGTGTCGATCAGGTCGTACCAGCTCAGCTTGCGGACCGTCCGCATATTGCCGGGCATGCAGCCGCCGACGATCAGCCGGTCGGCCGCGCGCGTCATCGCGACATAGAGCAGGCGGCGATATTCGTCCTCGGTCTCCTCCAGCATTGCCTTGCGCGCCTCGGCGACGGGTTTTGGGTCGTCGGCCTTGCGCCCGGCCCACACCACCACCTCGCCGCCATTGCCGCGCGGCACGTTGATCAGCCGGACCCGCTGCGAGTCCGCGGGCGACGACGTGGTATCGACCATGAACACGACCGAGGCCTCGAGGCCCTTGGCGCCGTGCACGGTCATCACCCGCACCTCGTCGCGCGTGATCTCCATGTCGCGCTTCACTTCGGTATCGGCGGAGCGCAGCCAGGCCATAAAACCTTGCAGCGAGGCAGGTGCCTTGCGCTCGCAATTCAGCGCCAGCTCCAGAAATTCGTCGAGCGCGTCATTCGCTTCATGCCCGAGCCGGCGCAGGATGCGCGCGCGGCCGCCGTCGCCGCCGAGCAGCCAGGCGTAGAAGGCGAACGGCGTCTCCTCGCGCGCGCGCATCTCGCAGGCCTCCAGGCGCCGCAGCACGGTCGCGAATTTCTCGTTTCCAGCCGCATGCTCGCCCAGCGCGCGACGCAGCGATCCCTTGCGGCCATGGGCCAACTGAAACAGGTCGTCGTCGTCGAGGCCGAACAGCGGACTCTTCAGCGCCACAGCCAGCGCCAGATCGTCCTGCGGCAGCAGCAGCGCATCCGCCAGGTTCATCAGATCGATGATCGCGATGTGCTCGGTCAGCTTCAGTCGGTCGGCACCGGCGACGGGAATGCCGGCGTGCTTCAGCGCCTGGATCACCGCGTCGAACGCATTGCCGCGCCGGCGTACAAGAATCAGCATGTCACCATAGCGCAAGGGGCGTCGCTCGTTCTCGTGGCCCGTCAGCGTGCCGCTCTCGACCAGCCGCTTGATCTCGGCCTGAATGCGCCGTGCGAGCTTGACCTCGGGGCTGGTCACGGCGACGCCGTCGAACGGCGCGCGCCAGCCCTCGATCTCCTGTCGGTCGTCCGCCTCGGCAAGATCCCACAGCTCGATCACGCTCGGGCCGGCATCGGCCAGCGCGTTGTGCAGGGGATGACCGATCTCGACGGAATGGATGCTCTTGTAGATCGCGGGATCGCGGAAGACGTGGTCGACCGAGTGCAGGATCGCGGCGCCCGAGCGGAACGAATAAGTGAAAGCCACGGGATCGAATTTCAACCCGGCCGCGGTGAACTTGCGGTGCAGCTCGCGCCGTCGCGCGTCGAACTCGTGGGGCGCCGCGCCCTGGAACGAGAAGATCGACTGCTTCTCGTCGCCGACGGCGAACACCGTGCGGTTCAAGCCTTCGCGCGCGCCCTCGCCGGCCGTGAACTCGGAGATGATATGCGCGACAATGTCCCATTGCCGCGGGCTGGTGTCCTGGGCCTCGTCGATCAGCACGTGATCGACGCCGCGGTCGAGCTTGTAGTGCACCCAGCCCGAGGAGATGCGGTCGAGCATCGCCAGAGTCTTGTCGATGAGATCGTCATAGTCGAGCAGGCCGCGCTCCTGCTTCTCGCGGCGGTAGTTCGCAGCGGCTGCGGTCGCGATATGCAGCAGAGCCGCGGTGCGGTCGCGCATGGTCACCGCGCGGCGCTTCTCGATCAATCCAAACAGGCGGGACGCCTCGTTCTCGAACAGGCGCGCGACGGAGGGATTGTGCTCGCCGAATTTCTTGGTCAGCACCGCCTTGCGCGGCAGCTTGTCGTCGGTGAGGAAGACGGACAGATAAGCATCGACCTGCGCGGCGCCGGAAAACGCCTTGGCCTCGCGGAGCCGGCTCGCCTGATCGTTGTCGGATTTGCTGCCGTCCTCGAGCGCGAAGGCGATGTCGTCCCAGCGCACCCGCGGCAGGAACGGGCCGTCGAGGATCTCGGTCTCGACGTCCTCGATGCCGTCGCTCGCATCCACGCCCAGCACAGCGGCCATCTGTTCGGCGGCAGCCCCGGCATTGCCGGCCTCATCGGTCCAGGCCATGAAGTGATCGCGGCTCAGGCACGCCTCGCGCACGACCTCCTTGAAGGTGACGTCGGCGGCGTTTGCCATCGCAGTCAGCAGCGCGCGGCCGGTGACGCTGTCAGGATCGCGCGCGGCCTCCAGAAACACCTTCAGATTGGCGCGCTCCATCATATCGGTCTGGTCGCGGTCGTCCATCACAGCAAAGCGCGCCGGCACGTTGGCCTCGAACGGGAATTGCTGGAGCAGGCGGGTGCAGAGCGCGTGGATGGTCTGCACCTTCAGCCCGCCCGGCGTCTCCAGCGCACAGGCGAACAGCTTTCGCGCCTCCCGCCGCAGCTTTGCGCTGGGATGCGGGATGCCGACGGCGCGGATCGCGGCATCGAGCCCGGTATCGTCAAGCGTCACCCAATGTCCAAGCGTGGTGAACACGCGCTCGGCCATGTTGGCGGCCGCGGCCTTGGTGAAGGTGATGCAGAGGATCTTTTCCGGCGGCACGCCTGACAGCAAGAGGCGGATCACGCGCTGCACCAGCACATGCGTCTTGCCCGAGCCGGCATTGGCCGACACGAAGGCCGACGCGGTCGGGTCGGACGCACGCGCCTGTCGTGCGCGCACTTCGTCGGGGATGGGGCGCGGAAGCTTCACCATTCCTCGATCCCCAGGCCGCCGGCCGCGGACCATTCCTTGATCCGGGCGAGGTCGTCATAGGCGCCGTAGCGGTTGGTCCACATCGGCAGGTTCAGCGAGGTGTAGGGCTGGTTGTCGTCGTCGAAGGCGCGGATCAGCGCCTCCAGTTTGGCTCTTGCGTCGGCGGCAGCAGTGTCCGGTGGAATCGGCTCGTCACCTTTGTTTATCTTGAGCTGGACGATGCGCTCTTCTCCGGCAGGATTGTTGCCGCTCAGGCGCACATAGACGAGCTGACTCACCGACGAACCGGCATCGATATCGGGGAAACCGCCCTCGCGCAGGATCGCGGCTTCCAGTGTCAGTTGCGGTGACAGCCCTAAGCGGACCTGCTTGTCGCTTGGCGGCTGGCCGGTCTTGTAATCGAGGATGGCGTAGCCGCCGCCCTGGCGCCGCTCGATGCGGTCGGCGCGGGCGGAAAGGCGGAAGCTGCGCTCATTGTCGAGCCGGATCGAGATCTCGCCGCGCGTCTCCGCTGTGATCGCCTCGATCGCATCGCGCCGTGCCGTCTCCCATTCGCCGAACCAGCGTGCGATGCGCTGGAAGCGTGGCCACCACAGCGCGCGCGCCTCGGGCCGCTCCATCAGCAGCGCGAAATGTCTTTCGCCGATCGCGCGCAACACGCGGGCGGGATCGTCGGGCAGATGTGCAGCATAGGTCTCGGTGAACTCGCCGATCGCATCGTGGATGGCCGAGCCCCGATCGGCTGCCGACAGCGGCATGTCGACCGGATCGAGCGCATCGAGCCGTAAGATATATTTGGCGTAGATCGTGTAGGGATCGCGCAGCCAGTCCTCGATCGCGGTGACGGACATTTTCAGCGGCCGCGTCGCGCGCGGCGGGCGCGGCTCGGGCTGCTTGATCGGCTTGACCTCGGCGGGCCGGTCGAGCGCGCCTGCAAACTGCACGTATTTCTCGCCGGCGCGGACAGCCGCCTTCCAGAGCTCGGCGCCCGCAACCGCTTCCAGCCGGTGCAGGAAGCGCGAGGCGACGGCCGGCGCGCCGCCGGCCTTGGCGGAATGGGTGAGGATGACCTCATCGCCGCCGAGCAGTTGCGCAAAATCGTGCGCGGAGAGGCCGATACGCCGCTCCGGCAGATCGAGACCGAGCTCGTGCCGCATCGGCCGGCTAAGCCAGGGATCGATCCGCGGCGCCGGCGGCCACACGCCCTCAATGAGTCCGCCGATGATGACGCGGTCGGCCTGCATCAGCCGCGATTCCAGCGGGCCGTAGATCTGCAGGCGTGCGCCGGGCTTGTCACGCCGTCGCACGGCGCGATCGCTGAACGCCGTCTGGAACACGTCGGCATAGTCAGGCAGCGGCACCATCAGCCCGCTGGTGGTGCCGCCGCGCAGGAGATCGTCGAAGGCGCCGGCGAGCGCGAGGCCTTCGCGCTCCTCGAAGGCAAGCGGAATGCCCTGCTCGTCGCGCGACAGCTCGATGATGATCTCGCGATGGCGATGCGCAAGCTCGGCAAAGTCGAACGGTTTTGACGAGGCCAGGCTTTCGATCGGGGCCAGGGCTCTCTGCAACGCCTCGATCAGCGCCTGGACGCGATCGAGATCTTCCGCCTTGAGACGCGCCCGCGGCTCGGCGGCGTGCAGCGCAGAGATTTCATGGCGCCAGAGCTTTGCCAGCTCCTCGCGAAAGCGGTTGAATTCGCGCAGCAGGCCGCCCGTGCTCGCCGGTGGGCGCGTGCCGCGCAACACCGCAAGCTCGAGGTCCTCGATCTCAGCCTTCCATGCGCCGCTCGCGCGGCCAAGGCGACAGAGCGGGTGTTTCAGCATCGCCAGCAGCGTCGGCGGCTCCAAGCCCCTGGTCGCGGCCTCAGCCACAAGGCGCGCGAACACGCCGGCTGCGGTTTCCATCAGCACGTCGCCGCCGGAATCATCGAAGGCGAGATCCCATCGCGTCAGCGCGGCCATCACCCGCCGCGCCAGCGCACGATCGGGCGTCACCAGCGCCGCCGATTTGTCCAGATGCCGCGCCTCGCGCATCGCAATGGCTATCGCGAGCGCCTCCATCTCCGGATTGGGCGCCTCGACCACGGCGAGGTTCTTCATGCCGCCTGATATCCTCGCGGCCACATCGGGCTGCTTCAGCCGGTCATGCCATTTCTCGGTTGCGCTGGACGGCCGCATCGATTCGGAAGCAAGGAGATCGCGCCCATGCGGTGCAGCCGGCTCCAGGATCTCGACGTCGCCGCGCTTGATGCCGAAGCGCTCGAGCAGCCCGTGCATCGCATATTGCGGATGGTTCGAGGTGGGATTCTCGGTGATGCCCAGCAGGTCCCTGCTGCCGCCGATGATCCGCCAGGCATCGTCGTCCAGGTCAGTGTCGAGCCCCGGCAGCACAACCGCACCATGCGGCAGCGCGGCGACCGCGTGCAAAAATTTTGCGGTGGCCGGCATCGAGCCGGTCGAGCCCGCCGCAATCACGGGGCCATGCGGATGCGCGGTCAGCCGCTTGGCTTCCGCCGCGATCAGCAGATCGCGCCGTGCGGCCGGCTCGATCCGGTTGATCTCGGCGAGATGAGCGGGCCAGGCGATGCGCGCGATGCGCAGAAAATCAAGCGAGTGCTGCCAGTAACGGTCGAGCATGTCAGGCACGAGGCCGTCGAGCTTGCCCCAGTCGACGCCGCGCGTCACCATGTCGTCGATCAGGCGTGCGAGGTCGCCGGCGAGCGCCAGCGTCGAGGCGGGGCCGCCGACCACCAGCGGCGCCAGCACCGGGCCCTTGGCCCAGGCCGCGACCAGCTGTGCCAGGGTCAGCCGCCGTTCCAGCTCGCCGAGCCGCGGCGGAATCTCGAGCGGCGTCGCGCCGGAAAACTGCTCGCCTTCCTCGGCGAAAGCGAGCTCGTCCTCGTCGATGTCGCCGAGCGCAACGATGCGCGGCAGCACCACGGCATCCGTCCTCATTTCCTCAAGGAAGATCTCGCGCACCACGCGCATGGCACGCCGTGTCGGCAAGTACAGCGTGGCGTCCGCCAGCCGCGCCGGTTCCTTGCGCGCCTCGAATCCCTCGACCAGCCGGCCGTCGAGCAGGCTCGCGACGATCGTGCGCAGGAACGGAACTGAGAGGGGAACGCTGAATACGCGCATGAGCTGCCTGATTCGGGGATCAGGCGCCAATATAGGGAGGCGGCTTCAAATGGATATGGGTGGGCCGAAATCGTCCCCGCTGTTCGCGCCCTACGCCACGCTCTCCAGAAACGCCTCTTCCGCGGCGTGCACCGCATCTGGCGTGCCGACATGCATCCAGACGCCGTCGAGGCGGAGGCCGAACAGGCGCTCCTGCTCATTGGCGCGGTCGAACATTTTGGTCAGCGAGAATTCGCCTTGCGGCGCGCCTTCAAAGATCCTCGGCGACAGGATCGCAGCGCCCGCATAGACGAACGGGACGATCTCTTTCTCCTTGCGCTTGCGCAAGGCGCCGTCGGGCAGCATGCCGTAATCGCCGCGGCCGCTATAGCCGATGCTGGTTGCGGTCGGCGCCATCAGCAGCAGGATGTCCATGCTTGCGGGGTCGAAATTTTCCGCGAGCCGCGTCAGATTGGAGCGGACGCCGTCGATCCACAGCGTGTCGGAATTGACGTGGAAGAACGGCGCGTCGCCGAGCAGCGGCAGCGCCTTGACCACGCCGCCGCCGGTGCCGAGCACCTGGTCGCGCTCGTCCGAGATGGTCACGCGCGGATGCTGGCGCGTTGCGGTGTGCTCGATGATCTGGTCGGGCAGATAGTGCACGTTGACGACCGCGTCGGTGACGCCGGCCTGGGCGAGCTTGTCGAGCACGTGGTCGAGCAGCGGCTGGCCGGCCACCGGCACCATCGGCTTCGGCATCTTGTCCGTCAGCGGACGCATGCGCAGGCCGAACCCCGCGGCGAGCACCATGGCTTTGGTCGGTTTGACGGACATGCCTAGCCTTCTCGAACCTCGATCATTCGCGTTTGCAGCAATCCTAACACGGACCAGGATAGGCCGCACCGCATCTCAAACGGCCTTAGCCACCCGCCGTGACGGTTGTGCGACGTGTGTTGCCGTCACGCCCCGACGGCTGTGGACCGCGCCTTTTTCTTCTTGTCGCCGACTTTCAGGAAATTGACGCCGATCTGGTCGCCATTCACCCAGGCCAGTTCGCAGCGCCGGTACGCAAGTCCTGTCGACGACAGCAGCAGAAAAAATTCCTTCAGATGCAGGCCTTCGACCGAGCCGTCGATGGTCAGCTTGGCGCCGCTCTCGGAGACGTCCTCCATGGTGCATTCGCGACGCCAGGTGCCGTCAATGCCCATCATCTGGGCCGAAATCCCGCGTTCGAAAACAACCCTGCTATTCCCGCGATGATCCGTCTTGACCGCCATCTGCCTCAAGCTCCAGCCCCGTCTTTGTCCGGCGGCCCGCGGGCGATGATACCGGCGTGATGGCTAACAGCCGGTAAACCGGTTCCGGCTCAGCGGTCAGGCGGCTTTTGCGGCGGCGGCACGTTGGCGAGATACCAGTCGCGCAGATGCGCGAGGGCGGGATGCGCGAGCGAGCGCTGCAGATAGGTCCAGATCCGCGGCTGGTGGCGCAGATAATGCGGCTTGCCGTCGCGGCGGTTGAGGCGAGCGAAGGTGCCGAGCAGGCGCGTGTTGCGCTGCGCCGACATGATGGCATAGAGCTCGGCGAATCCGGCCGCATCGAAGCTCGCATCATCCTTGCGGCGCGCCTTGATGTAGCGCGACAGCAACGTCAGCTCGAGGCTCTCGGGCACATCGATGCGGGCGTCCTGAAGCAGCGACACCACGTCATAGGCGTGCGGCCCCAGCACGGTGTCCTGGAAGTCGATCACGCCGACGCGCGCCATGCCGGCGCGGTCCGCGAGCCAGATCAGGTTGGGCGAGTGGTAGTCGCGGATGACCCAGGTCTTTGGCGCGGCCAGCGGTTTCTTCAGGAGCTCGCGCCACATCGCAAAGAATTCCGCGCGCTTCTCGTTGCTCAGCGGCGCGTTGCGATCGGGCAGATACCATTCCGGCATCAGGCCGATCTCGATCAGCAGCGCATCGGTGTGCCAGGCGGGAATGGTGTAAGTCTGCCCGTCCAGCGGCAGCGTCTCCGGCAGCGTCTTGCCGTGGAGCACGGCCAGCACGTCGGTCGCGGCCTCATAGCGTTCGGGAATCGGCCGCGGCGGATCGCCTTCGATCACGCCTTCGCTGCCGAAATCTTCCGAGATGAGAAAGCCGTGGTCGAGATCGCAACGGTGGATTTTCGGCGCCGAGATACCTGCCGCGCGCAAACCTTCGTCGATGGCGACGAAAGGCTTGATGTTCTCAGCGAGATGCACCGCGGCGCTGTAGGACTTTCCATTGTAGATAGCTGCACCATCGGGGCGCTGCGGCGAGTTCATGAGGATGACGCCGCCGTCGTCGCGGATCAGGCGCGCATAGGAGCGCGTCGAGGCGTCGCCCGGCATATGCTTGCGCGTCGCGTCGAGATGACCTGACGCGTCGAGGAATTCGCGCAACGCCTTCAGCCGCGCAACGGTGGGCGCACTCTTGCCGTAGCCGGTGATATCGGCAGCGCGCGCATTCGAGCCCAGCGCCGGGCGGTGCGTCAGCGCGATGTCGATGCGGTCTGCAGGCATCGCCGATGGCGCCCGCTCGGGCCATTCGATCAGCACCAGCGTTGCATCCGGGAGCGGCGACAATCCGATCTCCTCGAGCTCGCTCTCGTCCTCGACGCGGTAGAGGTCGGCATGCATCACGGCAAAGGCCGGCAGCTCGTAGCTCTGCACCAGCGTGAAGGTCGGGCTCGGCACTTCCAGCGCGTCGTCGCCGGCGAGATAGCGGATCAGGCTGCGCGCCGCGGCGGTCTTGCCGGCGCCGAGATCGCCCGTCAGCGTGATGGTGTCGCCGGGGCCGACCAGCAGCGCCAGGTCGGCCATCAATTGCGCGGTGGCCGTCTCGTTGTGGAGCGCGACGGAGAGTTTGGTGGGTTCGCTCATTCGGCGGCGTCGCGATGCGCCGCCTGGTCGGTCGGGAAGTCGCAGATCACGACCGTGCCTTTGCCGACGACCGAATCCACCTGAATCTTGCCGCCATGCAGTTCGACGAAGGAGCGCACCAGCGACAGCCCGAGCCCGGCGCCGCGATGACGCGAGCCCTGCGAGCGGCTTTCGAACCAGTTGAATACCTTGTCCTTCATGTCGGCGGGTATTCCAGGTCCGGAATCTGTCACAATGAAGACCACGCTGTGGTCGGTGCGGCGCGCGCTGATCCCGACGGTGGAATCCTGCGGCGAGAAGCCGACCGCATTGGCGAGGAGGTTATAGAGCACCTGCACGACGCGCTTCTCGTCGCCGATGAAGCTGCCGACATCGGGCGCGATCTCGACCTTGAGGCGGATGCGGTCGGTGGCGAGCCGGTCCTGGATACCTTCGGCGGCGAGCTCGATGGTCTTGCTGACGTCGACCGGGCCGAGCTCCAGCTTCATGGCGCCGGCATCGATGGTGGCGAGATCGAGGATGTTGTTGGTCAGCGCCAGCAGCGCATTGGTCGATTTGGTGACGTAGTCGAGATATTCGGCCTGCTTCGGCGTCAGCGGCCCGGTCGAGGGGTCGCTGAGGAAATGCGCGAAGCCGATGATGGTGGTGAGCGGCGAGCGCAGCTCGTAGGAGACGTGGTGGACGAAATCCACCTTCATCTGGTCGGCGGCTTCCAGCGCCTCGTTGCGCTCGCGCAGCGCGCGCTCGACATTCTCGGTGTCGGTAATGTCGAGGAAGGTCAGCATGGTCGCGCCGTCATGCAGCGGCCGGATCATGCCGTCGAGCACGCTGCCGTCCTTGCGCTCGAGCTTGATCGGCACGTCGGCGCGGCTCTCGATCGAGGTGATGGCCTCGCGGATCTGGCGCCACACCACGGGATCGTCGAACAGCTGTTGGCACCAGCCCTCGACGGTCTGGATATGCGGCTCCTCGCGCATGGCATCGTTCGAGAGCTTCCACATCCGGACGAAGGCCGGATTGAACAGCTGCGCCTTGCCGTTGCTGCCGAACACGGCGACGCCCTCGGCGAGGCTGTCCAGCGTCTCGCGCTGGACCCGGATCATGCCGTCGAAGCGGCGGGCCAGCTCGAGGCTCTCGGTGACGTCGTCGAACAGATAGGTGACGCCGCCTTCGGGGTTCGGCGTGGTGACGACGGAGAGCGCGCGGCCGTCGGGCAGGTACCAGGTGTCCTTCGCGGCCTCGACCGCGCGATAGGCCTCGTGCAGCTTGGCCTTCCAGGCGCGGAAATCAGGCTGCTCCGGCAATTTGCGCGCGGCGCGAAGCTGGTCGAGCACGCTGGAATCGTCAGGATTGGTGTCGAGGAAATTGCGGTCGAGATCCCACAGCCGGCGGTAGGAATCGTTGTAGAAGGCGAGCCGGCGCTGGCCGTCGAACACGGCAACGCCTGACGAGAGCTGGTCGAGCGTGCGGCGATGCGCCTCTGCCATCCGCACCAGCGCGGCGCTCAAGGCATTGGCTTCGGATGCGTCGATCGCGACACCGACACTGCCATGGCCGACATTGACGGAACGCACGTCGTACATGCGTCGCTCGCCGCCGATCACGATCGGCAGCCGCGAGGTGAAGTGAGCCGCCTCCTTCAGACCGCGCTCCATGGCGGTGCGGTCGGAGCTGTCGAGCAGCTCGAGCTTGCGCTCCTGGGCGTCCGCGATGCTGGTCGCGTCCGTCGCGCGGACATAGGCCGGATTGGCGAAGGTCAATGCGCCGTTCTCGCCCTTGGCCCAGATCGGCCATGGCGCCGCGGCAGCGAAGCCGCGCAACATCTCGGTCTCGTCGGAGAGCGCCTTGTAGCGCAAATTGGTCTCGGCCAGATCGCGCCGTAGGCCGGACAATTCGCGAATCCGGACAATGGCCTGGCCGCCGATGGCGCGGCCGATCGCTTCCAGCGTATGGCCGTTGGCGGTGGTCAGCGTGAGCTGGAAGCCATCGCCGCGTTCGCGCAAGCCATCGACGGCGTGATCCATCTGCAGCGCCGGTTCCGGCGGCAGCCAGGTTCCGAAGGCGAGCACGCGCTGCGGCGACGAATCGCGTGGCAGCACCATGGCGATGTCGCCCGAGATCTGCGCGCGATCGTCGCCGGCCGGCCAGGAGATCAGGATCTGCGGCTCGGCGAACAGAAGCGCGCCGAAGCGGTCGGTCTGCAGCTGGAGTTCCCGGATCCGCCCCAGCAGTGCCGCCTCGTTCTTGGCGGTGCGCACACGGGTCCGCATCAACAGGATCGCGGCCACGACCGTGAACCCAAGCAAAGCCAGCGCGGTGGCCAGCACCGCGAGCTCCTGCCGGTTGAAATCCAGCAATATCGAAAGTGTGTCGACGAGGTCGGCGGCATCAGCCGGCTCAGCCGGCAGCAGCGCTGCGAGAGCGCCTCCGAATAGGCTGTTGCGCACCAGCGAAGTGCACGACAGCAGCGTCCGACGCATCGACACGATCACGCCTGACATAGTTGCCCCAAGACCGCACGAATTGACCTCGCGGCGACCCCCGTCGCGCGCGAATCAAACGACAATACCCCCACCGCGACTCCACCGGTAAGAGTCCAGACCGTGAACAGGAATCTCACGGGGGAAAAAAGCAGATGCCGAACTCTGTCGGGCCGCCATGGGCCCGTATTTCGGCGGATTCGCGTCGGTCAGGAACCGGCGGTGAGCTGGAGTTTCATCACGGTGATCACGTCACGCAGTTGCGTCGCATCGCCCGTGGCACGTTTCACCAGAAGCGCGCCCTGCAGGGCACTGAAGATGAAGCGCGCCAGCTTGGCCGGTGGCGCCGCCAGCGCAAATTCGCCGCCGCGGGTTCCGCGCTTGAGGATGTCGGTCAACCAGTCCTGATGGGTCTGGAAGAAGCCGTCGACGCGAGAGCGCAACTGCGGGGGCAGCGCCAGGATTTCGCCGGCCAGGGCCCCGCACAGGCAGATTCGGTCGGGCGTTTTGGCGAAGCCGATATAAGGCTCGAGATAAAACTCCAGCATCGCCAGCGAAGATTGCGCCTGATCGGCGCCGATTGCTGCCAGCGCATCGCCGAAGCGCGCCACGTATCGGTCGATCACGGCCACGCCGAGATCGGTCTTTGAAGGGAAATGATAGTGGATGCTCGCCTTGCGGATACCGAGACCGTCGGCGATGTCCTGGTAGCTGAAGGCGCTGTAGCCGCGCGTCTGGATCAGCGTCTCGGCGAGATCGAGGATCTGTTCGGCGGTCTCGGATCTCGGCTTCGGCGCCGTCGTCGTCATGCAGTCCCCATCATGATGGCATCCGGCGCAGATGACCTCGCTTGATCCAATAGATCGCGCCGCCACTTGAGCCAAGTGCACGCCGGAACATGGGTGGATTCCGGATCCACGTCCCCTTGCCGTACTGGCCGTGGGCGTCACGGAGGTCGCCCGACAAAATGAATATCTCTTCGCCGGCCGCGCAGTCCACCTCTTCCAGCGCCGTGCCGGGCTGCAGGCGCTCCAGTGCCACCTCTTCCCTGCCGGGAATGACGCAGAGCGGAAGCGTAGCCAGGCCCGACTGGCCGCCATCCCGCCAATTTGCGCGCGCGGTGTCGACGACCAGCCGGTCCTTCTCGCTCGGCTCCATCTGCCGGAGTTTGACGAGGATCGTGCAGCCCGGCGCGGTCCGCGGCGTGTGACGGCTGTGCGGTGGATTGCGGACATAGGTTCCGGCCGGATAGTCGCCATGCTCATCGGAAAACACGCCGTCCAGCACCAGAAACTCCTCGCCGAGCGCGTGCTCATGCGCTGGAAACGAGCTGGCGGCGGCGTAGCGAACGAGCGAGGTCGCGCGCGCGACTTCGCCGCCGATCCGGTCGAGCATCCGGCGCTCGACACCCGCCTGCGGGGAGGGAATCCAGGGCATCGTCTCGGTCGGGATGACGACGCGCTGCGTGAAGTCGGCATTGATGCGATCATTCGCCATGACACTCTCCTGAAGTGACGGTCTCCTAGAATTTTTCCGCGAAGGGACGCAGGTCCATCTCCTGGGTCCATGCCGACGGCGGCTGCGCCGTGAGCTGGAGGTAGGCCTGCGCGATCGCTTTCGCATCCATCCGGCCGGTCGTCGCAGCTCCGAAGCGCTGATCGGTTTTGGGCGCGTCGATCAAGCCGTCGATCACGACATGGGCGACGTGAACGCCCATCGGGCCGAATTCGCGGGCCAGCGCCTGGGCAAGTCCGCGCAGCGCAAATTTGGCTGACGCGAAAGCGGCGAAGTTGGCGCCCCCGCGCAGGCCTGCCGTGGCGCCCGAGAAAATCATGGTGCCGCTCCGACGCGCAGCCATGTGTGGAAGCACGGCTTGCGCCGACAGCATCGCGCCGAAGCAGGCAACGCGCCAGACCTCCTCGAATGCCTGCGGCGAAATTTCGCCGAACGGCCGGATCATCAGGACTTGTGCATTGTGAATGAGAACGTCGATGGTTCCGCCAATGGGCTGCAGCGCGCGTTGAACGTCGGTCGCATTGGTCAGATCGCAGGCCAGGTGGGTATAGCTGCCGCCGGCCCGCGCGACCGACGCGCCGATCCGTTCCGACCCGCTTCCGATCCGTGACAGGCCGAGCACGTCGTAGCCACCTTGCGCGAAAGTCGTGGCGATATCAGCGCCGAGGCCTTCGGCCATGCCGGTGACGAGCAATGTGCGCCGCTTGACGACGGACATCGTTCAGATCCAGCGCAAGATGCTGGCGATGATAGCGATCTGCGCCAGCCAGCCCGCGGTGAACGTCAATGTGCGCGCGGCGGGAATGCCGGCCGCATAGACGACGTAATGCGCGAGCCGGGCGAAGAAGTAGACCACGACGGCAGCCCTGGTCGCCGCGCTCGAAATGCCGAGCACATGCGCGATCAGCACAATCGGCGCGAAGATGGCGAGATTCTCGATGGCGTTGCCATGCGCGCGAATGGCGCGCTGCGCCCAGTCCGCGAGCTTGCCGCTGTCGGGTGCGCCTCCGGCGAGCGCCCCGCCGAGACCGACGGCAACGATGCGATTGAGGACATAGGGCACCCAGAACAATGCCGTCATGAGTGCAGTCAATGTCAGCCAATAGAGCTCGATGGTCACGGCTTCTCCTCCGGTTTTAGGAACTCTCGCGATTTATCTACCTATTAGTAGGTAGAGTCAATCGGCGTGCGTTCGCGAGTCCGTGAAGGCCGGGGTTCTAATGGGAGAAGCGGGGGTTAGCGGCCAGTCGACCCAAAGCCGCCGGTGCCGCGATCGGTCGAGGACAGCGTCGCGACCGGGTCGAGCACGGCCTGCAGCACCGGCGCGATCACCATCTGCGCGATGCGCTCGCCGCGCTTGATCACGAACGGCGCCTCTCCGTGGTTGATCAGGATCACCTTGATCTCACCGCGATAGTCGGCATCAACAGTGCCGGGCGAGTTCAGCACGGTGACGCCGTGCTTGGCCGCGAGACCCGAGCGCGGCCGCACCTGCGCCTCAAAGCCGGGCGGCAAGGCGATCGCAAGGCCTGTCGGCACCAGCGCATATTGCCCAGATGCGAGCGTGATCGGCTCGCCTTCCGGCACCGCCGCCATCAGATCGAGGCCGGCGGCCTCCGCGGTCTGATAGGCCGGCAGCGGCAGGCCTTCCGCGTGGGGCAGGCGCTGCAGTTCGACCGTGACTTTGCTGCTCAAGAGGCCGGCTCCAAGGACTTGTCGACGGATTTGTCGGCCACGCTCTTCACGATATGCGCGACCAGTTCGATGGCGACCTGTTCCTTGGTCATCACAGGCCAGGAATCAACCGTGATCTCGCCGTTGTTCGCAGCATTCTTGCCGATGAGATGCACGGTGTTGCGGTCGCCGCCCATCACGCCTGATGAGGGCGAGACGTCGTTGGCGACGATCCAGTCGCAGCCCTTGCGCGCGAGTTTTGATTTGGCGTTGTCGATCAGATGCTCGGTCTCGGCGGCGAAGCCGATCACCAGCGGCGGGCGCTTGTCGGCGAGTTTTGAGATCGTGGCGAGGATGTCGGGGTTCTCGACGAGCTGCAATGGCGGCATGCCGGCCGATGTCTTCTTCAGCTTCTGCTCGCCCTCATTGGCAACGCGCCAGTCGGCGACGGCGGCGGCGAAGATCGCGATGTCGGCGGGAAGTGCTGATTGCACCTGCTCCAGCATCTGCCGCGCGGATTCCACGTGCTTGACGGTGACGCCCTGAGGATCATCGAGATCCACAGGGCCGCTCACCAAAATCACCTCGGCGCCGGCGGCACGCGCTGCGGCAGCGATGGCAAAGCCCTGCTTGCCCGAGGAGCGATTGGCGATGTAGCGCACCGGATCGATCGGCTCGTGCGTTGGTCCCGCGGTGATCAGCACCCGCTTGCCGGCGAGCGGCCGCGGCACCGGCGGCCGCAGCAGTTTTTCGGCAGCGGTAGCGATCTCGATCGCTTCCGACATGCGGCCGACGCCGGCTTCGCCCGCTTCCGCCATCTCGCCGGAATTGGGGCCGATCAGCAGCACGCCGTCGCGCTGCAGCTGCGCGACGTTGCGGCGGGTCGCCGGGTTGTTCCACATCAGCGGATTCATCGCCGGCGCCAGCAGGATTTTTCGGCTGGTCGCGAGCAGGATCGCGCTGGCGAGATCGTCGGCATGGCCGTTGGCCATCTTCGCCATCAGATCGGCGGTGGCAGGTGCCACCACGATCAGATCGCAGTCGCGGGCGAGGCGGATATGGCCGGCGTCGAATTCGCTCTGGGGATCGAACAGATCATTGTAGACCCGCTCATGGGAGAGGGCGCTGACCGAGAGCGGCGTGACGAATTGCTCGGCGGCCTTGGTCAGCACGCAGCGCACCTCGATGCGCCGCTCCTTCAGCCTGCGGATCAGGTCGAGCGACTTGAAGGCCGCGATCCCGCCACCGATGATCAGGGTGACGCTGGCCTCAGGGAGGGCACTGGAGCGCTGAGACGCCGGCGCGGGGGAAGCTTCAGGCGGCGCAGAAAACGGCGTCAGCGGCTCCTCGCGGCCCTCGATCAGCTCCCGCAGGATGACCCGGACCTCCTCCTCGACCGATCTATGATTCCTGGCCGAGCGCAGCCGCAAATAGGCTTTGACGGTATCGTCGAGCTTACGGATGGTCAGGCTTGCCATGACGCCCTCCAGCACGGAATGATAGCGATGCTATCATCCGTTTGATTGCAATGCAATCAAGCTCTTGGCGATCACAGATTCCGGACGGCGATCAGGATGCCGATAAAGGTCACGGCGATGATCCAGACTGCCACGGTGCGCCAGCGGTTCTTGCGGCCCTCGCTGCGCCCCATCGCAGCGATGCTCTCGGGCGACAGCCGGATGCCTTCCCGCGTCAAGGTCTCGAGCTGCTCCAGCACTGCAACCGAGCGCTGGGCGATGTCGGGCAGGCGCATCAGCACCTTGGCGAGGTCGCCGCCGCCGGCGAGCGCGCCCTGCACCCGGCCGATCGGTCCGAGATTGCGCTCGATCCACTCGCGCACCACGGGATCGGCGACCTTCCAGATGTCGAGCTTGGGATCGAAGCCGCGCGCCACGCCCTCGACCACGACCATGGTCTTCTGCAGCAGGATCAGCTCGGGCCGCGTCGTCATGTCGAACAGGCCGGTGACCTCGAGCAGCAGCGTCAGCAGCCGCGCCATTGAGATTTCCTCGGCGGTGCGGTTGTGGATCGGCTCGCCGATGGCGCGGATGGCTTGCGCGAAATTCTCGACCGAGTGATGCGAGGGCACGTAGCCCGCCTCGAAATGCACTTCGGCGACGCGGCGATAGTCGCGGGTGATGAAGCCGAGCAGGATCTCGGCGAGGAACCGCCGCTCCTTCATCCCGAGCCGGCCCATGATGCCGAAATCGACGGCGACGAGGCGGCCGGCGTCATCGAGGAACAGATTGCCCGGATGCATGTCGGCGTGGAAGAAGCCGTCGCGCAGCGCATGGCGCAGAAAACTCTGGATCACCTTGCGGCCGAGATCGGGCAAATCGACCTGCGCCTCCTCCAGGCGCTTGTGATCGTTCAGCGCGATGCCGTCGATCCACTCCATCGTCAATACGTTGTGCGTGGTGCGATCCCAGTCGACGGTGGGCACGCGGAAATCAGGATCGCCTTCCGTGTTCTCCGCCATCTCCGACAGCGCGGCAGCTTCCAGCCGCAGATCCATCTCCATCGCGACCGAACGCGACATGGTGTTGATGACTTCGATCAGGCGCAACCGGCGCGCCTCGGCCGAATAGGCTTCGGCCTTGTGCGCGACGAAAAAGAAATCGGAGAGGTCGCGGCGGAAGCGCGAGGCTACGTTGGGCCTGAGCACCTTGACCGCGACTGACTTGCGGATGCCGTCGCGCATCACCTCGCCGCGATGCACCTGCGCGATCGAGGCGGCCGCCACTGACGGGCCGAACGTGACGAAAATATCCTTCAGCGGCCGTTCCAGCGACGTCGCGATCGCGGCTTCGGCTTCGGCTTGCGAAAACGGCGGCAGGCGATCCTGAAGGCTTTCGAGATCGCGCGCCATGTTGAAGCCGACGACATCAGGGCGCGTCGCCAGGAATTGGCCGAGCTTGAGATAGGCCGGGCCCATCCGCGTGAGCGCGCGCGAGATTCGCGGGCCGTGCTTGTCGCCGCGGCGTTCGACGAGGCGCGCCAGCTTCAGCGCAAGCTGTCCGGGCGGCGGCACCAGGCTCGGATCGACGGCGCCGAACACGCCCTCGCGCGCAAACACGAACGCGGCGCGGATCAGGCGCGTGATGTGGGTGATGGCAGAGATCACAAACGCCAGCCCGAATGCAGTGCGACGATGCCGCCGGTCAAGGTCTGCCAGCTCACGCGGGAGAAGCCGGCCTCGCGGATCATGTCGGCAAAGGCGTTGGGCTTCGGAAACTTGCGGATTGATTCGACGAGATATTGATAGGATTCCGCGTCGCCGGTGACCATGCGGCCGAGCGGCGGAATCACCTTGAACGAGAACAGGTCATAGAGCTTGTCGAGCCCGGGCACCTCGACCGTCGAGAATTCCAGGCAGAGAAAGCGGCTGCCGGGCTTGAGCACCCGATAGGCCTCGCGCAGCGCCTTGTCGATCTGCGGCACGTTGCGAATGCCGAAAGCGATCGTATATGCGTCAAAGCTGCGGTCGGCGAAGCCAAGCGCTTCGGCATTGCCCTCGACGAAATCGACCTGGCTCTCGAGATGGCGCTTGGCGGCACGCTCGCGGCCCACGGCGAGCATGTCGGAATTGATGTCGCAGACGGTGGCGTGGAAGCCGGGGCCCGCCGCCTTGGCGGCCCGGAACGCGATGTCGCCGGTGCCGCCGGCCACGTCGAGCAGCGCGAACGGCCGGTCGCTGCGGGGCGGGTCGAGCGTGTTGATCATGATGTCCTTCCAGACCCGGTGCAGGCCACCGGACATCAAATCGTTCATCAGGTCATAGCGCGACGCCACGCTGTGAAACACATCGTTCACCAGCGTCTGTTTGTCCCCCAGGGGAACGTCTTTGAAGCCAAAATGCGTGGTTTCGCCCGGCCGATCCATTACTCTACTCCACTGGGCGGACCATAGCCCGCCCGCCGCAATGGCGCTATCACACCGCCCTCATAAGGTGAATGCCTGACCATGCCTGAATTGCCCGAAGTCGAGACCGTCCGCCGCGGCCTTCAGCCCGTCATGGAGGGTGCGAAAATCGTCGTTGCGGAGGCCCGCAGGCCCGATTTGCGCTTTCCGTTCCAGCCCGATTTTGTGGCCCGGCTGCAGGGACAGATCGTCACGGGGCTCGGCCGCCGTGCAAAATATCTCATGGCCGATCTCGCCTCCGGCGACGTGCTTTTGATGCATCTGGGCATGTCGGGCTCGTTTCGCGTCATCAAGCCGGACAACGTGGCCGTATCAGGCGAGTTTCACTATCCCAAGGGCAAGGACTCCGCGCACGACCACGTGCTGTTTCGGATGTCCTCCGGCGCGGACATCGTCTTCAACGATCCGCGCCGCTTCGGTTACATGAAAGTGATCGCGCGCAATGCGCTCGAGGACGAGCCGCTGCTGCGTGGTCTCGGCCCAGAGCCGCTCGGCAATGAATTCGACGCGGCGATGCTGGCGCGCGCCTGCGAAGGCAAGAAGACGAATCTGAAGGCCGCGCTGCTCGACCAGCGCGTCGTCGCGGGCCTCGGCAATATCTATGCCTGCGAAGCCCTGCACCGCTCGCATTTGTCGCCGCGCCGCATCGCCGCGACGCTCTCGAGCAAGAAGGGTGAGCCCACGGATCATGCCAAGCGCCTGGTCGGCGCCATCCACACCGTGCTGAACGATGCCATCAAGGCCGGCGGCTCGTCATTGCGCGACCATCGCCAGACCTCCGGCGAGCTCGGCTATTTCCAGCATTCCTTCAAGGTCTATGACCGCGAAGGCGAGACATGCACGACGCCGCGCTGCGGCGGCACCGTGAAGCGCTTCACCCAGAACGGCCGGTCGACCTTCTGGTGTCCGAAGTGTCAGAAGTGACGCTGCAACCACTCTGAAAGCTGGCGCAGCGGCAATTTGCCTGCCAGGTCAGGCGGCTGCGTGCCGCCACCGGCTCGCTTGGGTCGCGACCGGTTCTACTGAGCATGGGGTTGTTTTGGAAATCTTTGGCCGGGGACGCGTTCGTCCTCGCCTGAAAACGCGAAGCGAAGCAATCCGGCCGGGCTGGTGGCCGGATTGCTTCGTCGCTTGGGCTCGTTCACCGGATGGCGAAGAGCCCGTCCGGGTCTTGAGCGATCGCCCCGCTCAGGACGCCAGAACTGGGGTCTCGTCCGCCGACAGCTCGGTGGCGGCATGCAGCACTCCGTCTGCTGCCGAGAGGACCTGATCGATCAGGAGATTGCCGGCAGAGAGCTCGAGACGGGTCTCGATCCAGCGCCAGAGGCCGCGGACCTCCTCGGTCGACTTGCCGTTCGGCGCGAACTCGCTGACGGCGAGGCCCGAGGCGAGCGAGTCCTGATGGTCGTTGCGCATCACGATCAGCGGGCGGGCGAGCACTTCGGCGAGATCGAGCGCGGCTTCCTCGGCGAGGGTGTTGGCGGCGTTGTCGATGCGCTGGCCGCGGATCGGCGTCTGGTTCAGCACGAAGCTGTAGGGGCGCTTCCAGGCGCGCGCGACGCTGACGGTTGAGACCGTCGCCTCGATGTCGGCGACGCTCGGGCGGGCCGGGATCAGGCAGAGGTCGGAGTGACGGATCGCGGCGGTGGTCACGGCGGACAGGCCGGCCGCGGTGTCGACGATCGCGAGCTGGAGACCGCTGTCGGCCAGCATCTTCAGCCGCGGCGCGAAATCGGCGGCGTGATAGATCGGCTCGACGACGACATCGTCGTTGTTGCGGCGGCGCGCCCAGTTGGACAGGGTGCCCTGCGGGTCGGTCTCGATCAGGCGAACGGTGAAGCCGGCCTGCTTGGCAGCCAGCGCCAGGCCGATGGCGAGAGTGCTCTTGCCACTGCCGCCCTTTTGGGTGGCGAGTACGATCGTGTGCATGGAGAGTTGAATCCTTTGGAGTGCTTGGGTCTCGGGATAACGCCACGCGAACGTGCATCGCATTTTCGATGCTGAGCTCTTCTCGCTCAGGACGTGCCCTGCCCGATCCAAAGGGGACCGCGGATGTCCGAATCAACGGTAATGATGATGGCAGAATCAGGAATGCCAGCTAATCCGTACCATTACTGGACCCGTAATCCTGCGTGTGATGTGCTCGCTATCGTGAACAAGAAGGACATCAGGCATGGGCGGAAACTGGCGCGACCGGACGGCAACGATCTTTGAATGTCAGAAGATGCCGGCGGTCTCGAGCCGCGGCATGGTGGTGAGCAACCACCCGCTGGCGTCCAGCGCCGGCGCCGAGATGCTGGCGGCCGGCGGCAACGCTGTCGATGCTGCGATCGCCACACTGTTCACGCTGACCGTTGTCGAGCCGATGATGGTCGGCATCATCGGCGGCGGCATGGCGCATATCAGGCTCGCCGACGGCAGCCATCGCGTCATCGACGGCCAGAGCACCGTGCCCGCTTCGGTGCGCGACACCACCTACACGTCGAAGCCGGGCTCGGCTCACGACGTGTTCGACACCGTGGGCAACGAGAATTTGAACGGGCCGAAAGCGGTCGCGACGCCGGGCTCACTGAAAGCCTGGTGTGAGACGCTACAAAGATTCGGCACCATGTCGCTTGCCGACGTCATGCAGCCCGCGATCAAGCACGCCGCGCGCGGCTATGCGGTAACGCCCTATTTGCACGAATGCATCAGCGAGAGCGCCGCCACGATGCGCAAGGACAAGCCGATCGCGGCGGTCTTCCTGCCTGGTGGCGAGCCGCTCAAGGTCGGCGCGCGCGCGGTGCAATCAGAATATGCCGAGACCCTGCGCACTATCGCCGATCACGGCGAGAAGGCTCTCTACGAGGGGCCGCTCGGCGACATCCTGGTCGACTACATGGAGAATTCAGGCGGATTCATCCGCCGCAATGATCTGACCAATTACAAAACGGTCGAGCGGCAGCCGATCCGCGCCGACTATCGCGGCTGGACCATTTTCGGCCCGCCGCCGCCCGCGGCCTCCGGCGTGCACATCGCGCAGATTCTGAACATTCTCGAGGGTTACGACATCGGCGGCCTCGGCTTCGGTACGTCAGAGACCATCCACTATCTTGCCGAGGTCCTGAAGATCGCCTTCGCCGATCGCGCCGCGGCCAGCGGCGATCCTGATTATGTCGGCGTGCCCGTGGAGAAGCTGACCTCGAAGGCCTATGCCGAGGAGCGCCGCCGCATGATCGATCCGTCGCGTGCGCAGGCTTTTGGCGCCGGTGTGACGCAACTCGAAAGCGCGCACACCACGCATATGACGGCAGCGGATAGCTTCGGCAATGTGGTCGCGACCACGCAGACCATCAACAATCTGTTCGGCGCCAAGATCATGATCCCGGGTCTGGGCGCGATCGCCAACAATTACATGAACCTGTTCGATCCGCGGCCCGGTCACGCGTTGTCACTGGCGCCAGGCAAGCGCGTGACGACTTCGATGTCACCGATGATGGCTTTGCGTGATGGAAAACTGCGCTATGCGCTGGGCCTGCCCGGTGGAAAACGCATCTTCCCGAGCGCGATGCAGGCGCTCGTCAACCTGATCGATCACGGCATGACCTTGCAGGAAGCCGTCGAGGCACCCCGCGTCTGGACCGAAGGCAATGCGCTCGAAGTCGAGCAGCAGGTGCCGGAGGCTGTGTGCGCAAAACTTACGGCGCTCGGCCACAAGGTCCAGCCTGTCGCAACCGTCGCCGGCGGCATGAACGGCATCGCCTTCCACGACGACGGCACCATGACCGGCGCCGCCTGCTGGCGCGCGGACGGCACGCCGATCGGGATATCGGGCGGGCTTGCGCGAGGCGGGGTGCGGTTCAGGCTCGCCTGACGGCCGCTATTTTTGTGTGCCGCTACCTTCGAGGTCGGCGGCGGCGCGCGCAATCAGATCGGTTGCGCTCGCATTGGTCTGTGTCGAGCGCACCTTGACGTCGATCGTGATCAACTTCCATTCGCCTTCCGACATGGCGTAGTCCAGCTCGTAGCTCAGTCGCGAAGGCGTCGTATCGAAATAACCACGCAGCAACAGCGCGCCGCTATCGGCGATCCGGGGATCTTCCGTCGCCACGATCGGCATGCCGGCGATGGCGTCGATATGATGTCCGGCGAAAGCCTTGAACGCCCGCTTCAACGTGTCAGCGGAGAAGCGTTCCCGAAACGGTTCTGCCATTTTCGCGTAGAGGACGTTGTAGTTGCCGGTGAGATTGGCGTCGTTGAGCGTCAGCAGCGCCACCTTCACCATCACCTCCTCCACCTTCGGCGTCGGCAGTGCCGGCGACTGCGCCCAGGCCGGAAAGCTCAGCAGCCCGGTCGAAACTGCAGCGCAGAGGAGGACTGGACGCCACAACATGCTACTTCCGCACGCAGATCACGCGAACGACGGCGGCTTTGGCGTCCGTCGACGTGCCGTTCGCCGTGATGGCGTGCGCCTTCAGGAAGTCGCGCACCGCTTCCGCGGATACCATCACCGCCTGTGACGCTGGCATGGATGCCGCAGGCCCTGCGACCACCGCTGGCTTCAGCAGCGCGATACCCGCGAACTTGCCGTCGCCGTCGATCGCCGGGCCACCGGAGAAGCCGACGGCAGGAGGCGGCGACAACGCGGAATCGCTTGATGTGGCCGGCGCCAGCGCGCCCTTGACGCTCGACACGCCGGCTGCGCCGCCCTGGTTCTGCGGGTCGGCGATGCCGACGACATCGACGCTCGTCTTCGCCGCACCGCCAGCGAGGCTGAGCGGCTTCAGGCCGCGCGCGCCATAGATGTGCAGCAGCGCGAGGTCGTGCTCCTTGTCCTCGGCGAGGCGGTCGGCGTTGCCGTAGCCGCCGATGGTGATGGCAAGGCAGGAATCGGTGACGAGACGATCCGCCAGAATCGCGCCGTCGTCGCTGACGACGATGCCGGTGCCGTATTCGACGGTCTTGCGCGGCGGCGGTCCGGCTTGTGGTCCCGACGGAAACGCACTGAACGCGCTCGACATCGCGATCACGACCGGTTCGACCGTGTTCTCCATGGCCTGGTCATACAGGATCGTCATGATGCGGACTTCGTCGCCCTTGAAGGTGCCGCGCACGTAAAACTTCTTCAGGCCCTGGAGCCCTGAAAGCACGAAGAAATCGGGCTTCACCACGGTATAGTCGACCTTGCGCCCCGCAGGCTCCTTCTTCTCGGTTTCAGCGAGTTTTGCTGTGGTCGGGTTCGCCTCCTTGCGGCGGCTCAGCAGCACCTGCACGGTTCCGGTCGGCGAAGTCCATTTGGAGCCGTTGGCGTCGGTCGCCTGCTGCGGCACCAGCTTTGCGGGAATGCCAAGCCGCGCGCCGCTGGTCATTTCCGTCACGATTTTCCAGCCGACGCTGTCCTGCTTGCGCCGTGCGGTCTCGGCGAGCGCGGCGCGTTCCTGCGGATTGAGCACGCCGGTCGGCTTGCCGCCTTTGGCCTTCTGGTATTCCTTGATGGCATCGACCATGCGCGAGCTGACGTCACCGGTGATAGCGCCGTTATATTCGCCGACCCAGGCGAGATCGGACTGGAGCGACAGCCGCTCGGCTTGCGCCATTGCGTCGGCCGTTTCCGACGGAGTTTGCAGCGCGGGCGGCTTGATCGGAACAGTCTGGACCACTTTCGGCTTGGCGCCGGGCAGCGGTGGCGTCGTCATCTGGGCGCTGGCGCCTGTGGCGGACGCCAACATCAGTGTTGCCGCAAGCATCGATCTCATGACAAATCCAGCCAGCCCATTGAACGCGCTGCCATTGAAGCACATCTCGTTGGTCGCGAACAATGTTGCGCTGGTTCAGGAGTCAAAGCTTGCTCAGCCCGGACGAACTCGAACGCTATGCCCGCCATATCGTGCTGCGCGACGTCGGCGGACCGGGCCAGGCTGCGCTGAAGCGAGCCTCGGTGCTGGTGATCGGCGCCGGCGGACTGGGCGCGCCCGCTCTGATGTATCTGGCGGCCGCCGGCGTCGGCACGCTCGGCGTGGTCGATGACGACGTGGTGTCGCTGTCGAACCTGCAGCGCCAGGTGATCCACACCACGCCCGATATCGGCCGGCACAAGGTCGAGAGCGCGGCCGAGCGGATCGCAGCACTCAATCCGCATGTCTCCTTCGTCGGCCATGCCACCTGGCTCAATGCCGACAACGCGCTCGCACTGATCAGCGATTACGATCTCGTGCTCGATGGTTCCGACAATTTCTCAACGCGCTATCTGGCGTCGGATGCCTGCTTCTTCGCGAAGCGGCCGCTGATCACTGCGGCGCTCGGCACCTTCGACGGCTCGCTCACCACCATCCGCGCGCATGAGACCAACGAGCAGGGCGAATTCAATCCGACCTATCGCTGCCTGTTTCCGGAAGCGCCGCCGCCCGGCACCGTGCCGGCCTGCGCGGAGGCCGGCGTCATGGGCGCGCTCGCGGGCGTGATGGGCTCGATGATGGCGCTGGAGGCGATCCGCGAGATCGTCGGGTTCGGCGAGGGCCTGGTCGGCCGCCTCCTGATGATCGATGCGCGTGCGATGCGCTTCGAAACGCTGCGCTATGGGCGCGATCCCGCCAATCCGCTCAATGGCGATGGGCCTGTGATGTCAGATCTCAGCGCCCACCGCGTCGGAGGGTGACGCTCAGAGCACGCACCTCTCCGTCGGTGCGGACCGGCTCCCGGAACAATCGGCGAGCGGCCCCAGTCCCCTTCCCTGGACCAGGGCGAACGCTGCGAACACCAACAAACTCGTGGCGATGAAGAGCCACGACTTTGCGATGGGGGCGCCACCGGAATGGTCTGTGTTGATGCGTGCCGCCGCGACTAGCAGGCCGATGGGCGCCACGCCCAGTGTCAGAAGACCTTCCAGGGCGCTGCGGGCGGGCAGGGGCGCCCACATCCATCCGGCCAGCACGGCTGAGATCGTCGCCGCAACATAGGCCAGAAAGATCGCACGCGCGCTCGGCGCCGCTGGATCACGAAGAAGCAAGGAGATCCAGCGCATGATTGCCACGTAGGAGAGTACGCCAACAGTGGCGAGCAACGGACGCCAGACCAAGGGCCAGTGCCAGCGCATTGCGATGAAGTGCCAATCATCCCGATCAAGAGCAGGATGAGCGATGAGCTGGGCCGCTACCCACAGCAAGCTGATTGCGCCGAACATGAACAGCGTCATCCTCAGCGCGGAGTTGCGGACGCCGCGTATCGGCAGCGCGAGGACCAGCCCGCCAAGCACCAAGCCGGATATGGCGCCGCCTGCATCGGTCAGCGACGTCGCTCCGTGACAGCGGAACCAGATGGATGTCAGCAACTGGATGTCACCGCCTGCGGCAATGCAGCCCAGGCCGTGCCCAACCGTTTCATGACAGATCGCCGCAAGAGTTGCCGCCAGAAGCCCGGCGGCCAACACGGTGAGGACATGGTCTCGCTGCGGCGAAGGGGTCACGCGCGATGACAGCTCCGTGTCCCCTGCGCCCATGCGGCAACCCTTCTTCAACGGGAGGACCGCGGCGCCCTCAGAGCATGCTCGGCAGCACGCGATCCGGCGGCTTGTGGGCGTCGAGGAAGGTGCGGATGTTGATGATGACCTTCTCGCCCATCTCGACGCGGCCCTCGATCGTTGCCGAGCCCATATGCGGCATCAAGATCACCTTGCCGGCCTTCGCAAGCCGCACCAGCTTCGGATTGACCGCGGGCTCGTGCTCGTAGACGTCGAGGCCGGCGCCGCCGATCTCGCCGCCTTCGATCAACTTGATCAGCGTGTCCTCGTCAGTCACTTCGCCACGCGCGGTGTTGACGATGTAGGCGTCTTTCCGGATCAGCTTCAGCCGCCGCGCGGACAGCAGATGGTAGGTCGCCGGCGTATGCGGACAGTTCACCGAGATGATGTCCATCCGCGCCAGCATCTGGTCGAGGCTTTCCCAATAGGTCGCGCCAAGCTCTTCGGCGATCTTCGGGGCGACGGGACGGCGGTTATGATAGTGGATCTGCAGACCGAAGGCGCGGGCACGGCGCGCGACCGCCTGGCCGATGCGGCCCATGCCGATGATGCCGAGGCGCTTGCCGCCGATGCGGTGGCCCAGCATCCAGGTCGGCGACCAGCCGGCCCAGGGTTTTCCTTCCGTCAGCACCGAGGCGCCTTCGATCATCCGGCGCGGCACGGCCAGGATCAGCGCCATGGTCATGTCGGCGGTGTCTTCGGTGAGGACTTTCGGCGTGTTGGTGACGGTGATGCCGCGGGCATGTGCGGCCTCGACATCGATATTGTCGACGCCGTTGCCGAAATTGGCGATCAGCTTCAGCTTGCAGTCGGGCTGATTGACGATGTCGGCGCTGATGTGGTCGGTGACCGTCGGAACCAGGATGTCGGCGGTGCGTGCGGCTTCGGCGAGCTGTTCGGCCGACATCGGCGTGTCGTCGAGATTGATGCGTGCGTCGAACAGCTCGCGCATCCGGGTCTCGATCGAGTCCGGCAGCTTGCGCGTCACGACGACGAGGGGCTTTTTCTTCACCGACATGTCCTGCCCTCATGAGGCGTTGCAGGCGGCCTTTGTCGCCAAGGGCCGGCTGTTGAGGCCTCATTAACCCGGTTGTTCGACACTGCCTTTGCCGTGTCGTCCCCGGCGTTTCCTTCAAGCTATCGCCCCGCTTTCCGACCGGAAAATCGGGGCAAACTGGTTGTTCAGATGTCCGTCCTCTCTAGCAGAAGGCCGGGCCAAGACAAGAACCAGGGCTGGCGCTTCGGGAACACCCGCGTGGGGCGGGAGAGGGGCGTTGCGCGGCAGGGTTTGGAATTTTGGGGTGAGGGCCCGGTTCAGCCGGGTCTTCGACAGGAGACGGGTTGATGGCGTTGGGGCGTTTTTGTTCGGTGATGGCGCTCGTTTGCACCTGGTGGAGCGCCTCGGTCGGCCCCTCGCACTCGGCCAAGGACACCACGCCTCAGACCGCCAGCGGCCTGCCGGTGCCGCGCTATGTCAGCCTCAAATCGGATCACGTGAACGTCCGCGCCGGCCCGACCAAGGACAATGACGTGGCCTGGGTCTACACCCGCGCCGGCCTGCCGGTCGAAATCACCGCAGAGTTCGAAAACTGGCGCCGGGTGCGCGATTCCGAAGGCGCCGAGGGGTGGGTCTATCACTCGCTGCTGTCGGGCCGCCGCACTGCGGTCGTCACCATGAAAAACAAGGACGACCTCGCGCCGATCTATGACCACGCCGATCCCGACAGCGCGGTGGCCGCAAAGCTCCAGGCCGGTGTCGTGACGACAGTGAAAAAATGCACCACCAGCTGGTGCCACGTCACCGGCAACGGCTTTGACGGCTGGATCCAGCAGGAGCGCCTCTGGGGCGTCTACGCGGACGAGCAGGTGAATTGACGCGCTGGCTTCGCCGGGACGACGCCAGAGCGTGAGTCTCAGCGCTTCTTACGCAGCCGCACGACCATGTCGATGCGCGCGATCTCGTACCCCTCCGGCACCTCCGGCATCTTGGACAGCGCCAGATGCGGATCCTCGATATCGACCAGCTCGTGGCTGTTCTCGAGATAGTAATGGTGGTGGGTGGTGACGTTGGTGTCGAAATAGGTCTTGGTGCCGTCGACGCTGACCTGGCGCAGCAGGCCGGCATCGGTCAGCTGGTTCAGCGTGTTGTAGACGGTCGCGAGCGAGACCGGGACCTTGGCCAGCGTCGCTTCCTCATAGAGCATTTCAGCCGTGAGGTGGCGCGCGCCCTTGCCGAACAGCAGCCAGCCGAGCGCCATACGCTGGCGCGTCGGCCGCAGACCGGCAGATTGGAGCATCTCGTTGACGTCGTGCCAGGGGCAGCCGGTGAGGGCCGGCTGGCGGCCGGACAGAAGGGCCGCATGGGCATCTTCGTCGTGACGGATCGCGTTGTTTTCGTTCATTTCCAGAATTCGGGCACGCGTGAACACTCTCTATCTGCAATATATGGACAGATAGATGCAGATGCAAGTTTCTCGCAACTAGACTGGTTCTAATCAGCTGAGGAACCGGCCTGGAGCTCCGTCATTTTACCTTCATGGGACGGCTTTGCTACCCGAAAAGGCCTGTGTTAGAGAGCGCGCGGTTCCGCCCAACCGATTTTTGGCGCGGCCAGGCATTGGGGCCCGGCCCGCGGCCGATCCGGCTCTCGGTATTGGCGCCTGAGGACGGCAATTGGTGTTGCCTTCCGAGCAGGATGGGGCCCATTTTTGCCAGAAACGCCGCTCAATCGGGGTTCAAACAGAGGCTTCCGCATGCTGAACAGGCGCAACGGTTACGAATACGAAGATTTGCTGGCATGTGCCCGCGGTGAGATGTTCGGCCCCGGCAATGCACAGTTGCCGCTGCCGCCGATGCTGATGTTCGACCGCATCACGGAAATTAACGACAATGGTGGCGAGTTCGGCAAGGGCCTGGTGCGCGCCGAGCTCGACGTGAAGGCTGACCTCTGGTTCTTCGGCTGCCACTTCAAGAACGATCCCGTGATGCCGGGTTGCCTCGGCCTCGACGCGCTGTGGCAAATGGTCGGCTTTTATCTGGGCTGGACCGGCGGCGAAGGTCGTGGCCGTGCACTTGGCTTGAACGAATTGAAGTTCAGCGGCCAGGTGCTGCCCGAGGCCCGCAAGGTTGTGTACAACGTCGATATCAAGCGCGTGATGCGTTCAAAGCTCGTGCTCGGCATTGCCGATGGATGGCTTTCGGTCGATGACCAGATTATTTATCGCGCCAAGGATCTGAAAGTCGGCCTGTTCAAGCAGGGCGTGAACCTGGGCTAACGCGCATTACCAAGAAGACAACGATTTAGGCGAGGCTGTCATGAGGCGGGTTGTGGTCACCGGGATGGGTATCGTCTCGTCGATCGGAAACAACACCCAGGAAGTGCTTGCGAGCCTTTACGAGGCGAAGTCGGGCATTTCGCGGGCGGAGAAATATGCCGAGCTCGGCTTCCGTTCGCAGGTGCAAGGTGCACCGACGCTCGATCCTTCGACAGTGGTCGACCGCCGGGCGATGCGTTTCCTCGGACAGGGCGCCGCGTGGAATCACATCGCGATGGAACAGGCGATCCAGGACTCCGGTCTGTCGCCTGACGAAGTCTCCAACATTCGCACCGGTATCATCATGGGCTCCGGTGGTCCGTCCGCTCGCACCATCGTCGAAGCCGCCGACATCACCCGCACCAAGGGACCGAAGCGCGTCGGTCCGTTTGCGGTGCCGAAGGCGATGTCGTCCACGGCGTCGGCAACGCTTGCGACCTGGTTCAAGATCAAGGGCGTGAACTATTCGATCTCCTCGGCCTGCGCGACGTCGAACCACTGCGTCGGCAATGCCTATGAGACGATCCAGATCGGCAAGCAGGACGTCATCTTCGCCGGCGGCTGCGAGGAGCTCGACTGGTCGCTGTCGGTGCTGTTCGATGCCATGGGCGCGATGTCCTCCAAATATAACGACACGCCCGCCACCGCCTCGCGTCCCTACGACGTCAACCGCGACGGCTTTGTCATCGCCGGCGGCGCCGGTGTGCTGGTGCTGGAAGAGCTTGAGCATGCCAGGGCGCGCGGCGCGCGGATCTACGGCGAGATCGTCGGCTATGGCGCGACCTCCGACGGCTACGACATGGTCGCGCCGTCAGGTGAAGGTGCCGAGCGCTGCATGCGCATGGCGATGTCGACGGTGAAGACCAAGGTCGACTACATCAACCCGCACGCCACTTCGACGCCGGCCGGCGACCCGCCGGAAATCGATGCGCTTCGTCGCGTGTTCGGCGCCGGCGAAAAGTGCCCGCCGATCTCGGCGACCAAGGCGCTGACCGGCCACTCGCTCGGCGCGACCGGCGTGCAGGAGGCGATCTACTCGCTGCTGATGATGAACAACGGCTTCATCTGCGAGAGCGCGCACATCCAGGAGCTCGATCCTGTCTTCGCCGACATGCCGATCGTGCGCAAGCGCATCGACAACGTCAAGATCGGCACCGTGCTGTCGAACTCGTTCGGCTTCGGCGGCACCAACGCCACGCTGGTGTTCAGCCGGATGGACGTGTGAGGCCAGCACACTGTCATGCCCCGCGAAAGCGGGGCAGCCAGTACGCCGCGGCATTTCGGCCCATAATTGCTGTCTCTGGAATATTGGATTGCCCGCCTGCGCGGGCGATGACGTCGGAATGATAAGGAGCCGCCGGGCCATGGAAGGTTTGATGAAAGGCAAGCGCGGTCTGATCATGGGCATCGCCAATGATCATTCGATCGCCTGGGGCATGGCGAAGACGTTGCATGCCCACGGTGCCGAGCTTGCCTTCACCTTCCAGGGCGAAGCCCTCGGCAAACGCGTCAAGCCGCTGGCGGAATCGCTCGGCGTGGAATTGGTGCTGCCTTGCGACGTCGAGGACATCGCCAGCGTCGATGCGACCTTCGCCGTGCTTCGCGAAAAATGGGGCAAGCTCGATTTCGTCATCCACGCGATCGGCTTCGCCGACAAGAACGAGCTGAAGGGCCGCTACGCCGACACCAGCCGCGAGAATTTTTCGCGCACCATGGTGATCTCCTGCTTCTCGTTCACGGAGGTTGCAAAACGTGCGGCCGAGCTGATGACGGACGGCGGCAGCATGATCACGCTGACCTTCGGCGCCTCGGAGCGCTCGATGCCCAATTACAATGTGATGGGCGTGGCCAAGGCGGCGCTGGAAGCCTCGGTGCGCTATCTCGCCTCCGACTTCGGGCCGCGCGGTATCCGCGTCAATGCGATCTCGGCCGGCCCCATCCGCACGCTGGCCGGCTCCGGCATCGGCGAGGCGCGCGCGATGTTCGCCTTCATGCAGAAGCATTCGCCGCTCCGCCGCGGCGTCACGCTCGACGAGCTCGGCGGCTCGGCGCTGTATCTGCTGTCTGATCTCTCGGGGGGTGTGACCGGCGAGATCCACTATGTCGATTCCGGCTACAACATCGTGCTGATGCCGCGGCCGGATGATTTGAAGGCCGAAGGCTAACCCGCAGCAATCTTCTCCGCGCGCTGAAACGCCGGACGCGCCATGCAGCGCGCGATGTAGGCGTCGAAGGCCGGGCGCGACGGCACCATCTTGAACAGGCGCACCGCGAAATTCAGCCCCGCGCCGATCGTGATGTCGGCGGCGGAAAATTCCTCGCCGAGAATCCACGGCCCCTTTTCGAGCGCCGCTTCCAGTACGTCGAAGACCTGCGTCGCGCTGCCCCAGGCGGCGGTCGAGGTCGGCACCTCGATCTTGGTGAAGATCTGGATGATCGCCGGCTCGATGCAGCTGGGCGAGAAGAACAGCCATTGCAGATAGCGCGCGCGGCGCGGGTCGGTGGTCGCGGGCGCCAGCTTCGTTTCCGGATAGCGGTCGGCAATATAGGCGCAAATCGCAGCGGCTTCGCCGAGCGCGGCATCGCCGTCGCTGAGTGCCGGCACCTTGCCCATCGGATTGATCTTCAGATAGTCCGGCGCTTTCTGCGCGCCCGTCGAAATGTCGGTCAGCACGCGCTCATAGGGCAGCCCGCTCTCTTCCATCAGCCAGAGCGTCGAGAACGAACGCGAGCGGGGCGACCAATAGAGCCTGATCATGGCGGGCCTCCGTTTTTCTTCCATCGATAATACTTCATCATAAACCCATTCGATGGCTCGATCTCCTCCTTCTCGAACACAAAGCCTTCGCGCTCGTACCAGCGCCAGGCCTTTTCGTTCTCGCGGACGCAACGCAGATACATCTCGTCCGGCATTTGCGTGCGCGTGAAGGCGAGCAGCTTTCGGCCGAGCGATTGCCCCTGATAGGCGGGTCCGACGAACAGCATGTCGAGATAGAGCTTTGCCAGATGCAGTGCGAGCATCGCGGCGATGGTGCCATGGTCGTCGGCAACGAACAGGCTCGAGCCGTTCTCGATCTCGCGCCGGATGCGCGCCCGCAAATTAGCCAGCAGGAATTCGCTCGCTTCGCCAAGTCCGGTCGAGACCCAGCTCTCCATCCAGACGCGGCCGATCTCGTCATATTCCTCGGCACGGGCGGGGCGGATGATTAGATCAGGCATTGGCGCTCTCGGTTCGATCTCCCCGCCGCGGGGGATGTCATTACAATGATCCCAGCTGTCTCGGAATATACCAGCCTCAGGCCTTCTGGCCGCGTGCGGCCTGCCGCGGGCGTGCCTTGCCGGCGGACAGGCACACCACTTCGGAGATTTGCAGCAGTTGCCGCGCCAGCGGGCTCGTTTTACGCCAGACCATGCCGATGGTGCGTGAGGGCTCGGGGTCGCGGAAGCGCGACAGCGAGACCGACGCCGATCGCGTCTCCACTGACACCGCCATCTCCGGAATCAGGGTGACGCCGATGCCGGCGCTGACCATCTGCACCAGCGTCGACAGCGAATTCGCATCCAGCATCTCGCGCGGCGGCGCAGACTGCATGTTGCAGAACGACAGCGCCTGGTCGCGGAAGCAATGGCCCTCCTCGAGCAGCAACAGCCGCATCTCGCGCATCATCTCTCGCGACGGCGCTGGAGTGCCCGCATCCGTGCCCGGCCGCACCAGCAGGAATTTTTCCTCGAACAGCGCGACCTCGGTGAGCGAGGGCTCGGAGACCGGCAGGGCCACGATCGCGGTGTCGAGCCGGCCTTCGACCAGCTCCTGGATCAGCCGCGGCGTCATCGTCTCGCGCACACGGATGTCGAGCTCCGGATGCATGCGCGTCAGGTTCTTGGTGATCTTGGGCAGGAGATACGGCGCGATCGTCGGGATCATGCCGATCCGCAACCGACCCGCAAAACGGTCCTGCGAGGCGCGGGCGAAATCGCCGAGCTCATCGACCGAACGCAGGATGTCGCGGACGCGCTGTGCGAGCTCCTCGCCGAACCGGGTCAGCGCGACCTGTCGGGCGCTGCGCTCCAGCAGCAGCCCGCCGAGCGCCTCCTCGAGTTCCTTGATCTGCATCGACAGCGCCGGCTGCGAGATGGAACAGGACTCCGCGGCGCGGCCGAAATGACCGTGGCGCGCCAATGCGTCGAAATATCGCAGCTGGCGCAGCGTCAGGTTGATCATCAGAAAATCCTATCGCAGCGATCATTAAAGTCAACTTCCCCTGATCGTTCGCGACGCTTACAGTGGTTTGACCGGGTCAATGGCGCAGTCGGACGCCACCAGAGGAGGTATTCATGGACGACACTTCGAAGTGCCCGTTTTCGGGCGGCAAACGCGTGCCAGCGAACCGCGACTGGTGGCCCACCAATCTCAGCATCGACATGCTGCACAAGAATTCCAGCCTGTCCGATCCGATGGGCGAGGCGTTCGACTACGCCAAGGAATTCAAGACGCTCGACCTGAACGCGGTCATCAAGGACCTCACCGCTTTGATGACGGATTCGCAGGAATGGTGGCCCGCTGATTTCGGCCACTATGGCGGTCTCATGATCCGCATGGCCTGGCACAGCGCGGGTACCTATCGCATCACCGATGGCCGTGGCGGTGCCGGTGCCGGTCAGCAGCGTTTCGCTCCGCTCAACTCCTGGCCTGACAATGCCAACCTCGACAAGGCGCGCCGGCTGCTCTGGCCGATCAAGCAGAAATACGGCCGCAAGATTTCCTGGGCCGATCTGATGGTGCTCGCCGGCAACGTCGCGCTGGAGTCGATGGGCTTCAAGACGTTCGGGTTTGCCGGTGGTCGCGCCGACGTCTGGGAGCCGGAAGAGCTCTATTGGGGTCCGGAAGGCACCTGGCTGGGCGATGAGCGTTACAGCGGCGAACGCCAGCTCGCCGAGCCGCTCGGCGCGGTGCAGATGGGTCTCATCTACGTCAATCCGGAAGGCCCGAACGGCAAGCCGGATCCGGTCGCCGCGGCCAAGGACATCCGCGAGACCTTCTTCCGGATGGCGATGAACGACGAAGAGACCGTCGCGCTGATCGCCGGCGGCCACACCTTCGGCAAGACCCATGGCGCGGGCGATCCGTCGCTGGTTGGTCCCGAGCCGGAAGCGGGCGCGCTGGAAGATCAGGGCCTCGGCTGGAAGAGCAAGCACGCCTCGGGCCTCGCCGGTGATTCCATCACCAGCGGCCTCGAAGTGACCTGGACCACGACGCCGACGAAGTGGAGCAACAACTTCTTCGAGAACCTGTTCAAGTACGAATGGGAGCTGACGAAGAGCCCTGGTGGTGCGAACCAGTGGACCGCCAAGGGTGCTGACGCGATCATTCCTGATGCCTTCGACAAGTCGAAGAAGCATCGGCCGACAATGCTGACGACCGACCTCTCGCTGCGCATGGATCCGGCCTATGAGAAGATCTCGCGGCGCTTCCTCGAGCATCCCGATCAGTTCGCCGACGCCTTCGCCCGCGCCTGGTTCAAGCTGACTCATCGCGACATGGGGCCGATCCAGCGCTACCTCGGCCCGCTGGTGCCGAAGGAGACGCTGATCTGGCAGGATCCGATCCCGGCCGTGAACCACGAGCTGGTGTCTGATCAGGACATCGCGGCGCTGAAGTCCAAGATCCTGGCTTCGGGTCTGTCGGTCTCCGAGCTGGTCTCAACTGCCTGGGCCTCGGCCTCGACGTTCCGCGGCTCGGACAAGCGCGGCGGCGCCAATGGCGCGCGCATCCGTCTTGCTCCGCAGAAGGACTGGGAGGTCAACCAGCCGGCCCAGCTTTCCAAGGTGCTCGGCAAGCTCGAAGCGATCCAGAAGGAGTTCAGCGTTGGTGCGAAGAAGGTCTCGCTTGCCGACCTGATCGTTCTCGGCGGCACTGCTGCGGTCGAGAAGGCCGCCAAGGATGCCGGCGTTGACATCAAGGTCGGTTTCACGCCGGGCCGCATGGACGCGTCGCAGGAGCAGACTGATGTAGCTTCGTTTGCTCCGCTGGAGCCGCGGGCCGACGGTTTCCGCAACTTCATCGGCAAGCGTCAGCAGTTCATGCAACAGGAGGAGGCGCTCGTCGACCGCGCGCAGCTTCTGCGGCTCACTGGACCTGAAATGACGGCGCTCGTCGGCGGTCTGCGCGTGCTCGGCGCCAATGCGAACGGGTCGAAGAACGGCGTCTTCACCTCCAAGGTGGGAACGCTGACGAACGACTTCTTCGTCAACCTGCTCGACATGAGCACGCAATGGACGCCGGCGGCCGACGGCACCTACGAAGGGCGCGACCGCAAGACCAATGCGGTGAAGTGGAGCGGCACGCGCGTCGATCTCATCTTCGGCGCGCACTCGCAACTCCGCGCCTACGCCGAGGTCTATGCCACGTCCGACTCCAAGGAGCAGTTCGTGAAGGATTTCGCCAAGGCCTGGACCAAGGTGATGAACCTCGACCGGTTCGACATCGCGGCGTGACGCCAACAACACAGCAAGCGACAAACAAAAAGGGCGGCCGAAAGGCCGCCCTTCGTGTTTCTGACGTTGACTTGGAGCGATTACTCGCCGGCCGCTTCGCGCGGGGCCTTCTCGCCCTCGCCGCCCTTGCCTTCGAGGTCTTCGCCGGTGGTCTGGTCGACGACCTTCATCGACAGGCGGGTCTTGCCGCGATCGTCGAAGCCGAGCAGCTTGACCTTGACCTTGTCGCCTTCCTTGACGACGTCGGAGGTCTTCTGCACGCGGTTGGCCGCGAGCTGGCTGATGTGAACGAGACCGTCCTTCGAACCGAAGAAGTTCACGAAGGCGCCGAACTCCATCACCTTGACGACGGTGCCGTCATAGATCTGGCCAACTTCCGGATCGGATGCGATCGACTTGATCCACTTGATCGCGGCCTTCATCGCTTCGCCGTCGGAGGAGGCGACCTTCACGGTGCCGTCGTCCTCGATGTTGACCTTGGCGCCGGTCTTCTCGACGATCTCGCGGATCACCTTGCCGCCGGTGCCGATCACTTCGCGGATCTTGTCGGTGGCGATCTTGAAGGTCTCGATGCGCGGCGCGTATTCGCCGAGCTCGGCGCGCGCGTTGGTGAGCGCCTTCGCCATCTCGCCGAGGATGTGGATACGACCTTCCTTGGCCTGGCCGAGGGCGACCTTCATGATCTCCTCGGTGATGCCCTCGATCTTGATGTCCATCTGGAGCGAGGTGATGCCCTGTTCGGTACCCGCCACCTTGAAGTCCATGTCGCCGAGATGATCCTCGTCGCCGAGGATGTCGGAGAGAACCGCATAGCGCTTGTCTTCGAGGATCAGGCCCATCGCGATGCCCGCGGTCGGCCGCTTCAACGGCACGCCGGCGTCCATCAACGCGAGCGAGGCGCCGCAGACCGAAGCCATCGACGAGGAGCCGTTGGACTCGGTGATCTCGGAGACCACGCGGATCGTGTACGGGAACTCGTGATGCGGCGGCAGCACCGGGTGGATCGCGCGCCAGGCCAGCTTGCCGTGGCCGATCTCGCGGCGCTTGGTGCCGCCGAGGCGCCCGGTCTCACCGACCGAGTAGGGAGGGAAGTTGTAGTGCAGCAGGAACGTCTCTTTGTACGTTCCCGACAACGCGTCGATGTACTGCTCGTCCTCGCCGGTGCCGAGCGTGGTCACGACCAGGCCCTGGGTCTCACCGCGGGTGAACAGCGCCGAGCCGTGCGCGCGCGGCAGCACGCCGACTTCGGCGATGATGTTGCGCACGGTCTTGCTGTCACGGCCGTCGATGCGCTTGCCGGTGTCGAGGATGTTCCAGCGAACGATCTTCGCTTCGAGCTCCTTGAACACGGCGCTGATGCGCAGCTTGTCGTACTTTGGCTCCTGCCCTTCGGGGAAATAGTGGGCGATCACCTTTTCCTTGACCTTGCCGACCGCGGCGTAGCGATCCTGCTTGACCGGGATGGCGTAGGCGGTGCGCAGCTCCGCCTCGACGAGGCCGAGCATTTCCTTCTCGAGCGCGGCGTTGTCGATGACGGTGACTTCGCGCGGCTCCTTGGCGGCCTTCTCGGCGAGCTCGATGATCGCGTTGATGACCGGCTGGAAGTGGCGGTGACCGAACATCACGGCGCCGAGCATGATGTCTTCGTTCAGCTCCTTGGCCTCCGATTCCACCATCAGCACGGCGTCGGCGGTACCGGCAACGACGAGGTCGAGCTGGGTGTCGACCATCTCGTCGAGCGTCGGGTTGAGGATGAATTCGTCATTGGCGAAGCCGACGCGGGCGGCGCCGATCGGGCCCTTGAAGGGCGCGCCGGACAGGGTCAGCGCGGCGGAGGAGGCCACGAGCGCGACGATGTCAGGATCGTTCTCCATATCGTGCGACAGCACGGTGGCGATCACCTGGGTTTCGTTGCGCCAGCCGTCGACGAACAGCGGACGGATCGGACGGTCGATCAGGCGGGAGACCAGCGTCTCCTTCTCGGTCGGACGACCTTCGCGCTTGAAATAGCCGCCGGGAATGCGGCCAGCTGCGTAGGTCTTTTCCTGGTAGTCGACGGTCAGCGGCAGGAAGTCGACGCCTTCACGCGGCGCCTTCGCCGCGACGACGGTGGCGAGCACCACGGTCTCGCCATAGGTGGCGAGCACAGCGCCGTCGGCCTGGCGTGCGATCTTGCCGGTTTCGAGCTTGAGAGGGCGTCCGCCCCAGTCGATTTCGACTGAATGCTTATTGAACATAGAGGTCTTCTTTCATGGGTTCTCGAAAGAAGGGACGGCTCGAAAAACAAAAACCATGTCAAGATTGCAGGACGCTGATCGGAGCGGGTGATCAGCGTCCTGCGATCCTGCCATGGTCTTTGGATGTCGGATGGCGTCCATCCTTTCGGGTCATACGGGCACCTTGCCCGTTGCGCCCAGCCGCCGGATTGCTGCTGGACTGTCAGTCGGCACGACTGCGAACACCGAATCGCGGTCTTCGCTGATCGTGCTCCCGGATGCGAAGCACCATTGGCCCGCACCGGACGGTACGCGTGAGCCTCGATCAAAAACCCTGAAATAAGCGCTTTCGCTCGAAACCACGCTAAAACGCGCGCCAGTGGCGCGCGCAAGAACTCTTAGCGACGAATGTTGTGCTTCTCGAGCAGCGCCTTGTACCGCGCCTCGTCCTTCTTCTTCAGATAGTCGAGGAGCGAGCGGCGGGTCGAAACCAGCTTCAAGAGGCCACGACGCGAATGGTTGTCCTTCACGTGGGTCTTGAAATGGCTGGTCAGGTTGTTGATGCGTTCCGACAGGATCGCGACCTGAACCTCGGGCGAACCGGTATCACCGGCCTTGGTGGCATTCGTCTTGATGACTTCCGCTTTGCGTTCTGCGGCAATCGACATCGTCAATTTCTCTCGTTGCGACCGGTTGAGGCAGTCAAGCCGGTCAGGTTGAACACACGCTTGGGGATGACTTCGCCATTGCCAACTTCAGCAAGCGCCAAAAGACGGCCTGCCACCGTGACATAGACTGTGCCGCTACTTGTGGGCGCATCCCGTCCGCGCAACAAAACGGCTTGGCCCCGATGGAGCCTTGCCGCATCAGCCCGAGTGACGGCCAGTGCCGGGATGTCGTCCAGCGCGGTCTCAACGGGCATCAGCGCGTCGGCGAGGCTTCCCTCGCCGGACGCGGCTCTATCGCACAAAGCCTCCAGCTGATCCAGCGGAATCATGTCATTTTCGCTGAATGGGCCGACCAGGGTCCGCCGAAGCGCGCAAATATGGCCGTAAGTGCCGAGAATCCGGCCCATATCGCGGGCGAGCGCCCGGACATAGGTTCCCTTGCCGCACTCGGCCTCGAACACAGCCCGGTCGTTATCCGGTTGATCTACAAGGGTTAAATGATGAATCTCGACCGGGCGGGGCGCCAGTTCCACGACCTCGCCGTCGCGGGCGAGGTCATAGGCGCGCTCGCCCTGGACCTTGATCGCGGAATAGCGCGGCGGAACCTGCTCGATCACCCCGGTGAATCGCGGCAGCAGGGCCAGGATGGCCTCACGGGTCGGGCGCTGGTCCGACGTTGCAGTGACCTGTCCCTCGATGTCGTCGGTGTCGCGCTCCTCACCCCAGCACACGGTGAAGCGGTAGCGCTTGCGGCCGTCCATGACGAAGGGAACCGTCTTGGTGGCCTCTCCAAGTGCAATGGGCAGGCCGCCGGAGGCGAGCGGATCGAGCGTGCCGGCGTGGCCGGCGCGCTTGGCATTGAATAGGCGCTTGAGCACGGCAACAGCTTGCGTCGAGGTCATGCCGATCGGCTTGTCGAGCACGACCCAGCCGTGCACGTCGCGCCGATCGCGGCGCACCTGATTGCCCTTCTGCTTGTTCGCGCGCGGATCGTTGTTGACGCGACGCGCCTCCTGATGCGGCTGGGCGTTGCCGCCGACATCAGCAAAGTTATTCTGCACGTCGCGCGTATCGGGCTCTTCGCTGGCGATCGTGCCGTGTGCGGGGTCCATGATCATTGTTCTTCTTCCCGATCCGAATCCGGATTCTGTTCCAGATCCTTGTCCAGATCCTTGTCCAAGTCCTTCTGCACCGCAGGTGTTCGCAAAAGCTTCTCGATCCGTTCCGCTTCGTCGAATCGTTCGTCGACGCGAAAGCGAAGGTCAGGTGCAAATTTCAGGTTAACGCGCCGCGCGACTTCGCCGCGCAGGAATTTCTTGTTGCGATCGAGCGCAGTGATGACGAGCTCGGTGTCGCGTCCACCAAGCGGCATCACGTAGATTGTCGCGAGCTTCAGATCGGGAGACATCCGCACCTCCGGCACGGTGATGATGTGACCTTCGAGGTCCGCATCATGCACACTGCCTTGCGCCAGAATATCGGCTATCGCGTGGCGAACCTGCTCGCCGACGCGCAGCTGGCGCTGCGAGCCGCCGGGCGCGGAACTCTTTTTCTGATGATGGCGCGGCATGGTCGAAAATCACCTCATCGTGCCCGCGTTTGGGACACGAGCATTGTCATTTGTCCTGTTGAAACGAATGGAGCCTGGATGGCCGGAAAAAATCCGGCCATCGCACTCCCGCAATTTCAGCTCAAAAAGATCCGGGCGCTTCGGTAAGATTTGGACTTACAGGGAGCGCTGGATCGTCTCCACGCGGTAACACTCGATCACGTCACCCGCACGCATGTCGTGATAGTTCTCGAAGGCCATGCCGCATTCCTGACCGGCCTGGACTTCCTTCACTTCGTCCTTGAAGCGCTTCAGCGTCGACAGCTTGCCTTCGTGCACGACGACGTTGTCGCGGATCAGGCGCACATTGGCGCCGCGTTCCACGGTGCCGTCGGTGACGCGGCAGCCGGCAACCTTGCCGACCTTGGAGATGTTGAAGATCTCCAGGATCGAAGCATTGCCCAGCATGGTTTCGCGCAAGGTCGGCGCGAGCAGGCCGCTCATCGCCTTCTTCACGTCGTCCACGAGGTCGTAGATGATGTTGTAGTAGCGGATCTCGATGCCGTTGCGCTTGGCGGCGGCAGCAGCTTCCTTGTTCGCACGAACCGAGAAGCCGATGATCGCGGCGTTAAAACCTTCCGCGAGCGTCACGTCGGATTCAGAGATGCCGCCGACGCCGGCATGCAGGATGCGAGCGGCGACTTCGTCGGTGCCGAGCTTCTCCAGCGAACCGAGAATCGCTTCCAGCGAGCCCTGCACGTCGGCCTTGATGATCAGCGGGAATTCCTTGCGGCCCGCCGTCTTCAACTGCGACATCATCTGCTCGAGCGAGCCGCGCATGCCTGAGATCGAGGCAGCCGCGTTCTCACGCTTCTGGTGCGCGCGGTAGCTGGTGACCTGACGGGCGCGGGCTTCGTTCTCGACCACCGCGAGACGATCGCCGGCTTCCGGCGGACCATTGAAGCCGAGCACCTCGACCGGTACCGACGGACCGGCTTCCTGCACCGTCTCGCCCTGATCCGAGATCAGCGCGCGGACACGGCCCATTTCGGCGCCGGCAACGATGATGTCACCGACGCGCAGCGTGCCGCGCTGGACCAGCACGGTCGCGACCGGACCTCGGCCGCGATCGAGCTTGGCTTCGATCACGGTGCCTTCGGCCGGACGCTCCGAATTGGTCTTGAGGTCGAGGATGTCGGCCTGGAGTGCGATCATCTCGAGCAGCTTGTCGAGATTGGTCTTGTTCTTGGCGGACACTTCGACGTCGACGACTTCACCGCCGAACGATTCCACCTGCACCTCGTGCTGAAGCAGCTCGGTGCGGACGCGCTCCGGCTTGGCGTCGGGCTTGTCGATCTTGTTGATGGCAACGATGATCGGCACGCGTGCCGCCTTGGCGTGGTTGATGGCTTCGACCGTCTGCGGCATCACGCCGTCATCGGCCGCGACCACCAGAACGACGATGTCGGTGACCTTGGCGCCGCGGGCGCGCATCGCGGTGAACGCGGCGTGGCCCGGCGTGTCGATGAAGGTGATCTTCTTGCCGCTCTCGGGCGAGAGAACCTGGTAGGCGCCGATATGCTGGGTGATGCCGCCGGCTTCGCCGGAGACCACGTTGGCATGACGAAGCGCGTCGAGCAGCGAGGTCTTGCCGTGGTCGACGTGACCCATCACGGTCACCACAGGCGAGCGCGTCTCGGTGTCGGTGGAATCGTCGACCTGGTCGAACAGGCCCTCTTCAACGTCCGACGCGGCAACGCGCTTGACGGTGTGGCCGAGCTCTTCCGCGATCAGCTGCGCGGTGTCGGCGTCGATCACGTCGGTGATCTTGTGCATCGCGCCCTGCTTCATCAGCATGCGGATGACGTCGACCGCGCGCTCGGCCATGCGGTTGGCGAGCTCCTGGATGGTGATCGCTTCCGGAATGATCACTTCGCGGATCAGCTTTTCCTTCGGCTCATTCGAGACGTGGCCCTTCAGGCGCTGGGTGCGGCGGCGGAACGAGGCGATCGAACGCTCGCGCACTTCGTCGGCATTGAGCGCGGTGACGACGGTTAGGCGGCCGCGCTCTTTCTGCGGGCCAGGCTTATGGGTGGGTTTGGGCGCGACCACAGGACGCGCGGCGCCACCGGGGCCGCGACGGATCTGGCGCGGACCATCGTCCTCGTCCGGTCCGGCAGCAACGGCGGGAGCGCGACCCACGGGGCCGCCCGGCCGCGAGGTTGTGGTGGTGGCCGGGCGAGCGGCGGTCGTCGCTCCCGGTCGCGTCACGGTCGGCGCGGGGCGCGGCGCGCTGGTCGCCGGGGCTGAAGTTGCTGCGGCGGGACGCGCGCCGGCTGCCGGCTGCTCGCCTTCGCCAAAACGCTTCTTGGCTTCGGTCTCGGCCTTGCGCTTGGCTTCGTCCTCGTGACGATGACGCTCTTCCTCGGCCTTGCGGCGGGATTCGGCGGCTTCGCGCTCGGCGCGCTCGGCGGCCTCGCGGACGGCGCGGCGCTGGGCCTCTTCCTCGGCCTGGCGGCGCTCTTCGACTTCGCGAACCTTGGCGTCGGCGAGCGCGCTGGCGCGAGCGGAGCGCTCGTCCTCGGTCAACGTGCGGAGCACGACGCCGGAGCCAGAGTTGCGCGGCGGCGCCGGGCGTGACGGGGCGGGCGTGGGCGCAGCCGGCGCCGGCTTTGCAACAACCGTCGGGGCCTGCGGCTCAGGGGTGCCGTCGATACGGCGCTTGCCGCGCTTCTCGACCACGACCTGCTTGCTGCGGCCATGGCTGAAGCTCTGGCGCACAGTGCCCGTTTCGACGCGCGGCTTGAGCGATAGCGTCTTGCTCGGAACGCTCAGCTTCTTGTCGTCAGGGGTCTTGGTATCAACCATTCAGCAGTCCTAATCCTGATTTATTCAGTGTTGTGCGTTTCCGCACCATCCTATCGGGTCGTCGTGTCTCTCAGAAATCCTGGCCGGGCTTTTCGGCAGTCTTGTCAGCGTCCGCCATCCGGTATCGGACCAGCATCTGGCTACGTGACAGGAATGACTTGCTCGCCGGGCCCGCGAGCAGGGCAGCATGTATCACATTTGACCGGGTAAGTGCCAAATCCAATTCTACCGATTTCAGGGCGCTGATGACGGGAATCTGCGGCCTGTTACCGCGATTTCCGGCATTTTGCCGTGCCAGCACGTCCAATTTGCGGATTCCGTCCGCGGCCCCGTCGCTGGCGTGGATCAGGACCTCGACCGTGCCCTCCCTAAGGGCGCTCTCGACCTTGCCGAAGCCGGCGACGATCTGGCCCGCCTTGGCGGCAATTCCAAGGGCTTCGGCCACGCTCCGGACCAGGAGCGCCTCGATGTCGGCGGGAAGCGTCGGGGGAGTGCGCAGCTCGCGCTTGAAGGCTTTGCTAAATTGGTGACGCCGCACGGCTTCCGCAACCACCTCGCGCGAAGCGGTCACCCACATGCCGCGCCCGGGCAGCTTGCGCTTGAGATCGGGAACTATATCGCCGGTGGGCGACACGACGAAGCGGATCAGCTCGTCGATCGGCCGGACCTCGCGGCTGACCGCGCACATGCGCATGGTCGCGGACCTTTCGGCCCGCGGTCCATGGTCAAGTTCGCTGTCAGTGCTGGCAAGCATCCGGGCGACATTCTCCTTCGCCCTTAAGCCGGCTGATCTTCGGCCGCGTCAGCCTCTTCGGCCGGCTTGGCGAGATCGGCCTCGGTGATCCAGCCGGCCTTGACGCGGGCCTGCATGATCATGGCTTCCGCATCGTCGCGGGAGATACCGAGGCCGTCGAGCGCACCGGCGAACTTGGTCTGCTCGCCGCCTTCCTTGCGCTCGGTCCAGCCGACCAGATCGTCGGTGGCGCAGCCGGCGAGGTCCTCGACCGTCTTGATGTCGTTCTCGCCGAACTTCACCAGCATCTTCGAGGTCACGCCGGGCACGTCCTTCACGGCGTCCTCGACGCCCAGTTCCTTGCGGCGGGCTTCGATCTCGGCTTCCTGCTGATCGAGATATTCGCGGGCGCGGCTCTGGAGCTCCTGCGCGGTCTCCTCGTCGAAACCCTCGATGCCGGCGAGTTCCTTGAGGTCCACCATCGCGAGTTCCTCGACCGAGGTGAAGCCTTCGGACGCCAGCAGCTGGCCGACCACCTCGTCGACATTGAGCGATTCCATGAAGACGCGGGTGGAGTTCTCGAAGTCGGCCTGGCGGCGCTCCGATTCCTCCTGCTCGGTCAGGATGTCGATGTCCCAGCCGGTGAGCTGCGAGGCGAGGCGCACGTTCTGGCCGCGGCGGCCGATCGCCAGCGAGAGCTGGTTGTTGGTGTCGGGGACCACGACCTCGATGCGCTCGCGGTCTTCGTCGATGACGACCTTGGACACTTCGGCCGGCGCCAGCGCGTTGACTACGAAGGTCGCGATGTCGGGCGACCACGGAATGATGTCGATCTTCTCGCCCTGCAATTCGTTCACCACCGCCTGCACGCGCGAGCCGCGCATACCGACGCAGGCGCCGACCGGATCGACCGAGGAATCGCGGGAAATCACGCCGATTTTCGCGCGCGAGCCCGGATCGCGGGCCACCGCCTTGATCTCGACGATGCCGTCATAGATTTCCGGCACTTCCTGCGCGAACAGCTTCGCCATGAACTGCGGATGGGTGCGGGACAGGAAGATCTGCGGACCGCGGGTTTCGCGACGGACGTCGAAGATGTAGGCGCGGACGCGGTCGCCGTTGCGGAACACTTCACGCGGCAGCATCTCGTCGCGGCGGATGATGGCTTCGCCGCGGCCGAGATCGACGATCACGCTGCCATATTCGACGCGCTTGACGACGCCGTTGACGATGTCGCCGATGCGGTCCTTGAATTCCTGATATTGCCGGTCGCGCTCGGCTTCGCGCACCTTCTGCACGATCACCTGCTTGGCTGACTGCGCGGCGATGCGGCCATATTCCAGCGGCGGCAGCGTGTCTGCGATGGTGTCGCCGACCTGGGCGCCCGGATTGGCGCGCTGCGCGTCGATCAGCGAAATCTGGTTGGAATGGTTTTCGACCTTGTCGACCACCAGCATGTGGCGCGACAGCCGCAGCTCGCCCTTCTTCGGGTCGATCTCGGCGTGAACGTCAGTCTCGCTGCCGTAACGGGCGCGCGCGGCCTTGGCGATGGCATCTTCCATCGCCGCGATGACGATGCCGCGGTCGATCGATTTCTCACGGGCGACGGCGTCTGCGATCTGGAGCAATTCAAGTCGATTGGCGCTGACTGCCATGGCTAGTCTCCTTCGTCAGGCTCGATCTCGCCACGCCGCGCACGTTCGGCGGCAAGGCGATGTTTCTTCGTATTGGTCGGTGCCGGCTTCTTTTGCTTTTGCGGCTTGGTGTTCTTGGTGGTTTTCGCGCTGATCTCAGCGTGCGGCGCCTGCGGCGGCTCGATGCCGAGATTCCTGCGCATCTGGCGCTCCTCGGCCTTGCCGCGGCGCATCGATTCGGCGATCAGCTCATCGGTCAGCACCAGCCGCGCCTCGCCGATATCTTCCATCGTCAGCAGCACGTCGGCATCGTCGCTGGTCTTGGCGTCGTCGCGATGCAGGTGTACGCGGTCGCCTTCGACGGCACCGAGCGTGCCACGGAACCGCTTGCGGCCTTCATGGGCGACGGCCATCTCGACCTTCACCAGGTGGCCGGAATAGCGCTCGAAATCGGAGCGGCGCACCAGCGGACGGTCGATCCCCGGCGAGGAAATCTCCAGCCGATAGGCGCGGTCGATGGGATCGGCGACATCGAGCACGGGCGATAGCGCCCGCGAGATCGCCTCGCAATCCTCGAGCTGCATCGAACCATCGGGCCGCTCGGCCATGATCTGCACGGTGCAGCCGGCGTCGCCCGAAATGCGGATCCGCACCAAGCGGTAGCCCATGCCCTCGAGCACGGGACCTGCGACCGCGGACACTCGTGCTGCCACGCCCGGCTCGACCACGAGCCTCGGCTCGGCCAGCAACTCGGCGTCGGTGGAACCAGTGGTCGGTTCGGTCATATCAGGGGTCAAGGCGCTCGATGGTTAACGCTTGGCTAAGAGGTCAAAGCCCGCTTCGGAACTTTCCCGACAGCGTCGGGCCGCAATCTTCCGCCGAGCCGCGTTCAGGTAATAAAAAAGAGCGGGTCCTTTCGGGCCCACTCTCACTACGCGGATCGTATGAGAAGATGAATTGGCGGTGATATAGCCCTTTCCTCCGGCCCGGACAAGGCCCATCGCAGGCGGATGCGGGCTTTTTGCGCCTCTGGCCGGCGCCCCCCCGGGAGCGCCGACAGGCGCCCCGGGGAGCAACGCTTCTTTCACGAAGGGGGTCTAAATTCCCCGATTGTGGAGCGGCTTGAGCCATGGCGCGCCCACGGCGTGCCAGATTCGAGTTGCGTTTCATGACCGTTGCCACGTCGCTCATTCCCGGACTGGACGATATCGTCAAACGCGGCGATCCCCGGCGTCGTGGCGAGATCGCGAGCGCCATTGCCGCGCTCTTTTTCCAGGACGCTTCAAATCTTCGTCCCGAGCTCGTCGACCTCTTCGACAATCTCCTGATCGATCTCGTCCCGCATGCCGAGCTTGCCGCGCGGGTCGATCTCGCCGAGCGCTTCTCGCGGTTGGACAATGCGCCGCCTCATCTGGTCGGCCAGCTTGCCCGCGAAAACGAGATCATGGTCGCGGCCCCTGTGCTGCGTCGCTCGCCCGTGCTCGATGAAGCCGCTCTCCTCGAGATCGCGCGGCTGAAAGGCCAGGGCCATCTGCTGGCGATGACGGAGCGGTCGACTTTGTCGACCGAGATCACCGACGTGATGGTCGAGCGCGGCGATCGCGACGTGGTGCGCCGCGCCGCGGGCAATGCCGGCGCGCATTTCTCGCCGGGCGGCTATTCGGAGCTGATCAAGCGCGCGAGCCAGGACGGCGTGCTGACGCTCAAGATCGGCCAGCGCGAGGATCTCTCGGGCGAGCATCTCAAGGAGCTTCTGGACGGCACGCTCGATGTCATCAGGCGCCGCCTGTCCACTGTGGTCAATCCGGCGCGTCAGGTCGAGATCAAGCGCGCGATAGCCGCGATCGAGGAAGCCTCGCTGCCGCCGGGGCCGCGGCGCGACTTCTCCGCCGCGCAACGCACCGTGCTCGGTCTGCATCGCGGCGGCCATCTCGGCGAGAGCGCGCTGCTCGGTTTCGCCAAGGCACATAAATACGAGGAATCGGTCGCCACGCTCTCGGCCATGTCAGGCGTCAGGCTGTCGGTGCTCGATCGCTTGATCTCGGGCGACCGTTACGATCCGATTCTGGTCGTCGGCCGCGTGCTGAATTTGGGCTGGCCGACGGTGCGCGCGCTGATCCTGATGTGGTACGGTCCGCATCGCACGCCTGGTGATGCCGATCTCGAGCAGGCGCGGATGAATTTCACCCGCCTGATGCCGTCGACCGCCGAGCGCGTCGTGAATTTCTGGCGCAACCGACAGACGATCTAGTTTCTGCGAAATCGCAAATACGCCGCCTTGCGTCCCTCGCGCGCGGCTTTTCGTCCATAGCGCGTCATGGTGTAGCCGGCCCAGGGCTGACGGAAGTCATCGGCGCGCTCGGCGAGCCATTTGAAATCCGGCGCGCGCGACAGATGCGACAGCGTCCAGGCGCAGTAATCGTCGATGTCGCAGACGAAGCGGAATTCACCGCCTGCCTTGAGAACGCGCGCCATTGCAGCGATGGTCCTGTCCTGCACGAAGCGCCGCTTCCAGTGCCTTCGCTTCGGCCAGGGATCGGGATGGATCAGATCGATCCGCGACAGCGAGGCATCAGGCAGCCAGGCAAGCAGCTCGGCGGCATCGCCTGCGAAAAGGCGGATGTTGCCGATGTTGGCGGCTTCGATCTGCGCGAGGATCTTGGCCATGCCATTGACGTAAGGCTCGCAGCCGATGAAGCCGGTCGTCGGAAAGTTCTGCGCTTCCGCGGCGAGATGCTCGCCGCCGCCGAAGCCGATCTCGAGCCGCACATCCTCCGCCGCGGGATCGAAGATCTCGTGAGCGTTCGCCGGTCTCTCCGCGGTGATGTCGAGCGACAGATGCGGCAGCAGATGATCGACGAGATCGGCCTGGTGCTGCCTGAGCTTGTGACCCTTGCGCCGTCCGAAGAAGGCGCGCTCGCCATCCGCGTGATTGGGATCTGATTTGCGTTCGCTCATCGCAGCGTCTGGTACAGGCGATAGAGCAGGCGCGCGCGCGGCTCGAGCGAGGAGACGTAGAGCTGCTCATAATGGGTGTGCGCACCCTTGCCGTCGACGCCGAGCCCGTCGAGCGTGCCGGTGTGTGGCGCCGTGAAATTGCCATCCGAGCCGCCGCCGGTGTGGGTATCGATCAGCTCGAAGCCAAGTTCGGCAGCGAGCGTCTTGGCATGCTCGTACAGCGAGGCGCCGGCATTGCCTTTCTCGTAGGGCGGACGGTTGAGCTCGCCGGTGACGGTCACGGTCACGCCTTCCGTCTTCGAGGTCAGTCCGAGGATCTTGCCGACGAATTCGTCTGCGTCGTTGGCGCTCGGCACGCGCAGATCAACTTCGGCATACGCCTCTTCCGGCGTGACGTTGGGACGCGTGCCGCCGCGCACCACGCCGACATTGACGGTGACGCCGCGCTGCAGATCGGTCATCCCCTCCAGCGTCTGGATGACGTTGGCGAGCTCGCGCACCGCGCTGCGACCGTCTTCGGGCCGCGAGCCGGCATGCGCGGGCACGCCCTTGATGAACACCTGGAAGCGTCCGACGCCCTTGCGTCCCGTGACGATCTTGCCGCCGTCGCGCGCCGGTTCCGTCACCAGCACGTATTTGGCCTTGCGTCCTTCCTGCTCGATGAGGGCGCGCGAGGTCGGGCTGCCGATCTCCTCGTCGGAGGTGAACAGATGGGTGATGCCGAGCGGCGGACGGGTGGGTGCAGCGCAAAGCTCGCGAAAGGCGTGATAGGCGATGTAGGCGCCGCCCTTCATGTCGTAGATGCCAGGACCGAACGCGCTGTCGCCTTCGACCTTGAACGGCAGCCGCGCGATGAAGCCCATGGGATGAACGGTGTCGAGATGACTGAGCACCAGGATACCGGGCCGGTCCTGGCCCCAGGTCGAACGCACCGCGAGATGATCACCGCAGCCATCGACGCCGGCGACACGCTCGAGCGTGACGGGCAGATCGCCATAATGATCGGCAACCATCGAGGTCAGCTTGTTGACCTGCTCAGGTACTTCCGTCGGCGTCTCGATTTCTACCCAGCGGCGGATACCAGCGAGGATAGTTTGGGAATCGAACGAATTGGAGTTCGCCATGGACGTATCTGTGCCTTCGAATCGCATCATTTGAGCGGAGGCAGCGCTAGGTGCGGTCCGCAAATGACGACATAGGCCAGATTTGGCGCAGTCTCAAATCGGAATGAAAAGCGCCTCAGCGCTTGTCCGGGCCTTCGCGGGCGGCGATCTGCTCGACGAGATCGACGATCGAACGGCGCAGCTTCGAATCGGTGATTCGGGTGAACGCCCTGGTCAGGGCGAGCCCTTCTGATGTCGCGAGGAAGTCCGAGACATAAGAGGGCGATGCGCCTTCGGCGAAGCCGTTGGGGCCGGCTACGCCGCTCGGTCCGCCTTCGAACAGGAACGACACCGGCACCTGCAGAATCTCTGCAATTTGCTGGATGCGGCTGGCGCCGACCCGGTTCGTGCCCTTCTCGTATTTCTGGATCTGCTGGAAAGTCAGGCCCAAAGCTTCACCGAGCTTTTCCTGACTCATGCCCAACATGATGCGGCGCATGCGCACGCGACTGCCGACATACTTGTCAACAGGGTTGGGCGCTTTCGACATTTCCTCAGCCCTCCAAACACCACCGTCGGCGCAATGAGCCATTGCCTCAGGTGACAGCGACGTCAAAACTTCACTCTGATTGGGGAAACATTGCGGAGAAATTTAGCAATGCACCGCTGTCTTTTGCAGCCGGGTGCAGAATGGGGAGCCCGCGTGCAGTCTGTCAACCGTGGGACTGCGGTTGTCAAAGGATTCCGGCCGCTCTGCCGGAAATCGCTAACGGCGGCAATCAGGGGCGCCGTTTGGCAACGCGCCGCCGCACCGCCAAAATCACAGCCAGTGCGACGAGCATGGCTGCGGGGATGTCACCGACTCTCGCATAGATCGTGGGCGGGATCGCGGTCGGCAGACTTGCATCCAAAATTCCTTCGATCCCGAGGCCGAGGCTGGCCACCGTGCGTCCCACCGGATCGATCACGGCCGAGATGCCGGTATTGGCCGAGCGGACCAGCGGCAGTCCAAGCTCGATGGCGCGCATCCGCGCCTGCTCCAGATGCTGGTACGGACCGGTCGAAATGCCGAACCAGCCGTCATTGGTGAGGTTCACCATCCAGCCCGGGCGCTCGTCGTGCGTGCCGATTTCGCCGGGGAAGATCGCCTCATAGCAGATCAGCGGCAACGCGGGCGGGGCACTCGGCACCGGCAGTACGTGCCGCACCGTGCCGGGAATGAAGCCGCCGCGCATGCGCGTCAGTTGCTCGAAGCCGAGCTTCTCCATGATGTTCTGGTACGGAAGATATTCGCCGAACGGAACCAGATGCAGCTTGTCATAGACCGCGAGCACGCTGCCGTCGTGGTCGATCACATAGATCGAATTGTAGGCCCGCGTGATCGGCGTGCCCGGCGGCAGATCGGGCGCGCGGACCGAGCCGGTGATCAGCACCGTGCCCTTGGGCAGCAGCTCGGCGATTTGCGCCATCACATCGGCTTCGCGGGTCAGGAAGAACGGAAAGGCTGATTCCGGCCAGATCAGGATGGTCGCAGCGCTCACGCCGGTCGATCGTGGTCCGGATGCGCGGTCCGACAACGCCAGGTATTTCTTCATCACCTCCGCCTTGGCGGAGTAGTTGAATTTCAGGTCCTGCTGCAGGTTCGGCTGCATCAGGCGCAGCTTGGCACCCGCAACCATCGTGGTCGGATGCAGCGACATGCGGATCGCGCCGAACATGCCCATGACGATCAGCAGCGCGAGCGCCGCGGCCGGCACGCGCCACGCCAGGCTGCGGTCGCGCGTGCGGTCGATCAGCACTGCGGGGCTTGCGAAGATCGCAACCGCGAGGAACGTCATGCCCCACTGGCCGATCAGGGATGACGTCTGCGCCAGCGCCAGCGGCTCTGACAGCGCATAGCCGAACGCGTTCCAGGGAAAGCCCGTGAGCGCGTGCCCGCGCAGCCATTCGCCGATCGTGAGGCTTGCGGCGAGCGCGAGAATGCGGGTGGCATCCTTGGTCCAGAGCAAACGGGCCAGCGCGAAGCCGATCGCCGTGAAGATGGAGAGATAGGCCGGCAATCCCAGCACGGCGAACGGCGTCAGCCAGGCGAACACGTCGGCGTCGACAAAGAAGGCGATGCCGATCCAGTAGAGACCGGGGACGAAATAGCCGAGCCCGAACCAGTAGCCGGTCAGCGCTGCCGCGGGGACGCCGCCATAGCGTCCGGCACCGGCGCCGTCGATCAGCCAGACCATCACGGGGAAGGTGATGAACAGCACCGGAAAGAAGTTAAACGGCGCAAGCGCAAGCACGGAGAGCGCGCCGCATGCCATGGCAAGGAGTGCGCGCTTCCATCCCCAAGTCAGGATGATGGCAAGTGCAATCTGTCTGAAGCGCTGGAACGCGGTCACTGCGGGCCGGTCCCGTCGGCAGGCGGCGGGGTCGGGGTGTCGCCGGAAGGCGGCTGGCCGCTCTCGGGTGCGGCCTCGCGGCGGCTTCTCTCGCGCTGGGTACGCGGTGCGGGGCGTTCTTTCCGGGTCGAGATGCGCAGCCGCTTGACGCGGCGCGGATCGGCGTCGAGCACCTCGACCTCGTAATTGCCGGGACCCGAGATCACCTCGCCGCGCACCGGCAGGCGCCCGACGAAGCTGACGAGATAGCCGCCCAGCGTCTCCACTTCCTCGCCGGCCTCGCCGGTGACGAAGTCCTCGCCGATGACGGTGCGCACGTCGTCGAGGCTGGCGCGGGCGTCGGCGATGAAGGCGTTGTCGGGCAGCCGTACGATCGACGGCGGCTCGTCGCTGTCGTGCTCGTCGTCGATCTCGCCGACGATCTGCTCGACGATGTCCTCGAGCGAAACCAGCCCGTCGCTGCCGCCATATTCGTCGACGACGAGGGCCAGATGAATGCGCGTCGCCTGCATCTGCGCCAGCAGATCGATCGCGCGCATCGACGGTGGCACGTAGAGCAGCTTGCGGATGATGCGCGCATCCTGCAGCGGCAGCGCCAGATCCACGGCCTTCAGATCGAGCCCGGCCGGCAGCGGCTTTTTGCGCTTGGTCTTGGTGGCCTCCGACACGCGCGCCCGCGCGGTCATGAAGGCGAGCAGATCGCGGATATGGACGATGCCGACGGGGTCGTCGAGCGTCTCGTTGTAGACGACGAGACGCGAATGGCCGGCGCGCTCGAACCGGTCCATCAATTCGCCAAGCGGGATGTCGCGCTTCACCGCGATGATGTCGGCACGATGCACCATGACGTCTGCGATGCGGCGCTCGTGCAGGCCGAGGATGTTGCGCAGCATGGTGCGCTCGACCGCGGAGAAGCCGGTGTCGTCGGGTGTCGTTGCATTGAGCACGACCTGGAGATCGTCGCGCACCGATCCGGCCTTCCAGCCGAACAGCGTGCGAATGGCACGCAGCAGCCAGCCTTCCGCCGTCGGGCGCATGACCTCGCCCGGCGTCACCACGGCCGGCAGATTGGTCGTGTTGCGCGGATTGTCGTGAATAGGCTCTGAATCAGGCATCTCAATGCGTCCCCGCGCGGTCTGCATAGGGGTCGGGGATGCCGAGATGAGCCAGGATCTCGGTTTCGAGCGCTTCCATTTCTTCCGCGTCGCCGTCGTTCTCGTGATCGTAGCCGATCAGGTGCAGGAATCCATGCACGGCGAGATGGCTCAAATGATGTTCGAACGGCTTGTGTTCCTCGTCCGCCTCGCGCCGCATGGTCTCAAAGGCGATCGCGATGTCGCCGAGCATGCGCGGCGCATCGCCCGGTTTCCACTCGCCTTCGGGCTGGAGCGCGGGAAACGACAGCACATTGGTCGGCTTGTCCATGCCGCGCCAGTTGCTGTTGAGCGTGCGGATGCCGGCATCATCGGTCAGCATCACGGCGACTTCTGCGTCCGCGACGTCTTCGTCGACGGATTCGGCGGCAGCCGCAACGGCACGCTGAATCACCGCTTCGGCGTCAGGCTCGCTCTGCCAGCAATCGGCGACGACGAGGACCTCGGTAATGGGAAGGTTGGGATGTGACATGGCTTTGTTCGGAACGATAAGGCGCTGCGTCAGCGCGCCCGCTTGGTCCCGCTGTTGTCTCGTCAGGATTTGTTGCCGGCGGGCGGCCGCTGCGGCGAGCCTTCATAGGCAGCGACGATTCGTGCCACGAGCTCGTGGCGGATCACGTCCTCGGCCTTGAAATGAACTTGCGCGATGCCTTCGACGCCATCAAGCAGACGCGTCGCCTCGGCAAGACCCGAGGTCTGGCCGTTCGGCAAATCGATCTGCGAGGGATCGCCCGTGACGATCATGCGGCTGTTCTCGCCCAAACGCGTGAGGAACATCTTCATCTGCATCGATGTAGTGTTCTGCGCCTCGTCCAGGATGATCGCGGCGTTGGTCAGCGTGCGGCCGCGCATGAAGGCGAGCGGCGCGATCTCGATCTCACCGGTTTGCAGCGCGCGCTCGACGATGCGCGCGTCCATGAGGTCATAGAGCGCGTCGTAGATCGGACGCAGATACGGATCGACCTTCTCGCGGAGATCGCCGGGCAAGAACCCGAGCCGCTCGCCGGCTTCGACCGCCGGACGCGACAGGATGATCTTGTCGACCTCCTTGCGCTCGAACAATTGCGCGGCATGCGCGACCGCGAGCCAGGTCTTGCCCGTGCCGGCGGGGCCGATGCCGAACACCAGTTCATGGCGCTTCAGCGCGCGGATGTAGGAGTCCTGCGCAGCCGTGCGCGCGCGCACCGGGCGCTTGCGCAAATTGATGCTGTCGAAGGTCGACTTGGCCGACTTGGCGTCGAACTCGAACAGGGAGCCTTGCGCGATGACCGCACGGATTGCGCCTTCGACTTCGCCCTGGTCGACGTCCTGCCCCTTCACCGCGTGGGCATAGAGCGTCTCCAGTACGCGGCGCGCCGCATCGCAGCCGTCGCGCGTGCCGCCAATGGTGATGTGGTTGCCCTTGGAGTCCACGACGACGCCGAGCCGGCGCTCGATCTGCGCCAGGTTCTGGCCGTAGGGGCCGACGAGCGCGGATGCGGCGCGGTTGTCGTCGAAGTCGATGACGACCTGGGTCTCGGGCGGAACTTGCATGTCGCGGTCAAATTTGCGGCTGGGAGCGATAGAAGACGAATCCGATGCGCTTTTTGGCAAGGGTTCAGGCTCCACTGGCGATGGATGATAAAGCGGGCGCGCGCACATTGCGTGGCGTGGCGAGCTCGCCGAGGAAGCTGTAGCGCTCGAGGCTGTCGATCCTGACCGGCAGGATTTGTCCGATGATGTCAGGCGAGGCCATCACATGCGCGGGCTGGAGGAAGGCGGTGCGGCCGACGATCTGGCCGTCCTTGCGCGCCGGACGTTCGAACAGCACGTCGACCGTTGAGCCAACCGCAGCCTTGTTGAAGGCCGATTGCTGGCTGTCGATCAATTCCTGGAGCCGCTCCAATCGCTGGTCCATCTCGGCGGGGGACACCGTCTCCTGCATATCCGCGGCCGGCGTTCCCGGCCGGGCGGAGTATTTGAACGAATACGCCGCAGCGTAGCCGATTTGCGTGACAAGCGCGAGGGTGGCGAGAAAATCTTGCTCGCTCTCGCCGGGGAAGCCGACGATAAAATCTGATGAAAAAGCAATGTCTTGGCGCGCGGCGCGGAAACGGTCGATGACTCGTCGATAATCATCGGCGGTATGTTTCCGGTTCATGGCGGCGAGAATCCGGTCCGAGCCCGACTGCACCGGCAGATGCACGAACGGCATCAAGGCATCGAGATCGCGATGGGCTGCAATCAAACTGTCATCGACATCGCGGGGATGGCTGGTCGAATAGCGCAGCCGGGCGATGCCTGGAACGGTCGCCAAATGTTCGAGCAATCGGCCAAGACCCCAGGTTTTCCCGTCCGGTCCCTCGCCATGATAGGCGTTGACGTTCTGTCCGATCAGCGTCAGCTCGCGCACGCCATTGTCGGCGAGCCGCTTCACGTCGTCGACAATCTTCGCCACGGGGCGCGAGACTTCCGAGCCGCGCGTATAGGGCACGACGCAGAAGGTGCAGAACTTGTCGCAGCCTTCCTGCACCGTGACAAAGGCCGAAATGCCGCGTGCGCGGATCGCGTCGGGCTTGGGCTGGGCCAGGAAGCCGAACTTGTCGGCGGCGGGAAACTCGGTCTCGATCGCGCGGCCTTCGTTGCCGGCGCGCTTCAACAACTCGGGCAGATGATGATAGCTCTGCGGTCCCACCACGACGTCGACCGTTGGCGCGCGGCGCACGATCTCCTCGCCTTCGGCCTGCGCGACGCAGCCTGCAACGGCGATCTGCATGGCGCGACCCTCGCGCGCGGCCTCGTCCTTGGCGACGCGCAGTCGGCCGAGCTCGGAATAGACCTTTTCAGAGGCCTTCTCGCGGATGTGGCAGGTGTTGAGGATGACGAGGTCCGCGTCCTCGGCGCTCTCAGTCTCCACGAATCCTTCCGGAGCCAGCGTGTCCACCATGCGCTGGGCATCGTAGACGTTCATCTGGCAGCCATATGATTTGATGTGCAGCTTGCGCGGCGGCGTCATGGAACCCGAAAATGGCGGTGGAGGACGGCCCTCAGATATAGGCTGAGGGGCCGAAAATCCAGCGATTGAGGGACGAAAGGAGCCATTCCGGGCGGTGACGTGCGGAATCGCGAGTTTTGGCGCCGGATTTAGCCCGCCAGGGCGTCAGCCGCGACCCGCCGGACCAGCTCCGGTAATTGATGCATGTCGGCAAAGGTCAGGTCGGCGCCGGCCTGGCGCAGGGTCTCGGCATGGCCGTCGGCGCAATGGCTGCCACCGTAAAAGCCGAACACTTTCATCCCGGCCGCTCGCGCGCCGGCAATGCCGGCAAGGCTGTCCTCGATCACGATGCAGCGCTCCGGCGGCACGCCCATCTGCTTGGCTGCGAACAGGAACAGGTCCGGTGCCGGCTTGCCGTTCGCCACCTGCGAGGACGAGAAGATATTCGGCGCGAAGCGTTCATAGAGTCCCGTGCTTCCGAGACTCACTTGCATGCGCGGATGCGTACCGCTCGAGGCAACGCAGACACGTTGCGTCACGACATCGAGGACGTCGTGGATGCCGCGGATCGCTTCGAGGTCGGCTTCGAAGGCGCGAAACAGCTCGTCCTGGAGATCGCCGTGATAGGCCTCGGGCAGCTTGCGGCCGAGCTCACTTTCGATCTCGAGATTGGCCTGTTTTGTCGAGCGGCCGAGGAAGCGTGCGGACACCTGCTCCGACGTGATCGGATAGCCGTGCCGGGTCAGCACATCCGCATGCGCGCGACAGGAGATCAACTCGCTGTCCACGAGGACGCCGTCGCAATCGAAAATGATGAGATCTATTGGCACGAGACCTAGGACGTCGGTTTGTCGTCGTCGAGCGGGACGCAATAGAGCTCGAGCCTGTGATCGACCAGCTTGTAGCCGAGCTTGCGGGCGATCTCCGCCTGCAGCTTCTCGATCTCTTCGGAGGTGAACTCGATCACTTTGCCGTCGCGCAGGTTGATGAGATGGTCGTGATGGCTGTCGCGCATCGTCTCGTAGCGCGCGCGGCCCTCGCGGAAATCGTGGCGCTCGATGATGCCGGCATCCTCGAACAGCTTGACGGTGCGATAGACGGTCGAGATCGAAATCTTGTCGTCGACGGCGACACAGCGCCGGTACAATTCCTCGACGTCGGGGTGATCGACCGCTTCCGCAAGGACGCGCGCGATCACGCGGCGCTGCTCGGTCATGCGCATGCCGGTGGCGGCACAGCGCGCCTCGATGCCGGTTGTCTTGGATGCCGAAGAAGGTTTGAGTCCGGTCATATCGTATCCGCCTGACGGGGCGCTTTCTGCCATCAATGTTACGACAAGTCACGTCGCATCAGAAGTGCGTTCAATTGTTCCCCGTTGGCCTGCTTATAGTAGCGTTCGCGGCGTCCGACCACCACGAATCCGGCCCGGTCATAGAGCCGTCGTGCGGGCTGGTTGTTCTCCTCGACCTCCAGAAAGATTGTGCGCACGCCACGCCCTGCGAGGTGACCGAGATGGGTCATCAGCAGCGCGCGGGAGAGGCCGCGGCCGCGGTAGGACGGATCGACCGCGACCGAGAGGATCTCGGCCTCGTCCGCGCCGATCCGCGACACCGCGAAGCCGATGATTTTGCGGCCGAGGCGCAAGCGGTGGACGAGCGTGTTGCGCTCGCTGAGCATGGTCTCGAACTCGCTCTCGCCCCAGCCATGTGCGAAGGAAGTGCCGTGAAGCTGCGCCAGCCGTGCCGCGTCGCGCGCCGACGCCGGCTCGACGGCGGCCGTGCCGCCGCGCCACCAATCCGAAAACCAGCTCATGATGAGCTTGCGGCGTGTGCGAGCGGCGGCAATGCGGCCGGCTTTGCATCGGGCGCCTTTAAATAGAATGGCCGCGCCGGATTGGTGTCGGGATTGGCCGCGGCGCCGAGCCAAGCGACCCAGCTGATGTCGGGTGCGGGCAGTGCGTCGACAGTAACAGGTTGTGGCACATCCTTCGGCCAGCGCTCGGCAAGAATCCCGGCAGCATTGCCGACCAGATGCGGCGCGCCGAACTGCGAAGCTGCGATCGCCTCGTCGATGGGGGCGATGCCTGGCTGCACCAGCTGACTGCCGTCGCCGGCGACGATCTGGAAATAGACGTGGTCGTGCCGCGCATCGATCGCCGAGATCACCGGCGCCGAACCGCTCCGGCCAACGATGGGGGCCGCGTAGGCGGACAAGGTCGTCAGCCCGACGGCCGGCCGTTTGGCTGCGAGCGCAAGACCGCGCGCCGCCGAAATGCCGACGCGCAGGCCGGTGAAGCTGCCGGGACCGACCGTCACAGCGATGCGGTCGAGCGCCGTGAACGCGAGACCGGCCGATTGCATGACGCGCGCGATCATCGGCATCAGCGCCTCGGCGTGGCCGCGCTTCATGAGCAATTGCTCCTGCGCAAGGAGCTCGCCGGCGTCGGTATCGAGCACGGCGGCCGCGCACGCCTCCAGCGCGGTATCGATGGCAAGGATCAGCATGAAAAAGCGAATGGTAGGTGGCGAATGGTGGGCAGTCTATCCGATCGGAATGCCATTCGCCATTCGCTACTCACCATCCGCCCACCGGTTACAAGAGCCGTCATTCCGGGATGGTGCGTTAGCACCAGACCCGGAAACTCGAGATTCCGGGTTCGGTCCTACGGACCGCCCCGGAATGACGACGTCGTCGTCACATCGGCCGGACTTCGACCACGTCAGGCACGAAGTGCTTCAGCAAATTCTGGATGCCGTGCTGGAGCGTTGCGGTCGATGACGGGCAGCCCGAGCAGGCGCCCTTCATGTTGAGATAGACGATCCCGTCCTTGAAACCGCGGAAGGTGATGTCGCCGCCGTCATTGGCGACCGCCGGCCGCACCCGCGTCTCGATCAAATCCTTGATCATGTCGACCGTCTCGGCGTCGGCCTCGTCGAAGAACTCGTCCTCGTCGTCGAGATCGACATCGCTCGCAGCCGCGCCGTCGGCGAGCAGCGGCGCGCCGGACATGTAGTGCTCCATGATGGCACCCAGGATCGCAGGCTTGAGCTGTTGCCATTCACCGTTCGCCTTGGTGACGGTGATGAAATCCGATCCGTAGAACACGCCGGTAACGCCGGGCACTTCGAACAGCTTTTCCGCGAGCGGCGAACGGGTTGCGGCTTCGCGGCTCGCAAACTCCATCGGGTTGCCGTCGGAAACGACGCGGCCGGGAATGAACTTCAGCGTGGCGGGATTGGGGGTGGCTTCGGTTTGAATGAACATGGTTTTCTCCAGACGTCGCCGGTTCAAGGCCGGCGCGTGGCCTCTTCCCTAGCAGATGGCGACGGAGAACGCACGATCAAGGGGCGGTGAGGGAGTTCCGCCGCCATATCAACGGGTTAGGTGCCAGCTTGCCCTGCCCTGGAGGGGGGAGGGTAAGCCAGTGTCAGCGTCGGCGGATGAAGCCGACGATGTCCTTGGAGAGCTTCATGGTCTCGTCGGCGATGGCGCGAGCCCGGTCGGAACCATCGTTCAGGATGGTGTCGATGTGGCCGGGGTCCGCAACCAGGCGCTTCATCTCGCCGGCGATCGGTGCGAGCTTGCTGACGCACAGCTCGGCAAGCGCGTTCTTGAAGCTGGAGAACTGCCCCCCGCCGAACTCGCGGAGCACGTCGGCCTTGGAGCGATCGGAGAGGGCCGCGAAAATGCCGACGAGATTGTCCGCCTCGGGGCGCGCTTCCAGGCCCTTCTCCTCACTCGGCAACGGCTCCGGGTCGGTCTTCGCCTTGCGGATCTTCTGCGCGATAGTGTCGGCGTCGTCGGTCAGGTTGATGCGCGAATTGTCCGACGCATCCGACTTCGACATCTTCTTGGTACCGTCGCGCAAGCTCATCACGCGCGTCGCCGGGCCGGTGATGAAGGGTTCCGGCAGCGGGAAGAACAGGCCGTCATTGGTGCCCTGGGCGCGAATGGAATCGCCGAAATCATTGTTGAACTTCTGCGCGATGTCGCGCGAGAGCTCGAGATGCTGCTTCTGGTCCTCGCCCACGGGAACATGGGTGGCGCGGTAGAGCAGGATGTCGGCGGCCATCAACACGGGATAGTCGAACAGCCCGACCGAGGCGTTCTCGCGGTCCTTGCCGGCCTTCTCCTTGAACTGGGTCATGCGGCCGAGCCAGCCCATGCGCGCGACGCAGTTGAAGATCCAGGCAAGCTCGGCATGGCCGGAGACCTGGCTCTGGTTGAACACGATGTGCTTCTTCGGATCGATGCCGGCGGCGATGAACGCCGCGGTCACCTCGCGGGTGTTGCGCGCGAGCTCGACCGGCCCGCCCCAGACATCCAGGCCTTGGGTGATCGCGTGCATGTCGACGACGCAATAGATGCAGTTGTGCGTTTCCTGCATCTTCACGAAGTTGACGATCGCGCCGAGGTAATTGCCGAGGTGCAGATTGCCCGTCGGCTGGACGCCCGAAAAAACCCGTTCAACGAATGGCATGGCACGCCTTCTCTTAGGTGGTCGGCCGTCGTTTCCAACAGCGGGGCTGCCTCGTCAAGGGCATTTCGCAGCGGGACCTATTCAGCCGGGCCGCTTCAAGGCGGCGGCCGCCTCGCGCCAGGAGGTCGCGCCGAGGATTTGCAGGAGCAGGCCGTAGACGGCGATCCCGGCCGCAATCTGAAGGCCCAGCACAATAAAGCGAATGAGGCCATGGGCCTCAGCCGGCATCAGACTTGTGGTCAGCCAGAGCAGGGCGCCCATGGCGGTCGCGGCAAGCACGATCCGCGGCAGCCGCTTGCGGGCTGATGTGTCCACCGAGAAGCCGAATTCGCTGGCGCCTTTCCGGAGCAGCGAGACGGCGCTGCTCCAGGCGCCGGCCGCGATGCTGGCGGCGATTCCGCTTGCGCCGAAGAAATGCCCGAGCAGGACGGCGAGGGCAATTGCGACCACAAGGCCCTTGGCCGTCGCCAGCAGCGGCGTCATCGTGTCGCTGCGTGCGAAAAAGGCCGGCGACAGCGCCTTGATGAGCACATGCGCCGGCAGGCCCAGCGCCAGCCACATCAACGCGTGTGCCGTTGCGGTGCTGTCCTCCGCGCCGAAGGCGCCATGTTCGAACAGCAGCCGCACGATTGGTTCTGCCAGAATGGCAAGGCCAAGCGTGGCCGGCAGCGCGAGCCCGGTCGCCAGCTCCAGCGCGCGCGATTCGGCATGCGCCACCGCGTCGCGATCGCCGCTGCCGACCGCACGGGTCAATTCCGGCACCAGCACCGTGCCCATGGCGACGCCGACAATGCCGAGCGGCAGCTCGATCAGGCGGTTGGCAAAATAGAGCCAGGACACGGCCGATGGCGTCGTGGAGGCGATGATCGCGCCTGATACCATCAGCCATTGCGGGCCAGAGCTTGCGATCATGCCGGGAATGGCCTTGGCGAAGAATCCGCGCATCTCCTTGTCGAAGCTTGCACGCAACGGCGTCGCCAGGCGCGCGCTTCGCTGCGAGCCCAGCATCACCAGTTGCAGCAGGCCGGCGATGCCGACGGTGGCAGCCAGCATCCATGCAGAAAGAGCCGCATCGGCGTGCCAAAGCAGCAGCACGGCGATGGCGGCAATCAGCGCGATGTTGAACAGCAGGGGCGAGAACGCCGTGAGTGCAAATCGCCCCTGCGCGTTCAATAGACCCATCAGCACTGTAACCGGGCCCGCAAAGGCGAGATAAGGCAGCATCAGCCGCGCATTCTCGACGGCGAGGTCGAGCGTGGGGCTGCCGACGAAACCCGGTGTGATGATCATGATGATCAGCGGCATCATGAGCGCAATGCCGATCGAGATCACGATCAGGGATGCGCTCACCGTGCCGAGCACCCGCCCCGCAAAGGCCGACGCCGCTTCCTCGCCATCGCGCTCACGGACGCGCAGCCAGGCCGGGATCAGGGCGGCATTGAGTGCCCCTTCGCTGAGCAGCCGCCGCACCACGTTGACGAGCTGGAAGGCGGCCAGAAACGCATCCGCGACAGTGCCGGTACCGAGCAGCGCCGCGATCAGGGAATCGCGCGCAAAGCCCAGCAGCCGCGAGGCCAGTGTTCCCGTGGAGACGGTCAGGAAGGAGCGGATCATCGGTTGTTATAATACCGTTGCTTGCTCGGGCCCGGCCGAACGTGATAGGCCGCCAGCTACATTTTCAGACCGACAGGAAGCGGATTTTCCGCAACTCCGCAATCCGGCAAACAGGATCAAAGTGAATGGCTGACGTGAAATATGACGTTCTCGGCATCGGCAATGCGTTGTTCGACGTGCTGGTCCGAACCGATGAGGGTTTTCTCGCGAAGCACGGCATGACCAAGGGCAGCATGTCGCTGATTGACGAGGCACGGGCCGCCGCCATTTACAATGACATGGGCCCGGCGACGGAAGTCTCGGGGGGGTCTGCCGCCAACACCATTGTCGGCATCGGCAGCCTGGGCGCGCGCGCCGCTTACGTCGGCAAGGTCAAGGACGACCAGATCGGCAAGCTCTATGTCCACGACATCCGCGCCGCCGGCGTTGCTTTCAACACACCGCCCGCGAAGGACGGTCCCGCCACCGGCTGCTCCTACATCCTGGTGACGGGCGACGGCGAGCGCACCATGAACACCTATCTCGGCGCGGCGCAGGATCTGTCGCCGGCCGACATCGATCCGGCCGAGATCGCCGCCGCCAAGATCGTTTATCTCGAAGGCTATCTCTGGGACCCGCCGGGCGCCAAGGAGGCCTTCCTCAAGGCCTCCAAGATCGCCCACGAGGCCGGCCGCAAGGTGGCGCTGACGCTGTCGGACTCCTTCTGCGTGGGCCGCTATCGCGACGAATTCCTGGGGCTGATGCGTAACGGCACCGCCGACATCGTGTTCGCCAACGAATCCGAATTGCACTCGCTCTACGAGACCTCCGACTTCGACACAGCGCTGAAGCTGCTGCGCAGCGACGTCAAGCTCGGCGTGGTCACCCGCAGCGAGAAGGGCTGCGTGGTGGTGACGCCGACCGACGCTGTCGCCGCGCCTGCCTCGCCGATCACGCAACTGGTCGATACCACCGGCGCCGGCGATCTGTTCGCCGCCGGTTTCCTCTATGGTCTCTCGCGCGATCTGTCGCACAAGCAGTGCGGTGAGCTCGGCGCGCTTGCGGCCGCCGAAGTGATCCAGCACATCGGCGCGCGTCCGCAAGTGTCGCTGAAGGAGCTGGCCCAGCAGCGCGGGCTGACGGTTTAGTCGTCGTCTCTCTCCCCGTCATTGCGAGCGAAGCGAAGCAATCCAGTCGTTCCGCGGAGGCAGTCTGGATTGCTTCGTCGCAAGAGCTCCTCGCAATGACGATGTGGCAACGGCGGTGCGCCCACCTCACGCCGTCTTCGCCGCCTTTAGCCCCAGTCGCTGCTCCACGGCATCCCGCATCACGAATTTCTGGATCTTGCCGGTCACGGTCATCGGGAATTCGTCGACGAACTCGACGTAGCGCGGGATCTTGTTGTGGGCGATCTGGCCGTCGCAGAAGCCGCGGACTTCTTCGGCGGTCAGCGTTTCGCCTGATCTCACGCGGATCCAGGCGCAGAGCTCTTCGCCATAGCGCGTATCGGCGACGCCAAAGATCTGCACGTCCTGGATCTTGGGATGGCGGTACAAGAATTCCTCGATCTCGCGCGGATAGAGGTTCTCGCCGCCGCGGATCACCAGATCCTTGATGCGCCCGACGATGTTGCAATAGCCCTCGTCGTCGATGGTGGCGAGGTCGCCGGTATGCATCCAGCCGGTGGCATCGAGCACGTCGCCGGTCTTTTCCTTCTCCTCCCAATAGCCCAGCATGACGCTGTAGCCGCGGGTGCAGAGCTCGCCACGCTCGCCGCGCTTGACGATCTTGCCTTCGAGATCGACGACCTTCACCTCGACATGCGGATGAATCCGCCCGACGGTGGAAACGCGCCGCTCCAGCGGGTCGTCCGTCGCGCTCTGGAAGCTGACCGGACTGGTCTCGGTCATGCCATAGGCGATTGTGACCTCGCGCATGTTCATCTCGGTGTTGACGCGCTTCATCACCTCAATCGGGCAGGGCGCGCCGGCCATGATGCCGGTGCGCAACGATTTCAGATTGAAATTCTTGAATTCAGGATGATCGAGCTCCGCGATGAACATGGTCGGCACGCCGTAGAGCGTCGTGCATTTCTCCTGCTCGATCGCGCGCAACGTCGCCAGCGGATCAAACCCCTCGCCAGGATAGACCATGGTCGCACCCAGTGTGACGGAGGCGAGGTTGCCCATCACCATGCCGAAGCAGTGGTAGAGCGGGACGGGAATGCAGATGCGATCCGCTTCCGTCAGCCGCATCGCGCGCCCCGTGAAATAGCCGTTGTTGAGAATATTGTGGTGGGTCAACGTCACGCCCTTGGGCGAGCCCGTGGTGCCGCTGGTGAACTGGATATTGACGGGATCGTCGAACTGAAGCGCGGCGCCGAGAGCAGCAAGCTGCTCGCGATGCGCAGGCCCGCCCATGCGGGCGACGTCCTCGAACGGGATGGTCCCCGATGCTGAAGGGCCGCCAATCTGGATCACGATCCGCAGCGCCGGCAGCCGCGCTGCCTGGAGCTTCCCCGGCGCTGCGCTCGCCAGCTCCGGCAGCAGCGTGTTGAGCATCTCCATGTATTGGCTGGTCTTGAACGCCGTCGCGGTGACGATCGCAGCGCAGCCGACCTTCTGCAGGGCGAATTCAAGTTCGCTCAATCGATAGGCGGGATTGATCGTCACCAGGATCAGGCCGGCCTTGGCGGCGGCGAACTGGGTCAGCGTCCATTCCGGTCGGTTCAGCGACCAGATGCCGATCCGCTCACCGCGCTCGAGGCCAAGCGCGAGAAAGCCTGCGGCGAGCGCATCGACCCGTTCGGCGAAATCTTTCCAGGTCCATCGCACGCCGTGGCTCGGTGAGACCAGCGCCTCGCGGCCGCCCCAGCGCCGCACCGCGTGGTCGAGGCTGCGGCCGATGGTGTCGCCGAGCAGCGGCGCGTCCGAGATGCCGCACACATAGCTGTCGGCTTTGCCTGCAAGATCGTTCGCCAAGGTCGTCTCCTCGAAATCATTGCCTCGTGCCCTGAAGCCGTTGGCGTTTGGGCACGAGGTTATCCGTTGCTGATGAGGCGCGCGACGCCGCGCGCCTCATACTAAGGGGTTACGCGGCCTTTTGCCCGCTTCCGGCATCGAGACCGGCATAGACGCCGCGCTCGAAGCCGGCGAAGGCCTGCAGGCATTTCGCATCCGCGAACGGCAGCAGCTGCATCAGGATCACGCCGGTGACGTCGCGCGCCGGGTCGATCCAGTAGTAGGTGTTGGCGAGGCCCGCCCAGGCGAGGCTGCCGGCGCTGCGTCCCTCAGCGGTCTTGGCGGTGTTGATCATGAAGCTGAGGCCCCATTTCTTCGCCTGATCCGGATAGAGATCGACGTCGTTGGTGTAGGGCGGTGCTGCCGTCGTCATCTTGGTCATGTTGAGATCGCCCATCTGGTTCTGTCCCATCATGGCGACCGTCTCGGGTTTCAGCACCTGATTGCCGTTGCCGCGGCCCTTGTTCAGGATCATCTGGGTGAACTTGATGTAGTCGGCCGCGGTCGAATAGAGGCCGCCGCCACCCATGTGGAATTCCGGATTCTGCTCGAGCTCGAACGGCATCGCGGCAAGCTGGCCGTCCTCGCCGCGGGCGTGCATGCCGACGAGGCGCTTGCGCATGCCGTCGCTGATCTTGAAGCCGGTGTCGCTCATGCCGAGCGGCGCAAACAGATTGTCGCGCAGATAAGCATCGAGCCGCTTGCCGCTGACGGCTTCCACCGCCTTGCCGACGAAATCGATGTTGGTGCCGTATTCCCAGCGTGTGCCGGGATCGGTCATCACAGGTGTCTTCAGCGCGGCGTTCTGACAGGTGATGATTCCCGGCGTGCCGGTCTTTTCCATATAGCGCGCGAATTCGCCGTTCCACATATCGTAGCAGAAGCCTGCGGTGTGGGTCATGAGCTGGCGCAGCGTGATCGCACGCTTCGCCGGCCGCAGTTTTGGCTCGCCCTTGGTGTCAAAGCCTTCCAGCACTTGCGGGTTGGCGAGGTCGGGCAGCAGCGATCCCATCGGCGCATCGAGCGACAGCTTGCCTTGCTCGACCAGCTGCATCGCGCCCGCTGATGTCACCGCCTTCGTCATCGAGGCGATCCAGAACACGCTATCTGCTGTCATCGCATCGGGCTTGGACAGGTCGCGCTTGCCGAACGCGCCCTGATAAAGAATGTCGCTGCCGCTGGCGGCGATCGCAACAACGCCGGGAATGTCCTTGGCATCGCTCATCTTGCGCAGAATCTCGTCGATCTGGGCTTTGCTTTGCATCAGCGTTTCCTCCGGTTTGATTATTGTTGGAAGTGTTCGGATTGTCCTCCCACAAGGCGCGCGCGGCAAGCGTGGCGATATGCACCCTGTGGTCGCGATGTCGTGACTTGACGCTCTGCGCTCCGCGCGGGACGACTGATCTGCAACACTTCTTCACAATCTGCGGTGGATGGCCGCAACCGGCCGTGACCTTGGATAGGCTCAGGCAGTATGTTTCCGGTGTTTGAAGCACTTGAAACATTTTGTGCGTTGCGGCGTTCAGCTCGTGGCCCGATCGGCGGCTGACGTTGGTACTTGATACAAATTGGCGACCGCCATCGGTCGCGAGGGGACTTTAAAATGATTTCGACCTGGAGCGAATGGAAGCGCTATCCCCGTCCCGGACGCGGCGACAATCTGGAAGCGCCGATCTCGCCCGGCATTTACGAGGTGCGGATCGCCGGATCGGGCGCGCTCTATTCGTTCGGCGCGGTCGACAATCTGGCCCAGGCGCTGGCGCTGCTGCCGGTCGGCTCAAAGTCCTGGTTCGGCCGCCGCGATACCTCCGATGCGCCCGATCTCGAATACCGGACCTGCGCGACCTCCTCGAAGGCCAGCGCCAAGGCCGCGGCCGAACGCATGATCGGCCGGCGCGAGACCTATATGAGCGGCGCGGCGTAACATCCCGCTCCGAGTTTAGCTCCCGGCAGATGTGCGTTGCGGGACGGTGCATTGTGCGCCTGATGTCCCTATATTCCCGCCGATCCGATCGCCCCAAATGATCGTCCGAGGAGTAACGCCATGACCCCGACCGCCGCTGCACGCGCCCAGCTCGCCACCGCCACCCTGCGTGACCGGTTGAAGGACCCGTCGCTGCTGAAGGAGGCCTGCTACATCGACGGCGCCTGGGTCGGCACGCCGGTTTTTGCCGTGAACAATCCCGCGACCGGTGTCGAGATTGCAAAGGTCCCGCAGCTCGGCGCTGATGATACCACTAAAGCGGTCGAAGCCGCGCAGCGCGCGTTTCCAGCCTGGGCCAAGCACACCGCCAAGCAGCGCTCCAACATTTTGCGCAAATGGTTCGAGCTGATCATCGCCAACCGCGAGGACCTCGCGCTGATCCTGACCTCCGAACAGGGCAAGCCGCTGTCGGAAGCGCTTGGCGAGGTCGATATCGGCGCCGCCTATATCGAGTTCTTTGCGGAAGAAGCCCGCCGCGTCTATGGCGAGACCATTCCGACGCAGCGGCCGGATGCGCGGCTGCTCGCGATCAAGCAGCCGATCGGCGTCTGCGGTGCCATCACCCCGTGGAACTTCCCCAACTCGATGATCACGCGAAAGGTCTCGCCGGCGCTGGCCGCGGGCTGTACCGTGGTCCTCAAGCCCGCCAACGAGACGCCGCTTTCGGCCCTCGCGCTGGCCGTGCTCGCCGAGAAGGCCGGCATCCCCAAGGGCGTGCTCAACATCATCACTGGTGATGCGCCGCCGATCGGCAAGGTGTTGTGCGAGCATCCAGCGGTGCGCTTCGTCGGCTTCACCGGCTCGACCGCCGTCGGCAAGATCCTCTACCAGCAGGCCTCGGTCGGCGTGAAGCGGCTCGGCCTCGAGCTCGGCGGCAACGCGCCGTTCGTGGTGTTCGACGACGCCGACATCGACGCGGCGGTTGAAGGCGCGATCGTCTCGAAATACCGCAACATGGGCCAGACCTGCGTCTGCGCCAATCGCCTCTACGCCCAGGACAAGATCTACGACGAGTTCGTCAAGAAGCTGTCGGCGAAGGTCGCGGCGATGAAGATCGGCGACGGCACCGAGAGTGGAGTCACGCAAGGCCCGCTGATCAACATGAAGGCGGTCGACAAGGTCGAGCGTCACATCGCGGATGCCGTCAAGCGCGGCGCCAAAATCGTCACCGGCGGCAAGCGCAGCGAGCTCGGACGCTCCTTCTTCGAGCCGACGGTGCTCGCTGATGTGAAGCCGGACTCGCTGGTCTCCCAGGAGGAGACTTTTGGTCCGCTCGCGCCGGTGATCCGCTTCAAGGACGAAGCCGACGTCATCGCGATGTGCAACGCCTCGCCGTTCGGCCTCGCCTCGTACTTCTACTCCCGCGATATCGGTCGCGTTTGGCGCGTCGCCGAAGCGCTGGAGTCGGGCATGGTGGGCGTCAACACCGGCCTGATCACGACAGAGGTCGCGCCCTTCGGTGGCGTCAAGGAAAGCGGCCTCGGCCGCGAAGGCTCACGGCACGGCATGGAAGAATATGTCGAGATCAAATACGTGATGATGGCGGGGGTGTGAGGGCTCGTATTAGTCCCTCCACGTCATTGCGAGCGACTTGTCCGCCGTAGCTCGAAGAGCGTAGGCGGAAGCGAAGCAATCCAGAAACTTTCCACGGAGACAGTCTGGATTGCTTCGCCGCAAGAGCTCCTCGCAATGACGGAGCGAGAGTATATAGCCGAGCTAAATCTTCAGCTCTTTGCCCGTCACCCGCCGATATGCTTCCAGGTACCGCTTGCTCGTTGCATCCACCACACTCGCCGGCAGTGGTGGCGGCGGGGCGTCGCCGTTCCAGCGGCCGGCGCGGCGCTCGGCGTCGAGATAATCGCGCAAGGGCTGCTTGTCGAAACTCGCCTGCGACTGGCCGGGCTTGTAGGCATCGACCGCCCAGAAGCGCGATGAGTCCGGCGTCATGACTTCGTCGATCAGGATGATGCGGCCGTTCTTGTCGCGGCCGAACTCGAACTTGGTATCGGCGATGATGATGCCCTGCTCGCGCGCCAGCTCCTCGCCGAGCGTGTAGATCGCGCGCGTCATGCTTTCGAGCGTGTAGGCCACCTCGTCGCCGACGACCTCGCGCATCTTCGCGATGGTGATGTTCTCGTCATGACCGGTCTCGGCCTTGGTCGCGGGGCTGAAGATTGAAGGCTCGAGCTTCTCGCTCTCGACGAGGCCGGGTTTCAGCTTCTCGCCCGCCAGCGTGCCGCTCGCCGCATATTCCTTCCAGGCCGAGCCGGAGAGATAGCCGCGGATCACGCATTCGATCGGAAACACGGTAGTGCGGCGGGACAGCATGGCGCGGCCGAGGATCTCGGCACGATGCGGCTTCAACGCCGGTACGGCCGCGATGATCTCGTCGGTGTCGGCGCTGATCATATGATGCGGCACGATGCCTTCGAGCTTGTTGAACCAGTACGCGCTGATCTGGGTCAGCACCGCGCCCTTCATCGGGATGGTCTCGCCCATCACGACGTCGAAGGCGCTGATGCGGTCGGTGGTGAGGAGCAGCAGGCGGTCGTCGTCGACGGCGTAGATATCGCGCACCTTGCCACGGCCGATCTTGGTCAGGGGCAGGTCGCTGGAGAGCATGGTGGTCATCGCAAGGCTTTCGTAGATTTGGCCTTCAGGAAATAAGTCCGGCCGCGCCTGATGGTGCGGCCGGGCACCGGATTAGCCTATTCCGGTAGCGGAATGAACTCATGTTCCTGCGGAACTGCGGCGAAGCGACCGGTTTTCCAGTCCTGCTTGGCCTGCTCGATCCGCTCCTTGCTGGACGAGACGAAATTCCACCAGATGTGGCGCGGGCCTTCCAATGCATCGCCGCCGAGAAACATCATTCGCGTCGCCTTGAGCGCCTTCACTGTGATGCGGTCGCCGGGGCGGAAGATCAGCAGCCGGGGCCCTTCATAGCGCTCATTGGCGATCTCGACCTCGCCGTCGACGACATAGATCGCGCGCTCCTCGTGATCGGGGTCGAGCGGTACTGTCGCGCCGGCGGTGGCCGTGACCTCGGTGTAGAACCAGGGCGAGACCATCTTCACCGGCGAGGCGATGCCGAAGGCGGATCCGGCGATCACCCGCGCGGTAAAATCGCGCTCGGAGATCATCGGCAGATCGCCCGCCGCATAATGCTGGAACGAGGGCTCGATCTCCTCGGAGCCTTCAGGCAGCGCGATCCAGCTTTGCAGGCCGAGCATCTTCTGCCCCGAGGCGCGCTGCACATCCGGCGTGCGCTCGGAATGGGCGATGCCGCGCCCGGCGGTCATGAGATTCATTGCGCCGGGCGCGATCTCCTGCACATTGCCTTCGCTGTCGCGATGCATGATGGAGCCGTCGAACAGATAGGTCACGGTGGCAAGGCCGATATGCGGATGCGGCCGCACGTCCATGCCCTTGCCGGAGACGAACTGCACGGGGCCGAAATGATCGAAGAAGATGAAGGGCCCGACCATCTGCCGCTTGCCATGCGGCAGCGCCCGCCGCACCTCGAATCCGTCGCCGAGATCGCGGGTGCGCGGCACGATGACGAGATCGAGCGCATCGCATGTTTTGGGATCGCCGAGCACGGGATCGTTATCAGGCATCCAGCTCATGACGGGCTCCTTTTGACTTTCTTGCGCTTAATCGTAGCAGAATTTCGTATAGCCGTCGCGACAAAGCCTGCGTCGGACTTCGCGGGCAATAGCTCCACATCCTCTGCTGTCATGCCCCGGCTTGAGCCGGGCGATGACAGCGGTGGATGCCGCTCCAGCAGTGGTGCGCGGATGGTCCTTGAAAAAAGGCGCCCAACAAACGATGTTCGACCGACCGCAACCGCGACTGATCGCAGCGTCCAATGACCCTTGCCACCCTCGACCTCGCCTTTCGCGCCGCCAGCGTCGCGCTGCTGCTGATGCTGGCGGCGTCGCTGCTGCATGATTATCGCAATGTGCTGGCTGCCCGCCTTGGTGCGGCCTTTGTGCTCGGCTCGGTCGCGCATGCGGTGAGCTATTCGCTGGACGTCACGTCGCGGGTTCCGCTCTGGCACGCACCGCTGATCGCGTTGTCGACCGGCACCATCGTGGTGTTCTGGTTGTTCACGCGTGCCCTGTTCGACGACGAGTTTCGCCTGCGCTGGTGGCACGGTTTGATCTGGGCGCTGGTGATGGCCTACAGCTTCGCGGGCTGCGTCTGGATTGCACCCAGCGGCCATGTGCGGTTCTCGGTGACGATGGTCAATCTGATCGTGCTCGGTTTCATCGCGCTTGCGGTCGGGCAGATGATCGCCTCCTGGCCGGCCGACCTGGTCGAACGCCGCCGCCGCGTTCGCGTCTTCATCGTCTGCGCGATCGCGCTCTATGGCGGGCTGAACGCGGTGCTCCAGATTGCCGCCGCCGGCGACCACGTCGGTGCTGTCGCCGAAACCATCAATGCCGGCGCGCTGACCTGCACCGTCGCTGCGATCGTCTATGCCATGATGCGCGTTGACGGGGCGGATCTGTTTCCGGCAGCAGTGGAGGCGGCGCCGCCAATTGTTTTCAGTCAGCCTGCGGCCGATGACGCCGCCGATCAAAAGCTCATCGACGCCCTGATGCGGCTGATGGCGGACGAGCGGATCTATCGCCAGGAGAACATCACCATCGGCGTGCTGGCGGGCCGGCTGAAGATCCCGGAATACCGGCTGCGCCGGCTGATCAACCAACGGCTCGGCTATCGCAACTTCAATGTGTTCCTGAACAACCACCGCATCGAGGAAGCCAAGGCGGCGCTGGCCGATCCCACCCAGGCCGAGGTTCCCGTCATCACCATCGCGATGGACGCCGGCTTCCAGTCCCTCGGCCCGTTCAACCGCGCCTTCAAGTCGGTGACCGGCGTGACACCGACGGAGTACCGGCGGCTCAAGGCCGACGTGGCCTAGATTTCAAGCCTTTGAATTTACATAAGAATTCCGAAATCAATCAGCCCCGATCAGTTTCGGCGAGGCCGATTTCCAAATCCGGCGAGCGTGGTTCGCCCGCATCCGGCCTGCTCTCCGCATTCGCCCCATAGCCGGAGAAAGCCCGTGACCCGCCGCCGCAAGATCCTCCTCCTCACCACTGCCATTGCCTGTGCCGGCCTCGCGCTCGGCGCGGCGCGGGCCCGCGATGTGCCGAAGGTTGCCACCGGCTTCATCGCCCACACGCTCTGTTCGGAGTTTTTCGTCTCCGGCCTCGATGTCAGGCGCGACCTCACGGACACCACCGGCGCGATGCCGGGCACGGACCTGCTGACCTGGGCGATGGATCTTCAGGTCGATCGCACGCGCAAGGATGTCACGGTGTCCCTGTTCGGCATCGGCCGCAGCCATGCTGTCTATCGCGAGGGGCTCGGCTGCACACTCGAGCACGGGCAGGGGATTGCCAATGTCGCATTGCCGTCCAACGACAAGCAGCCTGCCTTGCTGCCCGAGATCGCCGGTCCGGGACTTGTCGCCCCGCAAAGCGAGGGCCTGGCAGCCGCGCTCGACCGCGCCTTCACTGAACCCGCACAGCCGCCTTATCGCCGCACCCGCGCGATCGTCGTCATGAAGGCCGGCCGCATCGTCGCCGAGCGCTACGCCGACGGTATCGGGCCGGAGACGCAGCTGCTCGGCTTCTCCATGACCAAGTCGGTGATGTCGGCGCTGACGGGCATACTCGTGCGCCAGGGCAAGTTGAAGCTTGACGGGCCCGCGCCTGTCGCCGCCTGGCAAAGTCCTGACGATCCGCGCCATGCCATCACCGTCGATCAGCTGTTGCGTCACACCGCGGGCATTGCGCTCGGAAGCTCGTTGGAGGCCAAGCTTGGCTCCGTGCTCGAACCGGTCAACACCATGAAATATGCCGAGGACGATATGGCGAGCTTTGCCGAGCGCGCGCCGCTCGCGACAGCGCCGGGGACGGCGTGGAACTATCACGACGGCAACTACCTCATCCTCGCGCAGTTGATCCGCAACGCCGCCGGCGGCAAGCCCGCCGATGCGCTCGCCTTCGCGCGCCACGAATTGTTCGCGCCGCTCGGCATGCATCACGTCACGCTGCAGCTCGACGCTTCGGGCACGATCGAGGGCTCCGGCGAGATGATGGCGTCCGCGCGCGACTGGGCGCGGTTCGGCCAGCTTTATCTCGATGACGGCGTCGTCGGCGGCAAGCGTATCCTGCCGGAGGGCTGGGTGAACTACTCGGCGTCCGCCACGCCAAATGCCTGGGTCGGCATCGGCGCGGGCTTCTGGACCAACCAGGGCGACAGCTTTGGCGCAAATTTTCGCATCAAGCACGGCTGGCCGCGCGATGCCTTCTTCGCCAAGGGCACGATCGGGCAGTACGCGATCATCATTCCATCGGAACGTCTGGTGATCGTGCGAATGGGCCGCTCGCAGAATTGGCCGCCTGAAGTGGATGGCGTGTTCGATCTCGTGCGCGATGTCGTGGCTGTCACGCGCGAGCAGGGGAAGTTGGCGGGCGCGAATTAGGCCGCTACTGCCGTCCCAGCTCCGTCGCCGTCGCCACGCGATCGAACCGCTCCAGCGTCATGATCGCATCGGCGAACTTGTCGGCCCGTGCATTGAGCACGGGCCGCGCCAGCGTCAGAAACTTCTGCTGCATCGCCTGTGCATCCGGGAATGAATTCGGCTCGCCGGACGGATCGGCATAGAGCCGCTCATGCACGCCATCTTCAGTCGTGATGCTGACGCGGGCGCCGAAGGGATGGGTGCGGCCGACCTCTAACCGGTCATCCTGCACCACGTCGAACTTGTCGGCGAGTGCGTCGATCGCGGCATCGCCCAGCCTGGCGTAGTCGTCCCAGCCGAACGAGCCTTGATCAAGCGCGAGCGCGCCGGTGAAGAACATCGAGAATTGGCCGCCGACGATCGAGGTCGGATGCCGTTTGGTGGCGGCATCGCCGGTCAGTGTGATGCCGTTGCGATGCAGGCCGATCTCGACGCGCTTGACCTGGTCGGGCGTCAGATTGTGCTCGCGCCGCATCGCGATCAGCGCGTCGATCGCGGCATGAGTGTAGCGGCAGCTCGGATAGGGTTTCACGCCGATCTTCATGGTCTCGTAGGTCCTGCCGAGCCCGGCGACCGCCTTGTCGGGATGCGCATCGTCGGTGTAGCCGGCGAGCAGGCCGTGCTTGCCTTCGACCGATTCCGTCGCGCCGACGAAATCGTTGCGCGCCAGCGTCGCGGCGATCACGCCGTTCATCGCGGCGGCGCCGACCTGGTAGCGCTTGTTCCAGGCGCCGTTCATCAAGAATTGCAGCGAGCCCGCGGCCTGGCTGCCGGCGACGCCGAAGGCGGCGATGATCTGTTGCTCGGAGAGCCCGAACAGTTTCGCCGCCGCAGCTGCCGCGCCATAGGTGCCGGCGGTCGCGGTCGGGTGGAAGCCGCGCGCATAATGCGAGGTCGGGTCGAGCGCGTTTCCGAGCCTGCAGCAGACTTCGTAGCCCGCGACGATCGCGGTCAGCACGTCGCGCCCCGAGGCACCGACCATCTCGCCGACGGCAAAGGCGGCCGGAACCACCGGCGCGCTCGGATGCAGCGAGGAATCCGCATGCGTATCGTCGAAATCGAGGGAATGACCGAGGGCGCCGTTCAGCAGCGCCGCCACGGCCGGGGTCCAGGTCTTGCTGTCGCCGAACACGGTGGAATCGCCCTTGGTGTCGAGCGACAGCGCTTCCAGCATCTTCAGCAGCGACGGGGTGGATTCGGCCTCGCGCCGCGCCCGGATGGCGCTGCCCAGAAAGTCCAGCGTCAGCACCTTGGCGCGATCCAGCACCTCCGCCGGAATATCGGCGAATTTCAGCTTGGCGACATAGGCGGCGAGCGTTGCGGTTTCGTGGGCCATCGTGTTTCCTCGTTTTGGCCGGCAAGTTAGGCGGGCTGATTTTGCCTTTCAAGCGGCCTTGGGGCTGCGGGCATCAGCTATGCTTTTGGCTGGCGCGATGGGATCGGACCGGGACTTCAGATGATGATTTCAGCAAGAGAGCTGTTCGACCGCGTCTGGTCGCGCAGGACGCAATTGGGGCTGGCGGTCCGGGTCACCGTCGCGGCCACCGGCGCCTATGCGCTCGCCACCGCGCTGCATCTGTTGTTGCCGCTCTGGGCCGTGCTGACGTCGATCATCGTGACCCAGATGAGCGTCGGCCGCTCGCTGAAGGCGACGCGCGACTACATGCTCGGCACCATCGGCGGCGCGATCTATGGCGGCGCGATCGCCATCCTGATTCCGTATTCCAGTGAACTCGGCCTGCTGGGCTTGCTGATGCTGGCCGTGGCGCCGCTTTCCTTTCTCGCAGCGCTCTATCCGAATCTGAGCTCCGCGACGGTGACGGCGGTGATCGTGCTGGTGCTGCCGTCGATGCATCATGCCGATCCCATGGCTTCGGCGATCGACCGCGTCTGCGAGGTTTCGGTCGGCGCGGTGACGGGACTGCTCGTCTCCTTCCTGGTGCTGCCCTCGCGCGCGGTGCGGCAGATTCGCGCCAGTGCGGCGAAACTGCTGGAGCTGATTGCGGAGGCCTTCAACGAACTGCTCGCCGGCCTCACGCGCGGCCGCGACAACGATGCGCTGCATCGGATTCAGGACGGCATCGGCACCGCCATGGTCGGTATGAACACCATCGGCGCCGAGGCCGAGCGCGAGCGTTCGGCGCGGCTGTCGAGCGGTCCGGACACCGGCCCCTTGTTGCGCACGATCCTGCGGCTGCGCCACGACGTCGTGATGATCGGCCGCGCCACCGTGGTGCCGCTGCCGGCCGAGGTGCAGGTGAGGCTTGCAGGTCCCCTGGCAGAGGTGAGCACGGCGATCCTGCGCTTCCTGAAGTCGGCAGCCGAAGCCCTGCGCGAGGGTGCCGGCGCGCCGCCGATCCACCCGGTTCACGTCGCGCTTGCGCATTATTCCGAGGCGGTGGCGGCGGTGCGCCAGGACGGATTGATCCGCGGCCATGCGAGCGACACCGCCGAGCGCTTCTTTGCGCTCGGCTTCTCGCTGGAGCAGATGCACCAGAATCTCTGCGACCTCGACCGCGTCGTCGGCGAATGGTCGGAGGCGGCAGTCGATGGGCCGGTGAAGGTCGCGGAGTGAGTTACCTCTTCGCGAGCCCCTTGCTCTGCAAGCGCCAGAGCAGCAGGTCGATGCGGTCCTGCCCGAAGAACGGCTCGTTCTCGAACACGAAGGTCGGCACGCCCCAATGGCCTGACGCAGCGTGATCCTTTTCATTCTCCGTGATCACCTGCTCGTAGCGATCGGGATCGGCGCTGATCGCCGCATCCATCGCGGCGAGATCGAACCCGGCCTTCTCCGCGGCGCGCGCGAGGTGATCGCCCTCGTTCCAGCCCGCGACCGAGCCATCCCACAGCACGCGCGCGATCGCATCCGTGAACGCGAGTGCCCGGCCTTCGAGCTGCGCCATCGCACCTAACCGGGTCAGCCGGTGGATGTAGGGCTGCTCGGCCGCGACATCGAACGTCGTCTTGTCCTGCACGACCGGGTCGGGCCGCGGAAAGCGAAACGGAATGCCCTCGTGCTGCGCCACGCGCGTGCTGTCCAGCACCACATAGCGGATGAAGTTCGGGCTGGCCTTCTTGAAGAAGCCGGGTATGCGCACCGCGATCGGATAGACCGGCCGCAGGTTCACCGCGAGGTCGTACTCTTCGACCAGCTTTAGCGTCTTCGGCAGCGCCAGATAGCTGAACGGGCTGCGAAAGGAAAAGAACAGATCGACGGACAGCGTCATCGCGCCGGCTCCGCGATGTCTCCCATCATGCCGCGGGCCACGAGCTTGTGGAACGGTACGATCAGCGCGAGGTAGGTGCGCCCGAGCAGGTTGTTGGTCCGCACCAGGGTGGTCAACGTCACCTGCCGGTCCGCCGCATCGCCGGCGACGTCGACCACGACGCGGAAATCGAGATGGTAGTCGTCAAAGCCGGCGATCAGACGCTCCGGCGTTTCGCTCAGCACGGGAAACAGGCCGATCATGCCGTGCGGAGCCGGAGCGCCCTCGCCCGACGTCTTCAGTCCAAGGGGTTTCACCAGGATGTTGCGCAAGCGGGTCAGCACATCGACCCAGCGCGGCCCGTGCACCACCATTCTTGTGCAGGCCTCGCGGGCGCTCAATGGCCTCGCGCCGACCTCGACACGAAAGGCATCGATGAACTGGGCGCCTGAGAGCAAGGCGCCGGCATCGACCTCGGGGGTGATTTCGCGAACGGATCCTGTCATCCCGCGATTTTGCGCGTCAGCATCCGGAATCGCAAGATCAAGAGTCCGGCATAGACGAACGATCCGACCGACAGCCCGGTCCAGACCCCGACCGCGCCGAGATCGGCGTGGAAGGCGAGCATCCAGGCGATCGGAAAGCCGACGCACCAATAGCCGATGGCCGCGAACACCAGCGTCATCCTGGTGTCATTGATGCCGCGCAGGGCGCCGCCCATGATGGTCTGGAGCGCATCGGCGATGAAGAAGGTCGCACCGACCAGCAGCAGTGTCGCGGTGAGCTCGATCGTGGGCGCGCTGGCCGCACCGCTGCCGAAGAACAGTCGCCCCAGCTCATAGCGCCCAAGGATAATGGCGACGGTCAGGGCCGAGACAAAAGCAATCCCGAGCACCGCGGCAACGAGGCCCGCGCGACGCACGCCGGCCGGATCGTCGCGGCCGAAAGCGTGACCGACCCGCACCGTCGCGGCCATGCCGATGCCGAGCGGGACCATGAACAGCACGGCGGTGACCTGGAGCGCGATCTGGTGCGCGGCGAGCGCGGTGGTCGAGATCAGGCCCATCAACAGCGCAGCCGAAGAGAACAGACCGTATTCCAGCAACAGCGAGAACGAGATCGGTGCGCCGATCGCGATCAGCTGGCGCATCAACGGCCAGTCGATCCGCCAGAGACGCGTGAGCGGATGGTAGTCGGCGAACGGCTTGCGCCATGCCGCAACGGCAAGCGCGGCGATAAAGGTGCCGAGATTGACCAGCGTGGTCCCAAGCCCCGCGCCGAACAGGCCGAGCTCCGGCAAGCCGAACAGGCCATGGATCAGGCAATAGACCAGCGCGAAATTCGCAGGGATCGCCGCCAGCGTAATCCATAGCGGCGGCTGCGGCCGGTTCACCGCACTCATCATGCTGCGGATCGCGATGAAGCCGAGCGCGGGCGCGATGCCCCAGGCAAGGCCATTCAGATAGCGCTGCGCAAGCGCGGCCGAATGCGGCGCCTGTCCGAGCGCGATCAGGATGTGCTCGCCATACAGCGGCGAAGCCATCATTGGCAGCGAGATCAGCAGCGCGACCCACAGGCCGACGCGCAAGGAGAGGCGGACGCGCCTGACGTCGCCGGCCCCGAACGCCTGGGCTGCCAGCGGCGACACCGCGGCCATCAGGCCGAGCCCGAAGGTGAAGCTGACGAAATAGACGGTGTGCGCAAGTGCCGCAGCCGCGACCGAATCTTCGCCGAGCCGCCCGATCAGCGCGAGATCGCTCGTGATCATCGCGATCTGCCCGAGCTGCGTCAGCATCATCGGCACAGCGAGCCGCAGCGTCTCGACGAATTCCTGCGTGAGATGGCTTTGCACGCCTGTTTGCGGCGGCTGTTGTGGTTGGACGGTGTCGAGCATGGCCGCGTCAATAGCACAGCCGCACGTCGAAAACATGGCTCCGGTGAGGGACTCGATCCGCTAGCTCGGAATCGTAGGGTGGGCAAAGGCGCACTTGCGCCGTGCCCACGACCTATCAATGACTTCAAAAGAGATGGTGGGCACGCTGCGCTTTGCCCACCCTACGATACTGTTGTCGGGGAGAGCTCTCCCACACCCAGGTGAAGACTCACCCCTTCCGCTCCGGCACGCGCCGGATCTTCGCGCCCAGCGCGTTCAGCCGCTCGTCGATGCGCTCATAGCCGCGCTCGATCTGGTCGGCGTTGTTGATGGTGGAGGTACCCTCGCCACAGATGGCGGCGAGCAGCATCGCCATGCCGGCGCGGATGTCGGGCGAGCTCAGCGTCGCGCCGTGCAGCCGGCTGGGGCCGGCGATGATCGCGCGATGCGGATCGCACAGCACGATGCGCGCACCCATCCCGATCAGCTTGTCGACGAAGAACATCCTGGACTCGAACATCTTCTCGAACATCAGGATCACGCCTTCGCATTGCGTGGCGGTGACGATCGCGATCGACATCAAATCGGCCGGGAAGGCCGGCCAGGGCTGGTCTTCCAGCTTCGGCACGTGGCCGCCGAAATCGTCCTGGATCTTCAGCGTCTGGTTCGACGGCACGATCAGGTCGTCGCCCTCGACGCGACAGACGATGCCGAGCCGCTCAAAGCCCATGCGGATCGAGCGCAGATGCTCGACACCCGCACGCACGATCCGCAGCGGCGAGCGCGTCACGGCGGCAAGCCCGATCAGCGAGCCGACCTCGATATGGTCCGGCTGGATCCGATAAGTCGCAGAACCCAGCGTCGCCGGACCATGGATCACCATGGTGTTGGTGCCGATGCCCTCGATCTTCGCACCGAGCGCGACCAGGAAATTGGCGAGATCCTGCACATGCGGCTCGGAGGCCGCGTTGCGCAAATAGGTGACGCCGTCAGCCGCGACGGCGGCAACCAGCGCGTTCTCGGTCGCGGTCACGCTCGGCTCGTCCAGGAACACGTCGGCGCCGGTGAGCTTGGGGCAGCGGAATTCCAGCCGGTCGGTCGCGGTGACTTTGGCCCCGAGCTGCTCCAGCGCCAGCACATGGGTGTCGAGCCGCCGCCGGCCGATGACGTCGCCGCCCGGCGGCGGCAGCATCACCTCGCCGCAGCGCGCGAGCAGGGGGCCTGCCAGCAGGATCGAGGCGCGGATGCGGACGCAGAGCTCGGGATCGAGATCGGCGGCGCGGATGCTCTTGGCATGGATGTGAAGCGTGTTGCGCTCGGTCCATTCCGCGGATGCGCCGACCGAGCGGACCAGCTCGACCAGCGTCTCGGTGTCGCGGATCCGCGGCACGTTCTCCAGCGTCACCGGATGCTCGGTGAGCAGGGCGGCGGCGATGATCGGCAGCGCCGAATTCTTGTTGCCGGCCGGCTCGATCGAGCCCGAGAGCCGGTGACCGCCCTCGACGATATACTGAATGGGCGCCACGTGGATCTCTCCGTCCTGTTGCGGTGGGGCGGGCTGCTTTGGAGGCGGAAACTATAGGGAATTGAGCGCGGTAGCAATTGTGCAGGCCAGCTCCGAATTCGTTATTCGCCCCTCATGGTGAGGAGCGCGGAACGCGCGTCTCGGACCATGAAAGGCCCGGCTTTCCCCGCGGCCATCCTTCGAGACGCCCGCCGTCGCGGGCTCCTCAGGATGAGGACCTGAGCTTGAGGCGGCCGCGTCAACTGCGGAGCAAATTGATCACGCCGCCCTCGCCTTTGACTTCGAAATACATGAGATCGATGTAGATCGCAGCTGCGAGAACCAGCGCTCGCTCATCTTCTGTCAGACTGCGTTCCAGATATTCCACCAGGAAATTGTCGCGATCGGTGAACAGTTCCGAGCCGAGGCCAGACCATTTTTTCGCAACCCGCGCTCGCTCCTGCCCGCCGCGCATGAATGGAAAGGTCCAGACGCGCCAGAATGGCGAGCTGACTTCGAGCACCACTCTGCCCTGCGCATCGTGCACGTGGAAGCTCTTGGTGAGAATCGAAAACTGACGCTCGATGGTTCCCATGAGGCGGCCGTCGCGCGAACGCAGCTCCAGGCACTGAAAGAACCAGCGGAAAGGATGGATCCCGCGCATGACTGGCTGTCGCGCGCTGTCGAAAAAATGCACCTCGAAGGAACGCCAATGCCCGAATGCCTGCCGCCCCAGGAAGCCGAGAAGTCCCTTTTGCTGTTCGGCCGCATAGAGGAGATCGCGGCCATTTTCATCGCGAATGCGGTACTTGTTGCGGGTTTCGAAACCGAAGAGTTCGGCCATTTCGAAGACCTGCTGCACGTACATTCGGCTCTGTCCAGCTAACGTCGGCAACATTCGTTCGAACCTCTTCCAGGATTTGCCTTCAAGCCATCGCGCCGGCTCTCACTGCGGCTCCGGCGCTCTCGTCCCGCGTGCTGAGTGAAATTCGCGTCGGCAACGCCGCAGTCGTCCGATGGACCTACGCCATTTTGTCGCGATTGGCGGGGGCGAGGTTCAGGGGGCGGGGGCTTGCTTCACCTCTCCCCAACGGGGAGAGGTCGGATTGCTTTGGCGCGTAATTGCCCGCCTGAGAATCCGGGTGAGGGAGCGCGGCATCCAGTGACGCCAGAATCCCTCACCCGGATCGCATCTGTCGATGCGCTCCTTTCCCTACGGGAGAGGTGATCTGTGCCCGGAGCTCACACCGAGCGTCACAGGCGACAAAGCCTCAGATATCGATCGTCGCGCTGAGCGAATGTTCCTGGATGAAGTCGCGGCGCGGCTCGACCACGTCGCCCATCAGCTTGGTGAAGATGTCGTCGGCCTCGTCGACCTCCTTGACCTTCACCTGCAGCAGCGAGCGCGCATTGACATCCAGCGTCGTTTCCCAGAGCTGCTCTGGGTTCATCTCGCCCAGACCTTTGTAGCGCTGCAGCGTGACGCCCTTGCGGCCGGCGTCGGTGACCGCTTCGAACAGGTCGACCGGACCGTAGACCATGTGCTCGATGTCCTTGCGCCGCAGCCTGCCGGGGCGGGCATAAACGTCCTGGAGCTTCACGGTGTATTCGTCGAGCTTGCGGGCCTCGGCCGACCCCAAGAAAGCGTCGTCGATGAAGGCGGCTTCCTTGACGCCGCGCACCGTGCGCTCGAACTGGAAACCATGGCCTTCCACGTATTGGCCGAGCCAGCCGCGTTCGACCTCTTCGGACTGATTGTCGAGGCGGCCGGCGATGTATTGCGCCGCCGCGGCAGCCTTCTCGGGATCGCCGTAAATCGCCTTGTTCAGCACGCCGGTGATCGCGGCCTGCTCGATCACCTTGCGGTTGTAGCGGCTGTGCAGGTTGCGCAGAATGCTGCGAACCACGCGGGCGTCATCGACCAGCGAACGCAGGTCGCGGCCGGTGCGGTCGCCGCCGGCACCGGGGACGAACACGCAATCATCGAGACCTGTGTCGATCAGATAGTCTTCCAGCGCCCGCTCGTCCTTCAGGTACTGCTCGGACTTGCCGCGTGAAACCTTATAGAGCGGCGGCTGGGCGATGTAGAGATAGCCGCCGTCGATGATGTCGCGCATCTGGCGATAGAAGAAGGTCAGTAGCAGCGTACGGATGTGAGCGCCGTCGACGTCGGCGTCCGTCATCACGATGATCTTGTGATAGCGCAGCTTCTCGACCGAGAACTCGTCGCCGATGCTCGTTCCGAGCGCGGTGATCAGCGTGCCGATCTGCTCGCTGCCCAGCATCTTGTCGGGACGGACGCGCTCGACGTTGAGGATCTTGCCGCGCAGCGGCAGCACGGCCTGGAATTCGCGGTTGCGGCCCTGCTTGGCGCTGCCGCCTGCCGAGTCACCCTCGACGATGAAGAGTTCTGATTTGGCCGGATCCTTTTCCTGGCAGTCGGCGAGCTTGCCGGGCAGCGAGGACACCGAGAGCGGGCTCTTGCGCGTCAGCTCGCGCGCCTTGCGCGCGGCTTCGCGGGCGGCGGCGGCCTGGATCACCTTGCCGACGATCATCTTGGCCTCGGACGGGTGCTCCTCGAACCAGGCCTGGAGCGCCTCGTTGAGGACGTTCTCGACCACGGGGCGCACTTCCGAGGACACCAGCTTGTCCTTGGTCTGCGACGAAAACTTCGGGTCCGGCACCTTCACCGACAGCACGGCGGTGAGGCCTTCGCGGCAGTCGTCGCCGGTCAGCGCGATCTTTTCCTTCTTCGCATTGGCCTCGGCATAGCCGTTGACCTGACGCGTCAGCGCGCCGCGGAAACCGGCCAGATGGGTGCCGCCGTCACGCTGCGGGATGTTGTTGGTGAAGCACAGCACGTTCTCATGGTAGCTGTCGTTCCACCACAAAGCGGCCTCGACGCCGATGCCGTTGGCTTCTGCACGCACCATGATCGGCGCCGGCACCAGGGCCTTCTTGTTGCGGTCGAGATATTTGACGAACTCCTCGACACCGCCGGAATAGTACATCTCCTCGCGCTTCTCGACTGCGTGACGCATGTCTGACAGTGCGATGTTGACGCCGGAATTGAGGAAGGCGAGCTCGCGCAGGCGGTGCTCGAGCGTCGCGAAATCATACTCGATGTTCTTGAAGGTCTCGCCCGAGGCCAGGAACGTGACCTCGGTGCCGCGCTTGCCCGGCGCATCGCCGACCACCTTGAGCGGTGCGACCGCATCGCCATGGGCGAACTCGATGTAGTGTTCCTTGTCGTCGCGCCAGATGCGCAAGCCCAGCTTGCTCGACAGCGCGTTGACGACGGAGACGCCGACGCCGTGCAGACCGCCGGAGACCTTGTAGGAATTCTGGTCGAACTTACCGCCGGCGTGCAGCTGGGTCATGATGACCTCGGCCGCCGAGATGCCTTCACCCTTGTGGATGTCGACGGGAATGCCGCGGCCGTCGTCGCGCACGGTGACGGAATTGTCGGCATTGAGCACGACGTCGACGCGCGTGGCGTGGCCCGCCAGCGCTTCGTCGATCGCGTTGTCGACGACTTCGTAGACCATGTGGTGCAGGCCCGAGCCGTCATCGGTGTCGCCGATATACATGCCGGGGCGCTTGCGAACGGCATCGAGCCCCTTGAGCACGCGGATCGATTCCGCGCCGTATTCGCTCGCGGTGGAGGGCTCGTTTTCGGCAGCTTGCTGCCGAGCAGGTTCTGTCATGAGAGGCCTTCGAGATGTCGCCCGAATCAGCCGCGCAAAAGGCGCTGATTAAGGAGCTATTTGTGCCATGAAAGAGGGTTTGCGCCTAGCGCAAAGTATCTCCCGGCAACCCTTTGATCAGATAGGATTTTTGGGCCTGATTTCAAGGCGTGCGAAGGCCGATTCCGGGGGGCTCGAAAAGCCCGATTCGAGGGGCTGTTTTCGAGCCTCAAAGGCGTGGATTTTGCGGGGATGCAGACGCTCGTTCCGCGGTGTCGTGGTGCCCTGGAACAGGCCAGGGGTTCAGTAGATCTGGGACGGCTTCTTGTCGTCGCTGAGGTCCCAGGTCTCGCCTGCCGCCAGGGTGACGGTATCGGCGCGCAGCAGAAGGCCAAACGCGCGCAGCTCGTAGGGATACGTGCCCGGCAGCAGATCCAGCGCTTGTGGATGATTTTCGCCACCAGCGATCTCAATGGTTTGATCGTTGATGACAAGCGAAGCCACGTTTGGCCTGAGATAGCCGAATATCAGCCGCGCTTGTCCAGATATCGGCAGGAAGTTGGCCTTGGCCGCGGTCTCTGTATTCCGCTGCACCAGGTCAACCGTGGTTTCGCCCTTGGCGCGGTCGAGCGTCAGCATGCCCGGCCCCTTCGGGGAGGCGAAGACGAGCAGGGCGCGATCGGCGGCGACCATCGTGCCACCAGGTTTTTCCTGCCAGCCGCGCTTTCCGAGCTCTGCGCGGTAGAAGGCGAGCACGTCGCTGAGCTCCGCGGGCACCTGGGCTTTCACTTCGATCCGGAGCGGGACTTCGATGCCGGACGCGTGCGTGGTGCTGAAACTTGAGTGACTGGCTCGCGTCGGCACGGGCATGTCGGCGTGCGCATCTGCTGCGGTCAGCGGCTCCCGCGAGCAGCTGGCAAGCAGAATAAGGCCGCACAGCAACAGCCGCCATGGTGCCGGGACCTTCGTCCCGCGCCTCAACCTCGTCATGCCCACTCTCCAGGGACGTTGCGGTTGTGATTTTCGCGCCGGCGCGGCTGCGACATAGTCGCCGCCGTCTCCAGACAACTAGTCGCCCCACGAACCTGACGGGTTCAACCCGGCCGTTACAGGCGAAGGCGGCGGGATCAATACATCTGCAGCGGCAGCACCTCGCCGGTCGGGCCCACCATCAGGCCCCAGGCATCGCCGGCGACGAGTTCGATCGTGGCGTTCCAGCCGGGCTGCCCTGCGACCTTCAGCGCGTATTGATACTTGCCCGGCGGCAGATCGAGCATCGGCCCTTTCGGCGATTGAGGGCCACCGGCGCCGGCCGCGACCTTGACGGTCTGCTTGTTGATGGTGAGCACGGCTTCCTGGTTACCCATATTGCCAAGCAGCAGCTTGGCCTGACCTGGCCTCGGCATGATGTCCGCCTTGGTCGCGGCATCCGGGTTCTTCTGCACGAGGTTGACCGAGGTCTCGCCGTTGGCGCGGCCGAGCTTCAACGTCGCCGGCCCCTGCGGCGAGGCGAAGGCGAGCTGGACACGATCGGCGGTCGTGATCGCGCCTTCCGGCTTCTCCTGCCAGCCGAGCTTTTTCAGCTCGCTGCGATAGAAGACGAGCACATCGCCGAGCTCTGCCGGAACGCTGGCCTCGAGCTCGCGGCGGAACGGCACCTCGATGCCCGGCAGTTTTGCCGTGCCAAGCGAGGTCGATGTGTGCTGCTTCGGCACCGGCAGCGCAGAGTCCGGATCTGCTTCCAGCGGGGCGGAGGCTTTGGCTGGCGCGCCTGCGGAATCGTTGCTCGCCGCTTGGCTGGTGGCGGCAGGCTTGGCGGCAGCCATTCTCAGGCCGGATCCGTTGGCGCTGACATTCACCTTCGGGCCCATCTGCATCAAGGTCATTGAGATCGACTTGCCGGCCTTGGAAAATTCCAGCACCGCCATGTTGGGCTGGTTGATGACGGAGGGCTGCTCCTTCCAGCCAGCGGGCTTCATTGAGGCGCGGTAGAACGCGGCCAGCGCCTTCACACTCGAGGTCGAGTTGAATTCGAGCCGGCCGTCGCCGAACTCCACCTCCTGCGCGTTCTCGGGCACCGGCAGCGGCGTGTTGCTGCCTGCGAGCGCCTGCAACGGCGCATCCGACAGCGTGGCGGCCTGCGCCTTGCGCCTGATAGCGTCGTCGGCGAGGACCTGCTTCGTCATCGCCTCGGCATCCCTCATGAATTGGTCGTCTGCGTCCTTCTTCGCCTTGGCGCGGGCGGCGAGCACGCTCTCCTTCACCTGCGCGGTCAGATGAACCATCGTGAAATCGTATTTGCGGCCGAGATGCAGCACGCCGTTTTCCTCCGGCGAGGAGAATTTCAGCGCGACCTCGTCGCCTGGCGCAAGAGGTGCATTTCCCTCTTCCGTCCAGCCCCGCGCTGCAAATTCGCGATGGTAGAAGGCTTCTACGGCGGGCAGGTCGGCAAGGGCTGCAACGATCAGTTCGCGCGTTGATGTTCGGGCGTTGCCTCGGCCCGAGGACGATTTGTATGGCTTCGGCTCCGGTAGGCCGGCCGTATCGCCGGCCTCGAGATCGGTGGGCAGCGCGAACGGTGCGATCCTGATGTCGACATTGGTGCGTCCGTCGTCACGGCGGGTCAGGGTCAGCATCACCGGCTTCTGCTTGTAGAACTGCGTCGAGTCGCCATCGGGATGGTCGTAGTACGCGCGCACGCCGTTCGGGACTGATGCGCTCAGGTCCGCATTCGGCCAGCTTCCAGCCGTCTCGGGCGTCAGCTTGCGCCAGCCGATCGCAGCCATTTCCTTCGCGTAGAAAGCCTGTGCGGCCTCGAGCGTGGCCGGCGCGATGCAGCCGAGATAGGGTCGGGTCTCGTCGAACACGAGATCGACAGCGCCCTCGGGGAAGGGGACGTTCGAATAGATGCGGTTCGGGGAGTAGGTGACTGCGGATTGGTCGGGTCGGCCGAGCCCCTGCGTGAAGGAAACGGACAGTCCCTGGCCTCCCTTCTTGAAAGCGAGGCTGGTGTTGGTCTCGTCGAGCGGGCGGACATAGGGCACCCAGCCCTCGGTGATGAGCATCTTCTTCACGGCAGCCGATGTCACCGCGACCACGGTCGGCACGACATATTGCACCCGGGAAGGGTCGGGACGCGAGGTGTCCTCGATTGCGCCGGGCAGCATCGGCACCGTGTGAGGGTCGATATAGCCGGCGTCGAATTGCGCGGCGCGTGCGGCGCTCGCCATCAGCAGAAGGCTGCAGGCCAGCAGCAGCCCACGTGCCGGGGCTCGCGTCCCGCGTTTGATCATCGACATCGGCAAAGCTCCTGGATTTCGCGAGAATTGGCGCGGCCCAGTCAGCTAGTCGCGGCGGGAACCTGACAGGTTCAACAGCGGTATCCGGCGGCGCCGAGCTCAATAGAGCTGGAGCGGCGACCACAGGTCGCCTTCTGGGCCGACCGTGACCTCCCAGGCATCGCCGGCCGCGAGCTCGATCGTCGTGTCGCGGTCCGCTCCGCCGTCGATCTTCAAGGCGTAGGCGTATTTGCCCGGCGGCATGTTGAACAACGGCGCCTCGGGACGTTCCTTGCCGGCGCGGGCAGGAAGCATGACGATGTGGTTGTCGAGCGTCACCACGGCTTCCTTGTCGCCGAGATTGGTGAACATCAGCGCCGCGCGGCCGGGCCTCGGCATCACATGCGCCATGGTCGCGGCCTCCTTGTTTCGCTGCACCAGGTTGACCGAGGTGCTCGCGCCCTTGCGGTCGAGCGCCAGCGCCGCCGGCCCCAGCGCCGTCCTGTAGGTGAGCCGGACGTGATCGCTGGCGATGACCGCGCCATCGTGCTGCTCCTTCCAGCCCAGCTTGCCGAGCTCGGTGCGGTAGAAGGCGAGCACGTCGCCGAGCTCGGCGGGAATGCGTGCCGTGAGCCTGGTCCGCAGCGGCGCGTCGATGCCAAGCATTTTCGTGGTGCCGATCTCGCGATAGCTGGCCCGGGTCGGCGCGGGCAGCACGGCGTCGGGATCCGGCGTGAGCGCGGACGAGAACAGAAGCGGCAGATGCGGCGTCCATCCGCTCGCGCTTGCCGCGGCCACGCCGCTTGCGAGCAGAGCGAGGCCGCACACGAACAGCCGCCATCGTGCCGGGACTTTCGTCCCGCGCCTTACCGTCGTCATGGTCTTTCTCTCCAGGGATATCGCGCGTGTCGATCGCGCGATTGCAACGGCTGCGACACCGCCTGCGCGGCCTCACAGTCCTAGTCGCGATCCGAATAAGCCGGGTTCAACAAAACGGGCTAGCGCCGGGCGGAAACGCGTCCGCTCTCGACGTCAAAGACTTCGCCGCCCGCGCCGATCTCGGCAAACGCGGCCGGGTCCGCGCCGGTCAGCCAGACCTGCGCGCCGAGCTTGCGCAGCTCGTCGAACAGTGCGGCGCGCCTGTTGGGATCGAGATGGGCGACGACCTCGTCGAGCAGCAGCAGCGGCACGATGGCGGTCATCTCGGCCACCAGCGTCGCATGCGCCAGCACGAGGCCGATCAGCAGCGCCTTCTGTTCGCCGGTGGAGGCATCGCGCGCCGGCATGCTCTTCGGTGCGTAGATGACCTGCAGATCGGTCAAATGCGGGCCGTCGGTGGTGCGGCCGGCGATGGCGTCGCGCGGGCGGTTGTCGCGCAGGATCTGGCGGTAGCGGTCCTCGACCGAGGTCGCCGTTTCGGTCAGCAGCGCGTTCTCCATCCAGCCGTCGAGCGCGATTTGAGCGGAGGGAAACGCCGATTGCTGTGCGCGCGTGTTCAGCATGCCGGTGAGGCGTGCCGCGGTCTGGCCGCGCGTTGCGGCGACCGCGACCGCAAGCTCGGCGGTCTCGCGCTCGATCGCGTCACACCAATGGTCGTCGTAATTGCGCGTCTCGAGCAGGCGGTTGCGCGAACGCAGCGAGCGTTCCAGCGCGTTGATGCGGCTGGAATGCTCGCTGTCGATCGCCAGCACCAGGCGGTCGAAGAAGCGCCGCCGCTCGGACGCCGCGCCCATGAACAGCCCGTCCATCGCCGGCGTCAGCCAGACCATGCGGATATGATCGCCGAAGGCGGCCGCCGAATTCACCGGCTCGCGGTCGATGCGGACGCGCCGGTTCACCGCGGCATCTGCACGCGGCGGGTCAATACCGGTGCCGAGCGTAGCCAGCCCCAATGCGCCCTCGACCTGCGCGGACACCGCCCAGGAGCCGTCGCCCTGGTTGTCGGCGACATCCTCCAGCGTGGCGCGTCGCAGGCCGCGTCCGGGCGACAGGAATGAGATCGCCTCGATGCAATTGGTCTTGCCCGCCCCGTTTGGCCCGACCAGCGCCACCATGTCAGCCGCCGTCTCGAGCCCCGCCGCCCGATAGTTCCGAAAATGCGTCAGCGTCAGGCGATGGATGCGGGAGGGGGTCATGTTAGCTCGTCATTGCCGTCACCCACGTTCTCAGGCTCTCAAGACGTGGATGGCCGGGACATCTCGCGAAGACGCGCTTCGCGCTTTGGCCCGGCCATGACGAATGTAGTCAATGTGTGGCGTGAAGGTAGGCCTCACACCCGCATCGGCATCAGCACGTACAGCGCGCTCTTGTCGTCCTTGTCCTGCACCAGCGTCGGCGAGCCGGGGTCGGCGAGGCGGAGCACTGCGACGTCGCCTTCGATCTGGGCGGCGATGTCGAGCAGGTAGCGGGAGTTGAAGCCGATATCGAGCGCGTCGGAGGCGTATTCGACCTCGAGCTCTTCGGTGGCGCTCCCCGAATCCGGATTGGTCACCGACAGCACCAGCTTGCCGGGCGATAGCGACAATTTCACCGCGCGGCCGCGCTCGCTGGAGATCGTCGAGACACGGTCGACCGCGTTCTCAAAGTCCTTCTTGTCGACCACGAGCTCCTTGTCGTTGCCCTGCGGGATGACGCGGCCGTAGTCGGGGAAGGTGCCGTCGATCAGTTTCGAGGTCAGCACGACGTTGCCGATGGTGAAGCGGATCTTGGCCTGCGACAGCTCGATCGTCATCTCGGCCTCGGTGTCCTCGATCAGGCGCTGCACCTCGCCGACGGTCTTGCGCGGCACAATCACGCCCGGCATGCCCTCGGCGCCCTTGGGCTGCACCAAGTCGAGCTGGGCGAGGCGGTGGCCGTCAGTGGCAACGCCGCGCAAGGTGGCGGCCTTCGCGGTGCCGGCGGCATGCAGATAGATGCCGTTGAGATAATAGCGCGTCTCCTCGGTCGAGATCGCGAACTGTGTGCGGTCGATCAGCCGCTTGACGTCCTTGGCGGCGAGATTGAACGAATGCGAGAGGTCGCCGGCGGCAAGGTCCGGGAAGTCATTCTCGGGGAGGGTTTGCAGCGTGAAGCGCGAGCGGCCGGCGCGGATCGCCAGCACCGCGCGGTCGCCGTCGGCCTCCAGCACGATCTGCGAGCCGTCGGGCAGCTTGCGCACGATGTCGTAGAACATGTGCGCCGGCACGGTGGTCGAGCCGGCGGTCGCGGTTTCCGCCGGCAGCGTCTCGGTCACCTCGAGGTCGAGGTCGGTCGCCTTCAGCGACAATTTCGCGTTCTCGGCGCGCACCAGCACGTTGCCCAGGATCGGAATCGTGTTGCGGCGCTCGACCACGCGGTGGACATGGCCCAGCGATTTCAGGAGTTGCGCGCGTTCGACCGTAACCTTCATTGCACTACTCGCCCGATCCCCGAGAAAACTAAAGCGTTGGAGAAGCCGGGCGGCAGGACGCGCACCACGGCACCGAAGATCCCTGAAAGCCGGACCGTTCAGCCGATATGACCAAAGCCGTCAGGGTCGCGCAAGGTGGCGCGGAAAGCCATCCGTTTCAAGGGATTGGGGAGCAGTTCCCCGACATTTACAGGCAGAAATGAAGGCGGCCGTCCGGGCAAACGAAACCCGCCGCCCGGGCATGCCCGGGTCGGCGGGAGGTGGCGGGAGGAAAGCTTTAGGCGTTTATTCCTTGGGCGTTTATTCCTGCAGCTGGCGCTTGAGCGACTCGACCTCCTCGGACAGCGCATTGTCCTTGGACACCAGAGCCTCGATCTTGCGCACGGCGTGCAGCACCGTGGTGTGGTCGCGGCCACCGAAGCGGCGTCCGATCTCGGGCAGGGAGCGCAGGGTCAGCGTCTTGGCGAGGTACATCGCCACCTGGCGCGGACGCACCACATTGGCGGTCCGGCGCGAAGACAGCAGGTCGGAGCGGCTGACATTATACTGCCGTGCCACCACGCGCTGGATGTCCTCGATCTTGATCCGCTTCGGCTCCGAGGGGCGAATCAGGTCGCGCACCTCGCGCTCGGCCATCTCCAGCGTCACCGGCTGGTTGTTGAGTTTCGAGTGAGCAAGAAGCCGGTTGATCGCGCCCTCGAGGTCGCGGCCGTTGTGGGTGATGGCGCGCGCCAGATAATGCAGCACCTCTTCCGGTACATCGAAAGTCGCATGATGGGTGCGGGCAGCTGCGACGCGCGACTTGAGAATGCCGTGCCGCAGCTCCTCACCAAGCGAGCCCATTTCGACCACGAGACCGCCGGCGAGGCGCGAGCGGACGCGATCGTCCAGGCTTTCCAGATCGGACGGCGGACGGTCGGCCGCGATCACGACCTGACGGCCGGCATCGATCAGCGCGTTCAGCGTGTGACAGAACTCGGCCTGCGTCGACTTGCCCTGCAGGAACTGGAGATCGTCGATGACGAGCACGTCGATGCCGCGCAGCGCTTCCTTGAAGGCCAGCGCCGTCTGCGTCTTCAGCGCGGCGACGAAGCCGTACATGAATTTCTCGGCGGTGAGATAGAGCACCTTGCGCTCATTGCCCGAATTGCCCGCCCAGGTCACAGCCTGGAGCAGATGCGTCTTGCCGAGGCCGACGCCGGCATGGATGTAGAGCGGGTTGAACATCACAGGGTCGCCGCGGCGGCCTTCTGCGACCTGACGCGCGGCGGCATGGGCCAGCGTGTTGGAGCGGCCGACGACGAAGCTCGCAAAGGTCAGGCGCGGATCGAGCGGCGAGCCGCCGAGCGCGTCATGGTTGGCGGAAACCGGCGCGGTCGCGGTCGAGCGCAGCTCCGGCGCAGGGGTGCGGCGGGCTTCGACCGGCGCAGGCGCTTCCTTCGGCTGCACCACGGGGCGCACAGCGGAACGGACGGTGAGATCGATGCGATGCACTTCCGGCATCTCCGCCTGCCAGCACGACAGCACGCGCTCGGCATAATGGGCCTGGATCCAGCTCTTCAGGAAGCGCGTCGGGACCGAGAGCCGCACGCTCTCGTCCTGCACGCCTTCAAGATCCATGCGCGCAAACCAGCTCGTATAGATGTCCTCGCCGACGTTCGAGCGCAACCTGCTCTTCACGCGTGACCAGCGATCCTGTTCCGATGTCGTCATCATTTGAAAACTTTTCTTGAGAGATAAGGTTGCGTGGTGGGCGCCATGCAGAGTTCCTGCCATGCACGGCGCGACCTCGAGCGAGTCCATCTTTTGGGCACAGCTCGACCGTTCGGCGGATAGCGCCGCGGTCAGATCAGCGATGTCGGAGATGGAGGGTTCGCGAGGTCAGCGCGTACTCGACGCCCCGTCACAGGGGGGCTGCGCACAGGACGGATTGGAAACGGCATCGTTGGAGGATGAAGCTAAAGTCAATACCGCGTTGAATCCGTAGGACATGATACCTCCCCGTCCTGCCGTGATTGCTCACGGCAAGGTCCTGCGTAAAAGAACCTCCGCGCTGTACTCAAGTCGCGGATGTCCTGCCCGTCTGCTCGTGTCGTCCGCTCGGCCACGCCATCATGCGTATCGGGGTAGTCTCAAGATGTCTCTCACATGTATCTTGCACATGCGCTTGGTGCGAGCGTGATCGCGAAGATCTCGCTTGGAGACGTCAAGACAAAGAGCTACCGTTCCCATATTGCTATGGGTTTTGATCCGACTATCGCTTGTTGAAGCGTCGCCTACGTGCACACCGCCGCCGATTTGCACGCTCGCCCCGTTTCTTAAACCGCGCTGGTCTCAAGATCGTGGGCGCCGCGAACGACTTAAGGAATACACTAAGCGGAAAGACTCGCAACGAAATTGATTCACACTTGAGGCATCAAAAAACTTGACCAGCGTTAACGCCGCGCACGAGTTGTTCACAGCCTTGAGACCAAGTTTTTGGATTCGTGCACAGATTCGAAAATCGCGCGTGTCATGTGACAACGACTCCGCCACCGCTAAAAAATTTTTACAAAATCGTCACGCACGCGACGTGCGAGCGAATTTTCCAAATGCTTGTCGCCGCTATGTCGATAAGTGATTAGCGAGACACCGTTTTTTGAGTCTCGTTTCACAGGGTAACCCGAGCAGAAAACAGGTTCCGGTGAAACTACGGTGTGCAGAACTTTGCTTCGCGCGAATTCAACTTAGGCCCGCGCCGCAGTGGTTTTTCGCACCGCACCGCAGCGCAAACCAAGGTTTCAGCTGTTGCAAAAACAACGGCAGGTAAAACTACGGACACAGCATAGCGAAGACGACGAGACTCTTCCAACGGAAGATGGCGCGCGTCAAAGACTGCAAGCGTGAAGAGACCGCAAGCGTGAATTGTGGCGGCCAACAAAAAGCCCGGCGTGAAAGCCGGGCTGATTGAGGCTTGCGATGTTGGCTTCAACAGATCGAACGAAGCGATCGGCTTCGCGCGACAAACCGACGTCGCGAGCTAGCGTCTCGAACTTACTTGGCGAGCTTGGCGATCTGCGCGGTGAGGCGCGAGACTTTGCGGCTGGCGTTGTTCTTGTGAATGATGTTGCGCTGGGCGGCGCGCATCAGCGCGGGCTCGGCAGCGGCCAGCGCCTTGGCGGCGGCGGCGCGGTCGCCGGTCTTGATGGCTTCTTCGACGTTACGCACGGCGCCGCGCATCTGGGTGCGGCGCGACTTGTTGACGGCGGTGCGGCGGGCGATCTTGCGCGTCGCTTTCTTGGCGGAGGTAGTGTTGGCCATGGTCTCAATGTCCTTTGCGGGTACCGGTCGCGTCTTGGTCGGGTAGCGCCGGCAGCTTGACCGCGGAATCGACGCTCGGATTTAGGGTGTTCGGTTGCTGGGCCGTTCCCGGAACATGAGCGATGAGCCTTGCGGCCATCTCTGAGGCCCCAAAAGAGCCTGCAACTGCTCAAAGAACAGCGGCGGCAGGATTGCGCCCGCCGCCAGTTGGCGCCCTTATAGAGGGGGTCTTTGGCACCGTCAACGCTTTAGGGGCTGGAAAAGCGGGCCCGAGGTGCCGCCAAGTAGGGCCGTAACGCCCTGATGAGGTTGAATTTCTGCCGTCTCTTGGCTATTGGCTGACGGCGTTTATAGGGGTCGTCCGATCGGGTGACCATATTGGGTGGGGCATGATCCGCGGCTTTTTCCGACTGATTGGCTTGCTGCTGCTGGCCGGCGGATTCTTCTTCATGGTCTATGACGGTGCCCGCTGGGTGGCCGACCAGACCCTCCGTTTCACCCGGTTCGGCCAGTTCTGGAATGACATCAACCAGGCCAGCCAGTCCGCCTTCCGGGCCTGGGTCGAGGCCAAGGCGCCCTGGCTGTGGACCTCGGTGATCCGCCTGGTGCTGGACCAGCCGGTTTTCGCCGTCCTCGGCCTGCTCGGCATTTTGCTGATGATCCTGTTCCGCCCGCGCAAGCCGCTGATCGGCTATACCCGGGATTGAGCTTCAATTCCCGCCGGGACTGAGCAGCGAGCGGCGGCGTAACAAGACTGCCGCTTCCTGCGTAGAGACCTATATTCCCACCTGATCGCGAGCCCGCCGCCAGAGCAACGAGCTCAGGCGCGCGCCAGCTCGTTTCTCGGAGATCCATCATGCTGTTCATGCGCAAGTCCACCGCATTGCCTGATGCAGCTGACGCGCTGCCCGGTCGTGCGCAACCGATCCCCACCGCGAGCATCCATTTCGTCAACGGCAGCAAGTTGAAGCCGCCCTATCCTGCGGGCCTCGAGCAAGCCGTATTCGGGCTCGGCTGCTTCTGGGGCGCCGAGCGGAAATTCTGGGAGCTTGGCGAGGGCATCTACACCACTGCCGTCGGCTATGCAGGCGGTCACACGCCGAACCCGACTTATGAAGAGACCTGCTCTGGCCGCACCGGCCACACCGAAGTGGTGCTGGTCGTGTTCGATCCCGAGAAGATCTCCTACGAGAAGCTGCTGAAGACGTTCTGGGAGAACCACAACCCGACGCAGGGCATGCGCCAGGGCAACGATGTCGGCACACAATATCGGAGTGCGATCTATACCTCCTCCGATGCGCAGAAGAAGGCCGCAGACGAGTCGAAGGCGCTCTATCAGAAGGCGCTCAAGGCCAAGGGTCTCGGCGCCATCACCACCGAGATCGGGCCTGCCGGCGCGTTCTATTTTGCCGAGGACTATCATCAGCAATATCTGGCGAAGAACCCCGCCGGCTATTGCGGCCTGGGCGGCACCGGCGTGTCGTGCCCGATCGGTGTTGGTGTGAGCGCGTAAGGCATCCACCCGTCATTCCGGGGGCGCGCGCCAGCGCGAACCCGGAATCCAGAAATTGCAGCGCGAGATTCCGGGTTCGACGCTGACGCGTCGCCCCGGAATGACACCAAGCGGCTGGCGCCGAGGCCCCCCTCAACCCTTTGTTAACCATAACGGGTGCAAGACTGGAGCTGTCTCGGTTGTAGGGATGGTCCGGTGCGGGTTCTGCGCGCGTTTCGATGGTCGATCATGGCAGCGTCCGCCGCGCTGACCCTGGGCGGCTGCATGCAGACCACAGGTCCCGTCGCTTATGTGCAGCCCCGCCCCGATCTCGACACCATGGCCTATGGCCAGCCCTACAGCGCGCCGCCGCCGGTCGTCGTCGCCAATGGCGGTGGCGCCATCGATGCGCTCACCAATTCCTTTGCCTCGGGTCCCGCGCCCGTTCCGGTCGCCTATGCCGCGCCGATGGTGGCCGCCCCCGTCCGCTACGACGCTTCGTATCATCTCGATGCCGGCGACAAGCTGCGTGTCGTGGTCTACGGCCAGGAAGGTCTCACCAACAGTTACGCCATCGATGCCGGTGGCTCCATCACCATGCCGCTGATCGGATCGGTGCCGGCGCGTGGCCGCACCCCGGCGGGCCTTGCCGGAGAGATCGCTGCGCGCCTGCGCAACGGCTTTATCCGCGAACCGTCTGTCGCCGTGGAGATCGAGTCCTACCGCCCGTTCTTCATCCTCGGCGAAGTCGCAGCCCCCGGCCAATATCCTTACGTGCCCAACATGACGGTCGAGAGCGCGGTCGCGATCGCCGGCGGCTTCTCGCCGCGCGCCAAGCGCGACATGGTCACCGTGACCCACACCGAAGCCGGCGGCGCCATGCGCGCCGTCGTGCCGCTCGGCACGCCCGTCAGCCCCGGCGACACCGTGTTCGTCGGCGAGCGCTGGTTCTAGTCGCGCGCCTCGCGTCGTTCACCGCCTGAAATCAAGCCGCCCGTTCGGAAAGCATCCGTCGATCCTGTTGGTGTCAACCACCAGCCCGATCCATGGCCTGACGATCGCGGGATTGGTCAGGTTGATGTATTTCCCGATCAGCCCATTGCCGCTCTCGCTGATAGCATCGATCAGCCCGTGCCGTCGGCCATTGTCCCAATCGAACCGCAGATAGATCCGCTCGCGCACGACGCGCACCTCCGCGCGCCCCTGTTTCCAAAGCTCCGGCGTATCGCCCGATATGGTTGGGTCAGCACCGCCGTTCCAGCGGCTCGCCCAGGCGCCTTCGAGTGGATCGGAAGGTGCGGGAATGGAGGCCCATTGCGCCGCGTTGACGTCCGCGGCATCGCCGGCAAGCGCAACTGATATCGCGTAGTGCATGACTTCAGCGTCGCCGGGCGCAGGCACATCCATGGTGCCGAACGGGTTGCGAATGACGATATTGGTGTTGGCCTGTTGCATGACGCTCTCCCGGCGTGACCTGGCTTGATCAGCCAGCTCTATCGCCGGGCGGCGTGGTGCAGCCACCCGATTTCCGCTCTCTCCTCTCGTCATTCCGGGCCTGCACCGCTTCGCGGCGCATCCCGGAATGACGGAGGAGAGAGTTACGCGCGCTACTTTGTCAGATGCTTCGCCAAAAACGCCATGCTGCGTGGCCAGGCGATCTCGGAGCTGGCCTTGTCGTAGCTCGGCCGCTCGTCGCAATGGAAGCCGTGCTGGGCGCCGGGATAGATGAAGACCTCGACGTCAGGCCGCTTTGCCTTGACGGTCTCGACGTCGGTGAGCGGAATGCCAGCATCCTTCTCGCCGAAATGCAATTGCGTCGGCACCTTCGGCGTCTCGTCGGCAAAGCGCACGACGGCGCCGCCGTAATAGCCGATCGCGGCCTTCAGGCCCGTCAGTCGCGTCGCCGCGACAAAGGCAACGCTGCCGCCGAGGCAAAAGCCGATGATGCCGACCGGACCGACGCCCTTCACCGCATCGATCGCGGCTTGCGTGTCTCGCAGCATCGCTGCCCAATCCGGATTGGCGACGAACTTGCGCGCCTCCGCGATCTCATCGGGCGTATAGCCCGACTGGAAGCCTGGCGACGTCCGGTCGAAGATCGACGGCGCGATCGCGACATAGCCTTCGCCCGCGAGGCGGTCGCAGACCGAGCGGATGTGATGATTGACGCCAAAAATCTCCTGGATCACCACCACCGCGCCCTTCGGCGCGCTGGTCGGATCGGCGCGATAGGCGCCAAGCTGGAAATTGTCCGACGCCGTCAGTTTGATGTCTTGTCCCACGCGGGTTGTCCTTTTTGGTTGATCGTTGATGCGGGGTTCGCAGTTATCAGTCACTCCCACATCCAGTTGTCGCCGTAGTCCTCTTTCCATCCTGCCAGCCGTCCATGACGGAATTGCAGGAACAGGCGGTGACGGGACGGCACCAGTCCGCTGCCACCGAGATCGCGAAGAGCGAGATAGATCTCGTTGCCGGGCCGTCCCTTGACGTATTGCAGGGGCTGGCCGAGCGCATGCGCGGTTTGGTCCGCGTCCATCCCGAACGCCAGGGGCATGTTGTTCGACAAGGTGTCGACGAAGGGACGGCGCAACGGCACCGTGCCGAACGGCTCCGCCTGCGCCGACGCCGCCATTGAGAGAAGCGCCGCGCCCGCAGCCAAGATTGCCCGCTTCATGGTCGTGAATCCTCGTCTCGCCGCCTATGCCGGCAAGTTCTTCAGGAAAGGCACCACGGCGTCAACAAAAGCCTTGGGCTGGTCGATGTTGACGGCGTGTCCGGCCGCGGGGATCACGACCTTTTGTGCGCCGGGGATCTTGGCCGCCATGTAATCCGACGCCGCCAGGAACGGCGTGTCGTCGGCGCCGACCACGATCAGCGACGGCACCTTTATATCAGGCAGCAGCTCCATCACCGCGGCATCGCGCTGGGTCAGCATACCGCGCGCGGCGAGCGCCAGCCCCTTGGCGTTGCGGTGACTGGCGGTGGCGCGCTCGCGGGTCGCCGCCTTCAGCACAGCGAGACCTTCCTGGTCGAGCTTGTCGGCAGTGGCGAGCGCCCGCGCATTCCAGGCCTCGCGTGCGTCGTCTTTTTTGAAGCCGGGCCCGGTGTCGATGATCAGCAGTGCGCGCGTACGTGCGGGATGGGCGCGATAGAACGCGAGCGACATGTAGCCGCCGAGCGACAGCCCGCCGATGATGGCGCGCTCGGCGCCGACGGCATCGAGGATCGCCGCCATGTCGCCGACCGTGAGCGCTTCGCTGTAGGCTTTGGGATCATCGGGATAGTCGGACTGGCCGTGACCGCGCATGTCCCACAGCACGAGCTTGTGGTCTTTCGCCAGCGCGTCGATCTGCCCATTCCACATCGCCGAGGTCGAGGAATAGCCATGGGTGAGCAACAGCAGCGGCCCATCGCCATGAATCTCGTAGTAGATGCCGACGCCGTCCCGATCGATCCTTGGCATTGCTTCCGCCTCTTCTTTCTATTGTCGAGAACTGTCGCCGCGAGGTCAGCGTTGGCTGACCTCACATCCTAGCCTGTGCGGTTACTCGGAGGAAACCGTCGCGATTGCGATGGATGCATTCCTCGCCGCGCCATCTTGTTGTGTCCAGTCGCTAACGTCAGCGCCGTTGTCGCAACGCACAACACGTGATTTCCGAGTTTGTCTCGATCGGTTCCAAATTGCATTTGCCTCTGTGCGCGAACACGATCATTCTTGCGCACAAGGCGGAGGCCAGCCCGGTGGGCGTCCGTCACTCAAGTCGCCGCCGTAAGCGGCTTCATGCACCGGCAGGGGAAGACGCCTATGCCAACGCTCACGATCAACGGGCGGAGTATGTCCGTGGATGCGGCGAACGACACGCCGCTCCTTTGGGCCATCCGCGAACAATTGCAGATGACCGGCACGAAATTCGGCTGCGGTGCCGGCCTGTGCGGTGCCTGCACCGTGCACGTCAACGGCGAAGCCGTACGCTCGTGCCAGACCATGGTCGGCGATGTCGCCGGCAAGAAGATCACCACCATCGAAGGTCTTTCCGCCAAGGGCGATCATCCCTTGCAGAAGGCATGGATCGCCGAGCAGGTGCCGCAATGCGGTTACTGCCAGTCGGGGCAGATCATGCAGGCGGCTTCGCTGCTGGCGAAGAATTCCAATCCGACCAAGGAAGAGGTCGTGGCGCATATGGACGGCAATCTCTGCCGTTGCATGACCTATTCGCGGATCCAGAAGGCGATCATGCGCGCCGCCACCGAGATGCGCACCGCATCCGCCGCCGGCAACGAGCGGAGGCCCACATGAACAAGCACGTGAAGAACGTCACACCTGAGACCACTGATTTCAGCCGCCGCTCCTTCCTGGTCGGCACGGCCGCAACCGGCCTCGTGCTCGGCTATGCCGGCGTGCCAGGCATCGGTGAAGCGCTCGCTGCGGCGCCCGCCAATTTCGAGCCGAGCGTCTGGTACTCGATCTCGCCGGAGGGTCTCGTCACCGTGACCTGCGGCAAGGCCGACATGGGCCAACACATCGCCTCCACTATGGCGCAGATCGTCTGCGAAGAGCTGGGCGCGAAATGGAGCGACATGCGGGTCAACCTCGCCTCCAACGATCCGAAGTTCAACGATCCGGTCCTCGGTGCGCAGATCACCGGCGGCAGCTGGTCGACCATGATGAACTTCGAAGCGATGAGCCGGGCGGGTGCCGCCGGGCGCATGGCGCTGACAGAAGGCGCTGCCGCCGCCATGGGCCTGCCGCCCTACTTCAAGGACGAGCTGGTCGTGCGCGACTCCATGGTCACGCATCCGAAGTCCAAGAAGTCGATGAGCTTCGCCGACATCGTCAAGAGCGGCAAGGCAACGAAGACCTTCACGCCCGACGAGCTGAAGGCGATCAAGCTGAAGACGCCTGATCAATACACCATGATCGGCGTGTCGGTGCCGCAGATCGACATCCCCTCCAAGACCAACGGCACAGCCAAATACGGCATCGACGTGATGATTCCGGGTATGGCCTATGGCGCGGTGGTCACCCCGCCGGTGCGCTACGGCGCCACGGTGAAATCGGTCGACGACAGCGACGCAAAGAAGGTGCCGGGCTTCATCAAGGCCGTCACCCTCGACGACAAGACCCAGACGACAACGGGCTGGGTGGTCGCGGTCGCGAGCACCTACGCCAACGCCAAGAAGGCCGCGGCGGCGCTGAAGATCGCCTACGACGGCGGGCCGAATGCGAAGCTGTCGAGCCAGTCGTTGCTTGACGAAGCCAAGCGGCTTCAGGGGCTCGACGATTCCGGTCAGTTCTTCGTCAAGGACGGCGACGTGTCAGCCGCGCTGGGCTCGGCGGCCAAGGTGCTGGAGGCGGAATACACCACCAGCATCAACATCCACGCGCCGATGGAGCCGATGAACGCCACCGCGGAGTTCAAGGGCGACATCCTGCACATCTATTCCGGAAACCAGTTCGCGACGCGCTCCGGCGCGATTGCGGCGGGCGCTGCCGGGATCGATCCGAAGTTCGTGGTGATGCACCAGATGTGGCTCGGCGGCGGCTTCGGCCGCAGGCTCGACGCCGACATGATGGTGCCGGCGGTGCAGGCGGCGAAGGCCGTGGGCAAGCCGGTGAAGGTGATCTACACGCGCGAGAACGACATGACGATGGATTTCTCGCGTCCGCTCACCTACCAAAAAGTAAAGGCCGGCGTGGACGGCGACGGCAAGCTCGTCGCGCTCAGCCACGACGTGGTCTCGGCTTGGCCGACCCAGCGCTGGGGCATCCCCGACTTCCTGTCGCCCTCGGTCGACAAGAAGGGCCCGCTCGACGCGTTCACGGTGAACGGTTCGGACTTCTTCTACACGGTGCCGAACCATAACGTGCGCGCGATCAAGAACGAGATGGCGCACAACGCCACCCCGTCGGGCCAGCTCCGCTCGGTGGCGCCGGGTTGGACCTTCTGGGCGGTCGAAAGCATGATCGACGAGATCGCGGCGGCGACCGGCAAGGATCCGGCGCAATTCCGCATCTCGCTGCTCGACGGCGCCGGCAAGAACGACGGCGGCGCGCAGCGGCTGCGCAACACGCTGCTCGCCGCGATGGGCCTCGCCGGCTACGGCACCAAGAAGCTGCCGAAGGGTGAAGGCATGGGCGTCGCCTGCGTGTCGTCGCAGGAACGTGCGACCGCAAGCTGGACCGCTTGCGTCGCGCATGTTGCGGTGGCCCCCTCGGGTGAGGTGACCGTGAAGAAGCTCACGGTCGCAACCGACGTCGGCACGCAGGTGCATCCCGACAACATCCGCGCCCAGGTCGAGGGCGCGGCACTGTGGGGCCTGTCACTTGCGATGCACGAGAAGGCGACGCTGAAGGACGGTGGCATCGAGCAGACCAATTTCGATAGCTACAGGCCCTTGCGCATGAGCCAGATGCCGGAGGTCGCGGTCGCCGTGATCGCCAATGGCGAGAAGGCCACTGGTGTCGGCGAGCCCGCGGTGACGGTCGTGGCGCCTGCCATCGGCAACGCCATCTTCAACGCCTCCGGCGCCCGCGTCCGGGCGCTGCCGATCACGGCGGAAGCCGTGAAGGGGGCGATGAAGGCGTAGGCTGCTGCTTGCAGTTGTGAGCTGAGATGATCCGCCGGAGGGCCACCTCCGGCGGATTTTTCTTTGCCAAAAAGCCAGTGTTTTCAATGGCCGTTCTACGGTGCATGGGGTCGTTTTCGCCCTCGTGGGAACCCGATCCGTAAAATTGCGTGCAATTTTGGCAGGTTCCGTTGAGCACGCCTCTTAAGAGCCGGAGAACCTGATCCGGCTTAGGCTGATGCCAAATACACTCCCGTGCTTTTGGGGAAGCCATGAACGCGCCAGCCAAATCCGCCAACAAACGCCGGCTTCTGCTTGCCTCCGACCGGAGCGATGCGAGCACCGAGCTCGCCAGCATCCTGAAGGCGGTTGGTGAGGTCTCGACGGTGACCACGCAGGAGATTCCCGAGCAGCCCTCGCGTGATCTCTCCGGCCTCGTCGTCGACATCAACCTCCGTTCGCCCGAAAGCGTGCAGCGCGTGCGCAACAAGCTGCGCGGCGAGGCCTACCGTTCGATGCCGCGGCTGTTCGTGCTGGCCGATGCGCTGCATCACGGCACCATGCAGGCCTGGGCGCTCGGCGCCACCGACACCATCTCGCGGCCGCTGCAGGCCGAGGCGATCCTGCAGCGCATCCGCGCCGCCTTCCCGGACACAGCCGTCTATGACGCGACCGATCGCGGCAAGACGCTCAACCGCGGCGTCGAGGCGGCGCACGCGGTGCTGAAGAAGATGTTCGAGAAGCTGCCGCTCGGCATTCCCTTGACCTTCGACGACATCATCGCCGCCGAGAACAAGATCCTGAAGGCGATCAAGCATTCCTCACTGCGCGAGTGGCTCACCACCGTCGGCTGCCACCATGTCGGCAGCTACAGGCACTGCCTGTTCGTCACCGGCTTTGCGGTGTCCTTCGCCCAGCATCTCGGCATGCGCGAGGACGACCAGCGTCGCCTGACACGCGCGGCGCTGCTGCACGATGTCGGCAAGGCCTTCGTTCCGTCCGCGCTGCTCGACAAGGCGGGCAAGCTCACCGACGAGGAAATGGCCGAAGTCCGCCAGCATCCCCGCCGCGGCTATGACGCGCTCGCGGCGCAAGGCGGCTTCCCACCGGAGATGCTTGACGTCGTGCTGCATCACCACGAATTCCTCGACGGAAGCGGATATCCGAATGGCCTGTCGTCGAACCAGATCAGCGACATCGTGCGCCTGACGACGATCGTCGACATCTATGCCGCGCTCGTCGAGAAGCGCGCCTACCGCATGCCGTTCACCCACTCCCGCGCCTTCACGATGATGGAAGGCATGGGCGGCAAGCTCGACCAGCAACTGCTGCAGGCGTTCCGCCCGGTGGCGCTGGGATCGTTCTGAGGCGGCGGTCCGCCGCGTCACTCCACCATCTTCCGCAGCTCCGCCTTCGCCACCTTCTCCAGGGTCGAGCGCGGCATGTCGTCGACGAGCCTGATCTCGCGCGGCACCTTGAAGTCGGCAAGGCCCTTGCGGCAGGCCGCCATCACGCGGTCCTGCAGATCAGGCGGCGCACCCGCGACGCCGCCATGCGGGATGATGAAGACGACGGGCACCTCATCCAGCATCGGATGCTTCTTCGCCACCACCGCGGCCTCGCGCACGCCCGATACAATTGCGATGACCTGCTCGATCTCGGAGGCCGCGACGTTCTCGCCGCCGACCTTCAGCATGTCCTTGGCGCGGTCGCCGAACTTGATGAAGCCGTTGTCCAGCCGCGTGACGCGATCGCCGGTGAGGAAGAAGCCGTGCTCGTCAAAGCTCTCGCGCGTCGCCTTCTCGTTGTGAAGATATTCGGCGAACAGCGACAGGCCCGGGATTCCCTTGATCGCGAGATTGCCGGTGTCGCCGACCGCGGTCCGCCGGCCGTCATCGTCGGTGACGCGGATCTGATACTCGGGCGCGGCACGGCCGATCGACATCGGGATGTTGGGCTGATCGACCTCGCCGATGATGCCGTGGGTGATGGTCTCGGTCATGCCCCACCAGCCGATGATCTTGACGCCGAATGCGGCAAACGGCGGGGGCTCGTTCACCGCCGTGCCCCACAGGCGGAATTTGTGATCCCGCGGGATCTCCTGCTCGAGCAGCGCCTTCATGCAGAACGGAATGGTCGAGGTCCAGGTCGAGCCGTGCTCGCCCGCAACGTTCCAGAACCGGCTTGCGGAGAAGCGCGGCTGGATCACGCAGGTCGCCCCGACCCACAGCGTCGCCAGCATGGAATAGGCCAGCGCATTGGTGTGGAACAGCGGCAGATAGGTCTGGTGCACGTCGCTTGCGTGAAGGTCCTCATGCGCAGCATTTATCTTGGCGCCCCACAGCGCGTTGGCGTGGGTCCACAGCACGGCCTTCGGCCGCGACGTCGTGCCGGAGGTGTACTGCACGCTGCATGGCGCGAGCGGATCGGTCTCGCGCTTCGGCCGATCGGCGCTGTCCGCGAAAAGTGACTTGAAACTGTCGCCGCGCGAGACGACCTGTGCCGGCGCGGCGCCCGCATCGTGCGAAATCACCGCCATCCAGCTGAGGTTGCGGCAGTTCTGCGCGACGACTTCCGCATAGGCCGGCTGCGTGATCGCGGCGACCGCGCCGCAATGATCGGAGAAATACTCCATCTCCGCCGGCGCCGAACGCGTGTTGGTGGTAACGGCGATGGCCCCGAGTTCAACGCAGGCAAACCAGGCCAGCAGCGCTTCGATGCAATTGTCCAGGTGAATGAGCACGTACTCGCCCGGCTTTACGCCCCGCCTCGCGAGCCCCGCGGCGAGTGCGCCGACCCGCTCGTGAAACTCGCCATAGCTCCAGTGTCGCGCCGGCGCATCGAACGGCGCCCAGATCAGGAACGGGTGGTCACGCCGCACTTCGGCGCGCATCCTCAGCAGCCAGGGTACGTCGAGCCCGTCGAACGGGCCCACGATACCGGCTGCGGTTTGTTGGATAGCCATGTGTCCTCCCGTGCAGCCTGCATCCTGATGGCGGCCGCTTATGGATTATTGCGTCTTCCTGCCATTGGACGGCGCGGGGCGCAAATGGAGGCGTCAATCCTCGTACGACGAAATTTCGATCAGGCTGCCATCCGGATCCCGGCAATAGACCGAGCGCAGCGTGCCGCGGGCGCCCTGCCTTGGAACGGGGCCTTCCTCGATTGCGACGCCGTGGGCCTTTAGATGCGCCACCACCTCGTCGGGCGTTGAGGAGGTGAGAAAGCATAGGTCCTCGCTGCCGGCAGTCTGGTGGTCGGCCGTGAACCACTCCACCTTGTCGGCGTCACGCGGCCGCACGTTGATCTTCTGCTGGCCAAATTGAAGCGAGGTCCGCGGCGCTTTGCCGCCACCGGGGTCGAATACCTTGACTTCCATCCCGAGGATCTTGCGATACCACTCGGCGGTCGCAGCGACGTCGACAACGTTGATGACGAGGTGATCGAGGGCCTGAACCTTCACCGGCATGCCTTATCCTTTCGTCACCGAGGACCTTGCGGACTTTCCGCAGCAGATGGGCTTTGTTACAACGCCGCCGACGCAGCTTTCAAGATATCAGGCTTCAAGAACAACACTGAGAGAACCCTTGAGATGATCACTCGCCGTACCGCGTTGGGCCTGCTCGCCGCGACTCCGCTTGCGGCCAGCCCGCTGTCGAAGGCTCTTGCAGCGGATTATCCGTCCCGACCGGTGAAGTTCGTGGTGGGTTATCCGCCCGGCGGCGCCACCGACATTTTGGCGCGGCTGATCGGCCAGCGCCTGTCGGAGCGGCTCGGCCAGCAATTCGTGGTCGAGAACAAGCCGGGTGCCGGCAACAATATCGGAACCGAATCCGTCGTGAACGCCGAACCCGACGGCTACACGGTGCTGCTGGTCAATCCGGCGAATTACATCAACGCGACGCTCTACGCCAATCTCAAATTCAACTTCATTCGTGACATCGCGCCGATCGCCGCGTTCCAGCGCGTGCCGAACGTGATGACCGTCAACAAGGATGTGCCGGCCAAAACCGTTGCCGAGTTCATCGAGTATGTGAAGGCTAATCCCGGCAAGGTGAACATGGCTTCGTCAGGCAATGGCACCTCGGTGCATCTGTCGGGCGAGATGTTCATGGCGATGACCGGCTGCAAGATGCAGCACGTGCCCTATCGCGGCGCCGCGCCCGCGATCACCGACATGCTCGGCGGCCAGGTGCAGGTGATCTTCGACAACATGCCCTCGATCATCCAGCATATCCGCTCCGGCTCGCTGCGGGCGCTCGGCGTGACCACGGCGCAGCGCTCGCCGCAACTGCCTGATGTGCCTGCGATCGGCGAGACCGTGAAGGACTACGAGGCGAGCGCGCTGTTCGGCATGGGCGCACCGAAGAACATGCCCAAGGACCTGATCGCCAAGCTCAACAACGAGGTCAACACGCTCATGAAGGAGCCCGAGATGACCAAGCGCCTGGTCGAGCTCGGCGGCGATCCGCTGGTGGAGGCGCCAGAGGCGTTCGGCAAGGACATCGAGGCCGAGACCGCCAAGTGGAAAAAGGTCGTCGAGTTCGCCGGCCTCAAGGTCGAGTAGCAGTCTCGTGATCGACACCACGAATGAAGCCCCGCCGAAAGGCGGGGCTTTTTTCTCGCGTGGTTCCCGATTGACAGGAGGGCCTCCGCGCCTATACTAAACCTTATGGTTAAGTATAAAGACGAGGCACTCGATCGCACCTTTGCGGCGCTGTCCGATCCGACGCGGCGGGCGTTGCTGGCGCGGCTTGTCGAGAACGAAAATCTGTCGGTAAGCGAGCTGGCGGCGCCGTTTCCGGTCTCGCTGCCGGCGATCATGAAGCATCTCGACGTGCTCACCGACGCGGGCCTGATCGTGCGCGAAAAGACCGGGCGCACCGTGTCCTGCCGGCTCACCGCGCAGCCGATGGAGCAGGCGATGAACTGGCTCAATCGCTACGCACAGTTCTGGTCCGAGAGCTTCGACCGACTTGCCGCCTTTGTGGAGGACAAACCATGGTCAACGCAGTCGCCAATGCAGCCGAACGGGCAGATGAAGGTCCAAGCCTCACGCTCACGCGCCGGCTCCGCGCGCGGCCGGAAAAAGTCTTCGCCGCCTGGACGCAAGCCGAACAACTAGTTCAATGGTTCGGGCCGCCGAACATGAAGCCGGCGACGCTGAACGCCGAGCTCGACGTTCGCGCCGGCGGTCGCTACCGCATCTCGTTCACCCGCGACGACGGTGAATATTTCGAAGCCGGGGGGATCTATCGCGAGGTCGTGCCGCATGAGCGGCTGGTTTTCACCTGGGCCTGGCACTCGACGCCGGAGCGCGAATCGCTGGTGACGATCACGTTGAAGCCCGACAACATCGGCACGTTGATGATCTTCCATCATGCCCAGTTCTTCGACGAGGCCGCGCGCGACAACCACCAGCGCGGCTGGAGTTCATTCTTTAATAAGCTCGATAGCTTCGTCGCCTGATCCCTGTCAGAGGAGGATATTATGCAGCAACATCAGATCGTCTCGCGCGAGCAATGGGTCGCAGCCCGCAAAGCCCATCTGACGCATGAGAAGGAATTTTCGCAGGCCCGCGAACGTCTGGCCGAGGAGCGCCGGGCCTTGCCCTGGGTGAAGGTCGACAAGAGTTATGTATTCGACGGGCCGAACGGCAAGGTGACGCTTGGCGATCTCTTCAAGGGGCGTCCGCAGCTCGTGGTCCAGCACGTGATGTTTGCGCCGGATTGGGAGGCCGCTTGCAAGAGCTGTTCGTTCTGGGTGGATGGCTTCGAGCGCATGGTGCCGCATTTGGTGGCGCGCGACACCACCATGGTCGCTATCTCGCTGGCACCTAGCGCAAAACTCGAGGCCTTCAAGAAGCGCATGGGCTGGACCTTCGACTGGGTCTCATCAGGCAACAGCGACTTCAATTACGATTACGAGGTCTCGTTCACGCGCGAGCAGATCGACCAGGGCGTGCCGAAATACAATTTCGGCACCACGCCGTTCTATGGCCCGGAGCTGCCCGGCATCAGCGTGTTCTTTCGCAACGAGGCCGGCGAGATCTTTCACACCTATTCCTGCTTTGCCCGCGGCCTCGACATGATGAACGCGGCTTACCAATATCTCGACCTCACTCCGCTCGGGCGTCACGAGGAAGGCCTGCCCTATCCGATGGACTGGGTGCGTTTGCGCGACCAGTATGAGCCGCAGGCGAAAGGCGCGTGCTGTCACGGGTGAGGGGGCTATTCGGTCTACACCAAAGGTGTCATCGCCCGGCTCGACCGGGCGATCCAGTACACCGAGACGGGAGTGACTGAAAACGAGAAGCCGCGGCGTACTGGATTCCCCGCTTTCGCGGGGAATGACAGCGAAGGGCGGCGTGGCGGTGTGCTTCAATCCGTCCTAGCTACTTCTTCGCGTCGGCCTCTTCCGCACCTTTGCACGAGATCAACATCGTGTAAGCCCGCGCGTTGCCGGCGATCTCGGGGGTCTTGAGCTCGCCCTTCGGTTCGGCCGTCTGGTACGGCACCACCGAATTATCGAGGAAGTCGCGCAGCGCGCCGGTCTTGATGGCGAAGTTGATGTTCTCAGGAATATCGCCGGTCAGCGCTGCAATGCGCAATCCGGGGATCTTCCCGGTGACAACGCCCACGATCTGGCCGCTGGTGTCGAACAACGGGCCGCCGCTGTTGCCGGGCTGCACCGGAGCGCTGATTTGCAGGAAACGCGTGTCGTTGCGCATGCCGCTGAGCGAGCCCACGATCCCGGTCGTCACGGTGAAGTCCGACGTCAGCAGGCCATGATAGGGAAAGCCGATGGCCACGACGGAATCGCCGGAGTGGAAGGAGCGATCGCGAATCCGGGCAAAGTCCTTGAATGTCGCCGTTGACGTGGGCTGCAACAAAGCCAGATCGTTGTTCGCATCGGCAGACACGACGCGCAACACCATCGCGGCTTCACCGGTGAGATTGCCCTTGAGCTCTGTGCAACCGTCGATCACGTGGTTGTTGGTGACGATGTGCCCGCTGGCGCTCACCACAAAGCCGGTGCCAAAGCCGCCGCTAGTCCTGGTCCCTTTGCCCGATTTGCTGGCTGGCGGCTGACCTTGCTTCTCTGCCGTGGCTGCCGGCTTCGCCGCGCCTTTGGTGAAGTCACCGGCCTTGTCGAGCCCATCGGCTTTCACCCTGGTCACGCAATTGGCCAATGCGGCGATCACCGGCCCGGTCGACCTTAGGTCGAAGTTCAGAACAGCGTGGCCGGCCGTCGCCACCATCAAGCTCGCCTTCTGAAATGTACGCGCGACGTTGAGCGGCATGACGGCCGTGAGCATGTCGGGCCGGTACGCCGTGGCGAACAGCCTGGCTTGGTCCTTACCGTCAAAGGTCACGTCGATTGCGGCGTTCTCGCCCTTGTTGAAGTGATAGCTGGGACTTGCAAAGGCGAGCGACCATATGCCGGCGGCATTCTGGCTCACGACGAGGATGACGCCGTTCGCGTAAGGCGCCGTCGCGGCACAATGGGAGAAGGCGCCCGTCTCGTCGTTGCTGAAGGCGCCGCCGACCCAGCCGCCGACATTGGCGGTGCCAAATGGTCCCTTCGCGTGCGCTGTCCCAACAAGACACACCTGCAGCAGAGCTGCAGCGACGAACGACCTTAACCTCATGACTTCCCCCAGGGCACCTTGGCGGCATCTTAGCTGGGCCGACGGCCGAGACGCAACCGGCAGTTGTCCGCGGGCGCCACGCCCCGGGCGGTCGACTTCCGGCTTGCCTTTACTTTGTAACGCGGTATACTTTGCAATACAAAGTGACTGGGCAAGCCGGTCCGTGAGCGTGGGTGGAGCGGAGTTTTGGCATTGCCGATGCGCGATCTCGACAAGGCACTGGCCGACATCGTGGCGATCCGCAGCCAGATTGCGGCCGGTACGGCGTTCCGCGGTTACGGCCCGGCGACGATGGCTGCGACCGGCGCCGTCGCGCTTGTCACCGCCATCCTGCAATTCTGGTTGATCGGCGATCCCACGAGCGAGCCGCTCGGCTTCTTTCTCGGCTGGTTCGCGGCGGCGACGCTGTCCGGCCTGATGATCTGGACCGAGATGCGTGCGCGTTCGCGTCGTCATCATTCCGGCCTCGCCGACGCGATGATTCATCAGGCGATCGAGCAGTTCCTGCCTGCGGGCGTCGCCGGCGTCCTGCTTGCGGTCGTGATGTGGAAGTTCGCTTCCGAGGCGCTGTGGCTGCTGCCGGGGCTGTGGCAGATCCTGGTGTCGCTCGGCATTTTCGCCTCCGTTCGCTCGCTGCCGCGCAGCGTGGCGTTCGCCGGAGCCTGGTACTTCATGTCCGGCTTCGCCGTGGTCGTGCTGGCGAGCCGGACTCACATGTTGTCGCCCTGGACGATGGGGCTGCCTTTCGTGATCGGCCAGTCGGTGATGGCGGCCATTCTGTATTTCGCGTCCGGAGACAATGATGTCGAAGACTGACAGCGCGCCTTTTTCTTACGAAGGCCTCGACCGTGTGATCCACGAGAAGGCGAGACTCGGGCTGCTGACGTCGCTGATGGCTCACCCGAAGGGACTTGCGTTCGCCGATCTGAAGCAGCTCTGCGGTCTCACCGACGGCAATCTCAGCCGGCACCTCGCCGTGCTCCAGGACGCCGGCCTCGTCGAGGTGACCAAGGGTTATGAAGGCAATCGCCCGCACACGACCTGCCGTCTGACCAAGAGCGGCCGCCGGCGCTTCCTCGATTATCTCGCCGTGCTCGAACGCCTCGTGCGCGACGCCGCCAAGGCCGCCGGCCGCGAGGCGCCGCCGCTCGGCCGTCTCGGCATTCTCCCGACCTGATCGTCCCCCTTTTTTGACTGGAGACTTTGCGATGCAAAGTGACGTCACGTCCCACAACGAGAAGCTTCATGTCGGCATCATCATGGACGGCAACGGGCGATGGGCGACCCGGCGCGGCCTGTCGCGCGTCCGCGGCCACGAGGCCGGCGTCGAGACGATCCGCCGCATCGTCGAGGCCGCGCCCAAGCAGGGCATCGGCACGCTGACGCTCTATGCGTTCTCGACCGACAATTGGCGCCGGCCCAAGGCCGAGGTCGCAGCACTGATGACGCTGCTGCGCTTCTATCTCGCCAATGAAGTGCAGAGCCTGGTGAAAAACGGCGTGCGGCTCAACGTGATCGGCCGTCGCGATCGCCTGCCTGATGGTATCGCCAGCGCCATCGCGCGCGCTGAGGACGCCACCGCAAACGGCAGCACGCTGCATCTGCGGATCGCGGTCGACTATTCGGCGCGCGAGGCCATCCTCAACGCCGCGGCCAAGGCGGCCGCGCTGACCAGCCTCACCCGCGAAGCCTTCTCGCAACTCGTCACCGGCGAGGCCGGCTTGCGCGACGTCGATCTCATCATCCGCACCTCTGGCGAAAAGCGGTTGTCGGACTTCCTGCTCTGGGAGGGCGCCTATGCCGAGCTGCATTTCACAGAGCGGATGTGGCCCGAATTCGACGCGGGCGATCTCGCCGCGGCGTTGGCCTCCTTCCACGGCCGCGAACGCCGCTTCGGTGGCCTCCAGGCCATCATGCCCGAGGAGGTGCCGTCGCTCTCGCGGGCGTAAGGCTGGCTAGGTCGCATGACAGCGGCCCGTGTGTGACGCCTGGCACAGGGCAACGGCAGTTCGTTTCCGACCGCAAGATTGGCGGTCGTGTCCAAGCGGCAGGAGCGCGGCCTCGGTTAAGTGTTCGGTCATTGCAACCTGCCGAGGCCTCGCGCATGTCACAGCTATTTTCAGATACCGTTGTCGGGTCGAACCAAACGAAGGGCACTGTCTGCATCAGAGCCGCCAATGCGTGTGACGTGGAAAGTCTCTCGATCTATTTCACGGGTCTTTCCACGACAAGCCGTAACAAGCGCTTCATGGGCGCGCGAGCCGACGTCGCATTGCTTGCGGCTGAATGCGTCGCCAAGGTCAGCCATCCCGATCACTTCATCCTGCTCGCCGAACTCAGGCAGGAGGAGGGCCAGAGCACGATCATCGGCGAAACGCGATACGCCTACGATGCGGGTGCGCGGTACGGTGATTTCGCCATCTCCGTTGCCGACGTGTTTCAGCGCAAAGGCGTCGGCCTGCAAATGATGAATGCGATGGAACGGCATGCGAGCGATCGCGGTCACGAGATGATTGCGGCGGAGACTGCGCGGGCGAACGCCGAGATGCGCGGCCTCGCAAAAAAGGCCGGCTTCGAGGATACCGGGCTCGGCGACTGGCAGTCGGTCCACCTCGCCAAGCGCCTGGCGCGATAGCCTTCCGCGCGTTGCCGGGTGGCACGGATCGTGCTCTAGTATCGCCTGACATCCCCAGCAATGGGAGCTTTTGGCGATGCGCGCAGTTCTGGATCATTGCACCGGCGGCACCGAGCGGCAGGTTCCGGCCGGCACGACTGTCATCAGCGAGGGCGGCGCCAGCAGCGGTCACCTTTACGTCTTGATGCAGGGCAGGCTCGATGTGCTCAAGAGCGACATGGTGGTCGCCACCATCGCCGAGCCCGGCGCGGTGTTCGGCGAGATGTCCGTGCTGCTCGGGTTGCCACATACGGCAACGGTGCGCGCCAGCTCGGATTCGGTGATTTACGAGTTCGAAGATGCAGCGTCGTTCCTCGTCCAGCGGCCGGAGGTGGCGCTGATGCTCGCGCGCACGCTGGCGCAGCGGCTCAACGTCGCCAACACTTATCTCGCCGATCTCAAGCGGCAATATGCCGGCCACGGCACGCATCTCGCCATGGTCGGTGAGGTGCTCCAGAGCATGATCAACCTGCCGCCGCTCGAGGTCTCGCCAGGCTCGGATCGGCAATCCGACCCAAGGATGTGAGCCAGTCCGGCGGCTCCTCGATGTAAGACGCGGGCCGTTTCAGCGGCGCGTCGAGATCGATCCATTGCGTCTCACCTGCCGCCAGCCAGAACGCCTTGTCGGCATCGAGATCCAGCACGATATGCGTCGGCGGTCGTCCCGGTTGTTTTCCTGCGTTGAACACCCAGGTCTGGCCCAGCCGATCGAACCAGGAGCCGTCCCTGATGAAGGGCGATTGATGCACATGGCCGGAAATGACCATCGATGGCTGATACTGCATGACCCACTGCACCAACTCGACATCACCGAAGAAGCGCTTGCCGCCCCAGCTTGTCGGCGAATTGGCCGGCGGCGCGTGATGCGCCCAGATCCAGCGTCGTGGATGGTTGAGCGAGGCGTCGCGCAGCTGGTCGGCGATGCGCTGCTTGACCAGCGGCCCGTCCCACCATGGGCACACTGTGAAGAGCGTGTCGCCGATGGTCAGATTGTCGCCGTCGCAAGCGATGCCAAGTTCGCGCACCTCAGAGATCCAGCGCGAGATCTTCTCGCCCTCCGCATTGCGCTCGTCGAGATCGTGATTGCCGGAGCAAAGGATCACGCGGGTCTGCGCCGCGATCAGTGCGAGGTACTTCTTCACCACCACGATCTGCGCGCGGAAATCCACCATCGAGCCGATGTCCAGCGCATCGCCCGCGAAGATCACCAGATCGAATTGCGGCGCGGCGCTGACCAGCCAGTCGAGCTGCGGCAGCGAGTAGTGCAGATCGGCCACGACCAGGCAGCGCATTGAGAGTCCGTCGGTAAGAGAATGAAAATATCCGCGAATTCCAAAATCTTGTGAAGCAAGAAGCAGACCAGCATCGCTGTCGCCGATCCGGCAAGCAAGCAGGCAGCATGCTGCGACGGCCAGCGGCGCGCAGGCTCAGGTTGCCTTGCAGGTCTGGACCGGATCGCGGAATTCTGCTGTCGTGGCGTGCCTTCAACCCCGGGTGATCGCATGCCCTCCTTCAAGACCATTCGCGCCCGCGCCGAGAAGCGCAAAGGTGGGCCCAAGGCGCTCGAAAAGCTGATGCCCGACAAGCCGGACTTGAAAGGTCTGGCAAAACTCGGCGACGACCGCATCCTCGCCGAGATGACGAAGCGGGTGTTCTGCGCAGGCTTTGCCTGGAGCGTGATCGACGCGAAATGGGAGGGCTTTGAAGACGCCTTTCTGCGCTTCCAGCCGGCCAAGCTCAGCTTTCAGCCGGAAGATTATTGGGAAGGCCTGCTGCGTGATGCGCGGATCGTGCGCAACGGCGCCAAGATCATGTCGGTGCGCGACAATGCCGCTTTCGTCCAGGAGATTGCCAAGGAGCACGGCAGCTTCGGCAAGTTTCTGGCGAAATGGCCGCCGTCCAACGAGATCGGCTTGCTCGATCTCCTGGCCAAGCGCGGCAGCCGGTTAGGCGGCAACACCGGCCAGATGCTGCTGCGCTTCGTCGGCTGGGACGGTTTCGTCACATCGAAGGACGTGGTCGCCTGCCTGCGCGATGCCGGCCTCGACATCGCCGAAGAGGTCAAGTCCAAGGGTGATCTCGCCAAGGTGCAGGCGCAGTTCAATGCCTGGGCGGAGGAGACGGGCCTGCCCTACACCCATCTGTCGCGCATCTGCGCGCTTTCGGTCGGCGAGAATAGAAGCGAGTAGCAGGCGGTTGGCGTCCTGCCGCCTCGAACCGTGGACACCGTGTGGCGATCCCGCGCCATTGGTGCGGCAGATGCAACGCGCGATCACGAAATGCATCGTGCAGGAACATTTGTGCGCAGCACCCGTTCGGAAGCTTGAGCCAGGCGATACACGGGAACACGCGCTCCGGCCAAAACCTGGTTCAAGCCACGAAACTCGAACGATAGAACGGAGCAGCTCATGAAGCTCACGTCCGAACAGGTGAAGCAGACCATCAACCAGCTCGGCGCCCAGGTGCTGCCCGACGAGCATCCCGCCATGCCCCAGCTCAACAGCATGTTCGGCGAACACACGTTCTTCGTCGACGAGATGGGCTTGAAGGTCCTCGAGCCGACGCCGTCGCTCAATGCGGAACGACAGACAGGTGAAGTCGTCAGCCTCGCCGACTGGAGCGATGCCGATCTGACGCGGCTGATGGCGCACGAGCCCGAGCCGACCGGCGTGATCGTCGTGTTCGAGCATGTGAGGCACTGACACGGGACACACAAGCAGCCACCCTTCGCGGTGCCGAAGGGTGGTTGGAGACGGGTGGTTGGATCAGGCGTATGATTTATCGCTGATAGATCCGGTCGCCGTCATCACGACGTCGGACAGGACGCTGCCGGGACGGGCGGCGTCGACCCGCTCGTGATGGTCGGGACGAAGTTCGTCTGGCGCGGGTACAGATAGTAGCTGTCGCTGAGCATGACGGTGCCGCTGATCGTGTAGCCGAGATTCGGCGTGTAGGCATAAGTTGCCTCACCGAGGATGAGCCCGCTGTTGGTCGGCACTCCGGTCAGGGATGTCGGCAGGTTGACGGTGGTCCCGGCGGTTCTTGCGGTGCCGTTAAGCGACTGGCTCCAGATCACTTTGGCCGTAACGTGGTCGCCGGTCGGCTGCACCTCCGTGAGGGTCACGACCGCCTTGGTGATGTCGTACGGGGAGAGGACTTTCGACGAGGCGCTGAGAATGCCGGTGACATCGCTGGTGGTCACGCACTTATTCTGCGACAGGATGTCGGCAATGGTGTGTACTGTGGCCGTGACCTTGACGTTGATCGAGAGGGCGTTGCCGAGTTCGACGCCGCCCATGCACAGCAGCAGCATGAACGGCAGCACGATGGCAAACTCGATGGCTGCCACGGCATCTTCGTTGGCTCGAAACCGCCTCAGGCGCACGGGCAAGCGGGTCATTGATAGGGCTCATTCTGGAAAGCGGCGGTCGCCGTGATCTGACGATTGCCGTTCGGCAGGTTTGCCAGGGTGAAGCCGAGCGGCCCCCCGAAGACCGGCCATTGGTAGATTACCTCCAGGACGACCTTGTCTGAAGGACCGCCCGGACTGTAGGGCCAGTTGTTGGAGACAGTGCCGTCGGCATTGAACGTCAATGTCGGTGAAGCCGCGCTCATCGCCGACCAGCTGCTCCCGGACTGGAGGCTGATCATCAGATTGCTGCAGTTGAAGATGATGCGGACCTGCGAGCAGACCAGCGTCGAAAACTGCGTCTGCGTCATCCCGGCCGTCTGCACTTGTCCGGTCATGACCTGCCGGGCGGACTGCTGCACGACCTGCTGAAGCAATTGCTGGCCGAAGAAAACCAGGAAGATCTGGATAATTCCGACCAGCAACGCGATGAATATCGGCGCGACCAAGGCGAACTCGACGGCGTTCGCGCCGTTCTCGTCGTTGCGGAACGCCGCGAGCGTCTTGTGAAGGCGTCGCTTTCCGGATACCGCTCGCAGCTCGGGCATGACGCTCGCTCAGTTGGTCAGGTGAGGGGCCGTTTCCACGACCAACAGGAACAATTGCCTGAGCGCCGCGGAAATGTCGCCGCCCGACTGTACGTCGTAGAACAAGCCGGGCGATGCGCAGGATTTCAGGTTCTGCGCGATCTGTCCGGCCGACGAGGAAGGATTATTGAATGTCGCGATATAGGAATTGTACCAGCCATTGCTCGTGAGCGGCAGGTACTCGGTATAGAGCACCGCGATACGAATTCCCCGGTTCTTGATCGTCGTGCAATTCGTGGTGTTGACCGGTTGCTGGCATCGAAAATTGGAGCCGGTGGCAATCGGCGTTCCGCTACAGGACGAGCTCATCGATACGATCTTGTCGTCAACGCCGTCGGTCACGAGGAACACCACTTCCTGAGGCGTGTCTCCGGTCTGGTTGGATCCCCCGCCGGGTGCGGGCATGATCGCATTGACGCTTGAGAGCGCGTTCTCGATGTCGGTGCCATAGTCGGTGCTGATGGCGCATCCCGAGACCACGCAGTTCTGATGGTCGACGGTGACAAGCGAAATATTGTTGGCGGCCTGGGTCGCGGCCGTCGACAGGTCGGAGGATGGCAGCCCCGACGGCGCATAGATCGTGTTGAAGCCGTAGTCGAACGTGTAGATCGCGGCCTTGTAGGTGTTGTTCTGCGTCGCCTCGGTCTGTTGCGCCGTGGTCATCAGGCTTGCGGTCGCCTGGGCCACGAGGTCGATACGCAGCGTGATGTTCTTGGTGCGTGCGATGCTGAGGTTGTCCTTGGTCGACGCGTTCGCGCCGGAGTCCTTCTCGGGATGCGACTCGTGACAGGCGAACGCGCAGCTCCTCGAGCCGGAGGGCTGGCTAGCGGTCGCGGTGATCATGTTGGTAATATCGGTCGACGTCGCTGCGATGCCCATCGACGGCGAGTCGTCCAGCAGAAGATAGAAGTTGATGTTGGGCGCGCCCGAAGCGCTGGCCGTCGCTGAGCCCTTGATCGGCCACACGGGGGCGCCGAGCAGGGTCGGGAAGGCGTTGCTGGAGTTTGCGGTGTAAGTGACGGTCGCGGTGCGCACCAGGCCGGTATTGCCGACATTGACCGTCAGCGCGGGACTCCCTGACAGGCCGCCGGCGATCGCGTTTGCCGTCGCATTGAAGATGTTCGTGGCGGTCGTCTGCGCGACCGTCGTGCTCTGCGCCATCATCGACGGCGTCACCGCCGCGATCGCGGCGGCATCGGCTGCGGCGTCCAGCTGCGATTGCCGGCGCTGGGCCTGCGTGTAATCGAGCGTCATGCCCAGTAGATAGACGGTCGGGAACAGCAGGATCGCGAATATGACGGCAACGTTGGCCTTGCGATCCCTGATAAAACGACAAAGCGAGGCGCGCAGCATGACCTTCATCCTAATCGCCGTTAACCACGGCACAGGCAATTCCCCGTCAGTTCAGGTATCGCTTGCCGGAAGCGGGCGGATCGAAAAGCCTCCGCCTGTCTCTCGGCAGGGGGAACTTTGAAGGCTGGCTGTTTAAGTAATACTTACTTGCACCGCGCGAACATGGAGTGCCCGATGTCGCCAATGTCAGATTGAAGCGACGCAATTAACCGGCCGTAAAGACGTCACCGCAAAACGGCGGTATTGAAGGCCGGGGGCCGCGGATGCGTGCGGCCTTGTCGGCCATTGGCGTATCACGGCCGAAAGGCCAGACGCTGAAATCAGCGGAACGGAACGTCGTGAGATCAAGTCCCGCGCGGGTGTTGCAGTCGGAATAAATGCGCCGCCGCGATGTTTTGACTGAGTTGGCGTCAGCCAGAACGGCACGGGATGACCTTTAGCGGCTCAGCCGGCGAGATCGAAGGCACGAGGCATTTTGCCTCACGTCGCGCCGTGCTTGGCTGGGCGGCATCCGCCGCTATGCTGACATTCTCGCGGCCGGTATTGGCTCAGGATCCGCCGAAAGCTCCGGGGGAGGTGGATCTACTGGCGTCGATGGTCCAGAAGCTTGGAGAGCCGGAGCACGCAAGCAGGATCAGCCCCGAGGAGGCCGCGCGCTATGCGGATCGCGTGCCGCAGGCCTTGATCCGCTTCTGGCGCGAGCATGGGCGTGGGGCCTATTTTGACGGATTGTACTGGCTCTGCGATCCCGCGCCGTTCGACGCCGTGCTCGACCTCATCTTCAGGAATGATGACGAGTTCAACCCGTCGGATATGACGGTGATTGCCTATACGGCATTTGGTTATCTGAAAGTATGGCACCGGCGTCGGCGCCAGATGAGTGTTTCACTCCTGCTCTCCTCAGTGTTCAACCCGCCAGCGAGTTCGTGGCACGACCGTGTCACAGGTCAGCCGTTCTCCGAGGACTACAGCGTGTCCGCTTTTGCGAGCACCAGGAAATCGGAATCTGATCGGGACGACCTCGAACTCCTTGCCGCTGCCGCCGCCCGGTACGGCGCCCTCGAACCGGGCGAGGTCTACGGCTTCTTTCCTGCGCTGCAACTGGGCGGGGCCTACGCGGTCGAGAATCTCAAACGCGTGAGAGCTGCCGAGCATTTTCAGATCCTTGCGCAAATCGATCGTTTCAAGCTGACGCGTCTGACGCCACCCGATCCGCCGGGCTATCCCTATGGCCACGTCGAGTTCGTGCGCTACATCGGACAACGGGACAAGCTGTAGGCGCCCGCCGGGCGGCAGAAGCCCCGTTCGCGCGCATTCTGGCTACCGCATCTGGCGCAAGGCGGCGGGTTCTGGAGTAGACGGTCTTCCACCGAGATGGCGCACCCGACACGATTCGAACGTGTGACCTTTGCCTTCGGAGGGCAACGCTCTATCCAGCTGAGCTACGGGTGCAGCGAGGCCTCATTTAGCCTAATGGCGAGGGGCGGGCAACCGGTCCACTGCGGCAATATCAGCGCTTTAGGCCGATTTGCGTGGAGCGGCGGCAGGAACTTGACCGCTAACTGGCCCATTATCGCTGCCGAGAGCCGCAAATTCGGCCAGCACCCGCTCGGAGCAGACCACACGGTTGCGGCCGAGTCGCTTGGCGGCATAGAGGGCTTGATCGGCTGCACCGAGCAGGCCGTTGGGGGCGTCATCGGCCTCGCCGGGGATATGGCAGGCGACGCCGACACTGAGGGTCACATGGTCGCCGGCGCCATGGGCGCCATGGGCGATCTGCAAGGCCATCACGGCCCGGCGGATCTCCTCGGCGATGGCGCAGGCATCGTCGCGGCTCATTTCCGGCAGGATCAGCGCAAATTCCTCGCCACCGTACCGGCCGGCGAGGTCGAGCGGACGCACCGCGTGGCGGCTGACCACGCGCGCGATCGCGCGCAGGCACTCGTCGCCGGTCTGGTGGCCGTGCTCGTCATTGAACAGCTTGAAATGATCGACGTCGACGAACAGCAGCGCCAGCGGCTTCTGCGTCCGCTGCGCGCGCGCCCATTCGCTCATCAGCATCTGGTCGAACGAGCGACGGTTCGACAGGCCCGTCAGCCCGTCCTTGGTGGCGAGCTCCTTCAGCGCCATTTCGGCGCGCTTCTGGTCGGTGAGGTCGCGCAGCGTCTCCACCACGGCGATCAGATTGCCCGCCTCGTCATGGATCGGACCGGCGTCGATCGCGAGATAGAGCTGGCTACCGAGCTTCGGCATCACGCACCAGTTTTCCGCGGAAAAGCCAAGCCCGTTATGGCCGCGCGCGGCATATTCCGAATAGAACTCCGGCAGCTGCTCGGGCTGGTCGAGCGCAACCAGATCGGCAAGGCAAGGGCGCTTGGCCTCGTAGAAGGCCTGCCAATGCTTGTTGGTGCCGATCACCTCGGAGGCGGCAACGCCGGTCAGCCGTTCGCAGGCCTTGTTCCAGATCACGACGCGTCGTTTCGGATCGATCACGAAGGTCGGCACCACCAGATGCTGCATCAGCCGCACTGCGTAGGAATCGGCGACATCGACGGTCTTCGCGGGAGTATTGCCGAGCTTTGCCATCTCAGGCCACCGCCGCTACAGGAATGGCATCGCCAGGGCCGAACAGCTCGCGGACCTCGGCCGCCGGCTTCGGTCTGCTGAACAAATAGCCCTGCATCTCCGTGCAGCCGAGGGCACGCAGCATCTCACGCTGGGCCTCGGTCTCGACGCCTTCGGCGACCGTGGTCATGTCGCTGGCGGAGGCGATGTTCACCACCGCCTGCACGATAACAGGCGCGCCGCCGGCGTCGGCGATGTCGGCGACGAAGCAGCGGTCGATCTTGATCTTGTCGAACGGGAATCGCTTCAGATAGCTCAGCGAGGAATAGCCCGTGCCGAAATCGTCGAGCGCGATGCGCACGCCGATCGAGCGGAGCTGATGAAGGATCGAGAGCGCCGCCTCGTCGTCGCGGATCAGCACAGCCTCGGTGATCTCGAGCTCCAGCCGGCGCGGCTCCAGCCCGGAGGCGGCAAGTGCGCCGGCAATCCGCAGCGCCAGCGTATCGCATTTGAGCTGCACGGGCGAGACGTTGACGGCGAGGCGGATATGGGCGGGCCAGGTCGCGGCCTCGTTGCAGGCCGTGCGCAGCACCCAGTCGCCCAGCTCGTTGATCAGGCCGGTATCCTCGGCGATCGGAATGAATTCGGCGGGCGAGACCATGCCGCGTTCGGGATGGCGCCAACGCAGCAGCGCCTCGCAGCCGGAGACCTTGCCCGAGTGCAGATTGACCAGCGGCTGGTAGTGGATCTCGAAGCCGCCATTGACCAGCGCCTGCCGCAGATCCTGCTCCAGCGAGAGGCGGGCCTTGGCGCTCGCATCCATCTCCGGCACGAAGAAGCGGTAAGTGCGCCGCCCTTCCGCCTTGGCGCCATACATCGCAAGGTCCGCGTTCTTGATGAGCTGGTCGAGATCGGCACCGTCCTGCGGTGCCAGCGCGATGCCGATGCTGGCGTCCGTGGAGAGCTGGTGGCCGAGGCAATGATAGGGGCGGCGGATCGCTTCGTGGATCTCAGTCACGAAGGCCAGTACGTCGGTAGAGGATTCGATACCCGTCTGGATCACGGCGAACTCGTCGCCCCCGAGCCGCGCGATCAGATCGCCTGGCCTCAGACAGGCGCGGATGCGGCCCGCGATCGCCATCAACAGCTCGTCGCCGACATGGTGGCCGAGCGAATCGTTGATGCCCTTGAATTCGTCGACGTCGATATAGAGCAGCGCGAACTGGGCGCCGCCGGCGACCTTCTCCAGCTCGCGCTCGATCTGCTCGCGGAACAGCGCGCGGTTGGGCAGGCCGGTCAGCGCGTCATAATGCGCCATATGCGCGATCTTCTCGGCGGCGTTGCGCTGTTCGGTGACATCCTCGATGACGTTGATGATGTAGCGCGGGTCACCGGCCTTGTCGCAGATGCCGATGCGCTTCGAAATGGTATGGCGCTGGCCGTCGGTCGGAGTTTTCCAGCTCTGCTCTCTTTGCAGCAGCCGTTCCGGTGATTGCAGCACGGCGTCATCGTCGCGCGTGACGACGTCGGCGTCCGCTTCGGGCAAAATATCGGCCGCCGTCTTGCCGACGATCGTCTTGCCGCCTTCCCCGAAAATGTCCTCGGCTATCCGGTTGACCAGGAGGTAGCGCCGCGTGTGGGCGTCTTTCACCGTGATCTGCGAGGGAATGTGGTCGATGATCTCGCGGAGAAAGGTGTAGTTGCGGTCGCGCTCCTGCTCCAGATTGCGACGCTCGGTGATCTCCTCGATCGTGGCAACCCATCCGCCTTGCGCGAGCGGCGTGTTGATGACCTGGAAAGCGCGCCCGTTGGGCAATTGATGCTGTTTGGTGGCGACCTTGCCTTCGGCGACGCCCCTGAAGACCTCGGCGCAGAACTCTTCGACGTTGCCGCTGAACGCGTTGCGCTCCTTGCGGTGGTACATCGCCTGGTGGATGTGGCAGCCGGGCTTGATGACGTCGTGGGAGAGACCGAACATGTCGGCATAGCGGCGATTGCAGGTGACGATATAGCCGTCAGCGTCGTACAGGATCAGCCCTTGCGACATGTTGTTGAGGGCGGTGTCGAGCCGCAGCCGTTCCGCTTCCAGCCGCTTCTGAGCCTCGCGGTTCTGCCTGATGATCTGGCGGATGATCATGAACAGGATCAGCGCGATCACCGCCGCCGACAGCGTCGCGGTGGTGACCATGAAGCCGGTCTGCTGTCGCCAGTCGGCCAGCGCGGACGACATCGTGTTGGTGGCGACGATGACAAGCGGAAAATGGGTCAGCGATGCCGCGGAACCGAGTTTATCGGTGCCGTCGACCGGGCTCTTGACGCGAAGTGTGTGCTGACCGCCGAAGGTCAGCACCTTCTGCATCAGAGGCGCGCTCTTGTAGCTTCTGCCGATCATCGATTCGACGTTGGGGTAGCGCGCCAGCATCACGCCTTCGCGGTCGAACAGCGAGATGGCGGCGCCCTCGGCCAGCGCGACCGAGGCGAAATAGCGTTGATAGCTGTCGGGATCGATCCGCCTCACCAGCGCGCCGACGAAAGTGCCGTCCGGCAGGCTCAGCCGCCGCGCCACGACCGTCGTCCATTTGCCGATCAGAAAGCTGCGCACGGATTCCAGCAGCACCGGCTCCGACATCGGATTGGTCTTGAAGGTCTGGAAGTAGGCGCGCGAGGAGATGTTGATCTTGGGCAGCGGCTGCGCACGTGACCAGGAGATGATCTCTCCGTCAGCGTCGTAGATCGCGATGTCGCCGAGATAGGAGACGGCGCCAATCTTGCTCCGCAGCATCCTGTTCGCTTCGGGTCCGGACATGCGCTCGCGGAACATCTGCGGCGACGTGATCTCAGGCAGGTGCATCTGCCCGATCAAATCGGCCGCGACGACGTCGGAATCTTCAAACTGCTGATCGAAGTGCCGCGCAATCAGCTGCACGGTGTTTTCCAGCTCGCGCTCGCGGTTGGCCAGCGTGCGCTCGCGAAACTCGCCGACGGCCATCGCGGTCACGGCGAAGATGCCGGCGACCAGCAGCATGCCTGAGAGTGTCAACCACAGCACGGGGCCGCGCCGCATCGCGGCGTCCCAGCCGCCTTTCGCGGCCCGGAACATTGCAGCTGCCATCCCTGACAAAAACTGGCGCATCCCTCTCCCCTGGAGGAGCAGAAATACCATCGACAGATGGCGCAATACTTAGGAAAGCCGGTTACCCATGGCTTAAACCGGTTGCGGATTTCTACGGATATCCAGCAGAGGCGAACCGCTTGGCGTTGCCCCTGTTGCGCCGCGTCTGCGAAGGACGCTGCGCCGCATCGTTACCAGAAGCCTAATGCGAGGCGCCCGCATTCTTCTCGCCACGGCCGTTACGCAGCCGTCCGACCACGCCGGTCGGGAAGAAATACACGCTGGCAATGAAGAGCAGCCCGAGCCAGAGCAGCCAGCGGTCCGGGTGCAGCAGCCCCGGCAGCAGTGGCAGGCCGGCTTCGCCCGCGGCCTTGGAGGCGACGCCCATGAGGGATTGCAGATAATTCTGGGCGAGGATGAAGATCGTGGCGCCGATGATCGCGCCGTAGATCGTGCCCATGCCGCCGATCACCACCATCAGGAGAATGTCCAGCATGATGGAGAAACTGAGCGAGGTGTCCGGGCCGGCATAGCGCAGCCATAGCGCGTTCAGGATGCCGGCGCTGGCGGCGACGAGGGCCGCAAGGCAGTTGGCGTAGGTCAGATGGAAGACGGTGCGGAAGCCCAGCGCCTCGGCGCGGAATCGGTTCTCGCGGATCGCCTGCAGCACGCGTCCGAACGGTGAGTTCACCACGCGCAGCAAAGCGAGGATCATCAGGGCCGAGATCGCGAACACCAGATAGAAGGTCAGGATGCGGCCGTTGACCTCGAAGCCGAACAGGTTTTTGGAGATCAGCACCGTGCCGGGGCGCAGCAGCTCCGGCAGCTGGAAGCTGCGCCCGTCCTCACCGCCCGTGAGCCATGACAATTGCGAGGCCAGGACCTGGAAGGCGGAGGCGACAGCGAGTGTGATCATCGCAAAGAAAATCGCGGCCACCCGCAACGAGAACAGGCCGATCGCAAGCGCAAGCAGCGCGGCCAGCGGCAGTCCGACGACTATGCCGGTTGCAACCGCAGCCCAGTTCGGACCCATGCCATACAGCGCGATCGCGATCGCGTAGCTGCCGATGCCGTAGAACATGGTGTGCGCGAACGACACCGTGCCGGTGTAGCCAAGCAGCAAGTCATAGGACGCCACCAAGGCGGCAAAGACGCAGATCTTGGCCGCGACGTTCAGCGCCTTTGCTCCCGGAAACAGGAACGGCGTCGCCGCCAGCGCCAGGATGATGACGACGAGAATGAGCGTGAGCACGCGGCTCCGCGGCGGATCGCCCGAGAGAAGCATCATCGGCTGGTCACCGCATAGAGGCCGCGCGGCCGCCACATCAGAACGGCGACCATCAGCAGGATGTTGGAGACGAGGGCGAGTTTTGGCACCAGGAAGCCGCCGTAGTTGGCGACCATCGCCACCAGGAGCGCGCCGATGAAGCAGCCGCCGATCGAGCCGAGGCCGCCGATGATGACGACGACGAAAATCAGGACGGTGAGCTCGTCGCTCATCGAGGCATGGACCTGCTCGCGATAGAGCGCCCACATCACGCCGCCGAGGCCGGCGAGCGCCGATCCCGTCATGAACACGCCGAGGAACAGGCGGCGGATGCGATAGCCGAGCGCCTCGACCATCTCGCGGTTCTCGACGCCGGCGCGGATCAGGAGCCCGAGCTTGGTGCGGTTGAGCACGAGCTGGATCGCGATGAAGACGGCCAGGCCAATCAGCATCGCCAGCACGCGGTATTTGGCGATCGCAACGTCGCCGAGGATGAAGGATCCGCGCAAAGAGGCCGGCAGCGGCATCGGAATGATCTGCGGTCCCCACAGCGCATAAAGCGTCTGCTCGGCAACGATGAGGCCGCCCGTCGTCATCAGGATCTGCTTCAGATGCTGACCGTACACAGGAAGGATCAACACGCGCTCGACGACCAGGCCGAGCGCACCTGATACCGCCATCGACAGCAGCGCCGCCGGGGCCAGCACTGCGAGGTTGACCCAGAGCGAATCCGCCTGCACGGAGGCCGCGAACGGCGCGAACACCAGGGTTGCGACATAGGCGCCGACCGCGATGAAGGCGCCATGGCCGAAATTGAGCACGTCCATCAGGCCGAACACCAGCGTCAGGCCCGAGGCCATGATGAAGATCATCATGCCCATGGCGAGGCTTGCCGCCGTCAGCGTCAGCCAGGTCGAGGGCGAGCCGACCAGCGGAATCATGATCAGCGCGAGCGCGATCGGCAGCAGGATCGGCGCAAGGTCGCGCTTCGGCTTCGGCAGCGGATCCGACGCGGCAAGGTCTGTCACTGATGTGCCTCCAGGCTCAGGCCGAGCAACCGTTCCTGCAGCGGCACGTCGGCGGCCAGCGCCGCCATCTCACCGCGATGGACGATGGTGCCGTTGTCCATCACCAGCACGCTGTCGCCGAGTTCGCGGGCTGCAAAGAAATTCTGCTCGACGAGGAGAATGGTCGCGCCCTTGCGCTTGATCTCCTTCAGGCATTCGATCAGCGCCATCACGATGGCGGGCGCCAGACCCTTGGTCGGCTCGTCGATCAAGAGCAGCTTGCGCGGCTCGATGATGGCGCGCGCGATCGACAACATCTGCTTCTGTCCGCCCGAGAGGCTCCCGGCGCGCGACAGCCAGAACCGGCGCAGCGCCGGGAAGAAGCCGAATATCCACTCCAGCTGTCTGTCGTCCATCGCCGCATCGCGAGCCGCCAGAACGAGATTGTCCTTCACCGTGAGATCGGAGAACACCGCCATGCTCTCGGGCACATAGCCGACGCCGAGCCGCGCGATGTCGGGCGTGGCGAGGCGCTCGATGCGTTCGCCACTGAGCGTAATCTCGCCGGAGGAGGCCTGCCACAGGCCCATGATAGTGCGCAGCGTCGTGGTCTTGCCGGCGCCATTGCGGCCGAGCAGCATCGTGACCTGCCCTTGCGGGACGGCGAGGTCGATGCCCTGGAGGATGTGGTAGCGGCTGATATGGGTGTGCACGCCGGAGAGTTTCAGGAGGTCGGTCATGCGGCACTCCCTGCAGCGTTCTTGGGAGCAACGCCGAGATAGGCTTCCTGCACGATTGGCGAGGCGATCACTTCGGCCGGTAGGCCGTCGGCGACGAGCTGGCCGTTATGCAGCACGATGATGCGGTCGGCGAGCGAACGCACCACGTCCATCTTGTGCTCGACCAGCAGGATGATCTTGCTCTTGTCCTGCTTGAGCTGCGCGATCAGGTTCAGCACGACCGGCACCTCGTCGATGCTCATGCCGGCCGTCGGCTCATCGAACATGAACACCTTTGGCTCCAGTGCGATCATCAGCGCGACTTCGAGCTTGCGCTGGTCGCCATGCGACAGCACGGTCGCGGCGACGCTGCGGCGATTGCCGAGCGCGACCTGGTCGAGGATGGCGTCAGCGCGCGCGATCAGATCGCGGCGGACCATCCAGGGCCGCAGCATGTCGTAATGGGTGCCGTTGGTTGCCTGCACCGCGAGGCGGACGTTCTCTTCGACCGTCAGGTTCGGAAAAAGATTGGTGAGCTGGAAGGCGCGCCCCAGTCCCGCACGGGTCCGCAGCGGTGCGGAGTGATGGGTGATGTCGGCACCGTCGAACAGGATGCTGCCGCTGGAGGCGCGCAGCTGGCCCGAGATGAGGTTGAAATAGGTGGTCTTGCCGGCACCGTTCGGCCCGACGATGGCGGTGAGCTCGCCCGGGCGGAACGCGCAGCTGACGTTGTTGACGGCGACATGCCCGCCGAAGCGGATGGTGAGGTCGCGGGTTTCGAGAGAGAGGGACATTGAAGCCAAATTCGTCGCCGGTTGTGACACCTCTCCCGCAAGCGGGAGAGGTGAAGCAAGAAAGCTCAGCGCTTGTTCTTGATCGGAACGTCCATGTCCTCGATCTTCAGCTCGCGCACCGGCTCGAGCACGGCCCAGGCGACGTTCGGATCGACCTTGACTTTGAAGTGATACATGCTCTGCAGCGCCTGATGATCCTCCTTGCGGAACACCATCTTGCCCTTCGGCGTGTCGAACTCCATGCCTTCCATCGCCGTGATCAGCTTCTCGGTGTCGGTCGACTTCGCCTTGGTGACGGCAGTCACGACCGACATCGCGGCGGCAAAGCCGCCCGCGGTGAAGAAGTCCGGCGGCGAGTTGAAGCGCTTCTGGTGCTCGGCGACCAGCCAGTCGTTCACCGGGTTCTTTGGGATGTCGTAGTAATAATAGGTCGCGCCTTCCATGCCGGGCAGGCTCTTATAGGCGGCGAGCGCTGGCAGGATGTTGCCGCCGGTGGAGAGCTCGATGCCGTAGCGCTTCGGATCCATGTCCTGGAGCTTTGCCAGCGGATTGCCGGCGCCGGCCCAGATCACCCAGATCACCTTGCGGCCGGGCTTATCCTTCAGCGCATCGAACAGGCGCTGGCCGACGGCGGTGAAGTCGGTGGTGCTGGTCGGAGCATATTCTTCAGCTCCGAGCGTCGCGCCGGTCTTGGCCAGCGCTTCCTTGAAGGCGGCGACGCCGTCGCGGCCGAAGGCGTAGTCCTGCGCCAGCGTCGCGACAGTGACGCCTTGCTTGCCGATCGCGACCGCGTTCGAGATCGCGTCCTGCGACGAATTGCGCGCAGTGCGGAAGATGTAGCGGTTCCATTTCTCGCCGGTAATCTGATCCGCGACCGCGGGCTCGACGATCAGAATCTTCTTGTTCTCTTCCGCAACGGGGAGAATGGCGAGCGCGGCGGCCGAGGAGGTGGTGCCGATTGCGATATCCGCCTTGTCGTCCTGATAGGCTTCGGCGAGCGCGGCCTTCGAGAGGTCCGGCTTGCCCTGGTCGTCCTTGGTGATGATGACGATCTTGCGGCCGTCGAGCGTCATGGTGCCCTTGGTGGCGTATTCGAAGCCCATCTGCAGGCCGGTCTCGGTCTGCTTGGCATAGGCTTCGAGCGGGCCGGTCTTGCCGTAGATCAGCGCGACCTTGAGGTCGTCGGCGTGCGCGGAGGCGACCGCGGCGAGACTGAGAATAGTTGTTGTTATGATGAGTGATCGACGCACGATGGTCCCTCCTGACTTAATGTGTTGGGCAATAGCGATTTGCATAGCCTGATGGACATTGCAATTCGACGTTACGGCTGAGGCTGCTCTGCATTATTTTTAGCCTTGTCGTGCCGCGAGCCGCGTGCCGCCATTCGCGCCGCCGGCCTCGATCTGCCAGTCCGTCCGCGCCTCTTCGGCGCTCTCGAAGATGTGCGGCGCGACGCCGCGCTTTTCGAGCGCTTCGCCGAGCTTGATGCGCAGGAAGCCCGAAGTCGTGTAGCGCGACACGCCGGTATAGAAGCGATCGACCAGGCTGCGCACCATGGCCGAGTAATCGTCCAGCAGCTCCGGCAGAATCGAGAAGTTGTCATAATTGACGATGGCGTAGACCTTGCGGCCGAGCGGTGTGAGCCTGGCTTCGACGATGCGCGCGATCGCGTCGATATCGGCCTTGCTGCGTAGCGGATAGCGCTCCAGGTTGATGAAGAACAGGTTCTGCTGCTCGTCCAGCGCAAAGCGCTGGTCGAGCGGAATGGTGAGCAGCCGCTCGCGCAGATCCATGGGACCGTCGCGGAAGATGCGCGCATCCATCAGGGTTGGCTCGCGCGGGATCAACGGCTTGAAGTCCATCAGGCGCAGGATGTCGCGTTCGATGTCGATGCCAGGCGCGACCTCGGTGAGCTCTAACCCGTCCGGCCGCAGCGCGAAGACGCAGCGCTCGGTGACGTAGAGCACGCGCTGCCCGCGCGTCGCGGCGAAGGGGCCGCTGAACGTCACGTGCTCGACGTGATCGACGAATTTGCGGGATTTCGCTTCCTCGACGACGGCGAGCTTGCCGTCGTTGACCGCGATGCGTTGCCTGCCGGCGGCAAAAGTGCCGACGAACACGACCTCCTTGGCATTCTGGCTGATGTTGATGAAGCCGCCGACGCCGGCCAGCTTCGGCCCGAACTTGCTGACGTTGAGATTGCCGGTGCGATCGACCTGCGCAAGCCCGAGGAAGGCGGCGTCCAGCCCGCCGCCATCATAGAAGTCGAACTGATAGGGCTGGTCGATCACCGCCTGGGTATTGATCGCCGCGCCGAAATCGATGCCGCTTGCGGGGATGCCGCCGATCACGCCGGGCTCTGCGGTCAGCGTGATCAAGTCGATGATGCGCTCTTCATTGGCGACGGAGGCTATGCCCTCGGGCATGCCGATGCCGAGATTGACGACGCTGTTGGCCTTCAGCTCGAAGGCCGCGCGGCGGGCGATGATCTTGCGCTCGCTCATCGGCATCTCGGGCAGCGAGGTCGTGCGCACCTTGATCTCGCTCGAGAAGGCGGGATTGTATTGCGTGCCAAACGTCTGCCAGTGATGTTCGGGCTTGGCCACGACCACGCAATCGACCAGCACGCCGGGGATCTTGACCTGACGCGGATTGAGGCTGCCGCTCTCGGCGACGCGTTCCACTTGGGCGATGACGATGCCGCCGGAATTGTGCGCGGCCATGGCAATCGCCAGCGCTTCCAGTGTCAGCGCCTCCTTCTCCATGGTGAGGTTGCCGTCGGGATCGCCGGTGGTGGCGCGGATGATCCCGATATTGATCGGGAACGTCCGATACAGCAGGCATTCCTCGCCGCGCAGCGTGATCAGCTCCACCATGTCCTCGGTGGTGCGCGCATTCAGCTTGCCGCCGCCATGCCTGGGGTCGACGAAAGTGCCGATGCCGACGCGGGTGATGTGAGCCGGGCGATGCGCGGCGATGTCGCGAAACAGGTGCGTGATCACGCCCTGCGGCAGATTATAAGCCTCGATCTGGTTTGCGATCGCGAGCTGCTGGAGCTTTGGCGCAAGGCCCCAGTGCCCGCCGATGACGCGGCGGACCAGGCCCTCATGCGCGAAGTGGTTGAGGCCGCGATGCTTGCCGTCGCCCTGGCCCGCGGCATAGACCAGCGTGAGGTTGCGCGGCTTGCCTTGCGTGTAGGGCGCATCGTCCTCGTTCGCCAGATAAAGCTCCTCCAGCGCGATCGCGATCTCCTCGGCAAAGCCGATGCCGACGAAGCCGCCGGTGGCGACCGTGTCGCCGTCACGGATCAGCATGACGGCTTCAGCGGCCGTGACGATCTTGCCCTTCTCGGAATTGGGCAGGTAAGCCAAGGCAGGATGCTGGCTCATCGCATTCCCTCCCATGTTTTTTGCGGATCCTATGGTCCGCTCTTCTTGCTTGTTTGATCTGCATCACGGGAGCGGCGCGCCGCTCCCGTGCCGTAAGCATTCAGGGCTAGCCGACCTTGCGCGTTTCAGTGGCGAAATAGACCGAGACCACCGTGATGATCGCGAGCGCGACCATGTAGAGCGAGATTGGCCAGGTCGCCGGCGCGTAAGCCGTCATCAGCCCGGTCGCGATCAGCGGTGACAGCGCGCCAGCGAAGATCGAGGCGAGGTTGTAGCCGAGCGAGACGCCGCTGTAGCGCACCTTGGTGCCGAACAGCTCCGACAGGAAGCTAGCCTGCGGCCCGTACATTGCGGCATGCCCGATCGCGAGGCCGAGCGCGATCGCGATCCAGGCAAGGTGCGGGTTCTTGGTCGCCAGCAGCATGAACAGCGGGAACGACATCAGTGCCGAGAACACCGCGCCGAAAATATAGATCGGCCGGCGCCCAACCTTGTCGGAGAGCGCACCGAACGCCGGAATGGTGAAGGTCTCGATGGCGGCCGCGATCAGCACGCCGTTCAGCATGTCCTGCTTGTTCATGCCGAGCGATTGCGTCGCATAGGCGAGCACGAAAGTAGCGTAGATGTAGAAGAAGCCGTTCTCCGCGAAGCGCGCGCCCATCGCCAGCAGGATGTTCTTGGGATACATCCTGATCGCCTCGAGGATCGGCATCTTCACTTCCTGCTTGGTGTCCTTTACCTTCTGGAACTCCGGCGATTCCGCGATGGTGAAGCGGATCCAGAGGCCGACCAGCACCAGCGCGATCGAGAACAGGAACGGGATGCGCCAGCCCCAGGCATAGAGCTGCGCGTCTGATAGCGTCGAGGACACCACCGTGAACACCAGCGTGCCGAGCACGAGGCCGAGCGGCGCGCCGAGTTGTGGCCAGCTGCCGTAAAAGCCCTTCTTGTCCGCAGGCGCATGCTCGACCGCCATCAGCACCGCGCCGCCCCATTCGCCGCCAAGACCAAAACCCTGAACCAGACGGCAGGTGACGAGCAGCACCGCGGCCCAGACGCCGGCGGTCTCGTAGGTCGGAAGGAATCCAATCGCCGCGGTGGCCGCACCCATGATCAGCAGGGTGAGATAGAGCATGGTTTTGCGGCCGATCTTGTCGCCGTAGTGACCGAACACGACCCCGCCGAGCGGACGCGCGATGAAGCCGAGCGCATAGGTCGCGAACGCCAGCAGCGTCCCGATCATCGGATCGAAGGTCGGAAAGAACAGCTTGTTGAAGATCAGCGCCGCGGCGGTGCCGTAGAGGAAGAAGTCGTACCATTCGATGGCCGTGCCGATCAGGCTCGCAGTGGCGACCGTGACGTGCGACGGCTGTCTGGTCTGAAGCTGACGGACTGAGATCGCTTCACTCATCTGGCGTCCTCCCTGGTTGCAAATGCGCATGTGCAGCATGCGTCATTGTGCAAAGCGAAGAGCAAGGTCCGCGCCAGATGCTGTCGCTTTACGCAAAATGGCGGAAAGTCCAGCAGATTCAGTGCAAGCGTCGGGAAAGAGGCGCAACGCGCCGTGTCCGGAATCCGAGACTCCGGACGCGCAGTGTCTCGAATCTCAGATCGGGGCGGCGCCCGAGGCGAGGCCGAACTTCGCGAGCTTCTTGTAGAAGGTCGCGCGCGAGATCTGGAGCATCTTGGCCGCTTCCGAGATCTGGCCGTTGCTGGCGGCAAGCGCCTGTTCCAGCGTGTGCTTCTCGAACTCGGCTTCGGCTTCCGCATAGGGCAGGACGAGACCGGTCGGCCGCATTGGTGCCGCTTGTATCATCTCCGCGCTCACGGGGAGAATGCGATCGAAATCGTCGCTGGTGAGGCGTCCCGAATCGCTCAGGATCAACGCGCGTTCCAGGATGTTGCGCAGCTCGCGGACATTGCCGGGCCAGCCGTACCGCGCCAGCGCAGTCAGACCGCTCGGCGTGATCCTGGCATTGAGATAGTCGCCGGATGCACTGATGTCTTCCAGCAGCCGGCCGCAGATCTCCGGCAAGTCGTCCAGGCAATGACGCAGCGGCGGCAGCACGATCGAGAGCACGTTGAGCCGGTAGTAGAGATCGGCGCGAAATGTGCCCTCGCTGACCCGCTTGTGCAGGTCGACATTGGTGGCAGCAATCACGCGCACATCGACCTTGGTGACCTTGTCGGAGCCGAGCGGTTCGATCTCCCGCTCCTGCAGAACGCGCAGCAGCTTGGCCTGCAATTGCAGCGGCATCTCGCCGATCTCGTCGAGAAACAGCGTACCGCCGTCGGCGACCCGGAATTTGCCGTCGCGGCCCTTGCGGTCCGCACCGGTGTAGGCGCCCGGCGCCGCCCCGAAGAACTCCGATTCGATCAGCGTATCCGGGATCGCCGCGACGTTGACGCTCACGAAAGGCTTTTCGGCGCGCGCGGACGCATTGTGGATTGCCTGCGCCAGCATTTCCTTGCCGGTGCCGGTCTCGCCCGTGAGCAGGACGGTGACGCTTTGGCGCGCTGCACGGCCTGCGAGCTTCTTGGCCTGCGCGATGCCTGCGGTGCTGCCGACATAGTCCTCGAAGGTGAAGCGTGCGGCGCGCGCGTGCGACAATTGTCGTCGCGCCAGCCGCAGGTCGTTCTCGAGCTGGGCGACGCGACCGAGCAGCGGCTTCAGGCCTTCGAGGCGATCGTAGAGCACGAAGCCGATTGCACCGATGATGTTGCCCTTCTCGTCCTCGATCGGCATGCGGGTGACGACGAGCTGCTCTCCCCCAAGCTCCATGATGTCGAGGATGATCGGCTCGCCCGTCTCCACGACCCTGCGCATCAGGCTGTTGGGGATGACCTCCTCGATCGGACGGCCAAGCGCCTCGGATTCATGTGAGAGGCCGATCGCGGTCACGTATTTCTCATTGACATAGACCACGCGCCCGCTGCGATCGATCGCGATGGCGCCCTCGCACAGATGCTCCAGCCGCTCGAACAGCGTCTCCATCGCGCGGGCGCGGATATAGGCGGGGTCACTGACGACGGAAGAGGGACCAGACATGGCGTACCTCGGGGAGGTCTGCCTGTGTATTACCAAAAAGGCTGTAATTTCAAAGAGCGAAAACGGGGTCTAGCCAGCTCGCAAAGTCTGTCCACCGTCACCCTGAGGTGGCCGCTTCTTCAGCGGCCTCGAAGGGCGACGGCCCGGCTGGCAGTTCGGCCTTACATCCTTCGAGGCTCCCCATGCGCCGCGTTGCGCCGCACGGCTCGCACCTCAGGATGACGGATCAGTCTTGCGCCCCTACCGCCGATACCCGCTCGCCCGCGAATAGCCCTGGCGGTTCTGCTGCATCGGGCGGGCGGAGACGCTGCCGCGCGATTCGCTGGACGCGGGGGTGGCGAGCTTCAGCTCCTCCAGGAAGATGGGCCGCGCGAAATAATAGCCCTGCGCGTAGCGGATCTTGGTCGCGGCCTGGAGATAGGCGAGCTCCTCATAGGATTCGATGCCTTCGGCAATGACCGTCATGCCGAGCGCTTCGCTCAAGGATTCGATCGCGCGCAAAATGCCCTGGCTGCGCGGCCGCTTATGGATGTCGGTGATGAAGGAGCGGTCGATCTTGATCTCGTCGGCGGTGATGTCGGCGAGCGCCGACAGCGACGAATAGCCGGTGCCGAAATCGTCGATGGAGATGCCGACGCCGAGCTTGCGGAACATCGGCAGGATCTCGGCCTGGAAGTGGTTCTTGGCGACGAAGGCATCTTCCGTCACCTCGATCATGAATCGCCGGGGAAAGCCGGTGTCATCGAGCGCCTGGGCGAAATTGCGCATGAATTCGGGGTTGCCGGCCTGCTTGGCGGCGACATTGATGCTGATGGTCGCTTCCGCGCCAAAGGTCTCGTTGATCAGGTCGATCGACTTGACGATCTCGGCGAGCACGAGATGAGTGAGCTCGTCGATCAGACCGAGCTCGCCGGCGAGATTGATGAAGGAGCCCGGTGCCTGGATGACGCCCTCGTCGTCGCGCAGGCGCACCAGCGCTTCGATGCCTTTCACGGCTTGCGTGCGGATGTCGACCTTGGACTGGAAGGCGCAGCAGAAGCGCTTCTCGAGGATGGCCATCCGCAGCGACTGCTCGATCTTCATCCGCGCCAGCGCCTCGCGCTCCATGCCGGTATCGAAGAAGGCGGCGGATCCCTTGCCGTTGTTCTTGATGCGGTACATCGCGATGTCGGCGTTCTGGCGCAGCGTCTCGAAGCTGCTTCCATGGTCGGGATACAGGCTGATACCGACCGAGGTCGAGGCGAACACTTCCGAATTGTCGATGAAGAAGGGAGCCGTCAGCCGCTCCAATGTCGAGGTCATGAATTCGGCGACTTCCTCCTGGCTCCGGATAGGCGAGAGCAGCAGCAGGAATTCGTCGCCGGAGATGCGCGACAGCATATCGGACTCGCGCAAGTCGCGCCCGAGCCGTTTCGAAAGCTCGACCAGCAGCGCGTCGCCGACGGCGTGGCCGTAATAGTCGTTGATGTGCTTGAAATTGTCGACGTCGAGAAAGGCCAGCGCGAAGCGCTCGCCGCTGCGATCGCGGCCGAGCAGGCTGTTGGCGCGATGCTCGATGACGCGCCGCGAGGGCAGTCCGGTCAACTCGTCGAAATAGGCCGAGCGAAACAGCTGGTCCTCGAAATTTTTCTGCTCGGTGATGTCGGCGGACGCCGAGATCAAGAGTTCGCGGCCGGCGAGCTGCACCGGTCGGTGGGTGGTCAACAACACCTGGCGCGCAGGACCGTCCTGAAGCGCTTCTTCGGAGACGACAGGCTGCCCGGCCCGGAGCGCGCGCTCACAGGCCTCGCGACGCTGCGCGAGATCCGGCGACGGACGGCTGCCGTCCATGCCGAGCTGGGCGGCGGCGACATCGTTAACCAGGAGAAGCTTGCCTTGCGCGTCCTGCACGGTGAGGCCGGCAGGCAGCATTCTAACGATTTCCTTGAGAAATCCGAGTTCGGCTTCGTTGGCGCCGTTGTGTGTATTGTCGTTCATAGAAGTCATGAATCTTGTTGTTTCAGCGCCTTTGCAATGAGCGCGATCATGCGCAGTTCCCTCTTAGGTTTGGTTAAGGAGTCCGCTGAAATACGGGGGTGTTCCGGGGAGAAAGGTCGTGCCGCGAGGCGCGCCGTCGATCGTCATTAACAGAACGTCAACGGCACTTGCGAAAGCGCGGGCGAAGCGCGCGCTTGTCTTTCGTTTGCGGCGAGGTGAGAGGCGTCACGAGCGCTGATTGAATCCGATGTGAGCTCCGGGGGCGGTCCACCTCTCCCCGCCGGGGAGAGGTGACCAAGCTCTATTCGCTCTTGGGAATGCGACACTGCATGATGCAGTGCAGCCCAGTCTTCAAATATGAGATCTCGGTCTTGCCGTCGAAGGCTGACAGCGCGGACTTCAAGAGCTTGGTACCGAAGCCCGGCGTGGAGATTTCGCCAACGGTCGGCCCCTCGGTTTCGTCCCACGTGATGGTCAGACGATCGTCATTGAGGGTCCATGACACCTGCAACAATCCGCGCGGTGCGGAGAACGCGCCGTATTTGCCGGCGTTGGTGGCAAGCTCGTGAAACATCAATGACAGTGTCACCGCGAGCTTCGGCGGCAGGAACAGCCGCTCTCCGTTGAGGGTGAAGCGGACATGGCCGTACGGGCCGAGCTCGGAGATCAGGAGATCGCGGATGTCGCAACCGCCCTTGTCGATCCGCGAGATCAGATCGTCGGTCGCGGCCAGCGAACGCAGCCGCGGGTCGATCCGGGCCCAGACCTGCGGCTGGTCGTGCAGCACCTGATGCAGCACGGCGTGCACGGTCGACAGCTTGTTCTTCAGCCGGTGCTGCAGCTCGTCGACCAGCAGCTTGCGATACTCTTCCTCTTCGATCAGCCGCCTGGAGATCCGGCGCTGCTCGGCAAGCATCGTTCGATAGTGCTCGACGCCCCAGATGGTCAGGGCGCAGACGCCCCAATAGAGCGTCAACAGCGCGAAGCGCGCACGATCGGCAGACACATCGTCGAAATTCAGGACGACACCGAGCACGCCGCCGACCAGCGCGGTCACGATACCGACCCGAAATCCTCCGAAGGCCGCTGCAAAGAACACGGCGGGGAAGTACGGCGTGAAATAGACGTCGGGGCGCACATGCGCGAGTCCCCAGCGCGCCAAAGTCGAAAGCAGCAGGCAGGCCAGCGCGAACGCAAGGCTCAGGCCCAGCGACGGCGTTGCCACGCCCCGCCAGCCCTTGCGGAATTCGTCGATTAGCTTCCCCATGCGCGGCCCGGTTGCGATCTCCGTCCGAAAATCGAGAGGCGGGCCACGATGTTACGCATCTCGGATGCGCAAGCAAAGCTTGCCTTGTCGCTATCAGGCTGGAACAGCGATGGTTGCGGCGCTTGATGTCGCAGCGATGTCATCGATCGGTGTCCGCCATTTGGCATCAAATCATTCGAAAACAGGCCCATTCCAGGGCCTGGCTTGACGGCGTGGTTACGGTGATCACGGGTGCGACGAGCGGGATCGGATTAAGTACCGCGCAAGTCTTGGTTGCCGAAGGTGCCAAAATTGTGATCGCGGGCCGGCGTCTACCGGAGAGCGAGGCGGTGCTGTGCGTAAGGCGTTTGATCGGGGAGTGTAGCGGCGCGCGAGGTGCCGTCGGGTGGGCAAAGGCGCGCCCCTCGCGCGCCGTGCCCACCAACTTCCTCTCATTGAGAAATGGTGGGCTCGGCGCTCTGTGCCTTTGCCCACGCTACGAGAGCGGCGGCTACACCGCCTTCATCCTCACCCTCAATCCATCCCGCGGCTTCGGAATCGGCCACATCTGCCACTCCGGCTTGTAGCCAGGCTCCAGCGACACCTCGATGTTCTGCAGGAAGTGCCGCGCGAAGCATTTCGCCTGCATGTAGGCGAAGTGCAGGCCGAGGCACATATGGGCGCCGCCGCCGAACGGAATCCAGGCGAAGCGATGGCGATTGCGCTGGGCTTCCTCGGTAAAGCGCAAGGGATCGAAGCGATCAGGCTCCGGCCAGATATCCTTCATGTGGTGCGTGTAGAGTGGATTGACGCCGACAGCGGTTCCGGCGGGAATCGCATAGCCCTTGAAGGTGAAATCGCGCATCGCGCGCCGCGGCATCGAGGGCACCGGCGGCTTGATCCGCAGCGCTTCCTTGAAGGCCATTTCCGACAGCGGCATTTTTTCGAGATCATCGAAGCTGCTGGCTGCATGCGGCGCGAGCCCCAGCGCGAGAACTTCGCTGCGCAGCCGGCTCTGCCAGTCGGGATTGGCGGCGAGCTCACCGATGAAAGACGTCAGCGACGAGGTCAGCGTGTCGTGCGCGGCCATCATCAGGAAGCTCATATGGTCGATGATGTCCTGGTCGGACAGCAGCGCGCCATCCTCATGGGTGGCGCGGCAGAGATGCGAGAACAGATCATCGCCGCCGTGATTGCCACGTCGCAGCGGAATCTGCTCGCGGAAATAGGCGATGATGCGCTTGCGCCCCCTCACGCCTGCCGCCATCTGCGTGCCGGGAAGGGGACGGCGGATCGGGGCGACCGCAGCCGCCACCATGTCGACGAAGGCGCGGTTGATCTCGTCGACCTCCGGTCCGATGTCGGCGCCGAGAAAGGACGTCGCGGCGAGATCGAGCGTGAGCTGCTTCATCGCCGGATAAAGCCGCATCTCGCCCGGCTTGGCCTTCCATTGCGCGACGCGCGCGGAGATGCCGCGGTCGAGATCGCTGAGATAGGACTTCATCGGCCCGGACTTGAACGCGACCGACAACGCCTTGCGATGCAGCCTGTGCTCGTCGAAATCGAGCAGCATCAGCCCGCGCGGAAACAACAGGCCAAGCACGTTGTTCCAGCCATGGGTCGACGAGAACAGCTTTTGCTGGTCGAACAGCACGAGCTCGTTGGCCTCGGGGCCGAGCAGCACGATGTTGGTCTCGCCGAAAATATGGGTGCGGTAGACCGGGCCGTATTTCGCGCCGTTTCGCTCGATATGCCCCTTGGGATCGGCGAGCACCTGAAACGTCTTGCCGATGACCGGCCAGCCTTCGTCGCCGGGGATGTGCGTCAGCTCATTGCGTTTCGGCGCGGTGTACTGAAGCGCGGATGTGGCCACATTCTGCATCGACATGACGATTGCTCCGGATGGCTGACCCCGACGACATAGCACAAAACCGGCACGGTGACGCGAGGGTTGTTTGGCGCGCAAGTCAACACACACCTTCGCCGGGACGACGAATGTCCCCTACCGCTTCGCCGCTTCCTTCTGCAAATCCGGCGCGTTGACGGCGGGAATCGCGACCCGGCCGGGGCCGGTGACCTTCAATGCCTCGGCGGCCTTCTCGTTCTGCATGATCTTGGCCATCACGGCCTGACCGGCGCGCTCGAAAATCGCGCGGTTCTCGATCACGAATTTTTGCGACCTGCGCAGGCCGTCGATATAGCCGTTGATTTCCGGCACGACATAGCGCGCCACCATGTCCCAGCTCCGGCGCGTGGCTTCCGGATTGGCCCAATCGTGCACGAAGCCGATGATGGCACCGACGCCGCCTGATACCTCCATCACGTTCTTGATGGTTTTGACGAGATCGTCGGGCGTGCCGATGGTGGACGCGGCACCTTCGACGAAGGCGGTCTTGTCCACGGCCTCGTCAGGCGAGGAGAAGGCGGTGAGGCCCGGCCGCTGCAGCGTGCCGACATTATATTCGTTGTGCCAGCGCATCAGCCCGGCGCCGGCCTCCTTGCGGGCCTGTTCGCGGCTTTCGGCGATGTGGAAGGTCAGCAGCACGCGCCAGTCGGCGCGGTCGACCTTCGTGCCGTGCTTCTTGGCGGCATCCTCGGCGAATTGCCATTGCTGTTGCAGCGACATCAGCCCCTGCGTCGTCATCGAGCCCAGCGAGATGATGCCGATGCCATATTTGCCGGCGAGGGTCATGCCCGACGGCGAGATCTGCGAGGCGACGACAAACGGCATCTCCTCCTGCAACGGCAGAAGCTGGAGCGCGGCGTCGTTCATGGTGAACCACTCGGTCTTGGCGGTGACACGCTCGCCATTGAAGAGGCGACGGATCACGTCGATCGCCTCATCCTGGCGATCGCGCTGCGTCATCGGGTCGATGCCGAGCGTATGTGCGTCCGAGGCCAGCGCGCCGGGGCCGGAGCCGAAGATGGCGCGGCCGCCGGTCATGTGGTCGAGCTGCACCATGCGCTGGGCGACGTTGAAGGGGTGGTGATAGGGCAGCGAGATCACGCCGGTGCCGAGCCTGATCCGCTTGGTGCGCTCGCCGGCCGCGGCCAGGAACATCTCGGGCGAGGCGATCATCTCCCAGCCGGAGGAGTGGTGCTCGCCGCACCAGAACTCGTCATAGCCGAGCGCGTCGAGCTGCTCGACCAGATCGAGATCGCGCCGAAACTGGAGCATCGGATGCTCCCCGATCGGGTGATGCGGGGCAAGAAAGGCTCCAAACTTCAAGCGCGCCATGGCGTTCTCTCCGGCTGAGTTTTTTGTTTGTTGGTGGCGAGAGGCTACGTGTCCGACGGCACGAACGCAATCACGCGATGTCCCGCGCCGCGGAATGCAGGCATGCGCTCATCATCTCCCTCTCCCCGCTTGCGGGGAGAAGGCAAGGGGCCCGCAAATCTGACCTCCGAGGTAATGGCGGAGAGACCTGAGGGCTGAAATCATCAGTCCGGCAGTTCGAAGGGGCCCGCGCCGATGCATCAAACCGTCACAAAGCCCGTCGATTCGACCCGGCGCTGGTGGGTGCTGGCGATCGTCGTCGCCGCGCAATTCATGTTCGGCGTCGACGCCTTCATCGTGAACGTCGCCATCCCCACCATCGCGGTCGATCTGCACGCGAGCCCGGCGCAGATCGAATCCGTCATCGCGATCTATCTGATCGCCTATGCGACGCTGGTCGTCACCGGCGGCCGGCTCGGCGATATCCACGGCACCAGGAATGTGTTTCTCGTCGGCGTGCTCGGCTTCACCGCGACGTCGCTGTGGTGCGGGCTCGCACATTCAGGCATGGAGCTGATCATCGCCCGGCTGGCGCAGGGTGCCACCGCAGCACTGATGGTGCCGCAGGTGCTGGCGACCCTGCATCTGCTGTTCACGGACGAGTCGCGCAGCCGCGCATTCGGCATCTATGGCATCGTGCTTGGGCTCGCGGGTGCCGCCGGCTTTCTGCTTGGTGGTCTGCTGGTCACGATCGACATTGCCCATACCGGCTGGCGCTCGGTGTTCTTCGTCAACGTGCCTTGCGGCCTCGTCATCGCCGCTGCTGCCTGGCTGATCATGCCGACGGTGCCGCGGCGAGCGGGCACAAGGCTCGACATCAAGGGCAGCGTGGTGTTGTTCGCTGGGCTGTTGTGCCTGATCGGCCCGTTGCTGTTCGGCCACGATGTCGGCTGGGCGCCGTGGTTGTGGGCGGTGATGGCAGGCGGCGGCATGATCCTCTTTGCATTCGTCAAGCTCGAACACGCGGTCGCGCGCGCCGGCATGCCGCTGATCGATCTGGCGCTGCTGGCGGATGCCGCGTTCCTGCGCGGGCTTGGCGCCGCCTTCTTTTTCTTTGCCGCCAATCTCTCGTTCTATCTGGTGATGACGCTGTTCATGCAGCGCGGCCTGAAGATCCCGCCGCTCGCGGCCGGCCTCGCCTTTATTCCGCTCGCGCTGGCCTTCGTCGTCGCCTCGCGCCATAGCGGCGCGCGGGCAAGGCATCGGGGGACCAGGGTTTTGCTCGAAGGCTGCGCGTTGCAGATCGCCGGCCTCGCCGCGCTCGCGCTTGTCGTAGACGCGCTCGACGCGCCGACGCCGGTCGCGCTCGCGCTCGTCATGCTCATCTTCGGCTACGGCCAGGGCCTGGTCATGGCGCCGCTGTCGGGCGCCGTGCTCTCGACCGTCAAGCCTGTCGCGGCGGGCTCGGCGTCGGGCATGTACGGCACGACAGCGCAGATCGGAAATGCGGCCGGAGTGGCCGCGATCGGCGCGGTGTTCTTCGCAATCGAATCGTTGCAATCAGCGCGCGCAGGTTTTCTCGTCTCGCTCGCGCTGTTTGTGACATTAATCATGATGTCAGCCGCATTCCTGACGTGGATGCGCCGCGCATCTGCACGAAGTTGAGGCATTGCGGTTAATACATGCGGTTTTTCCCGGGATTTGGCGTGATTCCGCAGGGATCGGCAGCACACGGCCTTTTCATTTTGCACTGCAGCAACTATCTGGTCTGGGTAAACGTTGAGAGTCGCCCACCAGGAACTTGCCGTGTCGTTAGCCCGAAATGTCGATCTGTTGAGACGTTTGCCAAGGATGGACGGTCTGCGCCTGCCCGACTTCGGCGCAAGCGCTGACTCGTCCAGCCCGCTGCAGGAGGTCACCGGCTTTGGCGACAATCCCGGCGCCTTGCGCATGTTCGCCTTCGTGCCGGCGCAGTTGCAGAAGCCGCGCGCGCTCGTCGTCGTGCTGCACGGCTGCGGCCAGACGGCCGCGGCTTACGACCTCGGTGCGGGCTGGTCGACGCTCGCGCGTCACTATGGCTTTGCGCTCGTCATGCCCGAGCAGCAGCGCATCAACAATGGCAACACCTGCTTCAACTGGTTCAACCCTGACGACACCGCGCGCGACTCTGGCGAGGCGCGTTCGATCCGCGAGATGATCGCGCATATGGTCGGGGCGCATCGCGTCGATCCCAGGCGCATCTACATCACCGGTCTTTCCGCCGGCGGCGGCATGACCTCGGTGATGCTTGCGACCTATCCGGAGGTGTTCGCGGCCGGCGCGATCATCGCGGGTCTTCCCTACGGCATCGCGTCGAACTTGCGCGAAGCGCTCGACGGCATGTTTCACTCGCCTGAGCGGCCCGAGCGCGAGCTCGGCGATTTCGTGCGGCGGGCGTCCAACCATCGCGGATCCTGGCCGAAAGTGTCGGTGTGGCACGGCAGCGCCGACCGCACCGTCAATCCCGGCAATGCCAACGAAATCGTCAAGCAGTGGCTCGATCTGCACGACCTGCCGATGATCCCGATGGCCGAGACCGTCGTCGACGGCTATCCGCGTCAGGCCTGGTGGAACAGGGACGGCGAAACGCTGGTCGAGTCCTACGCCATCACAGGCATGGCGCACGGCACGCCGCTCGGGCTTGCCGACAACGATCAGCGCTACGGCGTCGAAGGCGCGTTCCTGATCGAGGCCGGCATTTCCTCGTCTTATCACATCGCAAAATTCTTCGGCCTCACCGGCTGGATTCAGGAGGCGAAGAAGGATGAGGCGAAGCCCGTCGCTCCGGCAAAGGCAGCCCCCGTGCGTTCGCCGGCGCCGCATCTCGCCCGCACGATCCGTGTGAAGGTGGCCGAGGAGAAGGCCGAGCCGAAGCGCGAGCAGGCTAGCCGCTTCGATCTCGGCCAGATCATCACCCGCGCCCTGACGGCGGCGGGATTGATGAAGTAGCGCGCGGCGCGCTCACATCTCGCCGGTGATGAACGGATTGGTCATCCGCTCCTGGCCGATGCTCGAGCCGGCGCCGTGGCCGCAGATGAAGCCGACGTCGTCGCCGAGCGGCAGCAGCTTCGTCATGATCGAGTTGATCAGCGTGGCGTGGCTGCCGCCGGGCAAATCGGTGCGCCCGACCGAGCCGGCGAACAAGACGTCGCCGACATGGGCAAAGCGCAAATCCCCGTTGAAGAACACCACGCTGCCCGGTGAGTGACCGGGGCAGTGCAGGATGTCGAACGTCAAGTCGCCGATCGATACGCTGTCGCCTTCGTCGAGCCAGCGGTCCGGCTCGAAATTGCGCACATCAGTCATGCCGAAGCGCGCGCCGCTCTCGACCACGTTGTCGAGCAGATATTTGTCCGCGACATGCGGGCCCTCGATCGGCACTTTCAGTGCATCGCGCAAGTCGGCCGCGCCGCCGACATGGTCGATATGGCCGTGGGTCAGCCAGATCTTCTCCACGGTGACGCCGGTCTGCTTGATCGCGTCCAGGATCTTCGGCACGTCCCCGCCGGGATCGATCACCACGGCCTTCTTGGAAGGCTCGTCCCAGATGATGGTGCAGTTCTGCTCGAACAGCGTCACGGGCACGATGATCGCGCCGGCTTTGGCTTGTTGGGTGTCGGTTTGCTCGCTCATGGCCTCACAATGCCGATTTTTGCTGCGCCGCCAAGCAAAATAGTCGTGGTCGGCCTGCGGAACAGGCTGATGTCACACGGTCGTCCCAATTGGTGTGGCTGTTTGAACCGGGGGCGTTGCTTCCGCGTTCTCTCGCGCGAAGCAGATTTCCAGGCGGATGTCCGAGATGGCACAGGGCGGCGACTTTTGGTGGCGCGACGGCATCTTCTATCAGATCTATCCGCGCTCCTTTCAGGACTCGGACGGTGACGGCGTCGGCGATCTCGCCGGCATTTTGCGACGACTGCCTTATGTGAAATCGCTCGGCGTCGATGCGATCTGGCTGTCGCCGATCTTCCCCTCGCCGATGGCCGATTTCGGCTACGACATCTCCGACTATACGGGTATTGATCCGCTGTTCGGCACCATGACGGATTTCGACGCGCTGCTCGCCGCCGCGCACGACAACGGATTGAAGCTGATCCTCGATCTCGTCCCGAACCACACCTCCGACCAGCATCCCTGGTTCGTCGAGAGCCGCGCCTCGCGCGATAACCCCAGGCGCGACTGGTACATCTGGCGCGATCCGGCGCCCGATGGCGGCGTCCCGAACAACTGGCTGTCCGAGTTCGGCGGCAGCGCATGGCAATTCGACGAGGCCACCGGCCAATATTACTACCACGCCTTCCTCGCCCAGCAGCCGGACCTCAACTGGCGCAACCCCGATGTCCGCGCGGCGATGTACGACGTGATGCGGTTCTGGCTCGAGAAAGGCGTCGACGGCTTTCGCGTCGACGTGATCTGGCACCTGATCAAGGATGCCGCGTTTCGCGACAACCCGCCGAACCCGCGCTATGTCGAGGGCCGGCCGCCGAACGAGAAGATCCTGACGCAATACTCCACCGACCAGCCGGAGGTGTTCGACGTCATCGCCGAGATGCGGCGCGTCACAGATGCCTATTCCGCGCGCGTCTTGATCGGCGAGGTCTATCTGCCGCTGCACCGCCTGATGGCCTATTACGGCAACGATCTCACCGGCGCGCAAATGCCGTTCAATTTCGCGTTGCTCTCGACCTTCTGGAGCGCGCGCTCGATCGAGAAGATCATCGAGGATTACGAGAAGGCGCTGCCCACAGGCGCCTGGCCGAACTGGGTGCTCGGCAATCACGATCGCCCGCGCGTTGCGAGCCGTGTCGGTCCCGAGCAGGCCCGCATCGCCGCCATGCTGCTGCTGACACTGCGCGGCACGCCGACGCTCTATTACGGCGACGAGATCGGCATGCATCAGCTCGCGATCGCGCCGGAGGACGTTCGCGATCCCTTCGAGAAGAACGTGCCCGGCATCGGCGTCGGTCGCGACGGCTGCCGTACGCCGATGCAATGGGATTCGTCGCAGTTCGGCGGCTTCTCGGACGTCAGACCATGGTTGCCGCTGCCCGACGACCATATCCATGAGAACGTCGTCAATCTCGAAGCCGACGCGCGCTCGATCCTCAGCCTGTACAAGCGTCTGATCGCGCTGCGGAAGAGTTCGCCCGCGCTTGTCGCCGGCGACTATCATCCGATCGCCGCGCAAGGCGACCTGCTGATCTATCGCCGTGAGGCCGAGGGCAGGGCGCTCATCGTGGTGCTCAATCTCGGCCCCGAGCCGATTGCGGTGACCACCAGTTCGATCCGCTTTGGCAGCGAGATATTGCTGTCGACGTTCCTGGATCGCGAGGGGGAGAGGCTTGAGGGCGTGCTGGATCTGCGTGGCAATGAGGGCGTCGTGGTGGCGCCGCCTCATACCTAGCCGTCGTCCTGGAACAGCGAAGCGCAGATCCAGGATCCATTACCCCAGGGATGAGTTTGTCGAAGGCCGGTGGTTACTAGCTCGGGCGACGACGAACCCTTGGGGTGCTGGGTCCTGGCTTTCGCCAGGACGACGCTGTGACACTACCCCGGATGCTTGTTCCCAGCGTTGCTCTCGTCGATATCGCTCCGTTTCAACAGATAGTCCAGCCCGCCAACGCGATACCAGCGATAGCCATACGGCTCCAGCACGACGCGGTGCTGGCCGCGCTTGTCGGCGTGGCTGTGGTCTTCCGCCAGCAAATTGATCAGGTGCTCACCGGCATCGCCGGGCAGTCCCGCCGAGAACGTGGTCTCCCGCGGCTTCTCATCCAGATTGTGCACGAACAGCACGGAATTGTTGCGCCAGTCGTAACGCATGATGAAGACGGCGGGATCGCGCGTCGCGATGATGGCGAAATCGCCCCAGCCGATCTCCGGCACTTCCTTGCGCATGCGCACGATACGCTCGGTCCAGTTCAGCATCGAATTCGGATCGCGCCGCTGTTTTGCGACATTGAGGTGCTCGAAGCCGTAGGGCCCCTTATCGATGACGGGGCTCGCCGGCTTGCCGCTCTTGGTGAAGCCGCCCTGCGGCTCGGTCGACCATTGCATCGGTGTGCGCGCGCAATTGCGCTCCGGCAGCGAGAGATCGTCGCCCATGGCGATCTCGTCGCCGTAGCGGATCACAGGCGTTCCCGGCAGTGTGCACATCAGGCTGTAGGCGAGCTCGAGCCGCCGTCGGTCGCCGCCCAGCATCGGCGCGAGCCGGCGGCGGATGCCACGGTCGTAGAGCTGCATGTCCTTGTCCGGACCAAAGCGCTTGAAGACCAGGTCGCGTTGCGCCTTGGTCAATCGGCCGAGATCGAGCTCGTCGTGATTGCGCAGGAACAGGCCCCATTGCGCCGCGGCCGGCCGCGGCTTGGTCGCCTTCAGCGCCTTCGCCAGCGGACGCGAATCGCCGGACGCTAGCGCATAGAACAGGTTCTGGTTGGCCTGGAAGTTGAACATCATGTGCATGCGGTCGCCATCGCGGCCGAAATAGTCCATGTCGGTTTCCGGCTTCACGTTGGCTTCGGCGAGGATGATGGCGTCGCCCTGCCGCCATTGCAGGAATTCGCGGAAGGTGCGCAGCATGTCGTATTGCTCGACGGGCTTCCTGACCTTCGCGCCCTTGGTGGCGATCACGAAGGGCACGGCGTCCATGCGGAAGCCGGAGACGCCGAGCTGGATCCAGAAGCCCATGATCTTCAAAATCTCGGCCTGCACATGCGGATTCGAGGTGTTGAGATCGGGCTGGAAATCGTAGAAGCGATGGAAGAACCAGGCGCCGGCTTCCTTGTCGCGGGTCCATGTCGACTTCTGGACACCGGGAAACACCATACCGGTGTTGGCGTTGGCCGGCTTCTTGTCGGACCACACATACCAGTCTCGGTAGGGCGAGTTCTTGTCGCGCCTCGCTTCCTTGAACCATTGATGCTGGTCCGAGGTGTGGTTGACGACGAGGTCGATGATGACTCGGATGCCGCGCTGCTTGCAGCCATGGGTGAACTCGACGAAATCGCCGAGCGTGCCGTAACGGGAATCGACGCTGTAATAGTCGGCGACATCGTAACCATCGTCGCGGCCGGGCGAGGTCTGGAACGGCATCAGCCAGATCGTGGTGATGCCGAGCCCGTGCAGATAATCGAGCCGGCGCAGCAGGCCCTTGAAGTCGCCGATGCCGTCGCCGTTGGCATCCATATAGGTGCCGACCGACAGGCAATAGATCACGCCGTTTTTGTACCAGAGATCGTCGATCATGCGCGCGCAGCCTCATTCGCTCCGTCCGCAACTGTCGGCGGCTGCGTGATAAGCGATTTGAGCTGGCCTGGTTCCCACGCTGGAGGTGTCGTCCTGGACAAGCGAAGCGCAGATCCAGGACCCATCATCCCAGACGCAGTTTGGCGAAGACTCGTAATTGCAGCCGGCGTGCTGCAACGACCCCCCGGGGGTAACGGGTCCTGGCTTTCGCCAGGACGACAACGGAGGAATCGGCTAATCTGCCCCACATGGACAGCCCCGCCCGCAACATTGCCCTTGTTCCACCGCCTGACCGCCGTCAGTCGGAGACAGCGCTCGCGATCGCGCGTGGCACGGCGCGGCTGTTACGTTCGCTCGGCTTTTCCTGCATCAGCGAATTGCCGCTGCCGTCGGGCCGGCGCGCCGATCTGGTGGCGCTGAACGAGCGCGGCGAGATCTGGATTGTCGAGATCAAATCGTCGGTCGAGGATCTGCGCGCCGATCAGAAATGGCACGAATACCGCGCTCATTGCGACCGGCTGTTCTTTGCCTTCACGCAGGATCTGCCTTGCGAGATCTTTCCGCAGGACACCGGCCTGATCATCGCCGATGCCTATGGCGCGCACATGCATTGCGAAGCGCCCGAGCACAAAATCGCCGCCGCCACGCGCAAGCAGATGACGGTGCGGTTTGGCATGGCGGCAGGCTTGCGCATCAACCGCCTGCTCGATCCGCAGGGGCACGCGGATTTTTGGGAGTAGCGGCGCCCCAATAAGGGTGCCGTAGGGTGGCCAAAGCGAAAGCGTGCCCACCCAATTCATCGATGAAATTCAGAGAGGAGCGGTGGGCACGGCGCTGTGCGCCTTTGCCCACCCTACGGCAACATTACCTCGGCGCGCGCTTGGCCAGGATCCGCTGCAAGGTGCGGCGGTGCATGTTGAGGCGGCGCGCCGTTTCCGAGACGTTGCGATTGCACATCTCGTAGATGCGCTGGATGTGCTCCCAGCGCACGCGGTCTGCCGACATCGGGTTCGCCGGCAGCTCGGATTTTTCAGCGCTGGTCGAGAGCAGCGCGGCGACGACGTCGTCGGCATCCGCGGGCTTCGAGAGATAATCGATCGCGCCCATCTTCACCGCGGTGACGGCGGTGGCGATGTTGCCATAGCCGGTCAATACGATGGCGCGGGCTTCGGGACGCTTCTTCTTCAGCGCGGAGACGACGTCGAGACCGTTGCCGTCCCCGAGCCTGAGATCAACCACAGCGAAGGCCGGAGCGGACTTGCCGATTTGTGCAAGACCATCCGAGACCGTGTCACATGACGTCACCGCAAAGCCGCGTGTCTCCATGGCGCGCGACAGGCGCTCCAGGAACGGCTTGTCGTCCTCAACGATGAGAAGCGAGCGGTCGGTCTGTTCATTCAGTTCGGCGATGGCGTTCAAGGTTTTGTCCTCTCTCCTGCACATCTACATATGGCGTCGCAATCAGGCGGTGCCAAGGCCGCCAATAGTCGATCGGGCCTCGCATGCGACGCAAGGTCGCGGCCTATCCTATTGTTTCCTCGAAGCTCTCGATAGCCTCAAAACGCTCGCGCGGCCACGCAATCTGCACCACCGCGCCGTGTTCCGGAAAGGTCCGGTTGGTAAACGAGACCTTGGCGCCGGTGCGTTCGAGCAGCGTGCGGGCGATGAACACGCCAAGCCCGAGGCCGCCGCCGGAATCCTGGGCGCGCCGCCGCGACAGATAGGGTTCGCCGATGCGGTTCATGAGATCGGGCGGAATGCCCGGGCCGTCGTCGGAGATCACGATCTCGATCGTGTCGTTGTTCCACCAGGCATTCACTTCCACCGCGGAGTTGGCGAAATCGACCGCGTTCTCGATGATGTTGCCGACGCCGTAGAGCACCGCCGGATTGCGCGATCCGACCGGCTCGGCTGTTGCGGCCACGGCAATCCGCACCTTGATGTCGACGCCGAAATCGCGATGCGGCGCCACCACTTCCTCGATCAGCTCGGACAGTTTCATGCGGTCGAACGGCGCGCCGGTGGAGGAGAGCTGGGTGATCTTGCTCAGGATGTCGCGGCAACGCTGCGTCTGCTCGCGCAGGGTCTTCAGGTCGGCGGCAAACACTGGATCCTTCACCGTCTTCTGCAACTCGCGCGAGATCAGGAAGATGGTCGCCAGCGGCGTGCCGAGCTCGTGCGCTGCGGCGGCGGCCAATCCGTCGAGCTGGGTCAGATGCTGCTCGCGCGTCAGCACCAGCTCGGTCGCGGCGAGCGCGTCCGCCAGCTTGCGCGCTTCCTCGGTCACCTGAAACGAGTAGAGGCTGGTGACGCCGATCGCGAGCACGATCGAAAGCCAGACGCCGACGAGATAAATCGGCGGCAGCACCACCGGATCTTCCGAGTCCCACGGCAGCGGGAAATGAACGAAGAACAGGATCGAGGCGCAGGCGACGGCGAGGATGCCGAGGCCAAAGGTCAGCCGGGCCGGCAAGGCGGTGGCCGAAATCAGGACAGGCGCGAGGAACAGGAACGAGAACGGGTTCTGCAATCCGCCGGTGAAGAACAACAGCCCGGCCAGTTCCACGATGTTGAGCGCCAGCAGCGCGGCTGCGTGGATCGGCTCCAGCCGCTGCATCGGATTGACCGCAGTCTGGAGTACCAGATTGAGCATGGCCGACAGGCCGATGATGCTGACGCAGGGAACAATGGCGACATCGAACTCGAGCCCCTGCGCCACGATGAAGATCGCAGCTAACTGGCCCAGCACCGCAAGCCAGCGCAGCCGCAGGATGGTGTCCAGGCGGATATGTCGTTGCGACGGGCGGAAGTCGGAAGCGGCGGTCTCGGTCATGACAGGCCAATCTAGCGGTGCGCGTGTCCTATCACAAACACGCTGGCCCACGATTCCAACGAGTTACAAGTCCAATGCGTTACAAGCCTTCGAGTTACAAGTCTTGCGCTCCACCGCGCAATGGCGGAGAACGCCTCCAGCATGACTGAGAACTCCAAGGCTTCAAGCTGGCCGACTGTCGCGGAGGGCATTTCGTCCGCGGCCATCGAGGTCGATCGTCTCGTCAAGGTCTACAAGCAGACCCGCGCGGTCGACGGTATCTCCTTTTCGCTTCCCCGCGGCAGCATCACCGGGCTGCTCGGCGGCAACGGCGCCGGCAAGACCACCACCATCGCCATGATCATGGGGCTGGTGCTGCCGACCTCCGGCCGTGTCCGCGTGCTCGGTCATCGAATGCCGGAAGAGAGTGCCGAGGTGCTGGGGCGGATGAATTTCGAAAGCCCCTATGTCGACATGCCGATGCGGCTGACGGTGCGGCAGAACCTCACGATTTTCGGCAAGCTCTATGCAGTCAGGCACCTTGCTGACCGCATCGCAAAACTGGCCGACGATCTCGATCTCAACGATTTCATCGACCGCGCCAACGGCAAGCTCTCGGCCGGGCAGAAGACCCGTGTTGCGCTGGCGAAGGCGCTGATCAACCAGCCCGAGTTGTTGCTGCTGGACGAGCCGACCGCCTCGCTCGACCCTGATACGGCCGACTGGGTGCGGAGCCATCTGGAGCGCTATCGGAAGGACAACAACGCCACCATCCTGCTTGCGTCGCACAACATGCTCGAGGTCGAGCGGCTCTGCGACCGCGTCATCATCATGAAGCGCGGCCGCGTCGAGGACGACGATACGCCCGACGCCATCATGGCCCGCTACAACCGCACCACGCTGGAAGAGGTGTTCCTGGACGTCGCGCGCGGCCGGGTCAATGGTGCGCAGGAGGCAGCGCGATGAGCGAGCTCGCCCTCCACCGCGGCATCTCCGTGCAACGCATCGGCGCGATGATCCTGCGCTACTGGTATTTGTTGATGTCGTCCTGGCCGCGGCTGCTCGAGCTGTTGTACTGGCCGGCGCTCCAGATCATCACCTGGGGCTTTCTTCAGCTCTACATCGCCCAGAACGCCAATTTCTTTGCGCGCGCCGGCGGCACGCTGATCGGCGCTGTCATTCTCTGGGACATCCTGTTCCGCGGCCAGCTCGGTTTCTCCATCTCCTTTCTGGAGGAGATGTGGGCGCGCAACCTCGGCAACCTCATGATGAGCCCGCTGAAGCCGATCGAGTTTCTGCTCTCGCTGATGGCGATGAGCCTGATCCGGCTTGCGATTGGCGTCATCCCGATGACGCTGCTCGCGATCGCGTTCTTTCACTTCAATGTCTACAGCCTCGGCCTGCCGCTGATCGCCTTCTTCTGCAACCTGATCTTCACCAGCTGGTCGGTCGGCATCTTTGTGTCGGGGCTGGTGCTGCGGAACGGCCTTGGCGCCGAGAGCATCGTCTGGACCTTGATGTTCGGGATCATGCCGCTCGCCTGCGTCTATTATCCGGTCAGTGTCTTGCCGCACTGGCTGCAAGCCATCGCCTGGTCGCTGCCGCCGACTTACGTGTTCGAGGGGATGCGCGCACTCCTGATCGAGAGCACCTTCCGAACCGATTTGATGCTGGAAGCGTTAGCCATCAACGCTGGGCTCCTGCTGGCTTCTTTTGGGGCATTCCTTGCCCTTTTGCGCAGCGCCAGAAAGCACGGCTCGCTGCTCTCGGGCGGCGAATAACGTCACTTTCTCGTGGATTCAGGCTGGTTTGGCCGGTCTGGCCACGTAGATGTACGGAACCATGCATTGACGCAATATTACGCATTCGGCAGTATGCTGCGATGCGAAGAGGAATTTGATCATGCCTATTGGTGAGTTTGGCGGCGCGCCGCCCCTGGCGGCAGAAGGCAGCCCGGTCCTGACCACGCCGATGTACTGGATGTACGAGATGGCCCACGCCTCTCTCAATCCGGCGCGCGCAGTCACCGATGCGACAAAGCTGCTGTTTCAGAATCCGCTGAATCCCTGGGCGCGTACCGAAGTCGGCAAGTCGGTCGCCGCGGCCTGCGAATTGTTCGAGCGCACCACGCGCCGCTACGGCAAGCCGGAATGGGGCCTCAACGACACCGAGGTCAACGGCATCCGCGTCCCTGTCGAGGTCCGCTCGGTCTGGGAAAAGCCGTTCTGCAGCCTGCTTTACTTCGATCGCAAATTCGCGCGCCCGCTGCGCAGCCCGCAGCCGCGTGTGCTGATCGTGGCGCCGATGTCCGGCCACTACGCGACGCTGCTGCGCGGCACGGTCGAGGCCTTGCTGCCGGCGCATGAGGTCTACATCACCGATTGGGCCGACGCGCGCATGGTGCCGCTCAGCGAAGGCCGCTTCGACCTCGACGATTACATCGACTACGTCATCGAGATGCTGCATGTGCTGGGTGGCAACACCCATGTGATGGCGGTGTGCCAGCCTTCCGTGCCTGTCGTCGCCGCGGTCTCGATCATGGAAGCGCGGCGCGATCCATTCGTGCCCACTTCGATGACGCTGATGGGCGGTCCGATCGACACGCGCCGCAATCCGACCGCCGTGAACAATCTGGCACAGGAGCGCGGCATCGACTGGTTCCGCAACCACGTCATCACCAAGGTGCCATTCCCGCATCCGGGCATGATGCGCGACGTCTATCCGGGCTTTCTCCAGCTCAACGGGTTCATCAGCATGAACCTCGACCGCCACATGGACGCCCACAAGCAGCTCTTCGCCCATCTGGTGAAGGGCGACGGTGACCTCGTCGACAAGCATCGCGAGTTCTATGACGAATATCTCGCGGTGATGGACCTCTCGGCCGAGTATTACCTGCAAACGGTCGACACCGTGTTCGTGAAACATTCGCTGCCGAAGGGCGAGATGACCCATCGTGGAACGCGCGTCGATCCCTCCAAGGTGACGCGCGTTGCGTTGATGACGGTCGAAGGCGAGAACGACGACATTTCGGGTCTCGGCCAGACCGAAGCAACACACGCATTGTGCAGCTCGATCCCGGATCATCGCCGCGTTCATTACGTCCAGAAGGGCGTTGGACATTACGGCGTGTTCAACGGCTCGCGCTTCAAGTCGGAAATCGTGCCGCGTATCCACGATTTCATGGTCTCGGCTGCGAATCCGAGCTCGTTGCAGGCGCTTGCAGCCGAATAATCCCGGATTTCGGCTTTCCCGTCGAAATTTCGGGCTCTCCCAGACCTTCCGGGAGGGCCTGGTTCCCGTCAGATTCGAGGTATTTAGGTAGCGTTATAGGAGTGAGTCTGCCCTCACCCCTTGGGGGTGTCGCATGCGTCCAACGGGGGCGAAAAAAGCGGGTTCCAACCCCAGTCTGTAGGGTCTCCCGGACGTCAGACCCCTGTATATTGGGCAAATGATTTGTTTTTGCGCCGAGCGCTTTCCCTGGCGGCGGTTATGGCAGAATCCGGGCGATCTCCTGCTCCCCGGACTGACAGACATGGCCACACGCGCACTCCTTTATCGGCGGCCCCACGAACCGAAGACCCTTGTCATCAGCCATGGATCGCAATTCTTTGCGATCCGGCTGCGCAGACACCGGCGGGCGCGTCGCTACACGCTTCGAATCCATCCGAGTGATCGTGAAGCCATCCTCACGATGCCTCCGCGCGGCACGCTCGCCGAAGCCAAGGACTTCGCGCAGCGTCATGGTGCGTGGATCGCGGCACGTCTCGGTCGTCTGCCGAAGGCTGCGCCGTTCCAGCCTGGCACAGTGATACCGCTCCGCGGCGTTCCCCATCGCATCGTGCATCGCGCAGGCAGCCGCGGCACGGTGTGGGCAGAAATTCGCGATAGCGGTGAACGCATTCTCTGTGTCGCCGGTGGCCACGAGCATGTCGATCGCCGCGTCAACGACTTCCTCAAGCGCGAGGCGCGCAAGGATCTGCAGCGTTCGGCGGAGATCCACGCCGCCGAGCTCGGCGTCAAGGTGAAGCGGCTGTCGATCCGCGATCAGTCCAGCCGCTGGGGCTCCTGCACCTCGGCCGGCTCGCTGTCATTCTCCTGGCGCCTGATCCTCGCGCCGCCCTATGTGCTGGACTATCTCGCCGCGCATGAAGTGGCTCATCTCGTCGAGATGAACCATTCGGCGAAGTTCTGGCGCGTCTGCGGCAAGATCTGCCCGTCCATGGAGCGCGCCAAGAAGTGGCTCGACACCTGCGGCAACGACCTGCACCGGTACGGGGTCGAGGATTAGGCTGCGCAACTAGCATCTTGGAATGTGTCATCGCCCGCCTTGTGCGCATTTGCGCACTGGAGCGGGCGATCGCATTTTTGCCCCATCGCATCAGCCCCTTCGACCGATCCACCTCGCATCACGCCGCGACACGCCGGCTACTGTGCATGGGGTTGTTTCGCGGTCTTGGTTTTGCGGCTACCGATTTCCGCCAAACAGCCGGTCCATCAGCCAGCCGTCAAGCCCTGCAGCCGGCTCCGGCCGCACATTGGCGCGCGTCGGCGGCGGGGCGCGATAGCCGCCATTGCTGACCGGCGCAGGTGAAGCTCCGGGTGCCGCCTGGGTCGGCGGCGATATCTGCGATGAGATCTGCACCAGGTTCGACGGCCCCCAATTGCCTTGCAGGTTCGGCAGGGCCGCAACCTGCACGCCCTCGTGCGCGGCCCGCATGAAGCGGGTCCAGACCTCCACGGGCAGGCCGCCGCCGGTCGCCTTCTTGGTCGGCGAGTTGTCGTCGTTGCCGAGCCAGACGCCGGTGACGAGGTTCGACGTGTAGCCGATGAACCAGGCGTCGCGATAATCCTGGCTGGTGCCGGTCTTGCCGGCCGCCTGCCAGCCGGGGATATCGGCCTTCTTCGCGGTGCCCGAGATCAACGTCTCCCGCATCATGCTGTTCATCATGCCGACATAGCGCGGCTCGACCACCTGGTTGTGCTCGTCGGGCTGGCGCATGTAGAGCAGCTTGCCGTCGAGCGTCTTGATCCGCGTCACCACATGCGGCGTGGCCGCGAAACCGCCATTGGCGAACGGCGCATAGGCGCCGACCAGCTCGACAACGGAGACTTCCGAGGTGCCAAGCGCGATCGAGGCGTTGGGCTCGAGTTTGGAGGAGATGCCGAGCCGGTGCGCGGTGCGCACCACGTTCTTCGGTCCGACCTCGAGGCCGAGGCGGATGGCGACGGTGTTGAGCGACATCGCCAGCGCCTGCGTCAGCGTCACCGGGCCGAAATACTCATGGGTGTAGTTCTCGGGCTTCCAGCCCTTGACCTCGATCGGCGCGTCCTGGCGGATGGTGTCGGGCGTCAGTCCCTGCTCCATCGCCGTCAGATAGACGAACGGCTTGAAGGACGAGCCCGGCTGGCGTTTTGCGGTCACCGCGCGGTTGTACTGGCTCTCGGAATAGTTCCGACCGCCGACCATTGCGCGCACCGCGCCGTCAGGCGTCATCGCCACCAGCGCGCCCTGGCTGACATTGAACTTCACGCTCTTGGCCGCGAGCTCGTCGATGATGGCGGCTTCCGCCAGCGCCTGGAGCTTCGGATCGATCGTGGTCTCGACCTTGATGCTGTCGTCGATCTGGCCGACGAGGTCATCCAGCACCTCGCCGATCCAGTCGGCGACGTAGTTCACGGTGCCGGCGCCGACCGGCTTCACATTGTAGGAGGGATGGCCGATCGAGGCCTGCGCCTGGGCTTCGGTGATGAACTTGGCATCCGCCATCGCCGCGAGCACGACCTGCGCGCGCGCTTCCGCGCCTTCCGGATTGCGGTTGGGCGCAAGCCGCGAGGGCGATTTGACCAGGCCCGCCAGCATCGCGGCTTCCGCGATCGTCACGTTCTTGGCCGGCTTGCCGAAATATTTCTGCGCGGCGGCCTCGACGCCGTAGGCGCCGGAGCCGAAATAGACCCGGTTGAGATAGAGCTCCAGGATCTCGTTCTTGGAATGCTTGCGCTCCAGCCAGATCGCGAGCTCCGCCTCCTGCAGCTTGCGCGCCATGGTGCGTTCCTGGGTCAGGAACAGGTTCTTGGCGAGCTGCTGCGTCAGCGTCGAGCCGCCCTGCGACACGCCGTGATGGAGCAGATTGGTGACGAGCGCGCGCAGGATGCCGACGGGATCGATGCCGAAATGCGAATAGAAGCGGCGGTCCTCGATCGCGATGAATGCCTTCGGCAAGTACGGCGGCAGATCCTTCAGCGACACGTTGGCGCCGGCCATCTCGCCGCGCTGCGCCAGCAGAGTGCCGTCGATGCCCACGATCTGGATCGTTGGCGGGCGTTTTGGAATCTCCAGCGACTGGATCGGTGGCAGATGGGCGCCGACCCAGATCACGACGCCGATCACGGCGATGACGCCCCACAGGCTGAGTACGGCGCCCCAATAGACGAGGCGGCCGAGGCCGGCGCTGATGGATGATCGCGACCGGCGCTTGGCGCCGCTGCTCTTGGCCGGGGCCTTGCGCTCGCGCGGGGGCTCGTCGTCGGAGGGTTCGGCCTTGCGCTTGCTGGCCGATTTCTTCGGCTTGTGGTCGCCGCCACCGGGAATGCGATCCGCCGCCGTCAGGCGCAGATCGGCGAGCGCCGCGGGCAAGCCGAACAACGGCTCCTTCCGCCCACCCTTTTTCTTTGCCGACCCCATACGCAAAACGCCCGGTCACCCCGCCCCGCCGCACGCTAGCGGTCGCTGTTTAAGGCCCGGTTACCCTGAGGTTAACGCGTGATTAGGAGGTGCGGCATTCGCCCGCCGCAGTTCCGCTTCCAGCGCGCGGGCAGTAGGATCGAACGCATAAGAAGAGGAAACGCCTATGGGCCACATCGATCCGACCAAGGAGATCTTCGCGCAATTCCGGGACAACGACCGCCCCGGTCCGATCCACATGCTCAATCTGGTGCGCTTACGCAAAGAGGCCGCCTACCCCGACGGCCGCAAGGCCAGCGGCGCTGAGGCCTATGCGGCCTATGGCCGCGAGAGCGGCCCGGTGTTCGAGCGCCTCGGCGGCCGCATCGTCTGGCAAGGCCGGTTCGAGCTGATGCTGATCGGCCCGCAGGACGAACGCTGGGATCATTGCTTCATCGCGGAATACCCGAGCGTCGCCGCCTTCGTCGAGATGATCCGGGACCCCGTCTATCGCGAAGCGGTGAAGCACCGGCAGGCGGCGGTGGAGGATTCGCGCCTGATCCGCCACGCGGTGCTGCCGGTGGGGAAGAATTTTGGCGAGATACCGGAATAGACGCTCGCAAAGAAAATCGGCGGCCCTTGGGCCGCCGATCGCATTCCAAAGTTCGATCACTAGCCCGCCGGGCCCGCGTCCTCGAGGATCGGGCCAAACAGCTCCCAACGCTCGCCGTTGAACTTCATCATCTGAAGCTGCTTGTTGACGCGATAGTCGGTCGGCGATGTGTTGGCAACGATGCCCGGCAGCGAGAGGTCGAGCTGCACGTCCTTCAGGCTGGTGGCAACCTTCATGACGTTCTCGCGGGTCAGGTTGTCACCGCACTTCTGAAGCACGTAGATCATCAATTGCGAGGTTGAGTATCCGTAGCTGTTGAAGCTCGAGTCCTTGTCGCCTTCGGGATAGTACTTCGCCATGAACTCGAAATACTTCTTCATGCCGGGGTCGTCCTTCCAGGTCGGGTCCAGCGGATCCTTGCCGTAGTTGACGCTGATCACCCCCTTGGACGCCTCGAGCCCTGCGGGCTTCATCACCGCACCGACCGAAGTGGCGTTGATGTCGAGGATCTGCACCGGGTGCCAGCCGAGCTCGGCGATCTTCTTGATCGCCTGCGCGGCCTGTTTCGGCGTCGTCGCGCTGAAGAACAGGTCGGCACCGGCGTCCTTGATCTTGAGGATCTGCGAATCGACCGTGGGATCGGAAACCTCGTAGGACGTTTCCGCGACGATCATGCCAGCCGCCTTGTCGCCGAGGCCGGCCTTGATGCCGTTCAGATAGTCCTTACCGAGATCGTCGTTCTGATAGAGGATGCCGATCTTGGCGTTCGGATGGTTCTTGATGATGTATTGGCCGTAGATGCGGCCCTCGACGAAGTAGTTCGGATTGAAGCCCATCGTCCACGGGAAGTTCTTCGGGTCGGTGAACTTGGAGGCGCCGGTGGCCGCGAAAAGTTGTGGCACCTTCTTGGAGTTGAGATATTTCTGCACCGCCGCGTTCGAGGGGGTGCCGAGAAGCTGGAACGTGAGCAGCACCTCGTCGCTCTCGACGAGCTTGCGCACCTGCTCGACCGCCTTCGGCGGCGAATAGGCGTCGTCGTACTGGATCAGGTTGATCTTGCGGCCGTTCACGCCGCCCTGATCATTTATCATCTTCATATAGGCGGCCTGCGTCTTGCCGATCGTGGCATAGGCCGAGGCCGGTCCGCTGAACGGATTGGTCTGGCCGATCTTGATTTCGGTGTCGCTGGCGCCGGGATCATATTTCTTCTGGGCATTGGCCGCAGAGGCCGTGAGCGCAAGGGTGAGCGCCGTCGCCGTGACCAGATGCAAAAGTCCGTTCCTCATTCGCAATTTCCTCGGTTTGTTATTTGCAGATGGTCTTGCCGGACGGCACTGCCGCGCACCCGACGCCATCGCTAGGCGCGAGTGTGAAGGAACCGTTGTTGCAACGCAAGGCGGGGGGCGCTGGCAGTTCGTAGGGTGGGTTAGCCATGCGGGGCGTAAACCACCCTACGCCGTTAACTAACCTGCCGGACCCGAGTCCTCGATGATGGGTCCGAACAGCTCCCAGCGTTCGCCGTTGAACTTCATCATCTGCATCTGCTTGTTGACCCGGTAGTCGTTCGGCCCGGTGTTGATCTTGATGCCGGGTAGCGCGAAGCTCGGGGTGAAATCCTTGATGTTGGCGACCTGCTTCATGACGTTCTCGCGCGTCAGGTCGTCACCGCATTGCTTCAAGACCTGCACCAGCAGCTCGGCCACCGAATACCCGTAGGTATTGACCGTGTTGAGCTTGTCACCCTCCGGAAAATACTTGTCCATGAAGGCGAAGAAGGCTTTCACGCCGGGATCGTCCTTCCACTGGGGATCGCCGGGCTCCTTGCCGTACTGCGTCGAGATGATGCCCTTGGAGATATCGAGGCCGGCCGGCTTCAATGTCGCCGAGATCGGGCTCGCATTGATGTCGAGGATGTGCACCGGCGTCCAGCCGAGGTCGGCAAGCTTCTTGATCGCCTGCGCCGCGAACTTTGGCGTGGACGCGTCATAGAACAGATCGGCGCCCATCGACTTCAGCTTCACCACCTGCGAGTCCACCGTCGGGTCGGTGACCTCGTAGGAGACCTCGCCGACGATCATGCCGGCGGCCTTGTCGCCGAGCCCGCTCTTGAGGCCGGCGAGATAGTCGCGGCCCATGTCGTCGTTCTGGTAGAGCACGCCGATCTTGGCGTTCGGGTGTTCCTTGAGAATGTATTTCGCGTAGATCCGCCCTTCGGAGATGTAGTTGGGATTATAGGCGATGGTCCAGGGATAGTTCTGCGGATCGTTGAAGCGCGCCGCCCCGGTGGAGGCGAGCAGCTGCGGGACCTTCTTGCCGTTGAGATATTTTTGCACGGCGGCGTTGGCGGCCGTGCCGATGATCTGGAAGGTGAACAGCACTTCGTCGCCTTCGACGAGCTTGCGCACCTGCTCGACGGTCTTCGGTGGCGAATAGGCATCGTCATACTGGATCAGGTTGATCTTGCGGCCATTGATGCCGCCCTGGTCGTTGATCATCTTGAAGTAGGCCGCCTGGGTCTTGCCGATATTGGCGTAGACGGAGTAGGCGCCGGAGAACGGCACGGTCTGGCCGATCTTGATCTCGGTGTCGCTCGCGCCGGTGTCGTATTTTTTCTGGGCGAGGGCCTGGTTGGCGGAGAACGCGAAGGCGAGCGCCGCCGTGGCAGCTATCAAGGCTCTGCGAGTACTCATGTTGGGTTGTTCCTCCTGACGGAATTTTCCGGCCGACGGTCTTTTCCCGTTGCTTGCAACGGTCGCCATCGCTGCTGGCGAGTGTGGAGGAACGGCGGACGCCGCGCAAGGATCGCGGCGTCGCGCTGAAGCGTCTCAGGCTAGGCCAGAGTCTTTCGCCGGCAGCGTCTTACGCCAGGAACAACGCAACCAGCGCGATCGCGGCCGGCAGCGCCTGCACGATCAGGATGCGCGTGCTGACGGTGGCCGCGCCATAAGCGCCGGCCACGATCACACAGAGCAGGAAGAACACCTTGATCTCGAACGCGAAGGCCGGATTGCCATGCAGCAGCCCCCAGATCAGGCCGGCGACGAGGAAGCCGTTGTAGAGCCCCTGATTGGCCGCCAGCACTTTCGTGATCTCAGCCTTCTCAGGCGTGTTGCGGAATGTCTTCAAGCCGAGCGGCTTGTCCCAGAGAAACATTTCCAGGATCAGGAAATAGGCGTGCAGTGCGGCGACCAGCGCCACCAGGACATTGGCGACAAGAATCAAGTTGAGCTCCCCCAAAAGCGTCAGCTTTCGGGTGGACGTTAGCACGGCCGGCATGGCAAGTGCGATGCCGTGTTTCGATGCAATGGTGCTGCCATGCCCGAGCGATCAAGCAGGATACCTGAACGCTTCGGCCTCGATCGGCTGGCGACGCCGATCGGGACCGCGCTGCTCGTCACCGACGCCGAAGGCCATTTGCGCGCGCTCGATTGGGACGACTACGATCATCGGATGCGCGAGTTGTTGCGCCTGCATTACGGCGCGGTGGAGCTCTGCGATCAGTTAGCGCCGACGGCGATGAAGACCGCGCTGTCGGCATATTTCGAGGGCGATCTCGATCAGCTCTCGCGTGTCGCATGGCGTATCGCCGGCACGCCGTTCCAGCAAAAGGTCTGGACCGCGCTGGCGCAAATCCCGGCAGGCACGACGATGAGCTATGGCGCGATGGCCGCAAGGATCGACATGCCCAGGGCCATCCGCGCCGTCGGCCATGCCAACGGCTCCAACCCGATCAGCGTGGTGCTGCCGTGCCACCGCCTGATCGGCGCGGACGGTTCGCTGGTGAAATACGGCGGCGGGCTGGAGCGGAAGAAGTGGCTGCTCAGGCATGAGGGCGTGGAGGTTTGAAGCCTCGGTCGTTCCGGGGCGCCCATAGGGCGAACCCGGAACTTCGAGATTCTCAGGTGCGCAATTGCGCACCATAGTTCGATGCTGCGCATCGCCCCGGAATGACGGAAGAAGATCACGCCGCCGGCTGAACCGCCTTGTCGCCGGCCATCACATGGGTCAGCGCGCTCTTGATCGCGGACTGCCGCGTCGGCGCGTTGATCTGCGCGCCGAGGAGATCGGTGACGTAGAACACGTCGCGGGCGCGCTCGCCGAAGGTTGCGACATGGGCCGAGGCGATGTTGAGGTTGAGCTTCGAGATCGCGGTGGTCAGCTCGTAGAGCAGGCCGGGGCGGTCGAGGCCGGAGACCTCGATCACGGTGTAGCGGTCGGACCATTGGTTGTTGATGGTCACTTCCGGCTCGATCACGAACGGCCTTGCCTTGCTGCGCACGGTGCGCCGCGCCACCACCTCGGGCAGGCGCAGCTTGCCTTCCAGCACGTCCTCGATCATCTCGCCGATGCGGGTGGCTCTGCGGCCTTCGTCCTCGTCACGATCGTATTCACGCGAGATCGAGATAGTGTCGAGCGCGCGGCCGTCGGTCGTGGTGTAGATCTGGGCGTCGACGATGTTGGCGCCGGCCGAAGCACAGGCGCCCGCGATGATCGAGAGCAGCCAGGGATGGTCGGCGGCGAAGATCGTGAGTTCGGTGACGCCGCGCACCTCGTCGAAGCCGACATTGATCGCGAGCTTGTGGCCGGCCTGTTCGCTCGATCGCACGAAGCGTGCGTGGCGAATTTTTCGCGGCAGCTCGACCTTGAGCCAGTAGGCCGGATAGTGCCGGCCGACATAGGCGTCCAGCTCGTCGGCCGGCCATTCGGCGAAGGCGTGACGGAATTCGGCGTAGGCGGCCGTGAGGCGCTTGCCGCGGTCGACCTCCGAGAAGCCGCCGGTCAGCACCGGCTCGGTCTCGTAATACAGCGAGCGCAATAGCTGCGCCTTCCAGCCGTTCCACACGCCCGGACCGACGCCGCGAATGTCGGCAGTGGTCAGGATGGTCAAGAGCTTCATCTGCTCGACCGATTGCACGACGGCGGCGAAGTTCTCGATGGTCTTGCGGTCGGAGAGATCGCGCGACTGCGCGACCGTCGACATCGTCAGATGTTCCTCGATCAGCCAGGCCACGAGCTCGGTGTCGGATGCGCTGAAGCCGAGCCGCGGGCACAGCCGCCGCGCCACCTTGGCCCCTGCGATGGAGTGGTCTTCCGGCCGACCCTTGGCGATGTCGTGCAACAGCGTCGTGATGTAGATCACCGCACGGTGCTCGGGACGGATTTTGCGCATCAAATCGCTGGCGAGAGTGAATTCCTCGATGCCGCCGCGCTCGATGTCCTGGAGGAAGCCGACGCAGCGGATCAGGTGCTCGTCCACGGTGTAGTGATGATACATGTTGAACTGCATCATCGAGACGATCTTGCCGAAGGCGCGGATGAAGTGGCCGAGCACGCCTGTTTCGTTCATCCGCCGCAGCACGATCTCGGCGTTGTCGGAGGTGAGAATCTCCATGAACAGCCGGTTGGCCTCGGGATTCTCGCGCATCTGCGCGTTGATCAGGCCGAGCGAGCGCGTCACGTCGCGCATCGCGTCCGGATGGAAGGCGAGGTTGTTCTTTTGCGCCAGGCGGAAGATGCGGATCAAATTGACCGGATCGTGCTTGAAAACGTCGGGCGCGGCGACGTTGATGCGGTTGTTGTCGACGATGAAATCGTCGCTCTCGGGCACGCGCCGCTTCGCTGGCGTCGGGCGCAGCCGCGCCATCATCCGGCTCAGCACCGGGGCGGGCTTGGCCTGCTGGTCCTCGAGCTTGGCGCAGAGGATGGCGGTGAGATTGCCGACTTCCTTGGCGACCAGGAAGTAGTGCTTCATGAAGCGCTCGACGTCCTGCATGCCGGGATGCGAGGTGTAGCCGAGCCTGACAGCGATCTCGCGCTGGAGGTCGAAGGACAGCCGCTCCTCCGGCCGCCCGCAGTAGAAATGCAGATTGCAGCGCACCGACCAGAGGAAGTCGGCGCAACGGCGGAAGCTGCGATATTCCTGCGCGTCGAACACGCCGCGTTCGACGAGCTCGTCGGTGTCGCGGACGCGATAGACGTATTTGGCGATCCAGAACAGCGTGTGCAGGTCGCGCAAGGCGCCCTTGCCGTCCTTGACGTTGGGCTCGACCAGATAGCGCGACTGGCCGCCGCGGCGATGGCGCTCTTCGCGCTCGGCGAGCTTGGCGGTGACGAATTCGGAGGCGGTGCCCTGCACCACTTCCTTGTCGAAGCGCGCGACAAGCTCGTCATAGAGCGGCTGGTCGCCGGTGAGGAAGCGCGTCTCCAGAATGGCGGTGCGGATGGTCATGTCGCCACGCGCCTGCCGGATCGACTCGTCGACCGAGCGCGTGGCGTGACCGACCTTCAGACCCATATCCCAGAGGCAATAGAGGATGGCCTCAGCCACCTGCTCGCCCCAGGCGGTCTGCTTGTAGGGGAGGATGAACAAGAGATCGATGTCGGACTCGGGCGCCATCAGGCCGCGGCCGTAGCCGCCGGTCGCAACCACCGCCATGCGTTCGGCGCCGCTCGGGATCGGTGAACGATAGAGATGGCGGGTCGCGGCCGAGTAGAGAATGCGGATGATCTCGTCCTGCACGTGGCACAAGCGCTCGGCGCAGCGGCGGCCGTGGCGGTCCTTCAGCAGGATCGCCTGCGCGGCGGCGCGCGCGGCGATGAGTTCCGCCTTGAGCAATTGAGCAACTGCGGTGCGGAACGCGTCCTCACGCCCCTGATGCTTCTCGGCAAGCGCATCGACCGCGGCGGTGATCCGCGCAGTGTCGAAACGATCATCCACCTGTGGCTTATGCTCGGTCGCAACGCTATCCATGTCTCACCGGATATAAGAGGCGGCAGGCGCTGTCATCAGCCATTCGCCAGCAATAGTCGTTCCATGCTGGAAATCGCCGGCTGGAAGCAAAATTGTTCTCAGGCCACGCGCTTTCAAGGGTGGGATTTTCTCGTTGACCTCTAGGCATAACTCATTGAAAAACAATGAAGTTTTTGAGGAGGCTGGGCATGGCTGACATCACACGACGTATTCTGCTGGCGGGAGCCGTTGCGCTCGCCATGGCCCCCGCGGCGCGGGCGGCCGATCCGCTGAAGGAAATCCGCATCGACTGGGCGACTTACAATCCGGTGTCGCTGGTCCTGAAGCAGAAGGGGCTCCTGGAGAAGGAGTTCGCCAAGGACGGCATCACCATCACCTGGGTGCAGTCGGCGGGCTCCAACAAGGCGCTCGAATTCCTCAACGCCGGCTCGATCGATTTCGGCTCGACCGCCGGCTCGGCGGCGCTGGTCGCGCGCATCAACGGCAATCCGATCAAGTCGATTTACGTCTACTCACGTCCTGAGTGGACCGCGCTTGTCACGGGCAAGGATTCCAAGATCGCTGATGTCGCTGATCTCAAGGGTAGGCGCGTCGCGGTGACGCGCGGCACCGATCCGCACATCTTCCTGGTGCGTGCGCTGCTGGGCGCAGGGCTCACCGAGAAGGACATCACACCGGTGCTGCTGCAGCATGCCGACGGCAAGACCGCGCTGATCCGTGGCGACGTCGATGCCTGGGCCGGTCTCGATCCGATGATGGCGCAGGCCGAGATCGAGGAGGGCGCGAAGCTGTTCTATCGCAAGGCCGACGCCAACACCTGGGGTATCCTCAATGTGCGCGAGCAGTTCTTGAAGGACTATCCGGACGCCGCCCGCCGCGTGCTCGCAACCTACGAAGAGGCGCGGAAATATTCGCTCGCCAACTACGATGATCTGAAGAAGACCTTCATTGCGGTGACAAAACTGCCCGAGGCCGTCGTCGACAAGCAGCTCAAGGAGCGCACCGAGCTCACCCACAGCCGTATCGGCGCACCCCAGCGCGAGTCGGTCCTCGCTGCCGGCCTCGCGCTGCAACAGGCCGGCGTCGTCGATGCCAAGGTCGACGTGAAGGCGACGCTGGATGCGCTGATCGACGACCAGGTCCCGCTGCCGGCGAATTAGTAAGAGGCAGACCGGCGCCACACACACTGCGTCGTCCCGGGCTCGCGCCGCGCGCGCCCGGGGACGACAGCGGAGAGCGCGGCAAGAGTCATGTTGCAATCCCTCGCCAGACGCGTTTCCTACCGGCCATGATCTCCGACGCACCAGTGCTGCAACAATCATCGGAACCAGCCGAGAGCGCCGGCGCGGCCTCGCGGTTGTCGCGCCATGCGCGGCCGGTGCTGGGGCTGCTGCTGCCGGTGATCCTCGCGCTCGGCTGGGAGCTGGTGGTCTGGTCCGGCTGGTCCAATGGCCGCCTGGTGCCGCCGCCCTCGCGCGTCTTCGCCACCATCGCTGATCTCGCCCGCTCCGGCGAGCTGCTCCGCCACATCGCCGCGACGTTGTGGCGGGTCGGGCTCGGCTTCGCCTTCGGCGTCGTCGCTGGCACGGTGCTTGGCGCCCTCTCGGGCTATTGGTCGCTGGCGCGGCGGCTTCTTGATCCCACTGTACAAGCGTTGCGCGCGATCCCGTCGCTCGCCTGGGTGCCCCTGTTCATCCTCTGGCTCGGCATTTTCGAGACATCGAAGATCGCGCTGATCGCGGTCGGCGTGTTCTTCCCGGTCTATCTCGGCGTGATGGGCGCGATCCTCTCGGTCGATCGCAAGATCGTCGAGGTCGGCCGCACCTTCCGCCTCTCAGGCTTCGCGATGATCCGCCGCATCCTGCTGCCCGCCGTGCTGCCGGCCTATGTCGTATCCTTGCGCGTTGGCCTTGGTCTCGGCTGGATGTTCGTGGTCGCCGCCGAATTGATCGGCGCCTCCGAAGGCCTCGGCTATCTCCTGCTCGACGGCCAGCAGCTCGGCAAGCCGGCGCAAATCCTCGCCGCCATCGTGATCTTCGCCATTCTCGGCAAGCTGACGGACTGGCTGATCGAGGTCGCCGCGGCACCGTTCCTGCGCTGGCAGGACGCCTTCGGCCGCGCGAAGGGAGCTTGAGGCGATGCTGGCGCTCGACCGGGTCAGCAAGACCTATCCCAACGGCGTCGAGGCGCTGGCGCGCTTTTCCGCCGAGATCAGGCAGGGCGAGATCATCGCAATCATCGGGGGTTCCGGCTGCGGCAAATCCACATTGCTCCGCGCCATCGCGGGTCTTGACCGCGCCAGTTCCGGCACGGTGACGCTCGACAGCGAGGCGATCGCCTCGCCGCACGCCAAGATTGGCATCATCTTTCAGGAGCCGCGGCTGCTGCCCTGGCTCAGCGTTGCCGACAATATCGGCTTCGGTATCGCCGAGTTGCCGGCGGCCGAGCGGCGCGACAAGGTGGCGCGAGCGCTGGCACGCGTTGGCCTCGCCGACAAGGCGCAGGCCTGGCCGCGCGAGCTCTCGGGCGGACAGGCGCAGCGGGTCGCGATTGCGCGTGCGCTGGTGCCGCAACCCGAAGTGCTCCTGCTCGACGAGCCGTTCTCCGCGCTCGATGCCTTCACCCGTCGGGACCTGCAGGATCATCTGCTCGACCTCTGGGCCGACACGCGGCCGACCTTGATCCTCGTCACACATGACGTCGACGAGGCCGTCGTGCTGGCCGATCGCGTGCTGGTGATGCGGCCGCGGCCCGGTCGGCTGTTCGACCAGATCGAGATCAATCTGACCCGTCCGCGCGACCGCAATTCGCCGCTGTTCGAGAATTTCAAGCGAAGTGTGCTGACGTCACTCGACCGTTCGCTCGACCGCAACGTGCCCGACCGTGACGCAACCCAGGGTCCCGGTCAGGCCATGTGGTGGTGACATTTTCGCCCCGAGCCGGTACATCGAGAGACAATTTTCCCGGGAGAGAACAAGATGGATGCCGCAGAGCTGCGCCAGATGCAGGCCCCGATCAAGGAACGCTACAAGTCCGATCCCAAGACCGCGATGATCACGCTGAAGGCCAAGGGCTCGACCGAGAGCGAAGGCATCGCCTGCAAGGTTGAGACCGGCCGCGCCATCGCGACGGCTGGCCTGCATCCGGCCACCGGCGGTTCAGGGCTCGAGCTCTGCTCCGGTGACATGCTGCTGGAAGCGCTCGTTGCCTGCGCCGGTGTCACACTGAAGTCGGTTGCGACCGCGATCGAAGTGCCGCTCAGAAGCGGCAATGTCTACGCCGAGGGCGATCTCGATTTCCGCGGCACACTCGGCATCGACAAGGAGACCCCGGTCGGCTTCGCCGAGATACGCCTCCGCTTCGAGGTCGACACGCCGGCACCGCAAGACAAGCTCGATCTCCTGCTCAAGCTCACCGAGCGCTATTGCGTGGTCTATCAGACCATCAAGAACGGCCCGAAGGTTTCGGTGTCGATGCAGCGGGTGTGAGGCGCAGGTCGTAACCGCAGCAATTGGTGTCGTTCCGGGGCTCGCGCTTCGCGCGCCCCGGAATGACAGACAAAATGTCCCTCGACCTCCACTTCATCGTCTTCCTCCTCCTGCGCATGGCGATCGCGGCGGCGTTCGTCGTGTCGGCGTCTGTCATCACCGAGCGCTCGGGGCCGGCGATCGGAGCGCTGGTTGCGACGCTGCCGGTTTCCGCCGGCCCCTCCTACGTCTTCCTCGCGATCGACCATGACGCCGCCTTCATCGCGCAGGGCGCGTTGTCGAGCTTGCCGGTCAACGCCGCAACGATCTTCATGGGCCTCACTTATGTCGTGCTGGCGCAGCGGCACAGCATGGCGGTGAGCTGCGGCAGCGCGTTCGCGGTCTGGATCGCGATCGCATCGGTCATCCGCATGTTCGACTGGACACTCACCGCGGGCCTCACCGCGAACTTCATCGCGTTCGGCATCTGCATTCCGCTGCTCTCAGGCTATCGCCACGTGAAGATGCCGCTGGTGACGCGCCGCTGGTACGACATCCCGATGCGGGCCGCGCTGGTCGCGACTCTCGTCGCCATCGTCGTCTCGACGTCGAATTGGGTCGGCCCTCGCATCAGCGGCATCATTGCGCTGTTCCCCGTGGTGTTCTCCAGCATGATGGTGATCCTGCATCCCCGCATTGGCGGCCCGCCGACCGCCGCCGTGCTCGCCAATTCCGCGTGGGGCCTGCTCGGTTTCGGCATGGCGATCGCGGTCATGCACGTTGCAGTGGAGAAATTTGGATCGGGGGTTGGCCTTTTCCTGGCGCTTGCAACCTGCGTGACGTGGAACCTGACGCTGTGGTGGAATGGGCGTAGAGCGCGACGCATTGGAACGTAAGCGTTGCGTACGGATATTTTGCGGTGATCCGCCTCGTACTTCTCCGGTGTTCGGCCGCCGGTTTTCGACAGCGTCGTTAATTTAATCTTTGCGCCTTGCCCGTAAATGTACTCGTCGGTTGTTGAGGTGGCCCACGTTGAATGCGGGCCTGCAGTTTCGAAATCCAAGTGGCGAGCGAGCCGAAAATTTTCGAGCGTGAGGGCAACGGTGCCTGCGTCATGCAAAACCATTTCTCATCGAGGAGATATTTGAATGTTCGGTCGCAAGTCCCATTCTGATGCCCAGGCGCGGCTCGATGCCATCGGCCGTTCCCAGGCGATGATCGAATTCAATCTTGATGGGACGATCATCACGGCCAACAAGAATTTCCTCGATGCCCTTGGCTATCGGCTCGACGAAATCCAGGGCAAACATCACTCCATGTTCGTGCCGGCCGACCAGCGCGAAACCGCTGAGTACAAGGCGTTCTGGGCCGCACTGAATCGTGGCGAGTATCAGGCGCGCGAGTTCAAGCGAATCGCGAAGGACGGCCACGAGATCTGGATCGAAGCATCCTACAATCCGGTGCTCGACGGCAACGGCAAGGCGGTGATGGTCGCCAAGATTGCGACCGACATCACCGAGAAGAAGATCCGGAGCATGACGGACGCTTCGAAGATCGCCGCCAGCAGTCGTGCCCAGGCGGTGATCGAGTTCAAGCTCGACGGAACTATTGTCGCCGCCAACGAGAATTTCTGCAATGCGCTCGGCTATTCGCTGGCCGAGATCCAGGGCAAGCATCACAGCATGTTCGTGGCGCCCGCCGAGCGCGATGGCGCGGCCTATCGCGAATTCTGGGCGAAGCTCAATCGCGGTGAGTACCAGGCCGGCGAGTTCAAGCGTATCGGCAAGGGTGGCCGAGAGGTCTGGATTCTCGCCTCTTACAACCCGCTGCTCGACGAGAGCGGCAAGCCGTTCGGCGTGGTCAAATACGCAACAGACGTCACCGCGGAAAAGCTGAAGAACGCCGACCGCGCCGGCCAGCTCGAAGCCATCGACAAGGCGCAGGCCGTGATCGAGTTCAACATGGACGGCACGATCATCACAGCGAACTCGAACTTCCTCGCAGCCCTCGGCTATTCGCTGGCCGAGATCAAGGGCAAGCATCACAGCATGTTCGTCGAGCCCGGTGAGCGCGACGGCGCCGCCTATCGCGAATTCTGGGCCGCGCTCAACCGCGGTCAGTACCAGGCAGGGGAATACAAGCGCATCGGCAAGGGCGGCAAGGAAGTCTACATCCAGGCCTCCTACAACCCGATCTTCGATCTCAACGGCAGGCCCTACAAGGTCGTGAAATACGCCACCGATGTCACGAAGCAGGTGCTGGTACGCATGGGCAACGAACGCGTTCGCGGCATGATGGAATCGGTCGCCGCCGGATCAGAGGAGCTGAATGCCTCGGTGCGGGAGATCTCGGAGGCCATGACAAAGTCGCGCGAGACGGCGATGAGCGCGGTGGATCAGGTCGCTACCGCCGACGCGCAGGCCCAGCGCCTCACCGAAGCCGCGCAGGCAATGAGCGGCATCGTCGAGCTCATCAACAACATCACCGGGCAGATCAACCTGCTCGCGCTCAACGCCACGATCGAATCGGCGCGCGCTGGCGAAGCCGGTCGCGGCTTCGCCGTGGTCGCCTCGGAGGTCAAGAGCCTCGCCAACCAGGCCAAGCAGGCCACGGACAAGATTGGCGCGGAGATCGGCAGCCTCAACGGCATCTCCGGCGACGTCGTCACCGCTCTGGCTTCGATCAAGACGGCCATCAACAACGTCAGCGAATATGTCACGTCGACGGCCGCCGCAATCGAGGAGCAGAGCACGGTCACGAACGAAATGTCGACCAGCATGCAGCGCGCCGCCGCGGAAGCTGCGGCGATCGCGGCGAGGGCGTAAACGGCATCGTCACTGCTTCGGCAGCTTGGCCTTCAGCGCATACAGCGCATCCAACGCCTCGCGCGGCGACATCTCGTCGGGGTGGAGCGCCTTCACGGCGTCCATCAGCAGTTCAGCCTCGGTCGGCGGTGCGGCTTCCGCGGCGGCGCGCGAGGGGACGGCGAACAACGGCAGATCGTCGGCGAGCGCACGGGCGGTCTGGCCGCGGTCTTGCGCTTCCAGCTTTGCCAGCACCGATTTGGCACGCGTAATGACGGCGGGCGGCAGGCCTGCGAGCTTGGCGACCTGGATGCCGTAGGAGCGATCGGCCGAGCCCGGCAGCACCTCGTGCAGGAACACGACATTGCCCTGCCATTCCTTCACCCGCACCGTCGCATTGAACATGCGCGGCAGCTTGGCCGAGAGCGCGGTCAGCTCGTGATAATGCGTCGCGAACAGCGTGCGGCAGCGGTTGCTCTCGTGCAGATGCTCGATCGCGGCCCAGGCGATCGACAGACCGTCGAAGGTCGCGGTGCCGCGGCCGATCTCATCTAAGATCACAAGCGCGCGCTCGCCGGCCTGGTTCAGGATCGCCGCCGTCTCCACCATCTCCACCATGAAGGTCGAGCGGCCGCGGGCGAGATCGTCGGCGGCGCCGACGCGCGAGAACAGACGGTCGACGATGCCGATCCGCGCGCGCGTCGCCGGCACGAAACTGCCGATTTGAGCAAGAAGCGCAATCAGCGCGTTCTGGCGCAGGAAGGTCGACTTACCCGCCATGTTCGGGCCGGTCAGCAGCCAGAGCTGGCCGGATTTTTGCGCCGGGCTCGGCGAGAGATCGCAGGCGTTCGCAATGAACGGCTCGCCGTTGCGCTTCAAGGCTTTCTCGACCACGGGATGGCGGCCGGCCTCGATCGCAAAGCCGAGCGAGCCATCGACCTCGGGTCGCACATAGTTCTCGTCGACCGCGAGCTTGGCCAGCGACGTCGCGACATCGAGCAGCGCAAAGCCTTGCGCGGCCGCACGCAGATCGTCGCTGATTTCGATCGCCCTGGCGCAGAGCCGCTCGAAGATCTCGAGCTCGAGGCCGAGCGCGCGGTCGCCGGCATTGGCGATCTTTGCTTCGATCTCGCCGAGCTCCGACGTCGTGAACCGCACCTGGCCCGCCAGCGTCTGGCGATGGATGAAGGTCGCATTCAGCGGCGCCGACATCAGCTTGTCGCCGTGCTGCGCGGTGACCTCGACGAAATAGCCGAGCACATTGTTGTGGCGGATCTTGAGCGCCTTGACGGAGGTCACGTCGGCATAGCGCGCCTGCATCGAGGCCACGACCAGGCGCGAAGCGTCGCGTAGGTTTCGCGCTTCGTCGAGCGCCGGCTCATAGCCGGCACGAACGAAGCCGCCATCGCGCTTGATCAGCGGCAATTGCTCGTCGAGCGCGCGCGCGAATTCGGCGGCGAGCTCGCGCGAGGGACGCTTCAGCGCCGCCATCACTGCCGTGATCTCCTGCGGCGGCTGGTCGATCTCGCCAAGCCGCGCCAAAACCTGGTCTGCGGCGATGATGCCGTCGCGCAAGCCCGCAAGGTCGCGCGGTCCGCCGCGGCCGACGGAGAGGCGGGCCAGCGCGCGCGACATGTCGGGCGCGCCGCGCAAGATGCTGCGGATGTCCTCGCGCGTCGCCGAATCCGCGACGAAGGCACTGACGGCATCGAGCCGCCGCGCGATCGCCGGCGCGTCGGTCAAGGGCGCGGCCAGCCGCTGCGCCAGCAGGCGCGAGCCGGCCGAGGTGACCGTGCAGTCGATGGCATCGAGCAGCGAGCCGCGGCGTTCGCCGGCGAGCGTCCGCGTCAGCTCGAGATTGGCGCGGGTGGCGGGATCGATCGCCATGGTCGCGCCGGAGGCTTCGCGCGCGGGCGGCGACAGCGGCGGATGCTTGCCGACCTGGGTGCGGTCGACATAGGTGACGGCGGCGGCAGCAGCGGTGGCTTCCAGCCGCGACAGCTGCGCCAGCCCGTCCATGGTCGCGACGGCAAAGTAGTCGCAAAGGCGCTTCTCGGCGGTGGCGCCGTCGAAGACATCGCGGGTCACCGGCGTCACCGCCGGCAGCTCGCGCAAGGTCTGCCCGAGTTCGTTATCGCCATAAAGCGCGTCGGTGACGATGGCCTCGTTCGGGTTGATGCGCGCCAGCGTCGCGGCGAGCTCGCCGCCCGAGACTTCCGTCACCGTGAATTCGGCGGTCGAGATGTCGATCCAGGCAAGCCCGAAACGGTCGCCGCCGGCGGACGAGCGCGCCCGCGCGATCGCCAGCAAATAATTGTTCGCGCGCGCATCGAGCAGCGTGTCTTCCGTCAGCGTGCCCGGCGTCACCAGCCGCACCACGCCGCGGCGCACGACGCTCTTGTTGCCGCGCGCTTTCGCCGCCGCGGGATCCTCGGTCTGCTCGCACACGGCGACCCGGTGGCCGGCGCTGATCAGGCGGTGCAGATAATCCTCGGAGCGCTCGACCGGCACGCCGCACATCGGGATATCGTTGCCCTGATGCTTGCCGCGCTTGGTCAACACGATGCCGAGCGTCCTGGAGGCGATCTCGGCGTCCTCGAAGAACAGCTCGTAGAAATCGCCCATCCGGTAGAACAGCAGCAAGCCCTGATGCGCCGCCTTGATCTCCAGATACTGTTCCATCATCGGCGTGACGCGCGCGGCGGCTTCCGCCGGCGGTGCGGGGGTCGTTTCAGGCTCTGGCGCTTGTATGGGCTGTTGCATTGTCATGGGCGGCGCAACCTACAAAATTTCGCCTCCTGCTCCTATCGCTTTGGCCCGACAGCGGGGGTTTTCCACGTTGTCCGCACCGCGGCATGCGCCGGCGGCGTGCTGGTCCCTCGGAACACGCAAGCAACCGTCAATTGACCTGCCGCGGGCGCCCTCCTAAAACTCCGCCGACATTGAAGAATTTCCGCCGAACCGCGGCATTCAGGGAGAACAACGATGCGTGACGTCTTTATCTGCGATGCCGTGCGGACCCCGATCGGCCGTTTCGGCGGCTCGCTGGCCAAGGTGCGTGCTGACGACCTCGCCGCCGCTCCCATCAAGGCGCTGATGGCCAAGCACCCCAATCTCGACTGGGCGCAGGTGGACGAAGTCTTCTTTGGCTGCGCCAACCAGGCCGGCGAGGACAACCGCAACGTCGCGCGCATGGCGCTGCTGCTGGCGGGGCTCCCCGACTCGGTTCCCGGCCAGACCCTGAACCGGCTCTGCGCCTCCGGCCTCGATGCGGTCGGTGCGGCCGGCCGTGCCATCCGCTCCGGCGAGATCGAGCTTGCCATTGCCGGCGGCGTCGAATCCATGACCCGCGCGCCCTTCGTGATGGGCAAGGCGCAGGAAGCGTTCTCGCGTTCGGCCGAGATCTTCGACACCACCATCGGCTGGCGCTTCATCAACCCGCTGCTCAAGGCGCAGTATGGCGTCGACGCGATGCCGGAGACCGGCGAGAACGTCGCCGAGGAATTCCAGGTCTCGCGCGCCGACCAGGATGCCTTCGCCATCCGCTCGCAGCAGCGCGCCGGCAAAGCGATCGCCGCCGGCTATTTTGCGGAAGAAATCACGCCCATCACCATTCCTGGCGGCAAAGCCGGTCCGATCACGGTCGACAAGGACGAGCATCCGCGTCCCGAGACCACGCTGGAAGGTTTGGCAAAACTGAAGCCGATCGTGCGCAACCCCGGCACGGTGACCGCCGGCAATGCCTCCGGCGTCAATGACGGCGCCGCCGCGATGATCCTTGCGTCCGAAGCCGCTGTGAAGAAGCACGGCCTGACGCCCCGCGCGCGCATCCTCGGCCTTGCCTCGGCCGGCGTGCCGCCGCGCATCATGGGCATCGGCCCGGTGCCGGCGACCCGCAGGCTGATGGAGCGGCTCGGCAAGAAGATCACCGATTTCGACCTGATCGAGCTGAACGAGGCTTTCGCCTCGCAGGGCATCGCCTGCATGCGCCAGCTCGGCGTCGCCGACGATGCCGACTACGTCAATCCGCATGGCGGCGCCATCGCGCTCGGCCATCCCCTCGGCATGAGCGGCGCGCGCCTCGCGCTCACCGCCGTGCACGGCATGGAAAAGCGCGGCGGCAAGCTCGCGCTCGCCACCATGTGCGTCGGCGTCGGCCAGGGCGTGGCCGTCGCGATCGAGAAGGTGAACTAAGACTCTGTCCTCTCCCTCTCCCCGCAAGCGGGGAGAGGCGAAGAGTCCTCGGGAGATGAGAGGATCGTTCCATGATCATCGAGCGCGAGCAGGACGTCACGGCCGCGGCACTGGCGGTGATGGAGCGAACGTCCGATCCGCGGATGCGGCAGATCATGGTCTCGCTGGTCAAGCATCTGCACGGCTTTGTCCGTGACGTGCGCTTGACCGAGAAGGAATTTCGCGACGCGACCGCAATCATCGCCGAACTCGGCAAGCTGACCACCGACACGCATAACGAAGTCGTGCTGATGGCGGGCTCGCTCGGGGTCTCGCCGCTGGTCTGCCTGCTCAATAATGGCGATCAAGGCAATACGGAAACCGATCAGTCGCTGCTCGGGCCGTTCTGGCGGCTGAACTCGCCACGGGTGGAGAATGGCGGATCGATCGTCCGCTCCGAGACTCCGGGCGCGCCGCTGTTCGTCAATGGCCGTGTCGTCGACAAGGACGGTCGCCCCGTCGCCGGCGCGGAAGTCGATGTCTGGCACGCCTCGCCGGTTGGGCTGTACGAGAACCAGGACCCCGAGCAAGCCGACATGAACCTGCGCGGCAAGTTCACGACAGATGCAGACGGGCGCTTCGCCTTTCGCTCGGTGATGATGACAGGCTATCCCATTCCGACCAATGGCGTGGTCGGTCGCCTTCTGGAAGCGCAGAGCCGGCATCCCTATCGTCCGGCGCATCTGCATGCCCTGATCTTCAAGCCCGGCTTCAAGGTGCTGATCTCGCAGGTCTACGATCCCAGCGATCCCCATATCGACAGCGACGTGCAGTTCGGCGTGACACAAGCGTTGATCGGCAAGTTCGTGCGCCACGAGGCGCCGCATCCGACCGCGCGTGACGTTTCGACCCCCTGGTATTCGCTCGATCACACCTACCGGCTCGAGGCCGGGGAGGCCGTGCTGCCGCGTGCGCCGATCAAATAGGGCGCTCGTGCCGAATGCCGGGCGCGAAAGGGGTGCGAAAGCCGCTTCCCTAGATTAGTTATATTCTATAATGATTGGCGCAAATTTGGTCCGGCCGAACCGAAATGGCCGGGGAGGAGTTCGCCAATGACGTTCATTTATCCCACAGACAGCAACACGGCGCATCCGCTGCCGCTGTCGCCCGAGTACAAGAGCTCGATCAAGCGCGCGCCGAACAAGCCGTTGATCCCGATGCGCCACACGCTGTCGGAACTGACCGGCCCGGTCTACGGCCACGAGACCGTGCGCGAAGGCGACAACGATCTCACCACCCAGCACAAGGGCGAGCCGCTCGGCGAGCGCATCATCGTGCATGGTCATGTCCGCGACGAGGATGGCCGCGGCGTGCCCAACACGCTGGTCGAGATCTGGCAGGCCAACGCCTGCGGCCGCTACGTCCATGTCCGCGATCAGCATCCGGCGCCGCTCGATCCCAATTTCACCGGCGCGGGCCGCACCGTGAGCGATGCCGCCGGTTATTACCGCTTCGTCAGCATCAAGCCCGGCGCGTATCCCTGGGGCAATCATCACAATGCCTGGCGCCCCGCGCACATTCATCTTTCGGTGTTCGGTCATTCCTTCGTCAGCCGCCTGGTGACGCAGATGTATTTTCCGGGAGATCCGCTGTTCCCGTTCGATCCGATCTTCAATTCGGTGCCGGACGAGAAGGCGCGGATGCGCATGGTCTCGTCGTTTGACCTCGAGAATACCAAGCCCGAATGGGCGCTGTGCTACCGCTTCGACATCGTGCTGCGCGGCAAGAACGCCACCCCCATGGAGAACCACTAACGTGCAGGATTCTGTGAAGCCCGATGGGATTACGCCGTCGCAGACCGTCGGCCCGTTCTTCAAATACGGCCTGACGCCGACAGGCGATTACGCCTGGAACGACGCCTTCACCAATTCGACGCTGACGCCTGACGTCTCCGGCGATCGCGTCCGCATCGAGGGCCGCGTGCTCGACGGCGACGGTGCCACCGTGCCCGACGCCATGCTGGAGATCTGGCAGGCGGATGCGCAGGGGCGCTACGCCGATCCGCAGGACAAGCGCGCGCCGCCGAACGCCAGCTTCCGCGGCTTCGCCCGCTGCGGCACCGACAAGGAAGGCAATTATTCCTTCGACACCATCAAGCCGGGCACGGTGCCCGATGCCGACGGCAAGCCGCAGGCACCACATCTCGTCCTGGCGGTGTTCGCGCGCGGCATGCTGCGGCATCTCTATACCCGCATCTATTTCGGCGACGAGGCCGGCAATACAGCCGATCCCGTGCTGGCGCTGGTTCCAGCCGACCGCCGCGCCACGCTGATTGCGGTGCGTGACGCGGGCAAGGCGGTCTACAAGCTCGACCTGCGCCTGCAGGGCGACAACGAGACGGTGTTCTTCGACGTGTGAAGCCAAGCGCATGCCGGCGACATCAGGTCGCCGGCAGACGTCAAAGGATCGATTGCCGTATCGCATTCCCCGTATTTTCCCGGGGTGATCGCGACGCAATTTCCGCGCGAAGAAAGTCCGTGTTTACCGCAATCCTTTAGGCTTCGCGTTGATTTGGCGCTGGCTATCGGATTGTTTCATGAAAATTCGTCTTTCGCTGTCTTCAGCAATCATTGCATTTGGCATTGTTCTGGCCATCGGCTTCACGGCGGTCGTCTCCACCAGCCTCTATGCGCTACGCGAGCTCAAGGTCGGTGGTCCGCTCTACTCCGACATCAAGCTCGGCAACGATTTGATCGCCGACATCCTGCCGCCGCCGGAATATGTCATCGAGGCCTATCTCGAAGCCACGCTCGCCATGCGTGAGCCGGACCAACTGGCAGCCCATGGCGAACGTCTGGTCCAGCTCCGCAAGGATTATGACGAGCGCAAGGCCTATTGGACCGCGTCCAGCCTCGCGGCTGACCTGAAGACGGCCCTGGTGTCCAAGTCCGACGCCGAGGTGCAGAAATTCTGGAAGCTGTTGTCCGATCAGCTCCTGCCGGCGCTCAAGGCCAAGGACGCGGCTGCGTCCGAACGCGCCTATGCGCAGCTCAAGGCCGCCTACACCGCGCATCGCGCCGTCATCGACAGCATCGTCGACAGCGCCAACAAGCAGAACGCCGACATGGAGAAGCTGGCCGCCGAGCGCGACAGCGCGATGCTCTATATTCTGCTTGGCGTCTCCGCGGCCGTGCTCGCCTTCATTGCCGCCGGTCTGCTCGGCGTCGCGTTCGGCGTGGTGCGTCCGATCGTGCGCATGACGGACACGATGCAGAAGCTTGCGACCGGAGATCTCGCCGCCGACATCCCTTTCGCGCAACGTCAGGACGAGGTCGGCTCGATGGCCGGCGCACTCCAGGTGTTCAAGCAGGGAGCGATCGAGAATTCGCGCCTGCGCGAGGAGCAATTGCAGAAGGAACAGGAAGCGGCGCTGGCCAAGCGCAGTGCCCTGCACCAGATGGCCGAGACCGTCGAGCGCGAGACCGGCCGTTCCGTCGATACCGCGAGCTCTGCGACGCAGGGCGTGGAGCGGGCTGCCGTGAGCCTTTCCGAGATCGCGCGATCCCTGTCTTCGGAATCGCAGGCCGTCGCCGCCGCCTCCACCCAGGCCCTCGGCAGTTCGCAGACCGTTTCGGCCGCCGCCGAAGAGCTGAGTGCCTCGATCCGGGAGATCGCAACGCAGGTCGGACGCACCTCGACTGTCACCAAGTCGGCGGTCGCAGGCCGCGAGCAGGCGCGCTCGACCATCCAGGCGCTGGCGGGCGCAGTGAAAAAGATCGCCGAGGTCTCCGACCTGATCGGCGGCATCGCCGGCCAGACCAATCTGCTCGCGCTCAACGCCACGATCGAGGCGGCGCGTGCCGGCGAGGCAGGCCGCGGTTTTGCGGTCGTCGCGGCCGAAGTGAAATCCCTGTCCGACCAGACTGCGAAATCCACCGAGGAGATCGGGCGCCTGATCGCGGAGATCCAGACCTCGACGCAGGCCGCGGTCGATGCCGTCGAGACCATGGGTGGCCACATCGTCGAGATCGACGGCGTGGCGACCTCGGTCGCCGCCGCGATGGAAGAGCAGGATGCCGCGACGCGAGAGATCGCCCGTTCGATCTCCGAATCGGCGTCTGCCGCGAAGGAGGTCTCTGCCAAGATCGCCAATGTCAGCCGCGACGCCGCGTCCGTGAACGACCGCGCCACGGAGGTCAGGCAGGCCATCGCGGGCATGGCGGCCAATCTGGAATCGCTGCGATCGGTTGTGGTCCGCACCGTGCGAGACTCGACCGCAGCGGCTTAACGTCCGACACCAACTCGGCCGCTGGCGCGTGGGGGCGTGATCGTGCAGTATGGCACGGGGCAGGGGCATCAGGGCTATGACACCTCCACAACTGCCGGCGGTCGCTGAACCCGGTTACCTCACGGCCGCATTGCGCAAGGCCGGCGCGCTGGACGCCGGCGCCGTGCGCGAGGTGACGGTGCTGCATGAGCGCGACACCGTGGTGTCGCACATCGCCCGGATCGGCCTGCGCTATGTCGGCGAATCAGCCGGCGCGCCGCAATCCCTGATCCTGAAGACGCCACATGCCGATTTTGCCAAGACGCTCGCCGATGGCGGCCGGCATGAGGTGGCCTTCTACACCAGGCTCGCACCGAACATGCCGCGAGGGCTGGTGCCGCGCTGCTTCGACGGACGTTTCGACGAGCTGGGCGAGACCTGGCATCTCCTGCTCGAAGATCTCACCGACAGCCACGAGATCGTGACCCAATGGCCGCTGCCGCCGTCGCGCGAGCAGACATTCGCGATCGTCGCTACGCTTGCACGCTGGCATGCGGCCTGGTGGGACCATCCCGATCTCGGCCACACCATCGGCACCTGGGCGAGCCCGGACGACAGCGCGCAGCATTTGGAGACCTTTGCCGGTCATTACGACCGTTTCGCCGATATGCTCGGCGATCGCCTCAGCGAGGAGCGCCGGCTCCTTTATCGTCGCCTGATCGACCAGTCGGCCCGGCTATCCGAGCGTTACCATTCGCGTCGTAACCTCAGCATCACCCACGGCGATGCTCACACCTGGAATTTCTTTCTGCCGCGCGTCGGCGTCGCTGACACCGTGCGCATCTTCGATTTCGACCTGTGGGGCGTCAATGTCCCGACCAACGACCTCGCCTACATGATGGCGCTGCATTGGTTTCCGGAGCGCCGGCAGGCCCTGGAGCGTCCGCTCCTCAATCTCTATCACGAGACACTGCTCGCAAGCGGCATCACCGGCTACACGCGCGGCGCGCTCGATCGTGACTACCGCCTGTCGGTGCTCTGGCACATCACCAAGCCGGTCTGGCAATGGGCCATCAACATCCCGCCAGGGATCTGGTGGCATCATCTGGAGCGGATCATGATGGCGGTCGAGGATCTGGGGTGTGAGGAGTTGTTGTAGGGAGCGCGCTACGCACTCGCTGTCGTCGCCCGGCTTGACCGGGCGACCCAGTATTCCAGAGACGTCTGTGGGATGCGGAAAAGCCGCGGCGTACCGGATGCCCCGGTTCCGGCTCCGCCAAGGCTACGCCGAGGCCCACACGGGCGCTCGGCACGCCGAAGCTTCAGCGAAGGCGGCAGGCCGGGGCATGACAGATGCTCCTACTCCATCACCGCATGTTCCGGCCCGGCCGCCTGCTTGCGCAGCGTGGCCCTGGTTGAGCCGATCATCAGCGCCAGCGGGATGGTGCAGAGGATGAAGATCATCACCAGCATATAGTCGTGCGAAAAGGCGATGATCTGCGCCTGCACGCTGACCATGCGGTCGGCCATGGCGCGGCCGGCGTCGGTGGAGAGGTTGATCAGGCCGCGCACGTCGGGCATCTGGAGCGCGTGGTTGAACGGGTTGATATGCTCCGAGAGGATCGCATAGGTCCTGCGCGTGCCCTGCGTCAGCTGCGCGATGACGATGGAGATGCCGACCGAGCTTGCGACGTTGCGCAAGAGCGTCAGCATCGAGGTGCCGTCGGTGCGCAAATGGTTCGGCAGCGTCAGGAACGACACCGTCGAGAGCGGCACGAAGACGAGGCCGAAGCCGAAGCCCTGCATCACGCTGACGATGACGATCTCCGGCACCTGGGTCTGGTCGGTCCAGCCGGTCATCTGGAACAGCGAGGCCGCCGTCAGCGTCAGGCCGCAGATGATCAGGGTGCGCGCCTCGATGTACTTCATGATGCGGCCGACCATCATCATGGCGAAGAAGGTGCCGAAGCCCCGGCTCGCCAAGAGACCGCCGGCGGTCATGATGGGATAGCCGATGACGTTTTGGAGATACGGCGAGGCCAGCGCCATGGTCGAATACAGCACCAGGCCCATCACCGTCATGAAGATGCAGCCAGTGAGGAAGTTGCGGTCTTTGAACAGCGCGAACTGGATGAACGGACGCGAGGTCGTGAAGGAGTGGGCGAAGAAGTAATAGAACGCGACGCCCGAGATGACGAACTCGGTCACGATCTCGACCGATTCGAACCAGTCGAGCTGCTCGCCGCGGTCGAGCGCGAGCTGAAGCGCGCCGATCGCGATCGCCAGCGCGCCGAAGCCGAACCAGTCGAATTTGAGGCCGAGGTCCTTCTTGGTCTCATCCATGAAGACCATCAGTCCGAACACGGTGATTGCACCGAACGGCAGATTGACGAAGAACACCCAGTGCCAGGAATAGGTTTCGGTCAACCAGGCACCGAGCGACGGGCCCATGATCGGCCCCATCATCACGCCCATGCCCCAGATCGACATCGCCTTGGCGCGTTCCTGGAGCGTGTAATAGTCGAGCATGACCGACTGCGACAGCGGCACCAGTGCGGCGCCAAACACGCCCTGCAGCAGGCGGAACAGCACCATCTGGTTGATGTCCTGTGCAAGGCCGCAGAGCACGGAAGCAAAGGTGAAGCCAGCAGCGCAGATGATGAAGATGCGCTTGCGGCCGAAGCGGTTGGAGATCCAGCCCACCGGTGCCGTCATGATCGCGGCGGCGACGATGTAGGAGGTCAACACCCAGTTGATCTGGTCCTGCGAGGCCGACAGCGTGCCCTGCATGTAGGGCAGGGCGACGTTGGCAATGGTGGTGTCCAGCGCCTGCATGATGGTCGCCGTCATGGCGCAGATCGTCACCATGTTCCGGCGCAGGCCGGGGACCATCAGGGCGGGATTGGACTCCGCCATCGGATCAGTCCTTGTCCTGGTCTTTATCTTGGCTTGCGGTCGCCGACAGGCCGAGCAGGCCGGCGAGCGAGCGCTGATGACCGGTGTCGATGGTGGCATAGACGCTCATGCCGGCCTTCAGCTTCTTCACGTATTTGTCGCTCTCGTCGAAATAGATCCTGACAGGCACGCGCTGCACCACCTTGACGAAATTGCCGGTGGCGTTCTGCGGCGGCAGGATCGCGAATTGCGCGCCGGTGCCGGGCGACAGCGAGCCGATCTTGCCCTTGAAGACGTGGTTCGGGAACGCGTCGACCTCGAGCGTGACGGGCTGTCCCTCGGTGACGTAGGTGAGGTCGCTCTCCTTCGGGTTGGCATCGACCCAGGGATGGGCGATGTCGACGATGGAGAACACCGCCGTTCCGGCGGCGACATAGCGGCCAAGCTGGATCTGCTCGACCTGGGTCGCGATGCCGTCCATCGGCGCGCGCAGCACGGTGTGATCGAGATTGCGCTGGGCGTCGTCGAGCTTGGCCTTGGCCTGGACGTAAGGCGGGAATTCCTCCAGCGGCAGTTTGGGATTGCCGAGCAATTGCGTCTTGGCGTTGGAGAGCTGCTGCTTGATGAATTGCGCCTGCGCGCCTGCGGTGACCATCGCGTTCGAGGCGTTGTCGAGGTCGAGCTGCGAGCCAAAGCTGTTCTTCACCAGCGCCTGCTTGCGCTCGACGTCGCGCTGCTTCAGGTCGACGCCCTGCTGGGCGAGATCGAGCATGTCGCCGTAGATCTTGATGTTGGCGATGAGATTGTCATAGGTCGTCTGCGCCTGGGCGACTTGCGCCTTGGCTTCTTCCGCTGCGAGGCGGAACGGCACGGGATCGATCTCGAACAGCTCGTCGCCCTTCTTGACCGACTGTCCCTCCTTCACGACGACCTTCTGGATCTTGCCGGAGATGTCGGGCGTCACCAGCACTTTCTGGGCGCCGACATAGGCGTCGTCGGTGCCGACGTAGCGGCCGCCATTGAGATAGAAGGTCAGGCCGGCGATGACGGCCACGATCGGCAGCACCACCATCAGCAGGAAGCGGCGATGGCGGCGCAAGCCCGCGACGAAGCGGCGGCGCGAGTCGGTGCCGGCCTTCTTGGTCGGCTTGCCGCTGTCGATCTTTTGCTCCGGCTGGAATTTGAGAACCTGATCAGCCATAGCGCTGCTCCTTACGTGCTTGTTCCGCGCCAGAGGTCTGAATCGCAGTTCGCACGTTTTCTTTGATGGTTTCGAGTTGGGTGAGGAGGCGGTGGGCGTCCGCCGGGCTGATGCCGTCGAGCGCGTTCGCCGTGAGCTCCGATTTCAGGCCGCTCATCTTGCCGAGCAGTGCACGGCCGGCCTTCTTGAGATAGAGGCGCTTGACGCGGCGGTCGCTGGCGTCGCTGCGGCGCTCGATCCAGTCGCTGTCGCAGAGCTTGTCGATCAGCCGCGTCAGCGTGATCGGCTGCATCTCCAGCAGCTCGGCGAGTTCCGACTGCTTCATGCCCTCGCTACGCTCGACCTTGGCCAAGACAGCCCATTGCGCGCGGGTGATGCCGAAGCGCGAGGCCTCCTTGTCGGCATAGACGCGCAACAGCCGGTACAGCTCGCCGAGCGTGAACAGGAAATTCTGGTCGACAGACGACCCGCGGGTCATGAGCTTGGTCTCCAATAAGCTTGGATATAATAAGCAAGCTTATGATTATTTCATGGCGGGTTAACGCGGTGCTGTCCCGCAGCAAAAGCATGGCTGACCGCCGCTGCGCCGGTCGTGCTTTGGGTTCCCCGGCCGAAATGCTAGAAGCGGGCCGAATGACCCTCGCAAAGCCCACCTTTCCGACGCCCGACCATGATCACGGACGCTGCACCGCGGATGCGCTGGCGCATGCGGAAGCGGTTTGCGAGCAGCGCGCGCAGAAATTCACGCCGATCCGCCGCCAGGTGCTGGGGGCCTTGCTCTCCAGCCATCGCCCGCTCGGCGCCTATGAAGTGATCGACGAGCTCGCCAAATCGATGCCGCGGCCGGCGCCGATCACGGTCTACCGCGCTCTCGATTTCCTGATGGCGAACGGCCTCGTGCACCGCATCGAGAGCCGCAACGCCTATCTCGCCTGCGCCGCGCACGATCATGACGCGACCTCGGCGGTGGCGTTCCTGATCTGCGAGCGCTGCGGTCTGGTCGGCGAGATCCCGTCAGGGTCGTTCGCCAGGGAGCTCAACGCCGCGGCGCGCGCGTCAGGCTTTGCACCAAAACTGTCTGTGGTGGAGATCGCGGGCGTCTGCACCCATTGTCAGAAAACGTCCTAAAGCAACAACGGCGCAAAGCCGGATTCCAGGAAGACATGTCCTCACCTCAAGCCATCCCGTCCGCCGGCCGCCCTCTCAGTGCCGGCGCCATCGCCCTGATGCTGATGCTGTGCCTGACCTGGGGCTTCAACCAGATCGCGGTGAAGCTCGTCATCCCCGACATCCCGCCGATGTTGCAGGCGACCATCCGCTCGATGGGGGCGCTGCCGGTGCTGTTCATCATCGGCAGCTTGCGCGGGGTAAGGTTCTTCGAGCGCGACGGCACGCTCGCGGCAGGTCTGTTTGCCGGCTTGATGTTCGGCGTCGAATTCGTGCTGATCTATGAAGGTCTGCGCTTCACGCCAGCTTCGCGCGCGGTCGTGTTCCTCTACACCGCGCCGTTCTTTGTCGCGCTCGGTTCGTATCAGGTGCTGGGGGAGCGGCTGATGGGCTCGCAATGGTTGGGGCTGGCCTTGAGCTTTGCCGGCGTCGCGCTCGCGATCGGCGTGCCGCAGCCGGATGTCGACGCCAAAGTGCTGCTCGGCGATCTCATGATCGTCGGCGGTGGCGCGCTTTGGGCCGCGACCACGCTGGTCGCCAAGGCGACGCGGCTGCGCTTTGCCCCGCCGGAGAAGGCGCTCGGCTACCAGGTCGCGATGTCGATCCCGATTCTCGGGCTCGCCGCCTATCTGTTCGGGGAGACCATCCCCCACACCCCAAGCCCGCTCTCGATCGGACTGATGGTGTTCCAGGCGGTCTGGGTGGTGGGAACCACGTTCACGCTTTGGTTCGCGCTGGTGAAGACCTATTCGGCCAGCAAATTGTCGGCTTTTACCTTCATCACCCCTTTGTTTGGCGTGGTGGGTAGCTATTTCATCATGCACGACACCCTGAGTCTGGCCTTTGGGGCGGCAGCCGTCCTTGTAATCGCTGGACTTTTCCTGGTTAACCGTCCCAGCCAATCCGCTGCGGCGCCAGCTGATGCATTGCTGAATGTCACCAAAACCTGATATTTGGACCCCATGAACAAGCTCGAAAACCCCCTCGATTCCGACCTCGCGGGCCCCGCGCCCCGGCACAAGACCACCCAGGTGAAGGTGGGCAACGTCGCCGTCGGCGGCGGCGCGCCGATCGTCGTGCAGTCGATGACCAACACCGACACCGCCGACATCGACGGCACCATCGCCCAGGTCGCAGCGCTCGCGCGCGCCGGCTCCGAAATGGTCCGCATCACCGTGGACCGCGAGGAGGCCGCTGCCGCCGTCCCGCACATCCGCGATGGTCTCGCCAAGCGCGGCATCACCACGCCGCTGATCGGCGACTTCCATTATATCGGCCACAAGCTGCTCGCGGCCTATCCGGCCTGCGCCGAGGCGCTGGCGAAGTATCGCATCAATCCCGGCAATGTCGGCTTCAAGGACAAGCGCGACACGCAGTTCGCCGACATCATCGAGATCGCGAACAAGAACAACAAGCCGGTCCGCATCGGCGCCAATTGGGGCTCGCTCGACCAGGAGCTCTTGACCAAGCTGATGGACGAGAACGCCGCCTCCGCCAATCCGCGCGACGTGCGCGCGGTGACGCGCGAGGCGATGGTGCAGTCGGCGCTGCTCTCGGCCGCGCGCGCCGAAGAGCTCGGCATGCCCAAGGATCGCATCATCCTCTCCGCCAAGGTTTCGGCGGTGCAGGACCTGATCGCGGTCTATCAGGATCTCGCCAGCCGGTCCGACTACGCCATCCATCTCGGTCTGACCGAAGCCGGCATGGGCTCGAAGGGCATCGTGGCGTCCTCGGCCGCGCTCGGCATCCTCTTGCAGCAGGGCATCGGCGACACCATCCGCATCTCGCTGACGCCGGAGCCCGGCGGCGACCGCACCCGCGAGGTGCAGGTGGGCCAGGAACTGCTCCAGACCATGGGCTTCCGCACCTTCGTGCCGCTGGTCGCCGCGTGCCCCGGCTGCGGCCGCACCACCTCGACCACGTTCCAGGAGCTGGCACGCTCGATCCAGGACTTCATCCGCGACGAGATGCCGAGCTGGAAGAGCAAATATCCCGGCGTCGAGGAGCTCAACGTCGCGGTGATGGGTTGCATCGTCAACGGCCCCGGCGAATCCAAGCACGCCAATATCGGCATCTCCTTGCCCGGCACCGGCGAAGCCCCGGCCGCGCCGGTCTTCGTCGACGGCAAGAAGTTCCGCACGCTGCGCGGTCCGACCATCTCCGCCGACTTCAAGGCGCTGGTGATCGACTATATCGACCAGCGCTACGGCCAGGGCGCCAAGGCGCCGGCGGCGGAGTGATTCCACTCCGCTAGATGTGACCCGCGTTTAGCCCGGATTGCGCTTCGCTCCATCCGGGCTACGATGCCTCCCAATCAACAATGATTGGGAGCAACACCCATGAGCTCACTCGCCGGCAAGCAAGGTCCGCGTTACCGCCACACGGCTGACGACGGCGCGCCGTACGAGACCATCGCGGTCGAAAAGCTCACCCCCATCATCGGTGCGGAAATCTCCGGCGTCGATATCGGCAAGCTGGTCGAAGGCGACAGCGGCTCCAACCAGCAGATGGACGAGATTCATCGCGCGCTTGCCGAAAACCTCGTCATCTTTTTCCGCGACCAGGCCATCACGCCGAAACAGCATCTCGCCTTCGGCCGCAAGTTCGGCGAGCTGCATTTTCATCCCGCAGCCCCACACGAGGATGAAGACCCGGCGCTGATGAAGATCTACGCCGACAAGAACTCGCCCCGCGCCAACGGCGAGGGCTGGCACTCCGACGTGTCCTGCGACCTCGAGCCGCCGATGGGCTCGATCCTCTACATCAAGCAGTGCCCGCCGCGCGGCGGCGACACGCTGTTCGCCAACATGTATGCCGCCTATGAAGCCCTGTCCGATCGCATGAAGGCCTATCTCGACGGCCTCACCGCGCTGCATGACGGCGAGCCGATCTATCGCGGCCTTTACGCGAACTACGGCGTCGCCGATCGCCCGTCCTATCCGAACGCCGAGCATCCGGTGGTGCGCACGCATCCGGTGACGGGCAGGAAGGCGCTTTACGTCAATCGCGGCTTCACCAGGCACATCAACGGCATTCCGCGCGACGAGAGCGATGCGATGCTCGCCTATCTCTACCAGCACGCCGAGAACCCGCTATTCCAGTGCCGCTTCCGCTGGACCGAGAACGCCATCGCCTTCTGGGACAATCGCTGCACCCAGCATCGCGCCATGTGGGACTACTGGCCGCATACGCGCTCGGGCACGCGCGTGACGGTGAAGGGGGAGCGGCCGGTGTGAAAATCTCATGGCGCATCACCGCCGCTATTGCTGTTGCGCTGATCCCGCTTGTGGCCGTGCCGGCTGACCATGGCGAGGCGGCCGCGCGAGCGAAGATCAAGCCTGCAACGCCCGAGACATGCGATCCCCGCAAATTCCGGATCGTCCTCGATGTCGGGCACACCTCCGAATCGCAAGGCGCGACCAGCGCGCGCAATGACGTGGAGTTCGGCTTCAACCTGTATCTGACGCGGCTGATCGGAGAGCGCTTGAAGTCGGCCGGTTTCGCTGCAACCCGCGTGCTCGTGACCGACGGCAAGGCGCGTGCCAGCCTGCTCAAGCGCGTCGGCACGGCGAACGACGCGCATGCGGATTTTTTCCTGTCGGTCCACCACGATTCCGTGCCGGACAAGATGCTCGAGGAATGGGAATTCGACGGCGCCAAGAGCTATTTCAGCGACCGTTTCAGCGGCCATTCGCTGTTCGTGTCGGAGCGCAACCCGCATTTCTCCGCCAGCCTCGCCTTCGCCAAGCTGCTGGGACGGGAGTTGAAGGAGAAAGGCCTGCAATACGCCACCCAATACACCCTGCCGCTGATGGGGCATTACCGGCATCCGTTGCTCGACAAGGATGTCGGCGTCTATCGCTATGACGGGCTCGTCGTGCTGTCGCAGACCCGAAGCGCCGCGGTCTTGCTGGAGGCCGGTTCCATCATCAACCGCGACGAGGAGATGGCGATGAACTCGCCGGAGCGACGGGAGCTGATTGCAGCGGCCGTGACGAGGGCGATGCGGTCGTATTGCGAGAAGCGGTAGCGCGCGGGAATCTACAGCGGCGCGCCCCGATATTCCCGGTTCGCCAAGCTTGCCTCTTCCAGATCCAGATCGCGCTCGATCCTGCGCCGCGTCTCGTCGGTGATCTGCCCGTCGCGCAAGAGATCATGGATGAATTTGCGCTCGGCTTCGATCAGGTCGCGCGTGAGCGCTGTGCCGGCGGCGGAGACGTCGTGATGGGCGGGATCGAGCGAGTCAGGCAGCTGGTTGACGCGGATCTCGTGGCGGGCGCGCAACAGCCGCATCACCTCGTCCGACACCTCTTTCTCCTCGGTCAATGCATCCAGCGATTTCAGCGCGGCGTCGAGCGCCTGGCGCCGCGCCGAGATCTCGGCCTCGTGCTCGGCGACATGCTCGACGCGGCCGGCTTCGGCGATGCCGAGCCAGCGCACCACCGGCGGCAGCGTCAGGCCGACGCCGATCAGCGTGATGAAGATGACGCCGAAGGCGACGAACAGGATCAGGTCGCGATAGGGGAAGGCCTCGCCGCCGGGCAGCGTGAATGGCAGCGCCAGCGCGGCGGCCAGCGACACCGCGCCGCGCACGCCGGTGAAGGCGAGCGCGAACGGCCATTGCCAGGGCGGCGACGGGTCGCGCGTGCGCAGCGACTTGCTCAGCATCCGCGGCAGATAGGTCGCGGGGTAGAGCCAGGCAAAGCGCGCCAGAACGATGATGGCCATGACCACCGCGGTCGCGATCATGATGTCGTCGAGCGGGAACGCCTTCGACTTTTCATAGAGCGCGCGCATCTGGAAGCCGGTGAGCAGGAACAGCAGGCCCTCGATCAGGTAGATGATGAGGTCCCAGAAGAAGATGCCCTGCAGGCGCGTCGACGCCGAAATCAGCAACGGTCCGTTCCAACTGACATAAAGGCCGCAGGCCACGGTGGCGATCACGCCGGAGCCGCCGACATGCTCCGGCAGCCAATAGGAGACGTAAGGCGTGATCAGCGACAGCGTCAGCTCGACCCGCGGCTCGCACGACCATTTGCGGAACCGTAGCGAAAGCCAGCCGACGCCGATGCCGAAGGCAATCTCGCCGGCAACAATCAGGACGAATTCGCCCGCCGCCATCGGCAGCGAGAATTGCCCGACCATGATCGCGGCGAGCGCGAAGCGGTACAGGATCAGCGCGGTGGCGTCGTTGGCGAGCCCCTCGCCCTCGAGGATGACAAGCAGCCGGCGCGGCATGTTGAGGCGCCGGGCGATCGCGAGCGGCGCCACCACGTCGGGCGGCGCAACGATGGCGCCCAGCAGGAAGCCGATGCTCCAGGGCAGGCCGATCACGTAATGGGTGGCGGCTGCAACAAGCGCCGCAGTGAAGATCACCGCCCCGACCGCGAGCAGCACGATCGGTCGCAGATTGGTCCTGAACTCGCGCCAGCTCATCGCCACGCTCGCCGAGTAGATCAGCGGCGGCAGCACCATCAGCAGCACCAGTTCCGGCGGCAGTTCCACCGGCGGCATGCCCGGCACGAAAGCAAGCCCGACGCCCGACAGCATCAACAGGATGGCAGGCGCCAGGTTGAAGCGCCGTGCCACCAGCGCGGTGCCGGCCAGCACCGCGAGCAGGATGAGAAAGGTCTGGAATTTCGCTGCGATCATGACCTGTCTTGGCCGGAAGCGGCCAGCAGGTCAATGCAGGGTGGTCTACGCTAGTCGTTCGGCCACTCTGCGCCCGATGCTGGCGAACACCGCCTCGAGCTGGGCCGCATTTGGTGTGCCGCCCTGGGTGTAGGCCGCGATCAGGATCGGCGCATCGCCTTTCGGCCAGGCGACGGCGATATCGCCCGATGCGTCCTTGCCATTGTTGCCGGTCTTGTCGCCGATCTTCCAGGCTGCCGGCAGGCCGCCCCGCAGGCGGTTCGCGCCGGTCTTGCAACCGACCAGCCACTCGGTGAGCTGGGCGCGTGAAGCGGGCGACAGTGCCTCGCCCGTGACCAGCCGTTTGAGATTGCCCGCCATCGCCGCCGGCGTCGTGGTGTCCCTGACATCGCCGGGCGGGGAGCGGTTGAGCTCGGGTTCGTTGTGGTCGAGCCGCGAGGTGGTGTCGCCGATCGAGCGCCAGAAAGCCGTGAGCGCGGCTGGTCCGCCGATGCGCGCGAGCAGCAGATTGGCGCAGGTGTTGTCGCTGAGCTCGACGGCCGCCTTGCACATGTCGGCGACCGACATCGCGCCGGCCGAGAGATTCTGTTTTGCGACCGGCGCGTAGTCCAGGAGATCGGCCTTGCCGTAAGGGATCACGGTGGCGAGCTTCTCCTCGCCGCGATCGACCCGCGCCAGCACGCAGGCGGCGAGCGAGGCCTTGAATGTCGAGCACATCACGAAGCGCTCGTCTGCCCGCCAGGCGAGCTTGGCGCCGGTCGCGAGGTTCTCCGCATAGACCCCGATCTTTCCGCCGCTCTCGCGCTCATAGGATTCGAGTTCAGGCGGTGCGTCGGCGGCAAAGGCGGGCGCAGCGGCCATCCAGCACAGCGAGGCGAGCAGGGAACGGCGATCGAGAAGCATGGGGGACTTTCGGGGCAGGTGGGGAGAGGAGCGACTTAGCGTATGTGCTATCCGCGCCGTCATTGCGAGCGTAGCGAAGCAATCCAGAGCGTCTCCGTGGAGGGATTCTGGATTGCTTCGCTACGCTCGCAATGACGTGTGGCGAGAGTTGGGCTCGTAATGACGGCGGCTTCTATCCGACGGCCGGCGAACGCCTCACTCCTTCAGATCATACCTGTACGATTTCGATACGATCTGCCAGCCGTCGGCGAGCTTCATCGCCACCAGATAGTCCGTGAAGAACCGTGGCGGCAGCTGGCATTTGACCTTGATGAAGGCGGTCTTGTCGTCCGAGCGGTCGATGGTGATGATGAAGTCCTCGCGCGGCTTGCCTTCCGCCTTGGCGGAGGGGCGCTTGCGCACCCAGGCGAGCCAGTCAGGCACGGTCAGGATCTTCAGCTCGCCCTTTTCCACCCAGCGCAGATCGGCTGAGGGGTGGAAGACATCGCCGAGCTTGTCGGCATCCCCCTCGTAAAGCGCGTCGAAATAGGATTGCACGACTGTTTCGACGCTCGACCGATTTGGGCTCATGGGTCATCCCCTTGAATGATGGTTGGGCACGAATTTAGTCGTACACGTCAAATTGCGCTATGGCTGTCTTCTGCCATTTGCACGAGGGCGCCATCGTGACGGGATCGCAATATCGGAACGCTCGGATCCTTGCTGGCGAATGCTATTGCCGCGCGGTGCGCTACGAGGTGGCGGATGCGTTCTCCTACGCGCTGATTTGTCACTGCTCGAACTGCCGCCGCACCACCGGTTCCGCCTTCAAGCCGTTCGCCGGCATCGAATACGGCCAGCTCCGCCTGGTCAGGGGCGAGGACATCAAGGTCATCTACGGCGACGACACCACCCATGACGCGCACTGTGCCCGCTGCGGCTCGTTGCTTTATTCTCGCGTCCGCGAAGGAAAATGGGCCCATGTCGCCATGGGAACCCTGGTCGATACCCCCTCGATCCGTCCGAGTGCCCATATTTTCGTGGGCTCCAAGGCGCCGTGGCACGAGATCACGGACAATCTGCCGCAGTATCGGGGGCACGTCGGCGATGGCTAAAGGGTTTTCGAGCGAAGTGGATACCGGCTTATGCGGATATGGCGGCGAACCGCCAACGCACTGGCGCGACTAACGAAAGGGGCGCCTCGGCCGGTTGCTCGCGCCGGCTTGGTGACCTCCATCACAAGCGCAGGCGGCGGATCTTGCTAAGTCTGTCTCGGGGGTGTGAGCTACCCCGAATTTTTTGGAAGTGGTGTCATGCGCAATTTGTTCAGGCTTTGCCCATTGCTCCTTGCCGCCGTGCTGCTGTTCGGCGCCGATCCTGCCTTTGCCGGAAAGCGTGTCGCGCTGGTGCTGGCCAACTCGGCCTATCAGAACGCGCCCTCGCTCGCCAATCCCGTCAACGACGGTGCGGTGATGGCCAAGACGCTGAAGGATGCCGGCTTCGATGTCGTCGATTCCCGCCACGACCTGACCGCGCTCGATACGCGGCGCGTGCTGCGCGACTTCGCCGATGCGACCCGCAATGCCGACATCGCCGTGGTCTACTATGCCGGCCATGGCATCGAGGTCGACGGCTCCAACTATCTGATTCCTGTCGATGCCAAGCTTGAGCGCGACACCGACGTCTATGACGAGGCGCTGTCGCTCGATCGCGTGCTGGTCGCGGTCGAGCCGGCGAAGCAGCTTCGTTTGGTGATCCTCGATGCCTGCCGCGACAATCCGTTTGGCAAGACCATGAAGCGCACCCTGGCCTCGCGCGGCATCGGCCGAGGTCTGGCCCAGGTCGAGCCGGCCAGCACCAACACGCTGATCGCCTATTCGGCCAAGGCCGGCTTCACCGCACAGGATGGCGACGGTGCCAACAGCCCCTTCACCATCGCCTTGTCGAAGCATCTGACGACGCCGGGCCTCGACGTCCGCCGCGCCTTCGGCTTCGTGCGCGACGATGTGCTCAAGGCGACCGGCAACAAGCAGGAGCCGTTCGTCTACGGCTCGCTCGGCGGCGAGGACGTGCCGCTGGTGCCGGTCAAGGCCGCGCCGGCAGCCGCATCCGCGCCCGCGATCAATCCGCAGGCCGACATGCGCCGCGACTATGAGCTTGCGCTCCAGGTCGGTAACAAGCCGGCATGGGAGGCCTTCCTGGCCCAGCACCCGGACGGCTTCTACGCGAACCTTGCCAAGCTTCAGATCGACAAGATCCAGGCCGAGCAGGTTCATGCTGCCGCAATCGAGAAGGCGAAGCAGGCCGAGGCCGAGCGTGACCGTCTCGCCGCGATTGGTGCGCAGACGGACGCGCAAGCCAAGGCGGCGGCTGACGCGAAGGCGGCCGAGCAGGCCCAGCTCGTTGCGCAGAAGGCGAAGGAGCAGGCGCAGCAGCAGGCCGCGGCCGCCGAGCAGCAGCGTGTCAATCTCGCCGCTGCGACGCCGGGCGCTGCGCCGGCCAGCACCGCAAGCCCTGCCGGGACCAATGTCGCTTCGCTGACGCCTGCCGATCTCAGCCGCTCGGTGCAGACCGAGCTCGGCCGCGTCGGCTGTTTCTCCGGACAGGCTGACGGCGTCTGGAATCCGTCCTCGCAGCGGTCGCTGTCGCAGTTCAACCGCTATGCCGGCACCAAGCTCGACGTGAAGGTGGCGAGCACCGATGCGCTCGATACGGTTAAGTCAAAGCAGTCGCGCGTCTGCCCGCTGGTCTGCGATCACGGCTTCAAGGCCGATGGCGAGAAATGCACCAAGATCGTCTGCGACGATGGCTATGTGCTGAATGACGACAATCAATGCGAGAAGCAGCGCGTCGCCAAGCCGGGCAAACCTGCAACTGACAAGCCTGCAACCGCCAAGCGCGACGACAGCGATGATCGTCCCGCACGGCAGCGTCGTCAGTCCGGCGGTGCCGGCGGCGTCGCTGCGGCTGGCGCCGGTCGCGCTACGGGCGGTGGCGGTCAGATCTTTTGCAACGATCTGCTCTGCCGTCCGGTCAGGCCCGGCTGCCATCTCGTCTATCGCGGCGGCGGCGGCCCTCACAATGATGCCAATGCCGAGGTCTGTAACTGATCTGCCGCAAGACGTTCGTGACGGCTAAAGCGCGATGCGATTGGGATGAATCGATGCGCGCCAAGAACTCGAGTCACCTCTCCCGCAGGGAGAGGTCGGATCGCATCGTAAGATGCGATCCGGGTGAGGGGTTACAGTCTCACTGTGCGCCGCGGCCCCTCACCCGGATTGCACAGGCGCGCAATTGCGCGCCTGTGCAATCCGACCTCTCCCCGTTGGGGAGAGGTGAAACACGGGACCGCCGACCAAACCTAATTTCATCGCGCTTTAGTTCGCGATCGCGCTCGCTGCGATGTTCACCGTCAGCGCCAGCAGGGCCGTGTTGTAGATGAAAGACACGATGCCATGCGCCGTGGCGGTGCGCCGGATGGTCTTGTCGGTGATGCCGACGTCGGAGACCTGCGCAGTCATGCCGATCACGAACGAGAAATAGACGAAGTCCCAATAGTCGGCGTGGTCTTCCTTGTCGCCGCTCGGAAACTGCAATCCGCCCACCGGAGCGCGATAATAGTCATGCGCGTAGTGCAGCGCGAAGGTGGTGTGTACGGCCGCCCAGGACAGCACAATCGTGGTGATTGCGATGGTCAGCTCTGTGGCGCCGCGATGGACGCCGAGCTCGGCGACGATCGCAGCGATGCTCGCGAACGCGCCGATCGCCGTCACCAGCAGGATGACGAAGCGGCCGTCGTCCTGCATCGCGGCGCCGCGGCGGATGTGCTGGTGGTCGTTGCACAGCATCATCGTGTAGACCAGCACGAGATAGACCGCGATCAGCGCATCCCAGCCGAACAGCAGCCGCGTCACCAGCCGGTACGAACCGGGAATGAGCAGGCAGACGAGGACGCCGACGGCAAGCGAGATGAAGGTCCGCGGTCGCGCGTAGATCAGCCGCATCGGCCGCGACATCTGGCGGAAGCGGGCGAGGACGGGATCTTCTTTGTCAGTGGCCATGATCGGTGATGGCTCTCTCGCTACCGCCGCAGCGGCGGTCTGCTCCCTCGCCCCGCTTGCGGGGAGAGGCGAAGATCGTCAGTTCTTCCGCTCGGCGACGAAGTGCGCGGCGGCTTGCAGCACGGTGGCGCGGTCGCCGAAGATCGAGATGGCGCTGTCGGCGCGGGCCAGCAGATCGCGCACGCGCTGCTTGGCGCCGTCGATGCCGAGCTGGGTCACGAAGGTGGTCTTGCCGAGCGCGGCATCGGCGCCGGCCGGCTTGCCGAGCGCGGCCGCATCGCCTTCGACGTCGAGCAGATCGTCGGCGATCTGGAAGGCTTCACCGAGTGCGCGGCCGTAATCGTCGAGCGCCTGATATTCCTGCACCGAAGCCTGGCCGAGCAGCGCGCCGGCGATGCAGCCATAGCGGAGCAGCGCGCCGGTCTTCATCTGCTGAATACGGGCGACGTCGATCGGCTCGTTGCCGCCAAAGCGGCCTTCGCCGGCGAGGTCGAGAATCTGGCCGCCGACCATGCCGCCGATGCCCGCGCAACGCGCCAGCGCGCGCGTCAGCAGCAGTCGCACATTGGCGTCGCGATGCACCTCGTCGCGGGTGATGATGTCGAAGGCGATCGTCAGCAAGCCGTCGCCGGCGAGGATCGCGGTCGCGTCATCGGTCTGCTTGTGCAGGGTGGGCCGGCCGCGGCGCAGGTCCGAATTGTCCATCGCCGGCAGATCGTCATGGATCAGCGAATAGCAATGGATGCATTCCAGAGCTGCGCCGACGAGCAGAGCCGCCTCGCGGGGAACGCCGAACACGGCCGCACTTTCGACCACCAGGAACGGCCGCAGGCGCTTGCCGCCGTTGAGGCTCGAATAGCGCATGGCGTCCATCAGCCGCTTGGGGCGGGCGATCTCATCGTGCAGGATGTCGTCCGACAGCAAACGCCCGAGCAAGGCTTCGGTGTCATCAGCGGTCTTGTCCAGACGCTTGGCGAAATCGGACGGGGACGTGCCGGTCATCAAGAAAGGCTCCAGAACTAAAAATTCGGCGGACAATCCTTTATGCGCCCGTTCCAGTCAATCGTTTGGAAGGCCTAAAAAGTGCTGGAAAAGGCCCGAATTATCACAGACTTAATGCCGGGATCCGTGACCGCGTTTCATTTCCCGCCGGAAAGGCCGAATTGCGCATCGTCAAAATCCTGCTGGTAGCGCTCGCGATCGTGGCTCTCGCGCCCTATGTGGTCGCGCCGTTCTACCGCAGCGGTCACCCGGTTTCGACGCTGATGGCCTGGCGCTCGCTGACGGGCGCGCCGATGCATCGCGAATGGATCGATCTGGCCGAGATGTCGCCTTACCTGCCGCGCTCGGTGGTGGCGGCCGAGGATGCCCATTTCTGCAAGCATCACGGCATCGATTGGGGCGCGCTGCGCGAGGCGATCAACGATGCGCAGGAGGACGGCACCGCCTTCCGCGGCGCCTCCACGATCACCCAGCAGGTGGCGAAAAACCTGTTCCTCTGGCAGGGGCGGGATTTCGTCCGCAAGGCGCTGGAGTTTCCGCTGGCGCTCTGGATCGATTTCGTCCTGCCCAAGCACCGGATCCTGGAAATTTACCTGAACATCGCCGAGCTCGGGCCCCAGGGCCAGTTCGGGGCGGAGACCGGCAGCGCCTATGCTTTCGGCAAGTCGGCCGCAAACCTCTCCCCCCGGGAGGCGGCCCTTCTGGCCTCGATCCTGCCGAATCCGGTCAAACGCAGCGCCAGGGCCCCGGGGCCGGGCGTCAGGCGGCTGGCCGGGACCTATGTGGCCAGGGCGCAGGCGTCGTCGCTTTTGACCTGCTGGCGGGAAAATCGCTGATTTCGGGCCCTTTTCGGGCGTATTTTCCGCTCCTGAACCCTAGCTTTACGGCCAGCCTTCCTCTATAAGCCCGGCCTTGATCGGCATTCAGCTCGCCTCGTATTGCGGGTGCTGAGCCGTCCCCTCGCGGACGATGCCCGGATGAACACCAATCCCTAGAGGATATTGAAATGGCCGTTCCGAGACGTAAAACTTCGCCGTCGCGCCGTGGCATGCGCCGCTCGGCAGACGCCATCAAGAAGCCGACCTATGTGGAAGACAAGGACTCCGGTGAGCTCCGTCGTCCGCACCATCTCGACCTCAAGACCGGCATGTACAAGGGCCGTCAGGTCCTGAAGAAGAAAGAGTCCTAAGGACTCTTCTCAGGCAGGGTTATCCTCAATCAGGATGACGTGACCCGCCTGATTTCGGCCGAACCATGAGATATGACAGTGACGGCGGCGGAGCGGATGCTTCGCCGCCGCGTTGTCCTGCCCGGACATCTTGATCGAGAAGGCGCATTGCCGATGGTCGGTTTCCCGCTGCTTCTGATTCCGCTTGCGGTCTACAACATCATCGCCTTCCTGATGCCCAGCGTGTCCTTCTCGGACGTGCTGTTCAAGGTGCCGATGATCACGGGCGTGGCCTGGCCGGTCACGCTGTCCGATCTGCTGCTGGCGCTCGGCGTGCTGCTGCTGCTACTCGAAGTGGTCAAGGGCGCGCGGCCCGGCGCGAAATTCCTCATGGATCATCTGCTGTCGCTGATCATCTTCGGCGCCGCCGCGGCCGAATTCGTGATGTGGCCGAAATTCGGCAACTCGACCTTTTTTCTTCTGGTGCTGCTTTCGATGGCCGATTTCCTCGGCGGTATCGCGCAACGCACACGCCGCCGCATTGCCTATGTTGCCACGGAGACGGTGACAGTGCCGCGCAAGGCCAAGCGTCAGGCCGAGGCGCCGCCGCCAGCGTCAACGTTCGAGCCGAAGCTCGATCCCGCGCCGGCACCGCGGCCTGAGCCACCCGCACCCTCGGCGCAATCGGTGGCCGAATCCGTCTTGATGGATCATCCCGCGCCGAAGCCGGTGATCGCGCCGTCGCCGGAAATTCCCTCACCGCATTTGCAGCCGGGCAACGGCACGCCGTCCTCGCCCGAAGAACCGCGCTGAGCGGCGCTACGCCACCTGACGCGTTCGTGAGCTGACGCTGGGAAGCAGGAGCTTGCTGCCATAGGCCGTGCGGGCGTCCTCGGACGAACCGCGGCGCAGCCGGCTTGCTTGGGGCAGGTGCTCGGCATTGGCGATCAGCTGGGTGACAAAACTCGGATCGGGGCGCGTCAGCGGCACCTTGCGGACGAGCTGTAAAACCGGCGTGAGCGGGACCAGCGCGGTACTCGCTTCCCGCGTTGTTTCTTCGATCTGATCCCAATTCACCATCGCAACACCGCTGATCCGGTTGAACTGGCCCGTTTTGGGACGCAGGCGCCGGTGCATATGATGGTCTCGCAAGGGCTATGCCGGCCGAGCCTATTCCGTTCCGTTGGCGTCGGAAACGTGGTTTCCAAATTGTTTATGAACTTTGCCTAGGGTCGGAGACGAATCTGGCCGTATCCTGTGCCGGCTCAGGACTCCCCGCTGTCCCGAAACGAGGCGCTTTTGACCCCCGCATTGCCGCAAGCCTCCGAAATCCTCGCCGCCCTCGGCCAGGCCGTGTTCGTCTGGGATCTCGCCAGCGACGCGATCGTCTGGGGTGAGCAGGTCGGCGCCATCTTCCCCGGCATTCCCGCCGAGCGGCTTGCGACCGGCGCCGAGTTCGCCAAGCTGATCGAGCCTGCGCAAGGCTTGCGGACCGCCGCGCTGGCGCAAACGTCCGCCGTGCACGGCGCCGACGGCACGCCCTACCGGGTCGAATATGGCGTGCGCATGAGCGCTTCCGATCCGGTGGTCTGGATCGAGGAGACCGGCCGCTGGTTCGCCGGCGCCGACGGTCGCCCGACGCGCGCGATCGGCTCCGTCCGTATCAACAACGAGCGGCATGCCCGCGACGAGGAATTGGCGAGGCTTGCCCGGCTCGATCCACTGACGGGCGAGCTCAACCGTTCGCATCTGATCGCGGCGCTGGCCGAAGCAATCGAGGAGACGAGCCGTTTCCGCTCGACCGCAGCCTTCATGCTGGTCGGAATCGATCATCTTGCCCGCGTCAATGACGCCTTCGGCTTCGATGTGGCCGATGCCGTGATCCTCGATGTCGCCAGGCGGATCCGCACGCGCCTGCGCGGCGGCGACGTGCTCGGCCGCTTCTCGGGCAACAAGTTCGGCCTGATCCTGAAGAACTGCACCGTCGACGACATGAACGTCGCCGCCGAGCGCTTCCTCGTCGGCGTCCGCGACGAGGTGGTGCCGACCAAGTCCGGCCCGGTCTCGGTCACCGTCTCGATCGGCGCCGTCAGCCTGCCGCGCTATGCCCGCAACACCGACGAGGCGATCAATCGCGCCCATGAGACGCTCGACGCCGCCAAGCGTCGCCGCGCCGGTGCGTTCGCAGCCTGGCGCCCGGATGCGACCCGCGATGCGCAGCGCCGCGTCAACATCCGTGTCACCGATGAGATCGTCACCGCGCTGAACGAGCGCCGCATCAAGCTCGCTTACGAGCCGGTCGTGTCGGCCGCCACGCGCGAGGGCGCATTCCACGAATGCCTGGTGCGGATGGACCAGGGCGACGGCCAGGTGCTGCTCGCACCCGACATCGTGCCGGTCGCCGAGCGGCTCGGCCTGATCCGCCTGGTCGACCACCGCGTGCTCGAGCTCGTGGTCGCCGAGCTTGCGGCCGCGCCCGATGTCAGGCTCAGCCTGAACATCTCGCCCGATACCACGATGGATCCCGACTGGTGGGCCGGAATCGAATCGCTGATGCGCGCCCATCCCGGCGTTGCCGAGCGGCTGATCGTGGAGATCACCGAGACGGTCGCGATCCAGGATATCGACGACGTCCGCGCCTTCGTCAGCCGGCTCAAGAATTTCGGCAGTCGCATCGCCATCGACGATTTCGGCGCCGGCTACACGTCGTTCAGAAACTTGCGCAAGCTCGGCGTGGATATCGTGAAGATCGATGGCGCCTTCGTGCAGAACATCATCCACTCCGCAGACGACCCCGCCTTCGTGCAGACCCTGATCGACCTCGCCCGCCGCCTCGACATCAAGACCGTCGCCGAATGGGTGCAGGACGAGGAGGCCGCCGCCATGTTGCGCGACTGGGGTTGCGACTACATCCAGGGCCGCCTGATCGGCCTCGCCTCAGCCGACCGTCCCTGGAGCGCGCCGCCGGACAGCGCGCTGCCCGCGGCCAGCTGAGGTCTCGCAGGGTCGGCAAAGGCGCCCTTGCGCCGTGCCCACGATCTCAGAGATTTTCTCCTGTGAAATCGACGCCCGTTCTACTGTGCATGGGGTTGTTTTCGCGAAGGTTCGCGAGGGAGGGGGCTCACGCCACGCGGCGAACCGCGTTCAGCGTCTCGATGGTCAGCGCCACCTCGGCCGCCGGGCACGGCTTGCCGAAATAATAGCCCTGCACCGCGGTGCAGCCGCATTCGCGGACGAAGTCGAGCTGTTCGATGGTCTCGACACCTTCCGCCGTGGTCTCGACACCGAGCACGGAGCCGAGGCTCGCGATGGTGCGGACGATCGCGACGCTCTCCGGGCTTTCGCCGAGCGTGCCCACGAAGGAGCGGTCGATCTTGATGCGGTCGAATGGAAACTTGCGCAAATAGCTGAGCGAGGAATAGCCGACACCGAAATCATCCAGGCTGACGCGTACGCCGAGCGCGCGGAGCTGGTGCAGCATCTCGATCGTGGCTTCGCTGTCGTCGAGCAGCGCCGTCTCGGTGACCTCGAGCTCCAGTCGCTGCGGCGGCAGGCCGGCTTCCGCAAGCGCGCTCGTCACCATCGACACCAATCCGCGCGAGTGGAATTGCACGGGGGAGAGGTTCACCGCGACCGTGACGTCAGGCCATGAGGCGGCTGTGGCGCAGGCGGTGCGCAGCACCCATTCGCCGATCGGAACGATCAGGCCGTTCTCCTCGGCGATCGGAATGAACTCAGCCGGCGAGATGAAGCCGCGCGAGGGATGTTTCCAGCGCAGCAGCGCCTCGAAGCCGGTGAGCTCGGTGGTATCGAGCCGCACCTGCGGCTGGAACACCAGGTGGAATTGGTTGCCCTCCAGCGCGCCGCGCAGATCGTGCTCGAGCGCGTGCCGGCTGCGCGCCTCTTCCTCCATCCGGGGTTCGAACAGCTGAAAGGCGCCGCGCCCCTTGGCCTTGGCCTGGTACAGCGCGAGATCGGCGCATTTCATCAGCTCGTCGGCATCGAGGCCGTGATCGGGCGCAATCGCGATGCCGACGGAGGCGCCGACATGGATCGACTGGCTTTCCAGTGGCGGCGGGTGGCCGATGATCTCGACCAGACGCCGTGCCAGCCGCTCCGCCGATTGCGGCTGCGGCCCGCGCTGGAGTACGGCGAACTCGTCGCCGCCGAGGCGGGCGACGGTGTCGTGCTCGCCGACATTCTCCTTCAGCCGCGCCGCGACCCAGCGCAGCAGCCGGTCGCCGGCGGCGTGGCCAAGCCGGTCGTTGACGGTCTTGAAATTGTCGAGGTCGAAGCACAGCACCGCCATGGACCCGCCGGCGATCGCGACCTGGTTCAGCCCTTCGCCCATCTTCTCGCGGAACAGCGTGCGGTTCGGCAGATCCGTCAGGGAGTCGTGCCGTGCCATGTGCGCGACGCGCGCCTGGGCCTTGTGGCGCTCGGTGACGTCCTCATAGGTGACGACCCAGCCACCGTGCTCCATCCGCTTGTGGTTGAGCTTGATGATGCGGCCGTCGCTCAGATGGCGGTGCAGCGTGTGCTCGCCCTCGCGCAGCCGCTCGACATAGTCGGCGTAGAGCTTGGCGGCGGTCGTGTTCGGATGGATGCCGAGATCGCAGCTGTGCTCCATGATCTCGCGCATCGAGATGCCCGGCTTCACGATGTCGGGCGACAGGCCGTACATCTCGATATAGCGGCGGTTGCAGACGATCACGTGCAGGCTCGCATCGAGCATGCACAGGCCCTGGCTCATGTTGTTCAGCGCGGCGTCGAAGCGACGATATTGCTCGCTGAGTTCCTCGACCGCGTGTTCGCGCTCGGTGATGTCCTCATAGGTGGCGACGAAGCCGCCCTCGGGCAACGCGCAATAGCGCACCGAGATGATCGTGTCGTTGGTCATGCGCCGGCGCATCGGCGAGGAATCGTTGTTTTCGATCCGGGCGCGCGCGGCCTCCAGGATCTGCTGCGGGCTGTATTCGGATGCGAAGGCGCCGTTCGCGATCGACCGTTCGATCAGCTCGGAGAGATGCGTGCCCGGCTTGCTCTCCTCCGGCGACAACCGGTAGATCTTCTGATAGGTGGAGTTGCAGACGCGCAGGCGCATGTCGCTGTCGTAGAATGCGAGCCCATGCGCCATGTTCTCGAGCGCGGCATCGAGCATGAGGTTTTGCTGTTTCAGCATCTCCTCATATTGCAGCCGCTCGTTAACATCCTCATGCAGCGTCACCCAACCGCCGTCGGGCATGAACCGCGACACGGCCTGTATCTTCCGGCCGTCGTGGCGCGTGACCAAGACGGTCTTTGGGTTGCGGGTCAGGACATCGTTGATCCGTGCATCGCGGAATTCGTCTCCCGACATGCCCGTTCGGTTTCCGCGCGCGAGCCAAAGGTCGATCGCCTCGGTGTGCGTGATACCTGGTTTCAGGACGTTGGGGTCGAGGTCGTAGAGTTGCAGGAAACGTTCGTTGCAGACGACGAGGCGGCTATCGGCGTCAAACATGATGAGGCCGTGAGACATGTTCGCGAGCGCGTGCTCGCTGCGCTCGGTCTGAAGGCGCAACTCGGCTTCGAGGCGGGCGAGGCGGCTGACATCGTCGCAGATCGTCATCCAGCCGCCGCCGGGGAGCGGCTTCAGTTCGAGCGTGATGACAAGGCCGCTTGCCAGCGTCTGCCGGGTCTGGAACGGCTCGCCAGCCGCGATCAAGGCGATCCGCGAAGCATAGAGCGCGTCGAGCTCATCCGCCGGGATATTGCCGCGCGCCACGCTGTGGGCGAGGACATCGCGGTAACTCGTTCCGAGCCGGACGATGTCGGGCGACATGTCGAACAGCTCGATATACCGGCGATTGACCAGCAAGATCCGGTTGTCGGCATCGTAGACGCAGACGCCCTGTTCCATGCCGTCGAGCGCAAGCTGGCTCAGCGACAGCAGGCCCTGTTGGCCTTGCTCGCGGCGTGCACCGAGCTCGTTGTCGCGGGTCGAAATCATGGGATCAGCGGGATCTCGGTGGCAATAGACTTAACGCAACGTAATTCAGCCTCTGACCGTAACGAAGAGGCGGGAAAATTCCCTTAAGCGCCGTAGTTTACGGAGGGTGACTACTGATGCAGAGAGTGAGGATCTCAGACCGCACGACAAATCGTGGTGTCGCAAGCGCGTAGTGCGCCTACGGCCCGTACAGCACGAGTTCCGTATCGGTGAGATCGGCCAGCCGCGGGCGATGCGGGCCCTTGAAATATTTGCGGCCACGGCGCTCGGTATAAATACCGACGAGGCCGGGGATGGGCTCGTTGGAATCGACGATCACCGAGACCTTGCCGAGCCGCAGCAGCAGCCGGCCGATGCGGCCGGCGCAGGCTGCGTATTCGGCGGCGCTGCGGCAATAGATCAGCTGCATCACCGGCGGTGCGATGAAACCGCGGCGGATGCGCACCGGTTGCAGGATGAATGGGAACACGCCCTTCGGCGTGCGGCAGACCAGGCTGAGGCAATTGTAGCGCGCATGCCGTGTCAACAGCTCGGTCTCGGTTTCGGAGAGCCCCTCGATCGCCTTGGTATGCTGGGAGATGACCTCGATCTTGCTCCAGCGCGGCGCGCGCGACAGTGCGGGCACCGAGATGAAGATGCCGCGGCAATAGGCGCGAAAGCCCTGCGTCTCGACGATCGGCCAGGTCCACGGCGCCGGGCTGATGTTGAGATAGGTGACGTGCTTGTGCCGCTGCGCGATCTTCGTCAGCAGCGGCGCGTAATTGCGATAGGCCGGCTCGACATACCAGCTCGACAGGTTGCAATGGATGGCGGTCTCATCGCCATCCTTGCGCGCGGTGTAGATCAGCAGCAGCACGCCGACCGGTTCGCCGTCATTGTCGAGCATGTAGCCGAAGCGCGGATAGCCGTCCGGCACCGGCCGGAAGGCCTGCCGGCGCAGGCCCTGGATCCAGTAATTGCGCGAGCGGCCGACGAAGCCGCGCGTCAGCAAATCCGCGATGCCTTCGACATCGGACTCGGTGATTTCGCGACATCGGACCTTGGTATGGATCACGCTCGTCTTGCCCGTAGAAATGATCAGCCTCTTGCCTTATCGCCAGCCTTCGCCGTGAGCATTCGCCGCGATTTCCGGCTGCAGGCCCAGCATCTCCCGCACCTTGGCGGGCCAGGCGGAAAGATCGGTGCCGTGGGTGTGAAACATGGCGACGGCCAGGCGATCCATGCCGAAGGCGACGCAGCCGGTGTGGGCGGGCTCGCCATTGGCGTCCTGGATCCCCCAGGTCGTGCCGAAATGTTCGCGGTGATAGTTGAAGCTCATGCAGGCAGTCGGCTGCTCTTCCGACCGCAGCGGGATCAGGAGCTCGAACTTGAGCTGCTGCTGCTTCTGGCTCACAGCCTTCATCTGGCCGACGCGGCCGAAGAAGGGATCGCTGGCATAGTCGACGCGAAAGGAGAGGCCGAGATCGGTCGCGATCTTCTGCGCGCGCACCATCCAGCGCTCGCGAAAATCGGCGACATCATCGGGCGTGCCGATGCAGACATATTCGCGCATCCGGAACGATTGCAGCCGATCGAGATGCTTTGACGGCTCGCGGCGGAAGCAATCGGCTGCGACGTCGAAGCGCAGGCCACCCTTCGGCAGCTGGCCGCGGCTCGCCGCGATCGGGTAGACGGGATAGCAAGCGGCGGGCGACAGCACGAGGTCCGCGGGCGAGAGCGACGAAGTCCAATCGCCGCCGGTATCGAAGCGGCTCACCGCAGCGTTGATCTCGCGTTCGGTGCCGTGCAGGCCGCAGACGCAACCGAGCAGGTTCGGAAAGCTCTTGAGGTAGCCGGACTTTTCCAGCTGGGCGCGGCTCATCACCGGCGGAAAGCGCATCACCTCGGTGCCGGCTTCGCGATGGCTGGTGATCAGCGCGGCGAGCTTCTCGACGATGCCCTCATAGAGCGCAGTGCGCGCATAGACGCCGTCCGAGCCCATGCGGTGGAACAGCTTGTCGGCGAGATGATCGAGCGGATCGACGATCTGAGGCGCGGTCTCGGGCGAATCGGGGAGGACGGCAATGTTCATGGGATGGTGTCCTGCTATCTGAAAATTGTTCTTGTTGATTTAGTCGCGAAGGCTTGTCGGAATGCCGCTCATCAAGGTAGCGGTGGCGGCGTTGGCCAGGATACGGTCGTTGTTGATCATGATCGGCGACGACAGCACGTCGCGCAGATGGCGGCCCATGGTGAACTCGCCGTCGTTGCGGTAGCCGGCGAGGCCCGCAGTGCGCATCGCATGCATCACGGTCTCGACCGCGAGCTCGGAGGCCTGCACCTTCAACAACGTGATCGAAGACTGGAAGTCGAGTGAGCTGAGCGCGCGCTCGTCATGCTCGGCGCGAGCAAAAGCGTCGAGGTTGGCAGCGATCAAGGCCCGCAGCTTGGCCAGAGACATCTTTGCAGCGGTGAAGTGCGCTGCGGCCGGCGGCATTTGGCCACCGGAGTTGCGGGCAGCCTTGCGGACGAAGGCCTGCGCACGCGTCACCGAGGCGGCTGCAATGCCGGCCCAGGTTGACGACCAGCACAAATGCGCAAACGGCGTCATGGTCTGTGCGTGAATCTTGTCATAAGCTTCCGGGAAGACGCGATCGGCGGGGCAGTCGACCTTGAGCTCGAAACCGGTCGAGCAGGTGCCGCGCATGCCCAGCGTTTCCCAGCCCTGCGTCTGCTTCAGCGAATAATCGTCCTTGGCTAGCGCCAGCAGCACCTGGTCGGAGGCGGCGGCCTCGGTGGCACGGCGGGCGATGGTGACGAGGCCGTCGGCCTGAGCGCCGTAGGAGATCACGGTGGCGTCGCGTACCAGCGAGACGGTGTCGCCGGCGTGGTCGACCGCGGCCGCGCTGGCGCGAATGTTGCCGCCGTTCTGGCCTTCGGTGGTGGAAGAGGCGAGCAGCCACTGGTCGCGGGCGACCCGGCGCATCATGGTTTCCATCCAGGGGATACCGTGGCCGTGCCTGATGATGCAGGCGACCTTGGTCTGATGCATGGCGTAGATCATCGCAGTCGAGGCGCAGGCGCGCCCGAGCGTGTAGCAGATGTCGGTGACGTCGTGGATCGAGGCGCCGAAGCCGCCGAACTCGACCGGGATCATGACGCCGAGCAGCCTTTGCTCACGCGCGGCTTCGAAAGCCTTGTGGGGGAAGCTGGCGTCGCGATCGACGCCGTCGGCCTCAGCCGCGGCCACGCTGGCGGTGCGCGCCGCGCGCTCGATCAAGGAGGGGCCGTGCTCGAGAGGGCTCGGCTGCGCTTCATCGAAAGTCTGGACTGCTTCACGCACGTTCATACTCGTCCGCCTCCTCTTCGTCGTTCGGGATCGCCGGCATCATTCGCGATGCCGTTGAAGGAGATCCCCCGACCATCTTTGCTTGTGAGACGAGGCTACGGATTTAATTCAAATTCGTCGATGAAATAGAGGGTAAACGAACTGCAATTCGGGACGAACAGTTAAGGTCCGGTTGTTTGCAACGTCTGATTTTCGATGATCACGTTAGGGTTCTGGAAGAAGGGCGAATTCCAGACAATCTGAGTCATCGTTTACTAAGAAGCGCGAAGTAATGGTCACGCCCATTGTGAGATCGGCCCGTCGCGCCCATCGTACCGGGCGACGGCTCGATCGATTTTGGAAAGACGGGAATTTTAACCATGCAGGCCTTCGACACCGACGTGCGTAACCGCATTATCAAGCTGGTGAAGGGCATTCTCGAGCAGAACTCGCTCAGCGCTGACGTCACGCCGTCGACGAAGCTCGTCGATGCCGGCCTGACCTCGATGGATATGGTCAATCTGATGCTGGGCGTCGAAGCGGAGTTCGATTTCACCATTCCGCAGACCGAGATCACGCCGGAGAACTTCCAGTCCGTCGAGACACTGGAACGCATGGTCGCGGCGCAGTTGCAGCCCGCAAACGCGGCTTGATCATACTCCGGGGTCGTCTGGCGTTTGCCACGACGACACCGAGTGAGGGGCAAGCGCCTCACGACACCGGCATCCGCCTCCCCACTACCCCCCGTTCCAAATCCGCCGCAAAACTGGCATAGCTTAACCATGTCGCACGTGGCGGACAGGGGTGAGCAGGCATGACGCAGGCGGTATTGGGCATCATCGGCGGCTCCGGCATCTACGATTTGCCGGGTCTCGAGGGCGCGCACGAAGAGGTGATCAGGAGTCCCTGGGGAGAGCCGTCGGCTCCGGTGCGGCGCGGGACTATCGCCGGCCTGCCGATCGTATTTCTTCCGCGGCACGACAAGGGTCACCGTCTCTCGCCTTCCGACATTAACTACCGCGCCAACATCGACGTGTTGAAGCGCGCCGGTGTCACCGATCTGATCTCACTCTCGGCCTGCGGTTCCTTCAAGGAGGAGATGCCGCCCGGCACCTTCGTTTTGGTCGACCAGTTTGTCGACCGTACCCACAAGCGCGAGAGCTCGTTCTTCGGCAAGGGTTGCGTTGCGCATGTCTCGATGGCGCATCCGGTATCGCCGCGGCTGCGGATTCATCTCGCCGCGGCGGCCGAGGCCGAGGGCATCGCGGTCGCGCGCGGCGGCACTTATGTCTGCATGGAGGGGCCGCAATTCTCCACTTATGCGGAGAGCATGACTTACAAGACGCTGGGCTATTCCGTGATCGGCATGACCAACATGCCTGAAGCAAAGCTCGCTCGCGAGGCCGAGATTTGTTACGCGACCGTGGCGATGGTGACGGATTTCGATTGCTGGCATCCCGATCACGACGCCGTCACCGTGCAGGACATCATCCGCGTGCTGACGTCCAACGCCGACAAGGCCAAGGCGCTGGTGGCGCGGCTGGCCAAGGAGTTTCCGCGCGAGCATGAGCCGTGTCCAATCGGATCGGACCGCGCGCTCGACACCGCGCTGATCACCGCGCCCGAGGCACGCGATCCCGAGCTTTTGAAGAAGCTCGATGCGGTGGCCGGGCGCATCCTGCGCGGTTAAGACGCAAGAATAACGAAAGGGTAGAACGCCATGAAGGTCGACGGCAAGCATTTCCGCAGTATCTGGCGTGAGCGCGACGGCTGGTCGGTCGGTGCAATCGATCAGCGGCGGTTGCCGCATGAGTTCGTCGTTGCGCGCTTAGTATCGTGCGAGGACGCGGCGGTCGCGATCAGCGACATGTTGGTGCGCGGCGCGCCGCTGATCGGCGCTACCGCCGCTTACGGCATGGCGTTGGCGATGCGCGAGGACGCCTCCGACGCGGGCTTGAAACGGGCCTATGAGACGCTAGTCGTGGCACGACCGACAGCGATCAACCTGAAATGGGCGCTGGACGAGATGCGCGCGACGCTCGCGCCGATCGATCCGCTCGAACGTGCGGAAGCGGCCTATGCGCGCGCCGATGAGATCGTCGAACAGGACGTCGAGATCAATCGTGGCATCGCCGGCAACGGCCTGAAGCTGATCGAAGCGATCGTGGCCAAGAAGAAGCCGGGCGAGACCGTCAACGTGCTGACCCATTGCAATGCCGGTTGGCTTGCCACCGTCGACTGGGGCACGGCGACCGCGCCGATCTATCTCGCGCATGAGCGCGGCATCAAGATCCATGTCTGGGTCGACGAGACCCGCCCGCGCAACCAGGGCGCCTCGCTGACGGCGTGGGAGCTCGGCCATCACGGCGTTCCGCACACCGTAATTCCCGACAACACCGGCGGCCATCTGATGCAGCACGGCATGGTCGATCTCGCTATCGTCGGCACCGACCGCGTCGCTGCCAATGGCGACGTCTGCAACAAGATCGGCACCTATCTGAAGGCGCTCGCGGCGCAAGACAACAACGTTCCGTTCTATGTCGCGCTGCCGTCACCGACGATCGATTTTGCGGTCGACGACGGCATCAGGGACATTCCGATCGAGCAGCGCAGTGGCACGGAGGTCACCGACATGACCGGCCGTACCGCCGACGGTCGGCTGGAGACCGTGCGCATCGTGCCAGAAGGATCGCCTGTCGCGAACTACGCCTTCGACGTGACCCCGGCGCGGCTCGTGACGGGCCTGATCACCGAGCGTGGCGTATTGAGGCCCGATCGCGCCTCGCTGGCGGCGGCATTTCCGGAACGCATCGCCGTCGCGGCAGAGTAGGCACTATTCAGGCGATGTCTCGCCGCACCCGTCATTGCGAGCGCAGCGAAGCAATCCGGAATCTTTCCGCGGAGATAGTCTGGATTGCTTCGCTGCGCTCGCAATGACGAGGTTGATAGACTACCCGAGCTTCATCCCCGTCGCGGCCTCGAGCTCCGCGATCGCCTGCGCGCCACTAGCCACCTTGATCGTGGTCATGCCCATCTCGCGCGCGGGCTTCAGGTTGACGCCGAGATCGTCGAGATAGACGCATCTCTTTGGGTCGACCTTCAGCGTCTCGACCATCAGCTGGTAAATGCGCGGATCAGGCTTGCGCAGTCCGATCTTGGCGGATTCGATGACATGATCGAACAGCACCATCACCTCCGCGACGTAGAGCGAACGCCCGGTCATGCTGCCGATGGCATTGGCCGGAAGGTTGTTGGTGATGCAGCCGGTCTTGAACTTGGCCTTGATGGACTTTAGCGCCTTGACCATCTCGGGGCGCAGATCGCCCTGGAGCAGCGGCAGCACGTCGCGGCCGCGCACTTCGGCGCCGAGCGCCCGTGATTCTGCGGCAAACAATTGATCGAATGTCTCGATGTCGACCTCGGCGCGCTCGAACTTGGCCCAGGCATTTTCCAAATGGTTGGCGGCGTTGGTGCGCCGGATAATGTCGGCGGGCAGTCCACGCTCCGTCTCGAACCGCGAAAACGCCTCGAATGGCGAGCTCGTCAGCACGCCGCCAAAATCAAAGATCACCGCCTCGATCGCCACTATCCTGCCCTCGTCAATTGCTTTCCAAGACGGCTAGCATGCGCTATCGGCAAGGACCAGTCCTGCCGATGTCAGAGCCTGTTCCATGAAGAAGCTTGCCACTCTCGCCATAGCCACGCTGCTGCTTACGACGCCAGCTCATGCGATCGTCGGCGGCGGCACACCGCAGACGGACGGCGTTGCGCGCGCGGTCGTCACCATCGTCGGCTCGCGCGGTAATTTTTGTACCGGCACCTTGATCGCCCCTCAGCTTGTGCTGACGGTCGCGCACTGCGTGCAGCCCGGCGCGGATTACAAGATCGTCGAACGTGGCGCGGACGGTCAGCCGCAACTGCTGAACGTGCGGACCGTTGCAATCCATCCGAGCTTCAACATGCAGGCGATGTTGGCGCATCGCGCCACCGCCGACGTGGCATTGCTGCAGCTGGAAATTCCACTCAAGGGAAAATCGACGGTGCCGGTCGGCATGCCGAATATTCCAATACAGGTCGGCAGCCGCTTCACCATCGCCGGTATCGGCGTCACCGTGCGCGGCGATGGCAAGAGCGGCGGCACGATTCGCGTCGCCGGCCTTGTTGTTACCGGCCAGCCCGGCACGTTCCAGATCCGTCTGGTCGATCCCGTAACCAACGGTGTTCGCGACGGAATCGGCGCCTGCACCGGCGATTCCGGTGGTCCCATGTTCGAGGACAAGCCGAACGGTGCCGTGCTCGTCGGCGTCATCAGCTGGTCGACAGGGCCGAATAATGCCGCGGGCTGCGGCGGATTGACCGGCGTCACGCCGCTGACGCTCTATCGCGACTGGATCCTGCAGACAGCGCGGAGCTGGGGCGCGGCGTTGTAGTTTGATCGCGACTTGATCTATGTCATTTTGCAAGGGAAGCGCGATGGGCGACGATGCCCATCGCTGAGGAAACGCGTCGCCGATCAAGGGCGGCCAGAAAAAGACAAGGCATAGAAGCAACAATGAATGTCGCTGTTCGCAATCACGCCACGACCAAGCAGGCCTCAGAACATTTCGACGTGCTGATCGTCGGCGCCGGCATCTCCGGCATCGGCAGCGCCTATCACATCGAAAAGCAGTTGCCTGGCACGAGCTACGTCATCCTGGAAACGCAGGCGACGTTCGGCGGCACCTGGTCTACGCATCGTTATCCCGGCATTCGCTCGGACAGCGATCTCCACACCTTCGGCTACAGCTTCAAGCCCTGGGTCGGGCCGCCGATCGCGACCGCCGATGAAATCCTCGCCTATATGAACGAGGTGATCGACGACAACGATATCGCCCGCCACATCCGCTACGGGCACAAGATCATCTCGGCGAGCTGGTCGAGCGAGCAGAATCTCTGGACCATCGAGGCGACGACGACCGACACCGGCGAGACGAAGTTCTTCACCGCCAACTTCCTCTGGATGTGCCAGGGCTATTATCGCCATTCGGAAGGCTACACGCCGGAATGGAAGGGTATGGACCGCTTCAAGGGCCGCATCGTCCATCCGCAGACCTGGCCTGACGATATCGACCTTAAAGATAAGAAGGTCGTCGTGATCGGTTCTGGCGCGACGGCTGCGACGCTGGTGCCGAACATCGCGGACGAATGCGCGCATGTCACCATGCTGCAGCGCTCGCCGACCTATTTCCGCCTGGGGCGCAACGCGATCGAGATCGCCGAGGAGCTGCGTCGGCTCCAGATCGATGAAGCCTGGATCCACGAGATCGTCCGCCGCAAGATCCTGTTCGAGCAGGATGCGTTCACAAAGCTCTGCCTGGCGAAGCCCGAGCAGGTGAAGAAGGAGCTGATCGGCCAGATCAGCGCGGTGCTCGGTCCGGACTACGACGTCGAGACGCATTTCACACCGAGCTACCGCCCGTGGCGGCAGCGCATTGCCTTCGTGCCCGATGCCGATTTGTTCAAGGGCATCGCCAGCGGCAAGGCCTCGGTAGTGACCGACGAGATCGAGTGCTTCGTTGAGAACGGCATCCAGCTCAAGTCCGGGAAGCTGCTCGAGGCTGACGTCATCGTCACTGCGACGGGCTTCAATCTCTCCGCGCTCGGCGACATCGCCTTCGAGATCGACGGCAAGCCGCTCGCCTTCGGCGATACCGTCACCTATCGCGGCATGATGTTCACAGGCGTGCCTAACATGGTCTGGGTGTTCGGCTATTTCCGCGCGAGCTGGACCCTGCGCGTCGATCTCGTCGCCGATTTCGTTTGCCGCCTGCTCGGTCACATGAAGGCGAAGGGGGCGAAGAAGGTCGAGGTCAAGCTGCGGCCCGAAGATCACAACATGCCGATCCTGCCTTGGATTGATCCTGAGAATTTCAATCCCGGCTACATCATGCGCAACATGAACCTGCTGCCCAAGCGCGGCGACAAGCCGGAATGGCAGCATAGCCAGGATTACTGGACCGAGAAGGACGAGATCCCGAAGACGGATCTGGATGACAAGGCGTTTGTGTATGGGTGACGAGAGACGTGTGGAGCGATAGCGCTCGCTCCACACTCCACTGTCGTCCCGGCGAAAGCCGGGACCCATAATCCCAGGGAGTAGTTTGGCGAAGATTCGTGGTCCGGTACGGCTACCGCTCAAACCGAGAATCACGCGGTGCGGGTCCCGGCCTTCGCCGGGATGACACATGTTGTCAGGCGATAGCGTTCCAACTCAATCTCACCACGGCTACGAATTCCTCCGCGTCGCATTCGTCGCGATCGCCGCGGCTGCCGTCCGGTTCTCCACGCCCAGCTTGGCGTAAATCTGCTCCAGATGCTTGTCGACGGTACGCGGGCTCAATCCCAAAATTTGCGCGATGTCGCGGTTGGTCTTGCCCTTGCTGAGCCAGGCCAGCACCTCACCCTCGCGCGTGGTGAGGCCGAGCTCGCTCGAAAACTCTGGCGGCAGCGCAGTGCCGGCTTCCTTGGACAGCCGCAGCAGAAACTCGTTCGGCGCCGTCTCGCCCATGTAGTAGAAGCGGAGCTGCGGATTGTCGGGCAAGGACGCGGCCTGCGACTTCGCGCTGCCCTTGCCTTTCGCCTGTTCCAGCCATTGCAGCAGCGACGGCGGCAGGACGAAGTCATCGGTCTGCACGCCGTGGTGGTCGGCCAGCAGCTTTTGCGCCTGCGGCGTTGCCCAGAGAATGTGGCCCTGGCGGTTGACCGCGAACAGGAAGCGGCCGGAGACGTCGAGCGCGGCGCGCGCGCTCTGGGTCAGGCGCGCATTGCCGAGATGGACGCGGATGCGCGCCAGCATCTCCTCGATCACGATCGGTTTGGTCACGTAGTCGACGCCGCCGGCTTCCAGTCCGCGCACGATGTGCTCGGTTTCGGCAAGGCCGGTCATGAAGATCACGGGGACATTGGCAAGGCCGGCGTCGCGCTTGAGCCGCCGGCAGGTCTCAAACCCGTCCATGCCGGGCATCACGGCGTCGAGCAGCACGATGTCGGGCGTGATCTGGTCGACGATGCGCATCGCGCTGGCGCCGTCGAGCGCCACCATCACCGTCATCCCGGCGCCGTCGAGCGCATCGGTCAGCAGCCTCAGCGTCTCCGGCGAGTCGTCGACAACGAGCGCGACGTCGCGCTTTTTCGGCTCAATGCTCATAAGCATGCAGGGTTTTCAATGTTGTCATGTATTGGTCGAGGTCGAAGCGATCGACCAGTGATCTCATTTCAGCGACGAAGTCGGCATGCTCCGGGTGCTCGCTGCCGATCTCGTCCAGCTTGAGCTGGATAGCTTTGACGTAGCCGATCTGGCCGAGCCCGATCAGCGCCTCGATGTGCCTGACCGGCGGCCGCGAGCCGCTCTCCGGCCGCCACAGCGGTACGACGGTCTCATCGGAGCCGTATTGCCATTCGATCCTGAGCAACTGCCGGATGGTCTCCAGCAATCGCGGAATGTCGATCGGCTTCATCAGATAGCCGTCGTGGAACGGCTGTGCGAGCGGTGCGCCGTGCGCCTCCAGCGCGCTTGCCGACACCATCAGGATGCGGGCCTGGTGATGGCCTGCTGCGCGCAGCTGTTCCGCCACCGTCCAGCCGTCCATGGCAGGCATGGAGATGTCGAGCAGGAACAGGTCGGGCCGGCAATGCTGCGCCAGCGCGAGGCAGCCGGGACCGTCGGCGGCGCTCAGCAGGATGAAGCCGAGCGGCGTCAGCACCTCGCGCAGGAGATCGCGATGAACAGGATCGTCGTCGGTGATGAGGATGGTCTTGCGCGCGCCGTGATAGCCCGAGACCGGCGCCTTCACCGGCGCAATGCGCCTGGGATTGGTGACCTCCAACAGCAGCATCTTCACCTTGAACGTGCTGCCGCGGCCGACGGTGCTGGCGACCTTGATGTCGCCGCCCATCACGCCGGCGAGCAGCCGGCTGATGGTGAGACCCAGTCCGGTGCCGGTCTGCGGCTGCGAGACGCCCAGCGCGCCACGCTCGAACGGCGCGAAGATGCGTTCGAGATCGTCGCCCTGGATACCGGGACCGGTATCGATCACCTCGAATTCGGCGACCGGGCTGCGGTAATGCACGACGAACTGGACGCTGCCGGTCTGGGTGAATTTGATGGCGTTGGAGAGGAGGTTGATCAGCACCTGGCGCAGCCGCTTCTCGTCAGCATAGACCACTGTCGGCAGTGTCGCCGGACGCCGGAACAGGAAGTCGATGCCCTTGGCGCCGGCCTGGAGGCGGAACATGCCGACGAGCTGATCGAGGAACTCGCTCAGGCGGACTTCATCGCGGGAGAGATAAAGCCGGCCGGCCTCGATCTTGGAAATATCCAGAATGCCGTCGATCAGGCCGGAGAGATGGTCGGCGCTGCGGCGGACCACGCGGACCTGGTCGCGCGGCTTGGTATTCAGTGTCGCGTCCTGCTCGAGGAGTTGCGCATAGCCGCTGATCGCGTTCAGCGGCGAGCGCAACTCGTGGCTCAGTCCCACCACATACCGGCTCTTGGCGAGGTTGGCGGATTCGGCGACCTCCTTGGCGCGCTGGAGCTCGGCGTCGGTGCGCTTGTGCGCGTCGATTTCCTGGATGAGGAGCGCGGTCTGCCGCCGCGTCTCGGCCTCCGCCGCGCGGCGGCTCTGCTGCGCCAGCACGAATAGCCAGGCAACCACGCCGATGATGATGCTGAGCGAGAAGAACACCTTCCACAACACGTTGGAGACGAGTGCGTTCTCGCCATGCACGCTCGCCGACGTCTGGAGATAGATCAGCCCGAGCACCAGTGCGACGAGGCCGGCGGAGACCACGAACACGCCGATATAGTGGCCGAACTGGGAGTTGATGCGCTGATAGATCGGCTGCGGCAGGATCTTGCTGAGCGCCTCGGAGAACTGCACCTGCGCGCGTCCGTGCGGCTTGCAGAGATCGTGGCAGCGGGCATCGAGCGAGCAGCACAGCGAGCAGATCGGGCCAGCATAGGCCGGACATGAGGTGGTATCCTCAGGCTCAAAGCTGTGCTCGCAAATACAGCACTGGATCGCCTCGATATTGGCCCAGCTCCGTTTCGGCTTGCGCGCGATGTAGAATTTTCCGTCCGTCAGCCAGGCGATCACGGGCGCGGTGACGAAGGCCACCGTCAGCGCGACGAAGGCAGCGAGCGCCTTCATGGTCGGGCCGAACAGGCCGTAGAACGCCGCGATCGAGACGATGATCGCGAGCGTCATCGCGCCGACGCCGACAGGATTGATGTCGTAGAGATGCGCGCGCTTGAACTCCATCTGCGGCGGACGCAGGCCAAGCGGCTTGTTGATGACGAGATCCGACACCAGCGCGCCGACCCAGGCAATCGCAACGTTGGAGTAGAGCGCGAGCGTCTGCTCCAGCGCCTTGTAGACGCCGATCTCCATCAGCAGAAGCGCGACCATCACGTTGAACACCAGCCAGACCACGCGTCCGGGATGGCTGTGCGTCAGCCGTGAGAAGAAGTTCGACCAGGCGATCGAGCCGGCATAGGCATTGGTGACGTTGATCTTGATCTGCGACAGCACCACGAAGAAGCCGGTCAGCGCCAGTGCAAGGTCCGGATCTGAGAGGACGTAGCGAAATGCCACGAGATACATATGCGCGGGCTCGGCGGCCTCCTCGGGCGGCACGCCGTGGCTGAGCGCAAAGAAGGCGAGGAACGAGCCCGCAAGCAGTTTCAGCGCGCCGAGCACGATCCAGCCAGGCCCCGCGCTCATCAACGCGATCCACCACGACGCCTTGGAGGTACGACGGTCGCGCGGCAGAAATCGCAGGAAGTCGACCTGCTCGCCGATCTGCGCCACCAGCGAGAATACGACGGAAGACGCAACGCCGAACAGCAACAGATCGAAATGGCCGCCGAGATCGCCATGCTCGCCGGCGAATTTGTGCCATTCAGTGAAAGAATGCGGGCTCGCCCAGGCGATCGCGGCAAAGGGCAGGATGTGCAACACGACCCAGAGCGGCTGCGTCCAGAGCTGGAAGCGGCTGATCAGCGTGATGCCGTAGGTCACCAGCGGGATGATCGCAATGGCGCTGATGAGGTAGCCGATCGGGCGGGGGATCCCGAGGCACATCTCCAGCGCGGTGGCCAGGATCACGGCCTCGATGGCAAAGAAGATGAAGGTGAAGGAGGCGTAGATCAGCGAGGTGACGGTCGAGCCGATATAGCCGAAGCCGGCGCCGCGCGTGAGCAGGTCAATGTCGATGCCGCATTTGGCGGCATAATAGGCAATCGGAACGCCGCAGCAGAAGATGATGACGGAGACGACGAGAATTGCAGATACGGCGTTGGTCACGCCGTAGTTGAGGGTTATGGTGCCGCCGATCGCCTCCAGCACCAGGAAGGAAATCGCGCCGATGGCGGTGTTGGCAACGCGCGCGGCGGACCAGCGTCGCGCGCTCTTGGCGGTGAAGCGCAGCGCGTAGTCTTCCAGCGTCTGGTTGGCGACCCATTGATTGTACTGGCGCCTGACGCGGTCTATTCGCTGCCGCCCTGCCACTTAACTCCACTCCCGAACCCGCCGGATCCCTCGCAAATCCCGTACCAGAAGCCTACGTCGGCATTTTGCGGTGCAATATACGCGATCTTGCGTATCCTTGCGGTGCACAAATTCGAGCCATCCTCACGACACCAATCGCGTGTCCTCGAACAAACAGTGGGGTGCTCATGTCAGACGAAACCAACAAGGGCTTGTTGTCGCCGCTCCGGCGCAAACTATTGATGGGAATGGCGGCCGTCCCGGCCATCACGATGCTGCCGCGGACGTCGTTTGCGCAGGCCCCGGCGACTTCGGCGGTCAACACCACCGGTCTAGCGGTCACCGACACCGAGGTCACGGTCGGCATCCTACATTCGGCTACCGGCACGATGGCGATTTCCGAGACCGGCTCGATCGAGGCCGAAAAGCTCGCCATCGAGCAGATCAACGCCGCCGGCGGCGTTCTGGGGCGCAAGATCAAGTTCATCCAGGAAGACGGCGCCAGCGACTGGCCGACCTTCGCGGAGAAGGCGAAGAAGCTGCTCGTCAACGACAAGGTCGCGGCGATCATGGGCTGTTGGACCTCGGCCTCGCGCAAGGCGGTGCTGCCGGTGGTCGAGCAGTACAACGGCATGCTCTACTATCCGACCTTCTATGAAGGTCTCGAGCAGTCCAAGAACGTGATCTACACCGGCCAGGAAGCGACCCAGCAGATCCTCGCCGGCCTGAACTGGATCGCCAAGGAAAAGGGCGCGAAGACCTTCTTCTTCATCGGTTCCGACTACATCTGGCCGCGCACATCGAACAAGATCGCGCGCAAGCACGTCGAGAACGTGCTCAAGGGCAAGGTCGTCGGCGAGGAGTACTATCCGCTCGGCAACACCCAGTTCAACTCGGTCATCAACAAGATCAAGCTGACCAAGCCCGACGTGATCTTCACCGACGTCGTCGGCGGCTCCAACGTCGCGTTCTACAAGCAGCTCAAGGCAGCCGGCATCGACCTCGCCAAGCAGGCGCTGCTGACGATCTCGGTGACCGAAGACGAAATCGACGGCATCGGCGGCGAGAACATCGCTGGCGCTTACGCCTGCATGAAGTACTTCCAGTCGCTCGACAATCCGAACAACAAGGCCTTCGTGCCCGCGTTCAAGAAGATGTGGGGCGAGAAAACCGTGATCGGAGACGTCACCCAGGCTGCCTATCTCGGCCCTTGGCTGTGGAAGTTGACGGTCGAGAAGGCCGGCTCCTTCGACGTCGACAAGATCGCGGCGGCTTCACCCGGCGTCGAGTTCAAGGGCGCGCCGGAAGGCTATGTGCGCATCCACGAGAATCATCACCTCTGGTCGAAAACCCGCGTGGGCCGCGCCAAGCTCGATGGCCAGTTCGAGCTGATTTACGAGACCGCCGATCTCGTCGAGCCGGATCCGTTCCCCAAGGGCTACCAATAAGAGAGCTACCAGTAACAAGCGCGGCGACCGCCGCAGTTTCCCTCGAACTCAAGCCGCTCCCTGGCGTGGATTGCAAGTCCATGCCCAAGACCCCCGCGTCGCGAATTTGCTCGCGACGCGGGACCCTATTCCCTGACGGAGGACATCGATGTTCGGCGACTACTCGCTTGGTGATCTTGGCTCCATCTTCGTCATGCAGGGCTTTGCAGGGCTGATCCTGTTCTCTGTCTACGTGCTGATGGCGCTCGGTCTTGCGATCATCTTCGGCCAGATGGGCGTCATCAACATGGCCCATGGCGAGTTCATGATCCTGGGGGCCTACGTCACCTGGATGACCTCCAGTCTGTTCCAGACCTACATGCCTGGTTTGTTCGGCGGCTATTTCTTCCTCGCCATGATCCTCGCCTTCCTCGCCTCAGGCGCGCTGGGAATGCTGGTGGAATGGGTGCTGATACGACATCTCTACAAGCGGCCGCTCGACACGCTGCTGGCGACCTGGGGCCTCAGCCTGATGCTGCAGCAGGCCTATCGCTCCGTATTCGGCGCGCGCGAGGTCGGCGTCGAGCTGCCGCAATGGATGCTCGGCTCGCTGCAGGTGACCTCCAGCATCGAAGTCCCCATCAACGGCGTCTTCGTGATGTGCCTGACGGTGCTGATCACCATCGCCGTCGCCTATGTCATGTACAAGTCGCGCTGGGGCCGCCAGGTGCGCGCCGTGGTGCAGAACCGCATCATGGCCGGCGCGGTCGGCATCAACACCGAAAAGGTCGACCGCTACACCTTCGGTCTCGGTTGCGGCATCGCCGGCGTCGCCGGCAGCGCCTTCACGATGATCGGCTCGACCGGACCGACCTCGGGCCAGCTCTACATCGTCGACACATTCCTGGTGGTCGTGTTCGGCGGCGCCGCGAGCCTGGTCGGTACCATTGCCTCGGCCTTCTCGATCTCGCAGACGCAATCCACCCTCGAGTTCTTCATGTCGGGCTCGATGGCCAAGGTGCTGACGCTGCTCGCCGTTGTCGGAATCCTGATGCTGCGGCCGCAGGGGCTGTTCGCCCTCAAGGTCCGCAAGTGAGAATGTGGGGCTGATGCAATGACCGACAACAGGTTCTTCAATCGATCTGAGCTGATCGGAATTCTGGTGCTCGCGGTGTTCCTGGTCTTGGTGCTGCCGCTCACGCTCGACGTCTTCAGGCTCAACCTGGTCGCAAAGTATCTGACCTACGCCTTCGTCGCGCTCGGTCTCGTCATCTGCTGGGGCTATGGCGGCATCCTGAGCCTCGGCCAGGGCGTCTTCTTCGGCCTCGGCGGCTACTGCATGGCGATGTTCCTCAAGCTCGAAGCATCGAGCGTGGAGAACACCAAGATCCAGTCGACGCCGGGCATCCCTGATTTCATGGACTGGAATCAGATCACGGCGCTGCCGCTGTTTTGGAAGCCCTTTCACAGCCTCACCTTGACCATCGCCGCCATCATTCTGGTGCCCGGCATTTTCGCCCTGATCATCGGCACCGCGATGTTCAAGCGCCGCGTCGGCGGCACTTACTTCGCGATCATCACCCAGGCGGTCGCGGCCATCCTCACCATCCTGATCGTGGGCCAGCAGGGCTACACCGGCGGCATCAACGGCATGACCGACCTGCGCACGCTGAAGGGTTGGGACATCAGGCCCGACCACGCCAAGATCGTACTGTATTTCTTCGAGGTCGGTTGCCTGTTCGTCTGCATCATGATCGCGCAGTTCGTCCGGCACTCCAAGCTCGGACGCATCCTGGTCGCGATGCGCGAGAAGGAGGACCGCGTCAGATTCTCCGGCTACAGCGTCGCGAACTTCAAGATCTTCGCCTTCTGCATCGCCGCCGTCTTCGCCGCGATCGGCGGCGCCATGTTCGCCCTCAATGTCGGCTTCATGTCGCCGTCCTTCGTCGGCATCGTGCCCTCGATCGAAATGGTGATCTACACCGCTGTCGGTGGCCGGTTGTCGATCCTGGGTGCGATCTACGGCACGCTGCTGGTCAATTTCGCCAAGACCAGCCTGTCGGAAACCTTCCCCGAATTGTGGCTGTTCGGTCTCGGCGGCCTGTTCATCGCCGTGGTGCTCGCCTTCCCGAATGGCCTTGCCGGGATCTGGGGCGACTATGTGCAGCCGCGCATCGATCGTCTGATCGCCTCGCGCAAACCGAAACCTGAGGGCTGGACCGACAGCTCGGTCGCCGACAGCGCCCCCGCGGAGTGAGGAGATAGATCATGCTCGTCGGTCATCGCGATGCCGATGCCACGCTGGCAGTGAGGAGATAGATCATGCTCGTCGGTCATCAGCCCAAGGAATTCCTGCTCGCGGTCGAGGCTCTCACCGTGTCGTTCGACGGCTTCAAGGCGGTCAACGATCTCTCTTTCTACGTCGATGAAAACGAGATCCGCGTCATCATCGGCCCCAACGGTGCCGGCAAGACCACCGTGCTCGATCTGATCTGCGGCAAGACCAAAGCGACCTCAGGCTCGATCCAGTTCCGCGGCAAGGAGCTGACGCGGATGAAGGAGAACGAGATCGTCAAGACCGGGGTGGGGCGCAAATTCCAGAACCCGTCAATTTACGACGATCTCACCGTGTTCGAGAATCTGGAGATCTCCTATCCGCGCGGACGTTCGGTGTTCGGCGCACTGACCTTCACCCGCGACTCCGCCGTGCGCGACCGCGTGCACGAAGTTGCGGAAATGATCTTCCTGAAGGACAAGCTGAACAAGAGCGCCGATCTGCTCAGCCACGGCCAGAAGCAGTGGCTCGAGATCGGCATGCTGCTGATCCAGGATCCGGATCTGCTGATGCTGGACGAGCCGGTGGCCGGCATGAGCGTGTCCGAGCGCGCCAAGACGGCCGAGCTGCTCAATCGCATCATCAAGAACCGATCGGTGCTGGTGATCGAGCACGACATGAAGTTCGTCGAGGACATCGCGCACAAGGTCACCGTGCTGCACCAGGGCCAGATCCTCTCGGAGGGGACGATGGAGAAAGTGCAGAACGATCCCAAGGTCATCGAAGTCTATCTCGGCCATTAAGGAGGCGTGACGATGCTGGCAATTTCCGATCTTCACGTCGCCTACGGCCAGAGCGAGGTGCTGCATGGGCTCAACGTCAAGGTCGCGCCCAACGAGATCGTTGCGATCATGGGCCGCAACGGCATGGGCAAGACCACGCTGATGAAGTCGCTGATGGGCATCCTGCCGGCCAAGAGCGGCTCAGTGACAATGGACGGCGCCGAGCTTGGGGGCCTGCCGAGCTACGAGCGCGTCGCCAAGGGCCTCGCCTATGTGCCGCAGGGCCGCATGATCTTCTCCACCATGACGGTGAAGGAGAACATCGAGACCGGTCTCGTGGTCTCCGGCGGCTCCGAGGTGCCGAGCGACATCTATGAGCTGTTTCCGGTGCTGCTGGAGATGAAGGGTCGCCGCGGCGGCAATCTCTCGGGCGGACAACAGCAGCAGCTTGCGATCGCCCGCGCGCTCGCCACCAAGCCGAAGGTGCTGCTGCTGGACGAGCCGACCGAGGGCATCCAGCCGTCGATCATCAAGGACATGGCGCGGACGCTCAAGCGCATCCGCGACGAGAAGGGCCTGTCGATCGTCGTGTCCGAGCAGGTCCTGAGCTTCGCGCTTGATATCGCCGACCGCGTGCTGGTGATCGAGAATGGCGCGATTGTCCGTGACGATCCGCGCGACAGCGTCGATGCCGCGCAGGTCTCGAAATATCTGTCCGTCTAACCAACCGTAGCAAAGGGGAGCATCTCGATGCCAGAGACACTGATCAAGGTCGATCTCACCAAGTCGGCTTACGAAAATGACATGGTGCACAATCGCTGGCACCCCGACATCCCGATCGTGGCCTGGGTCAATCCCGGCGACGACTTCATCATCGAGACCTATGACTGGACCGGCGGCTTCATCAAGAACAACGATTCCGCCGACGACGTGCGCGACATCGATCTGTCGATCGTGCACTTCCTCTCCGGCCCGATCGGCGTCAAGGGCGCCGAGCCCGGCGATCTCCTTGTGGTGGACCTGCTCGATGTCGGTCCGATGAAGGAGAGCCTCTGGGGCTTCAACGGCTTCTTCTCCAAGCAGAATGGCGGCGGTTTCCTCACGGATCATTTTCCGCTGGCGCAGAAGTCGATCTGGGACATCAAGGGGCTCTATACTTCGTCGCGCCATGTGCCCGGCGTCAATTTCGCAGGCCTGATCCATCCCGGCCTGATCGGCTGTCTGCCCGATCCGAAGATGCTGGAGACCTGGAACAAGCGCGAGGCCGAGCTGATCTCGACCAACCCGACCCGCGTACCCGGTCTCGCCAATCCGCCGTTCGCCGCGACCGCTCACGGCGGACGTGCCAAGGGCGACGTCAAGGCCAAGATCGGAGCGGAGGGCGCGCGCACCGTGCCGCCGCGCGAGCACGGCGGCAATTGCGACATCAAGGATCTCTCGCGCGGCTCGAAGATCTACTTCCCGGTCTATGTGCCGGGCGCCGGTCTCTCGATGGGCGATTTGCATTTCAGCCAGGGCGATGGCGAGATCACCTTCTGCGGCGCGATCGAGATGGCCGGCTGGTTGCATCTGAAGGTCGAGGTGATCAAGGACGGCATGTCGAAATACGGCATCAAGAACCCGATCTTCAAGCCGTCGCCGATCACGCCGAACTACAAGGACTATCTGATCTTCGAAGGCATCTCGGTCGACGAGGCCGGCAAGCAGCATTATCTCGACGTCCACATCGCCTATCGCCAGGCCTGCCTGAACGCGATCGAATATTTGAAGAAGTTCGGCTACTCCGGTGCGCAGGCCTATTCGATCCTCGGCACCGCGCCGTGTCAGGGCCACATCTCCGGCGTGGTCGACGTGCCCAATGCTTGCGCCACGCTATGGCTGCCGACCGAGATCTTCGACTTCGACGTGATGCCGTCGGCGGCCGGGCCCATCAAGCATATCACCGGCGATATCCAGATGCCGATCTCGCCGGACAAGTAACCTGTGCGCTCCCTCTCCCCGTTCTTACGGGGAGAGGGTTGGGGTGAAGGGGCTGTCTCCGCACGACGGAACGCGAAGGGGCACAAGATGCCGGTCTATGAATATCTCTGTGACGATTGCGGGCCATTTAGGGATCTCCGCCCGATGGCAGAGTGCGACGATCCGCAAAGCTGTCCGCATTGCGAGACGATGGCGCCACGCGTCATCCTGACCGCGCCGAATTTCTTATGCATGCCGGCGGACAAGCGCAAAGCGCATGCCGTCAACGAACGCAGCTCGCACGCGCCGCAGACGCTGGCGCAATACAAAACCTCGCACGGTCCCGGTTGCGGCTGCTGCTCATCAGGCAAGACCGTGAAGGACAAGAGCGGGACGGACCGGAAGAAGCCCGCGCGGCTGATGACCCAGAGCAAGAGCGGCGCCAAGGGGTTTCCGACGGCGCGGCCCTGGATGATCAGCCACTAACGCATGATCCGGAAAAGCGTGCAGCGGTTTTCCGGCAAGATCATGCGCAAATAACGCACGCGACGACCTCAAACCAACAAAAAGACAGGAGCGCCCAACATGCTTCACGGCGATATTTCCAGCAGCAACGACACCGTCGGCGTCGCAGTCGTCAATTACAAGATGCCCCGCCTGCACACCAAAGCCGAGGTGCTCGACAACGCCCGCAAGATCGCCGACATGATCGTCGGCATGAAGATCGGACTGCCCGGCATGGATCTTGTGATCTTCCCGGAATATTCGACCCAAGGCATCATGTACGATTCCAAGGAGATGTACGAGACGGCGTCCGTGGTGCCGGGCGAGGAGACCGCGATCTTCGCGGAAGCCTGCCGCAAGGCGAAGGTGTGGGGCGTGTTCTCGCTGACCGGCGAGCGCCACGAGGAGCATCCGCACAAGGCGCCCTACAACACGCTTATCCTGATGAACGACAAGGGTGAGATCGTGCAGAAGTACCGCAAGATCATGCCCTGGGTGCCGATCGAGGGCTGGTATCCCGGCAATTGTACTTATGTCTCCGAAGGTCCGAAGGGCCTCAAGGTCAGCCTGATCATTTGCGACGACGGCAATTATCCGGAGATCTGGCGCGACTGCGCCATGAAGGGCGCGGAGCTGATCGTGCGCTGCCAGGGCTACATGTATCCGGCCAAGGAGCAGCAGGTGATGATCTCCAAGGCCATGGCCTGGGCCAACAATGTCTATGTCGCGGTCGCCAACGCCGCAGGCTTTGACGGCGTCTACTCATACTTCGGCCATTCCGCGATCATCGGCTTCGATGGCCGCACACTCGGCGAGTGCGGTGAAGAGGATTACGGCATCCAATACGCCCAGCTCTCCAAAAACCTGATCCGCGATGCGCGCCGCAATGGCCAGTCGCAGAACCATCTCTACAAGCTGGTCCACCGCGGCTATACCGGCATGATCAATTCCGGCGACAGCCCGCGCGGCGTCGCGGCTTGCCCGTATGATTTCTACAAGAACTGGATTGCCGATCCCGAAGGCACGCGGGACATGGTCGAGGCCATGACCCGCGCGACGCCAGGCACCGCCGAATGCCCAATCGACGGCATTCCGAACGAGGCCGCGCCGAGCAATTACTAGGGACCGCGGGCTGCGGCGACAAGTCGTGTCGACAGCCGTCAACATCCGGGCTGCGCCGCTCAAGCAGACTCTTTGCGCGGGATTCGATCGAGCTTCCGAAAACCGTGGCGCGGTTGCAACACAACCGTCAGATTCCGCCTCGGTTGTGCGCCAAACCGACGCATTTGGTCTGGCCGTAGTATTGCGGAACCTCCCCATGGCCTACGTTTCCCCGCGGAAATGTTGTTGCTGGGGAGTGCGACGTGAGGGGCGCGGGGGTATCGGGGCGGCAGGGTCGGCTGCGCCGGGTCGGCGCTAGGTCGTCCATTGGCGCATCGGTAATCTTGGCGCTCGCGTTCAGCCTCTTCGCGTCGACGACATCGGCGCGGGCGGACTGCGCGCCTGACCCGGCGGCCAGCGGTCAGACGGTCACCTGTAGCGGCACCGATACCAACGGCTTTGCAGCCGGCGGCGGTGTCACCAATCTGACCGTGAATGTGCTGGCTGGCGCGACCGTGCACGATAACAGTACGGCGTCGATCAACGTCAACGATACCAACGTTGTAACCAACAACGGAACGGTATTGGCGGGCTCGAGCCTCACCGGCATCAACGGCGGCAATTTCAACACCGTGACCAACAACAGCATCATCACGACGGTGCTAGACAACAGTCTCGGCGTCTCGATGCTGGATAACAACACTATCGCCAACAACGGAACGATCGCCGCCACGGGTAACGGTGGCTCGGCGATCTGGATCCAGGACAACAACGTCGTCACCAACAGCAGCTCGCTGTCAGTCGGAGCCGGAGCCTCGGGTATTTTCGCGGGCGTAAACAACACGATCACCAATGCGGCCAGCGGCACGATCACCGGCCTCAACAATGCGTTCGGTATTTTCGTCCTTGGCGGCTCGACCGTGACCAATGCCGGCACGGTCACGGTCGGCGCATCGAGCGGACTTTCCGGCGCCATTTTCGCGATCAGTGACGGTAACACGGTCATCAATACCGCTACCGGCAGTATTTCCGTCGGTCAGCGCGCCGTGGGCATCTTCGCGCAGGGCAATACCGAAACCGTCAGCAATGCCGGCAGCATTACCGCTGCGCGTTTTGGCGCAGGCATTGTCGCTCTCGGTGACGATGCAAAGGTGACCAACAGCGGAACGATCACGACCGCCGCCGACTCGGCTGGCATGTCCGTGCAGGGCAGTCGTATGCTCATCACTCAAAGCGGGGTGATCAATGTCGGCGTCGGGGGCGTTGGCATTACTCTTTCCGTCGTGTCCTCCAGCATGACCAACACTGGTCGGATTACGGGAAGCGACGGCTCCCAAGGCATCGTGCTGTTTGGCGACGGCAGCATCTTCACTAACCGCGGCGTCATCTCGGTTGGTGCGTCGGGCACTGGCATCATAGTGTTCATGTCGGGCAATCCAATTGTTAACACCGGCACTATCTCCGTTGGAGACGCGGGTGTGGGCATCAGCGTGACAAGCGGGGGAAGCGTCTTCAACTCGGGAACGATCAATGCCGCGACTGGCTTCGCGGCAATCGAATTCTGCGGCTGCCAGCCGAACACACTCACCCTCGGCCCCGGCAGCGTCATAAACGGCCTGGTGCTCGCCGCCGGCACTGACACATTTCAGCTCGGTGGCACCGGCAAGGATACGTTCAACCTCGACCTGATTGGTGCCGGCCTCCAGTACGACGGCTTTTCGACCTTCAACAAGGTCGACGGCTCGACCTGGACGTTGACCGGCACCGGCAATCAGGACTGGAACGTACTCGGCGGCACGCTGATGCTCGCCGGCACCATCAACGGCAATGTGAGCATTGCGGCCGGTGGTACGTTCGGTGGTGTCGGCACGGTCAGCACGATCAGCGTCAATGGCGGCACGCTGGCGCCGGGCAATCCGACCGGGACGCTCTCGGTGTCCGGCGATCTCACGTTCACGTCGGCCTCGCGCTACATGGTGCAAGCCTCCGGCACGAGCAATGGCATCGCGGTCGTGACCGGAACGGCGATGCTCGGCGGCGCAACGGTCGTCGTCGTGCCGACCGGCTCGATCGCGAAGCACTACACGATCCTGAACGCAGGCACGCTGTCCGACGCATTCAATCCGGTCGTTGCGGGCCTGTCGTCGAACCTGCATGCTACGCTGAGCAACGACCCCCACAACGTCTTCCTGGATCTCTCGCTGAGCTACGGCTCGGGCCTTAACGTCAATCAACAGGCCGTCGCCAATGTCCTGACGCACTACTTCGACAGCACCGGCAGCCTTCCCCTGGCATTTGCGAACCTCTCACCGTCCGGCCTGACGCAAGCCTCCGGCGAATCGGCAACGGGATCGCAGCAGACGACGTTCAATGCGATGAACCTGTTCATGAGCCTGCTGACCGACGTCTTCGGCTCCGGGCGTAGCGAAGCACCCGGCGCGACGCCGTATGCCGACGGCGACGCAAACGCCTATGCAGCTACAGGCAAACGCCCGAGCGACGCGTTTGCTTCCATCTATCGCAAGGTGCCGCCGCCGACTTTCCAGCAACGCTGGGATGTCTGGGCGGCCGGCTTCGGCGGCTCGCAGACCACTGATGGTCGTGTCGCACTCGGCTCCAACAACACCAACAGCAATCTCTACGGCACCGCGGTCGGCTTTGATTATCGCTTCTCACCCTCGACGGTTGCGGGCTTCGCGCTCGCCGGCGGTGGCACCGGCTTTGGTGTCAACGGGCTCGGCTGGGGCCGCTCGGATCTGTTCCAGGCCGGTGCCTTCGTTCGCCACAATGCCGGGCCCGCTTACATCACGGCCGCACTCGCCTATGGCTGGCAGGATGTGACGACCAACCGCATCGTCACCGCTGCCGGCACCGACCAGTTGCGCGCGCAGTTCAATGCCAACGCCGTTTCGGGCCGCATCGAGGGCGGCTATCGACAGGCAACGCCGTGGATTGGGCTCACGCCCTATGCTGCACTCCAGGCCACGATGTTCAGCCTGCCGAGCTATCAGGAATTCGCCGTGGTCGGCAACAACACGTTTGCGCTCAACTACGCCGCCAAGGACGTGACCAGCACACGCACCGAGCTCGGCCTGCGCGCAGACAGATCTTTTGCGACTGCCGCAGCCGTGGTGACGCTGCGCGGCCGCGCCGCCTGGGCACATGATTTCAATCCGGATCGCACGGTCGGTGCGGTGTTCCAGACGCTGCCGGGGGCGGCCTTCGTCGTGAACGGCGCGGCGCAGGCTCGCGACTCCGCGCTGACGACGGCGTCGGTGCAAATGAGCTGGATGAACGGCTGGTCCGCGTCGGCAACCTTCGAGGGCGAGTTTTCGAACGTCGCGCGCTCCTATGCCGGCAAGGGCGTCGTGCGCTACACTTGGTGAGGTCCTATCGCTTCGGCTGCGTCGGCTTGCGCGGCGGGCGCAGGGCGACGGCGGGAGCAGGCGTTCCGCTCATCTTGTTGGCGGCTTCACTGACATCGAGCAGCGAGCGACGGGTGTCTTCGAGGAAGCTTGCCGATTTCTTCTTCATGGTGTCGGCGAGCTCGTGCAGTCCCTTCACCTTTTCGAACAGCTCGTCGGCCTTGCCGTCGACGAAACCCGGCACCGCGCCCTCGATCTTCGAAACCGCCTTGTCGAAGCCTGCAAATGCATTGTCGACCTTGAGCATCACGGCGTCGATCTCCTCGCCCTTGTCGCTGAGATCGGCGGTGTAGTTTTCGAAGGTACGCAGGCCGTCCTTGATCGCGGGCGCGTTGCTGACGATCGTGCGGTCGACGCTGTGCAGCGTGTCGACGATGGATTCAGCATCGCTGAGATCGGCGGTCAGCACGGGGATGCCGTCCGAGTCCAGCGGCACCGGTGGCGCAGACGGCGCGCCGCCGATCAGCGAGACCGCGGCAACGCCGGTGAGGCCCTGGAACTCGATGCCGGCCACAGTGTCCTTGCGGATCGGCGCGGTGTTGTCGAGCGACACCAGCGCCACGACCTTGCGCGGGCTCTGCAGCTGGATCGACAGGATCTGGCCGGCGGGTACGCCGTCGAAATTGACCGGCCCGCCGCGGCGCAGGCCGCTCGCGGAACCGCCTTCGAAGACGACGCGCAATTGGCTGCGGCTCTGGCTGGCGCGCCATTTCTGCACGCCGAGCAGACCGCCGAACGCGACGGCGATCACCGTCAACGTCGCCGTTCCGATCACAAGATTGCTCGCGCGTGCCATACGGGTGCGATGTTACGACCAAAGCGGGAAAGTTGGAAGGAGCCCGAACGGCCGCAATGCTAACGCCGGCGGGTTAACGACATGTCCGCCCTGGCTCGAAGAGCGAAGGTGGAAGCGTCACCCACCGTTTCCCGCGACATCAATGTCCAGCCGCGCGTTTGGCCGCGGCGTTGTTCAATACGATCAGCGCGTCGACAGCCACGCCCGTCCTGGCATTGATCAGGAACGGGTTGACGTCGATCGAGGCGATCCGGTCGCCGGCATCCGCGATCAGATTGGACAAGCCGACCAGCGCCTTGACGGCCGAGGTCTCGTGCAACGCCGGCTTGCCGCGATAGCCGCGCATCTTGATGCCGGCTTTGGTCCGGCCGATCAAAAGCCGCGCCTCGGCCTCGTCGAGCGGTGCGCCGGCGAGCGCCACGTCCTTCATCAGCTCGATATCGATGCCGCCGGTGCCGAACAGCACGACGGGCCCCATCTCGGCATCGAGCGAGGCGCCGACCACAAGCTCGAGGTCGGCCTTGACCTGCTGCGCGATCAGGATGCCGTCGAGCTTTGGTTTGCCTTTCAGCTTGTTCACCCGCGCGGTGATGTCGGCAAACGCCTTCTTCACCTCGGCTGCGCTGTTGAGGTTCAGCACCACGCCGCCGATATCGGATTTGTGCAGGATCTCGGCGCTGACGACCTTGGCGACAACCGGAAATCCGATCTGCTTGGCGATGTCAGCGGCTTCCGCGGCCGTCTGTGCGATTCCCTCCTTCGAAATCGGGATGCCATAGGCCTTCAGCAGCTTCTTTGAAGCGACCTCGTCGAGCGCGGCGCCGCGCGCGGACTTCAACGCCTTCTCCAGCACGGCGCGTGCTGCCGGCTTGGAGCTCGAGACGATGTCGGGCACTTCTTTCCGCAAGCTGGCATAGGCGAGCAGCGATTTGATCGCGGTCACCGCACGGTCCATGCCCTGCATCACCGCCAGATGCGGCAACGATTTGCGCAAGCCCTTGGTGAACTCCGTAAAGCCGATCGACATCGCGCTGATATAGATCACGGGCTTTGCGGCCCGGCTCGCCATCTCGTTGACGATGCGCAAGTTCCGCTCGCGCTGCTCGTGCGGTGCCTTTGGAAACTCGGCGTCGATGATGACGATGTCGATATCAGGATCGTCGATCATCAGCTTGATCGACTTCATGTAGACGGAGGGATCAACGACCGCGGCAAAGCCGGCGTCGAGCGGATTGCCCACGATCGAACCAGGTCCAAGCATCTTGCCCAGCTCGCTGCTGACATGCGGGCTCAACGGTGCGAAGTTCAGGCCTTGTGCATAGAAGGCATCGATCAGCATGCCCCGCTTGCCGCCTGACAGCGTCACCGCGGCGAGCCGGTTGCCCTTGGGCACGGCGGCGTGAACGAAGCATTCGGTGGTCTCGATCAACTCGTCGAGCCCGGCGACGCGGATCACGCCTTCGCGGGTTGCAATCGCGTCGAATGTCTCGATCGAGCCCGCGAGTGCGCCGGTATGTGCCATCGCGGCGGCGCGGCCACCCTCCGACGATCCGAGCTTGAGCGCGATCACCGGCTTGCTGGCGGCACGCGCGGCCTTGCAGGCGTCGCGAAACGCCTTGGTGTTGCGTACGCCCTCGAGATAGACCACGATCACCTTGACGCTCGGATCTTCGGCGAAATAGCGCATCAAGTCCGGCGTCTCGAGCCCGGTTTCGTTCCCTGTCGTCACCATATAGCCGACACCGACGCCGCGATCTTCCAGCGCTTGCCTGATCGCCATGACGATGGCGCCCGATTGCCCGGCGATCGCCACCGCGCCTTGTTCCATGGTGACGATACGGTCGTCGATATTGGTGAAGAGCTTTTCTGCGGCGCTTAAATTGCCGAGGCAGTTCGGGCCGGTCACGGCCAATCCCGTCTCGCGCACCGCCTGTTGCAGCTCAGTGGCGAGCTTCTGGCTCTCCTCATCCTGCAATTCGCTGAAACCCGAGGTCACGATGGTCGCGGACCGCGCGCCGGCAGCGGCAGCGTCGCGGATCACCTGCACGGCAAAGCGAGCGGGCACCAGCACAAGGACGTGGTCGGGCTTTTCGGGCAGGCTGGCAAAATCCTTGTAGCAGGGTACGCCCCAGATGCTCTCGCGCTTGGCGTTGACAGGATAGAGCCCGCCCTCGAAACCATATTTGACCAGATTGTTCCAGATGCGCTCGGCGTAATTGCCGGGCTTGTCGGTCGCACCCACCAGCACGATGTTGTGTGGATGGAGCATGGCGTGGATGCCCTTGACGACGTCGCTGGCATCGGGCGGTGGCGACCATGGGCGGGCAGGGACCGACGCGGCTGAGACCTGAGCTTCCATGGTGTGACCTCACCTGTTGTTCTTCTTGATAGCGCGTCGCCCGATCGTATGGTGAGTTGACTGGAGTGGCAACCGGCGGCGCTGCATGCCGCCAGACGGAATGCGCAGCGGATCGCGCGCAGCCGTGCCGTCCTCAGTAGCGCAGCACGCCCAATTTGTAGCTGTAGTGATAGGCAATCTGCCGCAGCAGATAAGGTGCAATGGCGCGCCTTATCTGCATCTGCGTCGGATCAAATCCGAGGACGCGACGCCGCAGGATGCCCATTTCCCTGACGCCGATCGCGTAGGTTGCCGCCGTCTTCTGTGCGTCATGGATCCGGAAGCAGGAAAGAAACCGCGGCAGGCGTACGAACTTGAAACCGGCCGCCTGTGCCCGCAGGATGAAGTCCCAGTCCATCGCGAAATGGAAGTTTTCGTCAATTGGACCGATCTTGTCCCACACGCGCTTGCGCCAGAACATCGTCTCCTGCGGAATGTAGTCGGCATATTGTAGCGTCTTGCCATCGTGGCGAGGCAGCACCGCGCGTCCAACCTCAAGTCCATCACGATCGATGAAGATGCGGTTGCCATAGACGATGTCGACATCGGGATGCGACATGAAATAGTTGACGACATGAGCGAGCGTCCCGGGCAGCAGCATGTCGTCGCTATTGAGATAGGCCATGATCTCGCAGTCGACGCCGGCAAAACCGAGATTGATCGCGTTGGATTGGCCTTTGTCCGGCTCGCTCTTCCAGCTGATGCTGTTGCCGCGGCTCTTCAGGAGATCAATCGTGCCGTCGATCGAGGCGCCATCCTGCACGTGATAATAGAGGTTCGGGTAGGCTTGGCCCACGATGCTGTCGATCGTGGCGCCGATATACTCCGCATGGTTGTAGCTCGGAGTGACCATTGCGATCCGCGGCGCGTTCGCAGGGATCGCAGGCGAGGACTTGAACGCGTTCAGGTTGAGTAAACGCGGTAGGTATTGTTCGAAGGTCCACATTGGCGGACGCCGCCAGAGGCCGCGGAGCGAGGCCCGTCTCTGACCGGCGGCAACGAGACCCAGGTTCCGCTCCAGCAACGCGACGCGGTTTTCGAGCTGTTCCAGTCGCTGGTCGAGCCGCTGCCTGAACTCTTCGTCCATCTACCCCGTCTTCCCGCCCGGCTCCGCCGTAAAGATCCGCAGGCCTTCTTATAGGTCTACGGACGGCCGCGCCAGTTCAGCGGCTCATGACGTCGTAAGGACATCGGTACGGTTTGCGAGCGCGAAATCAATCCCAAGCCTTGCGCTTGCGAACGGCTATTCACGATCGCCCATCAAGGTCGCATGCAGCAGGTAACGCTCGGGGCCGGAGGTGACGGCGTCGAAAGGCCAGCAAGTCGCAAGGACAAGCTCCGAACCTTGAGTCTCGGGATCGATGCCCGATGCGTCGAAATGGACGACCGTCGAGGAATCCGCACGATAGCGAAAGCGCTTGCCGTCACTGCGTGTGACATCGATCACATCGCCGATGGCGACATTCCGCAGGAAGCGGAAATGCGTATCGCGATGTGCCGCATAGACGGCAATCCCGCGCTCGCCGGCGTCAACCGTCCGGTGGATGTGGCCGGGTCCAAAGGCAAGCGCCTGGCCGCTTGTGCCTTCCAGTACGATCGCGCTGGCGCCGATCCGCTTCACCTCGATCCGCGCCACCGGCCAGGTGTCGGCCCAAGACCATGGCTTGACCGGTTGGCCGGTTGCAATGCCCCGGTCGAACGCACGCTCCAGCAGCACCTGCGCGAGCCACGCCTTGGCGTGGATGTAGGCGCCGTCACCGAACAGGATCGTTCCGACCAGCGCCAGGACCAGAGGCGAGATGAGGCGGGGCATGGTTTCCACCAATGACGGGAAGAAAAAAGGCGCGCGCGACCGTTGGTTCGGGACGGGCAGCCGCGCGCGCCAAGCAAGAGGAGTTCGGGGTGCTCCTCTCTCAAGCGGCGTCAGTGAGCAAGGTCCGACGCCGGTTGAACACGAACAGGATCAGCGCGAGCACGATCAGGATCAGGCCTGCGATCATCTTCAGTTCAGCAGAGGTCGCGGTCTTGGGCAGGCGGATCGTATCCGCGGTGACAGGTGCTGGCCGCCTTGCCGCGGGCTGGCTCGCATCGGCGCGGCGCTCGCGCAGCTGTGCCGGTGTCTGCTGCGGCCGTTCGCCGAATACCTTCGCGAAATCCCAGCCCGCCGGCAGGTTGATCGGAAGCTCGGTGAGCTTGAGCGGCGCGCCTTCGGGACGGCTCGGCGTCTTGTCGACAGCGATGAGACTGGTCAGCCGCGTGACAATCTGGTGGTCGAGCGCCAGTGCAAGGACCGTCTTGTCCGTGTCCTCCGGGGTCATCTCGTGCAGCGTCCGCGCCACTTCCGCATCGCTGATCTTGCGCCTGGCCCAAAGCTTCGACAGACCTTTGCCTTCAGCGGCACTCTTCAACGGCAGCGTCACCGACCACGGGCGATCGCCGACATGACCCTTGATCTCAAGTGAGCCCGCGAGTCTGTCGAGCTTCGCGGCAAGCACCAGTGGCTCGTCGCGATAGACGTCCGGAATGATTGCCGGCGTGACGTCGGCCTTGATGTCAGCTTTGGCATCGGAAAACTTCACGGTGAGGCCGGTCACGGCCGGGTTCTCCAGCTTGGCAAACAGGCCGCGCATACGTTCCTCGACCTGATCGACGGAGCCGATATGGGTGAAGGCGCCGCGGCCGAGCTCGGAGGCGCGCGTCATCAGATAGGTGTTGGGCGCGGAGCCGATGCCGACCATGAAAATGCGCGAGCGGCCGCGCATCGCCGTGATGGTCTCGAACAATTGCTGCTCGTTGCCGATCGCGCCGTCGGTGAGGAATACGACTTGGCGGACCATGTTGGTGTCGGCAAGCTTGTCCGTCAGTGCCGCGCGCATCGCCGGCACCATCTCGGTGCCGCCGCGGGCCTGCAATGCGCTGACGAAAGAGGTCGCTTCACCGACATGCGCGGCGTCGGCCGGCACGGAGGTCGAAAACAGCACGTCCATGGTGTCGTCGAAGCGGATCACGTTGAAACGGTCGTTCGGCTGCAGGCGGCCGAGGGCATAAAGCAGACTCGCCTTGGCCTGCTCGATCGAGGTGCCACCCATCGAACCGGAATTGTCGATCACGAACACCACTTCGCGCGGCAACGGCTTCTGGGCGGTCTGTTCGGCGGCCGGCGGTGTGACGAAGGCCAGCAGGTAGTCGGCATCGCCGACATGCTCGCGGAACAGCCCGACTGACGGTGCCTTTTCAGCGGCTGGCTTCCAGGTGAGCTCGAAGTCGCGGTCGGCCGGGACGGTGCCGTCAGCAAGCGTGACGACGCGCGTCATGTTGTCCGGGCTTTCGATCTTCACGTTGTGAAAATGGCTCTTCACCTCGCCGAGGGCGAAGCCGGCCTTCAAATGCACTGTGATGCTGGTCGGATTGACCGGCGCGCTTCTCGCCGGATCAAGGACCGGCGACGAGATGCGCTCACGGTCGGGCACCGGGTCTGAATGGGTCGCGCCCCAGCCGGAGCCGTCATTGCGGAAATCGACGCTCTGCACGATCGGCGCCGGATTGTAGCGGGGTCCGACCACGAGCGGAACGCGCAGCGAATATTCGTTGCCGGCTTGATGCACGGGCTCCTGATACTCGATCTGCACCAGCACAGTTTCGCCGGGTCCGATATTGGCGACCGAGTTGGTGAAGATGTTGGGCCTCTCCTGCTCGGTGAGCGCGGCCTTCTGCCCGGAGCGGCGCGCCTGCTCGTAGATCACGCGGGCCTGCTGGCACTCCCTAATGTCGCCGATAATGACGCGGTCGCCGACCACCATCTTCAGCGTGTCGACGGCGCCATCAGCGCCCAGTGGATAGATATAGGTCGCCTCGGCCCAGTCCTTGGTCGGGTTGCGGAAGGCCTGGGTGACGCGCGTGCGCAGTGTCGGGCCTGAGACCGTGATGTCGACGTCGATCCCGAGCCGGATAGCTTCGGTCGTGGCTCCGTTCTCCTTCAGGAGCAGGGTGCCGGATTTGGCATCGCCGGGCTGAAGCAGGCTGGCCTGCTCCGTCGTCGCCGACCAGGAGGTCTCGAAGCTCACCAGCAGGGCCACGAAACTGACCAGGAGCACGGCAATGCTTTGCGCCAGAAGGAACAGCCCGACCTTGATCAGCCTGCCGAGCCAAGGGTGTTCGTCAGGGTGTTCGTCACCGTCGACCGTGTCGTAATTGTCCATTTGACCTGCTCCCGAAGCATGTTTGATGACGCCAAGCATCGGTCGGGAGGGCCTGATTTCGCGAGCAGAATGATCGGTAATGTTCCGCCGCGGCCGGTCGGGGCCAGCCGCCAGTTTGGCGGCGATGTCCGGTTTTGTGCTGACTTGTCCGCCCTGCTAGACTGGCCTCCGTGGAGCAGAGTTAACGATGCAGACGCAAGACAAGCTCTCTGACAAGCAGCTTTCGGACGAGCAAAGCCGTGAGGTCGCGGAGATGATCCGCGAGGAAATCGCCAGGCGCCGGATCTCGCGGCAGGCGCTGGCCGAGCAGGCCAAGCTCAGCCTGTCGACGCTGGAGAAGGCGCTCGGCGGCCGGCGCCCGTTCACGCTGGCGACCACGGTCCGGCTGGAGCAGGCACTGGGCGTGTCCTTGCGCAAGAGCACCTCTACGCCGGCGCCTGCGGCTGGCAACGACGTCGCACCCGACGGCCTCGGCTCCTATTCGCATCGCGCGGTGACCTGGCTCGAGGGCGTCTACATCACCCTGCGGCCGTCCTTTGGCGACAAGGATGCGATTTTCGCCTATCGCACCGAAATCGTCTGGGAGCCGAAAGTGTCCTCGCTGGTCTTCCGCGAGGGCGAGCGAACCGATGCTGCCTACGAGCACACCGGCGAGGTTGCAGTGCCGCATCAATCCGGTTTCATCTATCTCGTCATCAACAAGCACGGGCAGCATCGCGTCATCACGGTCTCGCGGCCGACCGTAACAGGTGCGATGTACGGCATCATTTCGACGCTGCGGGCCGGTGCCGGCGCACAGCTGATGCCGGTCGCGGCGCCGATCGCCTATGTCCCGATTGCCAATGTCAAGGAGCCGACGCTCGGACGGATCATGCCCGATCATGCCAATCATGCGCTGTATCTGAGCCACCTGCGCCGCACGGTGGAGGAGCCATTTGCGCTCTTCCTGTCGGTCTAGCCGGTCCTTCGAACGAAATGGTCCGGTATTTGCCGTGCATCCGTCTATAAGGCGATCATGCTGGACGTGACCACAATATCCGACGGCGCATGCCCTCTGTTCTCGATCATCATCCCGCTCGAATTTCACCGCGGGCAGTGGGAGCAGTCCTGGCTTGGCTGGACGTCGCAGACGGCGGACAGGTCTCTCTACGAGATCATTCTCGTCGTGCCACCGGACTTCACCGGGCACGCGGAGCTGAAAGCACTTGCCGCAGGCCAGGCCCGCCTCGAATTCGCGGATTCCGTGCACGATATCGGGCTCTGCGCGGCCGGCGCGGCCAGGGCTCGCGGCCGCTATTTGTTCTTCACGGAATCGCATTGCTGGCCCGAACCCGATGTGATCGCGCTCTGCATCCGCGCGATCGATGATCATCCCGACTGGGCCGGATTTTCCTGCCGTTCGGTCCCGGTCTGCCACAATCGCCTGTCCGAGGCGGAGGCTGCGATGTACCAGGCCGACATCGAATTCGGCATGAAGCAGCATCCCTGGCGCAAGGTGCTCGACCAGTGCTTCGTGACGCAGCATGACGTCTACCGGGAATGCGGCGGCCTGCGCGAAGAGCTCGGTCATTTCGCCGAATGGGTGCTCGCCGCCGGATACCATGCGCGAGGATACGCCATCGGCTATCTCGAGGAAGCCCGCTTCCACCACTATTATATCGGCCGGATCGGCGAGCTGAAGACGTTCACGCTCGATTTCGTCCAGGGCGAGAGCCGGTTTCTCAGCGGGGATCGGCACGATCCGGGCAGCGATCTGCTCGAAGCCCCCTTTGAATGGAAAGACCGGGACAATTTCGATCGTCCGCTTGCGTTCAATGCATTGAACGCGATGGTGCGTTACAGCCTGCCGCGTCTGAGTTGGAAATGGCCCGACGAGGAACTGCGCGCACTGTGGCGCTGGAGCGGGCCGGCGCTGTTCGGCGATCGCCGTGTGCGCGTCGCGGCTTTCTTAGCCGCCGCGTATGCGCGCCTAGTGCTGACCGCGCTGACAGCGGTCGGCTCGCGCGATGCCATTGCGCGCTGGATGAAGCGTTACATCGCTTCGCTGATCCACCTTCAGCGGCTCGTGTGTATCAGTCGTGTTCGCGGACATACCAGATCGGCGAAGAAACTGCTTGGCGATCAGGTCCTCGCGCAGCTCGGATTTCACGAGCTCGAATCAGCTGCCGGCCATGCGTTTCGCTGGAGCGAGCCGCAGGCAGCCGTTCGAATCAAGGGCGCGCCGGGACGCAACACGGTCTGCGTCCGAAGTCCCGCCCTGCGCGAGCCGCTCGACAAGATCGGGGTGCAATTCTATCTCGATGGCGCACCTCTCGATCGTGCCGCGATCGAGAGCAGCCTTGATCGTTACATGTTGAGTCTGGACCTGCCGCAAACCGGCATTGCCATCCTGGCTTGGGCCTGCCCCGAGTTCAGAGGTATCGGCGATGTGCGTCGTCTCGGCCTGCCTGTCGTTGACATCGAGGTTAATCCAGGCGCGCGCGGCAGTGCTCAAGAAGATAGCGGCCTCTCGGCCGCTATCTCGCACACGACGGACGCTTCCGACCGAGACTAAAGCGCGATGAGATTGGGTTGAATCGTCATCACGCTTTAGCCCTTTGTTTGAGCATGATCGTTTCGGAAAACCGCTTCACACTTTTCCGGATCATGCTCTAGCCGCCGACCTCCGCGCTGATGATGTCGCCGAACAGCTCCCACTGACCACTCTTGAACCGCCACATCTTCAGCTGTTCGATCGGCGCAAAATCGTTGGCCGACGTGTTGATCTTGATCCCCGGGATCAGCGTATCCGGGACAAAGTCTTTCAGGCTCGCGGCCTGCTTCATCACATTCTCGCGGGTGAGATTGTCGCCGGCCTGTTTCAGCACCTGCACCATGGTCTGTGCCGCAGCGTAGCCGTACACCAGGTTGGTGTCCGAGATGTTGGCGCCGGGCATGTATTTATCGACGAAGGCCAGGAATTTCTTCATGCCTTCGTTGTCCTTCCACTGAGGATCGGACGCATCCATCAGATAGCCGGCCGAGAGCACGCCTTCCGAAGCCTCGAAGCCCGCCGGCTTCATCACCGCGCCGATCGACACCGAGACGTCGGTCATCAGGTGCATCGGCTTCCAGCTGAGCTCGGCCATCTTCTTGATGGCCTGGGCAGCAAATTTGGGAGTCGAGATGTTGACGAAGACGTCGGCGCCGGTGTCCTTGAGCTTGACGATATGGGCGTCGATCGAGGGCTCCGAGGTCTCATAGCTCTCTTCCGCCACGATCAGCTTCGAGGCCTTTTCGCCGAACACGTCCTTGATGCCGGCAAGGTAATCTTTGCCGAAATCGTCGTTGGCATAGAAGATCGCAACCTTCGCGTCCGGCTTCTCCTTCAGAATGTACTTGGCGAAGATCCGCGCCTCGACCCGGTAGCTGGGCTGGAAGCCCATCGTCCAGGGAAAGTTGTGCGGGTCGTTCCACTTGCTGGCGCCGGTGGCGAGGAACAGCTGCGGCACCTTCTTGGAGTTTTGATATTTCTGGACGGCGGTCTGGGTCGGCGTGCCCAGCGCGTTGAACACCAGGAAGACCTCATCGCTCTCGATCAGCTTGCGGATCTGCTCCACCGTCTTCGGCGGGGAATAGCCGTCATCGTAGGAGATGAAGTTGATCTTGCGGCCGTTGATGCCGCCCTGGTCGTTGATCATCTTGAAATAGGCTTCCTCGGTCTTGCCGATCACGCCGTAGGCGGATGCAGGTCCGGAATAGGCCTCGACATTGCCGATCTTGATCTCGGTGTCGGTGACGCCGGTGTCGTACGCCTTCTGGGCGAAAGCGCCCTGGGTCGAGAGCAGCGTCAATGCGGTGGCTGCGGCGAGCATTGAGAGTTTCTTGTTCATGAAAATTCCTTGGTGTTTCTTTGGCGATTTTTCTGGGTTGGAGCAGGCACGTCGAAAAAGCAAAAGCGCCCGCGAGGGGCGCTTCGATCAGGCGTTGGCGACTTTCTGGTCGACCTCGGAAGCCGCCGAGAATTCCTTGCGCAGGGTCGGCTTGTGAATCTTGCCGGTGGCGTTGCGTGGCAGCGCGTCGACGAAACGGACTTGGCGCGGGCATTTGAAACGCGCGAGATTAGCGGCGCAATGCGCGAAGACGTCGGCCTCCGTTAGCTGTTGGCCTTGCTTCACGGCAACGATCGCAAGGCCCACTTCGCCCCATTGCGGATCGGGAATGCCGATGACACCCGCCTCGGCAATCGCAGCGAGCTGATGCAGAACGTTCTCCACCTCGGCCGGATAGACGTTTTCGCCACCGGAGATATACATGTCCTTCCAGCGGTCGACGATGTAGTAGAAGCCTTCCTCATCGACGCGCGTCGCATCGCCGGTGTGCAGCCAGCCGTCGGTGAACGACGTCTTGTTCGCCTCCGGCCTGTTCCAGTAGCCCGGCGTGATGTTCGGCCCCTTGACCCAGAGCTCACCGAGCTCGCCGACATCGGCATCGCTGCCGTCGGGGCGGACGATGCGCACTTCCGTGTGCAACACCGGCTTGCCGGCAGAGCCGGCCTTGCGTGCCGCGTCCTCGCGGTCGAGCACCAGCACGGCCGGCGAGGTCTCGGTCATGCCGTAACCTTGCTGGAGCGCAACACCACGTGCTTCCCAGGCCTTCAGCAGCGGCATCGGTACCGGTGAGCCGCCGACGCCGCAGGCCATCAATCGGGAGAGGTCAGTCGTCGCGAAGGCTGGATGCTGCGCCATGAACTGGTAGATCGCGGGCACGCCGAAGAACGCGTTGATGCCGCGTGCGGGATCGTCGATCAGGCCGAGCGCAGCGGCGGGATCGAACGCGCGCATGATCATCACGGTGCCGCCGGCATGCAGCACGGGATTGGTATAACAATTCAGTCCCCCGGTGTGGAACATCGGCAGCACGGTGAGCGCCACCGAGGACAGCCCGATGCAGGCGGGGCCGCCAAGATTGATGCAATTCCAGAAGGTCATGCCATGCGTGATGGTCGCACCCTTAGGATGGCCCGTCGTGCCCGACGTGTACATGATGGTCGAGATATCATCGAGCGTGACCTCCTCCGTGCGATCGAGCGGCTTTGCGGCGGCGATGCTGGCTTCGTAGGCTCCACCGGCGCCGAGCGGCAGGCTGGTCGCGACGTTGCAGAGCTTTGCCACGGTGAGTGCTGTCTCGGCCAGTTCGGTGTCGTAGATCATCACGTCAGGCGCGCAATCGCCGGCGATGAACTGAAGCTCGGGAATGGTGAGGCGGATGTTCAGCGGCACGAGGACGGCGCCGAGGCGTCCGCAGGCGAACTGCACGTCCAGGATATCGGTGGTGTTCGGCGCCAGCACGGCGACGCGGTCGCCGCGCGAGACCTTCAGCGAGTGACGCAAGAACGAAGCCAGGCGCGAGATGCGACCGTCGAACTCCGAATAGGTGAAGCGGCGCTCACTCGCCAGGTCGATGGCCGCGACCTTGTTAGGTGCGCGGCGGGCATGATGAGCGATCCAGTCGTAGTAACGAACGGCCAACTCTCTCTCCCTTGGCGATCTCGTGCCGCCCGAACCTTATTGCTGTGCACCATGCTCGGCATGGCCCTGGGAGGCCAGCCGGAGTTTGTGCAGCAGTCTTTTTTTTTTGGAGTTGGCCTGCGAGGGGTGAAAATCGTCTTGCGTTGAGTTGCTAGATCACGGCTGCTCCGAGCCGTCTCGGCGAAGCCAGCCACTCCGCGCAAGTGAGCTGCCAATGTTCCAGCCATGGTGGAACGGCAGGAGTGGTCGAAAGCGAAAACGCAATGAAGAGCCCGTTCTATACCGCCGAGCACGACGCTTTCCGCGAAATGATGCGCCGCTTCGTCGACAAGGAGATCACCCCGTTCGCGCATGAATGGGACGAAGCCGGCGAATTTCCCCGCGCGCTTTATCGCAAGGCGGCCGAGATCGGCCTGCTGGGGCTCGGATTTCCCGAGGAATATGGCGGGATCGCCGCCGACCAGTTCATGAAGATCGTGGCGAGCCAGGAGCTGGCGCGGGCAGGCGCCGGCGGCGTCAGCGCCAGCCTGATGAGCCACACCATCGGCTCGCCGCCGATCGCCCGCGCGGCGCGGCCGGAGGTCAAGGCACGCGTGCTGCCGCAGGTGCTGGCAGGGGAGAAGATTTCCGCGCTCGCGATCACCGAGCCGGGCGGTGGGTCCGATGTCGCGAACCTCCGAACCAGGGCGCTGCGCGACGGCAATCACTACGTCGTGAGCGGCGAGAAGACCTTCATCACCTCGGGCATACGCGCCGATTATCTGACCGTTGCAGTGCGTACCGGCGGCGAGGGCGCCGGCGGTGTCAGCCTGCTCCTGATCGAGGGCGACACGCCGGGCCTGTCGCGGACAAAGCTCAAGAAGATGGGCTGGTGGGCCTCCGACACCGCGACGCTGCATTTCGATGACTGCCGCGTGCCGGCCGAGAACCTGATCGGCGAGGAAGGGCAGGGCTTCAAGATCATCATGCAGAACTTCAACAGTGAGCGGATGGGCATGGCAGCGGGCTGCACCGCGTTCGCGCGCGTCTGTCTCGATGAAGCCGTCGCCTATGCCAAGGAACGCAAGACGTTTGGCAAGCCGCTCGCGCAGCACCAGGTCATCAGGCACAAGATCGTCGACATGGCGCAGAAGGTCGCAGCCTCTCAGGCGATGCTGGAAATGCTGGCCTGGCGGCTCGGGCAGGGCGAGAGCCCGGTGGCTGAAATCTGCATGATGAAGAACCAGGCGACCCAGACCATGGCGTTCTGCGCCTCGGAAGCCGTGCAGATCTTTGGCGGCGCCGGCTTCATGCGCGGCATCAAGGCCGAGCGCATCTATCGCGAGGTCAAGGTCAACGCCATCGGCGGCGGCACTGAGGAGATCATGAAGGATCTTGCCAGCCGGCAGATGGGGTTATGATTCTCACCGTCATTCCGGGGCGACGCGACGCGTCGAACCCGGAATCTCGATATTGTAGGACTCATCTCTGGATTCCGGGTTCGCGCGTTGCGCGCCCCGGAATGACAAAAGGGACAAAATGCTATTTACCGCCGACCACGACGACATCCGCCGCTCGCTGCAGAAATTCATCGCCAACGAGATCAATCCTCACGTCGATGACTGGGAGAAGGCCGACATCTTCCCGGCGCATGAGCTGTTCAAGAAGATGGGCAGCCTCGGCTTCCTTGGACTGAACAAGCCGGTCGAGTTCGGCGGCTCCGGCCTCGATTACTCCTATGCGCTGATGATGGCGGAGGAGCTTGGCGCGATCACCTGCGGCGGCGTGCCGATGGCGATCGGGGTGCAGACCGATATGGCGACGCCGGCGCTGGCACGGTTCGGCTCGGACGAGGTGCGGCGCGAATTCCTCAGCCCCTCGATCTCAGGCGACTATGTCGCCTGCATCGGCGTCTCCGAACCCGGCGCAGGCTCGGACGTCGCCTCGATCAAGACCAGCGCGCGCTCTGACGGCGACGACTATCTCATCACCGGTGGCAAGCTGTGGATCACCAACGGCACCCAGGCCGACTGGATCTGCCTGCTCGCCAACACCGGCGACGGCCCCGTTCACCGGAACAAATCGCTGATCTGCGTGCCCATGAAGAGCAAGGGCGTCACCGTCGCCCGCAAGCTCGACAAGATGGGCATGCGCTCGTCCGATACCGCGCAGATCTTCTTCGACAACGTCCGCGTACCCAAGCGCAACCGGATCGGCGAAGAGGGCCAGGGCTTTACCTACCAGATGATCCAGTTCCAGGAGGAACGGCTCTGGGGCGCGGCGGCCTGCCTCAAAGCGCATGAATACATCATCAACGAGACCATCGAATACACCCGCAACCGCAAGGCGTTTGGGAAGTCGATCCTCGACAACCAGGTCGTGCACTTCAAGCTTGCGGAGATGCAGACCGAGGTCGAGCTGCTGCGTGCGCTGATCTATCGCGCCGCGGAGCAGCTTGTCGCCGGCGAGGATGTCACGCGGCTTGCGACCATGGCCAAGCTGAAGGCCGGCCGTCTCGGCCGCGAGCTCACCGACGCCTGCTTGCAATATTGGGGCGGAATGGGCTTTACCAACGAGACGCCGGTCAGCCGCGCCTACCGCGACAGCCGCCTGACCTCGATCGGCGGCGGCGCCGACGAGGTCATGCTGATGGTCCTGTGCAAGATGATGGGGACGCTGCCCGGCAGCAAAGGGAATGCTTCATGATCACGCTCTATCATTGCGACGCCGCGCGCTCGTTCCGTCCGCTCTGGATGCTGGAGGAGATGGGGCTGCCGTATGAATTGAAGATGCTGCCGTTCCCTCCGCGGGTCTTCGCCAAGGAATATCTCGCGCTCAATCCGCTCGGCACGATTCCCTTCATGGTCGACGGCGAGACCAAGATGACGGAATCATCCGGCATCTGCCACTATCTCGGCGTCAAATATGGCCCGACGCCGCTGATGGTCGGCCCGGAGGATCCCACCTATGGCGCCTTCCTGAACTGGATGTATTTCAGCGACGCGACGTTAACCTTCCCGCAAACGCTGGTGCTCCGCTACACCCAGCTCGAGCCGGAGGAGCGCCGCAATCCGCAGGTCGCCACCGACTACGCAAAGTGGTTCCTGGGGCGGCTGCGCGCCGTCGAGGCCGCGACCGCCAATACTGATGCCTTGTGCGCGGGCCGCTTTACCGCCGCTGACATTGTCATCGGTTACGCACTTCGCCTTGCCGACAATATTGGCCTTGCCAAGGATTTCGGGCCGAATGTCGCAGCTTATTGGGCTCGCCTGCAGCAGCGCGACGGCTTCAAGCGCGCGGTTGCTGCGGAGCAGAAGGCCGGCACCGAACAGAATGTTGCGCCGCGCTTAAGGGCGTAAACATTCCGCAGGATGGACTGCGGTCTCATCGCGGTTCCGGGTGCGACTGATCGTCGTCCCGGAATGGTAATCTTTTGCACGCGATGACAGCGCTACCTCGTCGTGACAGGGCCCAAATTTCCGCTAAGGTGAACTCCGTCCGCAGTGGCCATAGAGCCGCGCGAGGAGGACCCCCATGGAAGATAAAGGTCGCGAATCCGACCATTTGATGCTGATCACGCCGGAGCGGGTCTTCTACGCCGGCTTGCTCGGCAGGCCCCGCAAGCGAACCCCAGGTTGCTGCCACGTCTATGTCGCGGTGAAAGGCAGCCTGCATATGACCATCGACGATGTGCTCGCCACGGCTGAGCTGTTCGTCACGCTACCAAACCAGCGGCACTCCATCGCCAGCGACTATCGCACTGCAATCAGCGTGACTCTCGAACCGGAAAGCATGCCCGACGGCGTGATCGAGGCCTTGGCCGAGCGCCTGACCGGCCCGGACAGGGCTATCTATGCCCGCAAGATCCTCGCTGCTTACGCGCTGCTGCGCCAGCGTCGCTATAACGACATCACCACCGCCGAATTCGACGAGATGTGTTTTGGCGAAGCGCTGCCGCGCCGCGCGCTTGACCCGCGGGTCATACGTGCGGTCGCCCGCATCGGGCGCTTTTCGGGCGAGCCGGTGACGGCAGATACATGCGCGGCGGAAGCAGGTCTCTCCGCCTCGCGCTTCCTGCATCTGTTTAAGGAGGAGACCGGCATCTCGTTCCGCTCGTTCCGCGCCTGGAAGCGCGCTCGGCACCTGCTGCACTTCGCCAACCAGGACCTCAACCTCGCCCACCTCGCGCAGGACATCGGCTATCCCGACTCCACGCATTTCAGCCACTCGATCCGCCGCTTCTACGGCTTGAAGCCACGCGCGATCTTCGTCGGGTCGCGGGATCTTGCGATCTATCGCAGCACCGAGACGGTGCGGGAGCTCGCGGAGGCGAGCTAGCGCCGGTGTCGTAGGGTGGGCAAAGGCGCTCTTGCGCCGTGCCCACCACCTCTCGGCAATTTGGCAAAGATCGTGGGCACGCTTCGCTTTGTCCACCCTACGATAGCTCGTCTTTAGCTAGCTTCTCCGCGCAAGAAGCCGCATGCCGCGCATCACATGATCGCAGCGTTGAAATCAACGTTACGAGACATCTGTGGCATGAGCGACAAGGCCGTCATCACCTGCGCCCTGAACGGCGTGCTCACCGACCCCAAGCAGCACAATGTGCCGGTGACGCCCGAGCAGATGGCGCGCGAGGCCAAGGCTGCGTTCGATGCGGGCGCGTCCATCATGCACATCCATCTGCGCCAGCAGGCGCCGAACAAGGGGCATCTGCCGTCCTGGGACGTCAGCGTCAGCAGGGAGATCCAGCAGGCGATCCGCGAGGCCTGCCCCGGCGTCATCATCAACCACACCTCCGGCGTGTCAGGGCCCAACTATTCCGGCGCGCTCGACTGCATCCGTGAGACCAGGCCGGAGATCGCCGCCTGCAATGCAGGTTCGCTGAATTACCTGAAGGTCAAGGCCGACAACACCTGGGCCTGGCCGCCGATGATGTTCGACAACGCGGTCGAGAAGGTGAAGGACTATCTCGACGTCATGAACGCGGTCGGCACCATCCCCGAGTTCGAATGTTTCGACGTCGGCATCGTCCGTTGCGTTGGCATGTACCACCAGGTCGGCATGTACAAAGGGCCGCTCGAATACAACTTCGTGATGGGCGTCGCTTCCGGCATGCCTGCCGATCCCGAACTGCTGCCGATCCTGCTCAAGCTGAAGCGCCCCGAGGCGCACTGGCAGGTCACGGCCATCGGCCGCGAAGAAATCTGGCCGCTGCACCAGCGCTGCGCCGAACTCGGGGGCCACTTGCGCACCGGCCTGGAGGACGCCTTCTATCTCGCCGACGGCAAAAAGGTCACGTCGAACGGCCAGCTGATCGAAGCCATCGCCGCCTGCGCCCGCCGCGCCGGCCGCGACATCGCGAGCCCGGCCGAAGCGCGGAAGATCTTTGGGACGAGCAGGTAATTGTAGCCTCAGCCGTCACTGCGAGCGAAGCGAAGCAATCCAGACTGCCTCCGCAGATACATTCCTGGATTGCTTCGTCGCTTCGCTCCTCGCAATGACGGGTAGGATAGAATCATGTCCATTCTCGAAAATACCATTTCCCCAGGCAACGCCGGCTACCACGCCAACCGCGACGGCATGCTTGGCCTGATCGACCGCATGCGGGCGCTGGAAGAGCGTACGCGTGCAGCGTCGGCCGGAGCGAAAGAACGGTTCCACAAGCGGGGCCAGCTGCTGCCGCGCGAGCGCGTCGCGCTGGTGCTCGATCCCGGCACGCCCTTCATCGAGCTGTCGACGCTCGCCGGCTACATGTTCGACGTGCCGGACGCGAGCAAGAGCGTGCCTGGCGGTGGCGTTATCGCCGGCATCGGCTTTGTCTCGGGTATCCGCTGCATGGTCAGCGCCAGCGATTCCGGCATCGATGCCGGCGCGCTGCAGCCCTACGGCCTCGACAAGACGCTGCGGGTCCAGGAGCTCGCGCTGGAAAACAAGCTGCCTTACGTCCAGCTGGTCGAAAGCGCCGGCGCCAATCTCTTGCGCTACCGCGTCGAGGATTTTGTCCGCGGCGGCAACATCTTTCGTAATCTCGCGCGCCTTTCGGCGGCCGGCCTGCCCGTCGTCACCGTGACGCACGGCTCGTCCACAGCCGGCGGCGCCTACCAGACCGGCTTGTCCGATTACATCGTCATGGTGCGCGGCCGCACCCGTGCCTTCCTTGCGGGGCCGCCGCTGCTGAAGGCCGCGACCGGCGAGATCGCGACCGAGGAAGAGCTCGGCGGCGCTGAGATGCACACGCAAATCTCCGGTCTTGGCGACTATCTCGCCGAGGACGATCGCGACGCATTGCGCATCGCGCGCGAGATCATGGCCGCGCTGGAATGGGAGCGGCCGGGCAGGGCGGCTGCACAATTCAAGCCGCCGCGCTACGACCAGGACGATCTGCTCGGCATCATGCCGATGGACCACAAGCGTGCGGTCGACATGAAGCAGGTGATCGCGCGCATCATCGATGATTCCGATTTCACCGAGATGGCGCCGAATTACGGCCCGGCCACCGTCTGCGGCCATGCTCGCATCGAGGGCCAGGCGATCGGCATCATCACCAACAACGGCCCGCTCGATCCTGCCGGCGCCAACAAGGCGACGCATTTCATCCAGGCGTGCTGCCAGACCCGCACGCCGATCCTCTATCTCAACAACACCACCGGCTATATGGTCGGCAAGGCCTATGAAGAGGCCGGCATGATCAAGCACGGCTCGAAGATGATCCAGGCGGTGACGTCTGCGACGGTGCCGCAGATCACCATCTATTGCGGCGCCTCGTTCGGTGCCGGCAATTACGGCATGTGCGGCTGCGGTTTCCATCCGCGCTTCTGCTTCTCCTGGCCGAACGCCAAGACCGCGGTGATGGGCGGCGAGCAGGCTGCCGAGACCATGGCGATCGTGACGGAAGCCGCCGCCGCGCGACGTGGCAAGCCGGTCGAGAAGGAAAAGCTTGACGCCATGAAGGCGCAAATCGTCGGCGTGTTCGACGGCCAGATGGACGTATTCTCAACCAGCGCCCGCGTGCTCGACGACGGCGTGATCGATCCGCGCGACACCCGCGCGGTGCTGTCCGAAGTGCTCGCGATCTGTCGCGAGGGCGATGCACGCATGCCGCAGCGCATGCAGTTTTCAGTGGCCCGCCCATGAGGAACGGATCAGTGCAGCACCGGCCGTTCTTCAAGGTCTTGATCGCCAATCGTGGCGAGATCGCATTGCGCGTCATGCGCAGCGCGCGGCAGCTCGGTCTTGGTGTCGTCGCGGTGTATTCGGACGCGGATCGCGATGCGCTCCACGTCAAGCAGGCCGATCAGGCCGTGCGGATCGGCGAGGCCTTGCCGGCGCAATCCTACCTCAACATCCCCGCGATCATCGAAGCTGCCAAAGCGAGCGGCGCGGATGCCGTGCATCCCGGCTACGGCTTCCTTGCCGAGAACGAGGATTTTGCGCAAGCCTGCAAGGATGCCGGTCTCATCTTCATCGGCCCGTCGCCACAGGCGATCGAGGCGATGGGCAACAAGGCCGGCGCCAAGGAGATCATGAAAAAGGCCGGCGTGCCAATCGTGCCCGGCTACCAAGGCGCCGACCAGGGCGACGAAGTTATGCTTTCGGAGGCCGGAAAGATCGGCTTCCCCGTGATGATCAAGGCCGTCGCCGGCGGCGGCGGTCGCGGCATGCGGCTTGTCGTCGACGCAGCGTCGTTTCCGGATGCGCTGCGTAGCGCGCGGTCGGAAGCGAAGGCGGCTTTCGGTGATCGCACGGTCATCCTCGAGCGCGCGATTCAAAATCCCCGGCACATCGAGATCCAGGTGTTCGGCGACAGCCATGGCAACGTCATCCATCTCGGCGAACGCGATTGTTCGGTGCAGCGGCGACACCAGAAGCTGATCGAGGAGGCGCCGTCGCCAGCGGTGACACCGGAGCTGCGTGCGAAGATGGGCGAGGTCGCGGTCGCTGCCGTCAAGGCGCTGCGCTACGAGGGCGCCGGCACGCTGGAATTTCTGCTCGATACCAGCGGCGAATTCTATTTCATGGAGATGAACACGCGCCTCCAGGTCGAGCATCCCGTCACCGAGGCGATCACCGGTCTCGATCTCGTCGAGCTGCAATTGCGTGTCGCGCGCGGCGAAGCCTTGCCGGTGAAGCAGCAGGACATCAAATTCTCAGGTCACGCGATCGAGGTGCGGCTTTGCTCGGAAGATGCCGCGCGGGATTTCATGCCGCAATCCGGCCGTATGGCGCGCTGGCAGGTGCCTGATGGCATCCGCGTCGAGCATGCGCTGCAATCGGGGGCGGAGATCCCGCCGTTCTACGATTCCATGATTGCCAAGCTGGTCAGCCATGGTGCGACGCGCGAGGAGGCAAGGGGGCGGCTGATCGTCGGGCTGGAGCAGCTCACGGCGCTTGGCGTGACGACCAATCAGGCGTTCCTGATCTCGTGCCTGCGTCATCCCGGCTTTGCCAAAGGCGAGGCGACGACGGCTTTCATCGGTGCGCATCGCGACGAGCTGCTGGCGCCGCGTCCGGACGCTGCATTCAATGCGGCGCTGGCCGGCCTGTTGCTCTACGTCACCAATCCGCGCGCGCCGGCATGGCGAGCTGGCCGCAGCCTGTCGGCGACGTTTCCTCTGCCCGCGAAGATCGAGATCGCCGGCCACGCGCATGAGCTCGAGGTCACCCGCGAGCGCGATGGCAGCTACATCGTCGCCACCGGGGCGCGGCAGGACCGATTCGAGATCGCGCAGCTCGATTCCGAAATCATCCGCTTCCGTCATGATGGCGTGATGGACAGCGCAAAAATCCTCCGTGAGGGCGACCGACTATACGTCCAGCATCGGGGCATCCCGCTCGCGGTGAATGATCTGACGCTCGCTGCGCCCAAAGCAGCGGCAAGCAACGGCGGCGATGGAAAGGTCCGCGCCGCCATGAACGGCCGCGTTGTCGCCGTGCTGGTCAAGCCGGGCGATCGCGTCACATCAGGTCAGCCGGTGCTGACGCTGGAAGCGATGAAGATGGAGCACGTCCACAAGGCCGGCATCGACGGTGTCGTCGCTGCGATCGACGTCGTCGAGGGCGAGCAGGTCACCACGGGCAGGATTGTCGCAGAGATCGGGGCGGAGTAGCGCGGCAAACGCAGGCTCGTTGGGTGGGTAAGGGCGCAAAGCGCCGTGCCGGCCTCGCTCCTCGAGCTACGGCGGACAAGTCGCTTTGCCGACCCCGCGGGACCGCCTCCGTCTCGCTCAGAAATGTAAATAATATCAATAAGATACAAGCGTATTGGGTTTGCGCTCGAATCTTATTGAACAATGTTCAAGTATGTCCTACTGATATTGAACGGAGTTCAATTCGGAGGCCTGCATGCTGCGCCCAAGTGACCAAGCCCAAGCGACCGAGGCCCCGCTGCTGTCGATGCCTGGTCGGCTCCTGCCGACGGTCCGCGAAAAATATCTGCTCGCGGCGCTCTCTGTGCTCGGACTTGCGGCTTTCCTCGCCCCCGCGCTGCCGGCCGCCGGCTGGCACATCCCGCATTTCGTCGACACGCGCGCCTGGCTGGGTGTGCCCAACGCCGGCGACGTCCTGAGTAATCTCGCCTTCCTCGCGATGGGTGTCTGGGGCACGGAGCGGCTGCGCGGCGGCAATGACGCCCCCGTGGGTGCAAGCTGGTTCTTCGTTGGACTGATCCTCACATGCGTGGGTTCGGGCTTCTATCACCTCGACCCCGACATGCCGCAACGGCTCGTGGCCGATCGTCTCGGCATGGCGGTGGCGTTCGCTGGCTTTCTCGGCATTGCGGCCAGCGAGCGCATCAGTGTGCGCGCAGGCGAGGCCGTGCTGGTGCTGATGATGGTTGCCGGCCTGCTCGCGGGCTGGGTCGCGCGCGAGAACCTCACGCCATGGGTGGTCGTGCAGTACGGCGGCATGGCGCTGGCTGTGGGACTGGCGTTGACGCGGCCGCGGCCCGGCGCGATCGGCGTGCCGCTCGGCGGCGTGATTGTCTTCTATGTCCTGGCCAAGCTTTTCGAGCTGGGCGATGTGACCATATTCGAAGCGACCGGGCACCTTGTCTCGGGTCACACGCTCAAGCATCTGGCTGCTGCGTTGGCGGCCTGGCCGGTGATCCGGGCGTTGCGGCCTACTGGCTTCGGCCTGTCCCGTCATTGAGCAAGCACGCCACCTGGTGCCCATCACCCGCCTCCATCAGCACCGGACGCTCCGTCTTGCAACGCTCCATCGCAAACCGGCAGCGGGTGTGAAACGCGCAGCCGGGCGGCGGATTGACGGGACTAGGCACGTCGCCGTCCACCAGCGGCGCGAGCTTCTTCGCCAACGGATTGGCGATCGGCACCGAGGCGAGCAGCGCCTGCGTGTAAGGATGGCGGGGGTTACGGAACAGCTCATCCTTGTCGGCGATCTCGACGATGCGGCCGAGATACATCACCGCGACGCGATGGCTGATATGGGCGACTACGGCGAGATCGTGGGCGATGAAGAGATAGGAGAAGCCGTGCTGCTTCTGCAGGTCGATCAAGAGATTGATCACCTGCGCCTGGATCGATACGTCGAGCGCTGACACCGGCTCGTCGCAGACGATCAGGCGCGGCCCCAGCGCCAGCGCGCGCGCGATGCAGATGCGCTGGCGCTGACCGCCGGAGAATTGATGCGGGAAGTTGCGCATCTGGTCGGGCCGAAGGCCGACCTGCTCGAACAGCTTTGCAACGCGCGCCTCTAGTGCCTGGCCGGTCGCGAGCCCGTGGACCGCAATCGGCTCGCCGACGATATCGCCCGCGGTCATGCGCGGATTGAGCGAGGCGAACGGATCCTGGAATACGATCTGCATGGCGCGGCGATGCGGCCGCAGCGCCGTCTTGGACAGATGGGTAATGTCTTCGCCGTCGAGCCGGATCTGGCCTGACGTCGGCTCGATCAGCCGAAGCACGCTGCGCGCCACCGTCGACTTGCCACAGCCGGATTCGCCGACAAGGCCGAGCGTCTCGCCCGCACCAACGGAGAACGAGACGCCGTCGACCGAATGCACGGTGCCGACCTGCCGGCGCAGCACGCCGGCGCGCACCGGATAATATTTCTTGAGGTCGGTGACCTCGAGTAGAACCTCGCTCATGCCACCTCCGCCACGTCAGCTGCGCGCCAGCAGGCGGCGAGGTGGCCGCCGCCCCAATCGGCCAGCGGCGGATATTCGGCTTCGCAGCGCTTCACCGCGAGCTTGCAGCGTGGCGCGAAAGCGCAGCCTGCGGGTAGCCGCACCAGCGAGGGCACGGTCCCCGGAATTTCGTTCAGTCGCTCCTGCGCCGCGGCGCCGGACGCCGGCACAGCCGGGATCGAGGCCATCAGCCCGCGCGTGTAGGGATGCTTCGGCGCAGCGAACAGCGCCTCGACACTGGCTTCCTCGACTTTCCGTCCCGCATACATCACGATCACGCGCTGCGCGGTTTGCGCGACGACGCCGAGATCGTGCGTGATCAGCACGAGACCGGTACCAAGCTCTTTCTGCAGATCGAGGATCAGGGCCAGGATTTGCGCCTGGATGGTGACGTCGAGCGCGGTGGTCGGCTCGTCCGCGATCAGCAACGCCGGCCGGCATGCCAGCGCCATCGCGATCATCGCGCGCTGACGCATGCCGCCGGAGAGTTGATGCGGATATTCGCGCGCGCGCCGCGCCGGCTCGGGGATGCGCACCAGGTGCAGCATCTCGACCGCAATGTTACGCGCCTCCTTGGTCGACAAGTTCCGATGCAGCCGCACAGCTTCGACGATCTGATCGCCGATGCGGATGACAGGATTGAGCGATGTCATCGGCTCCTGGAAGATCATGGAGATGCGATTGCCGCGGATCTTGCGCATCGCCGCTTCGTCCAGCGCCAGCAGATCGGTGCCTTCGAGCATGATCGAGCCACCAACGATACGACCGGGCGGATCGGACACCAGCCGCATCAGGGACAGCGCGGTGACGCTCTTGCCGCAGCCGGATTCGCCGACGATGGCCAGCGTCTCACCGCGCTTCACGGTGAAGGAGACATCGTCGACGGCTTTGAAGAGGCCAGAATTGGTGAAGAACACGGTCTTCAGGTTCTTCACGTCAAGCACGAGATCGGAGGTATCAGCCATCAGCCGCGCTGCCGGGGATCGAGGATGTCGCGCAGGGCGTCGCCGAACAGGTTTGCACCGAATACAGCGAGGCTGATGGCGATGCCCGGGAAGATCACCAGCCACGGTGCGGTGCGGACATATTCGGCGGCGGACTCCGAGAGCATGCGGCCCCATGACGGATAAGGCTCGGGGATACCGAGGCCGAGGAAGGAGAGCGAGGCCTCGGTGAGGATCGTCGAGCCGAGCTGAGCGGTGGCGAGCACGATCAACGGTGCCAGCGTGTTCGGCAGCACGTGGCGCAGCGCGATGCGCACCTCGCTCATGCCGATCGATTTCGCGGCTTCCACGAATGGCTGCTCGCGCAGCGCCAGCGTGTTGGCGCGGGTGACGCGCGACACGGTCGGGATCAGCGGAATGGCAATCGCGAGAATGACATTCGGCAGCGACGGGCCGAGGGCGGCCGTCATGATCAGGGCCAGCACCAGCAGCGGTAGCGCCTGCAAGATGTCTGAGACGCGCTGGAAGATGAGATCGACCCAGCCAGAGAGATAGCCGGAGGTCAGCCCGACGATCACGCCGATCGTGCCGCCGAGCGCGGTCGAGCCGATCCCGACCGCGAGCGAGATCCGCGCGCCGTGGATGATGCGGCTGAAGACATCGCGGCCGAAGGAATCCGTGCCCATCCAGTGGGCAAGACTCGGGCGCGCCAGCGCGTGCGCGGCATCGACCGTCAGGGGATCGTAACGCGCGATGAAATCGGCAAAGATCGCGGTGAGCACGAACACCGCCATGATGGTCAGTCCGGCCGCGCCCAGCACGTGCCGCTGCGCCAGGAACAGCACGCGCCGCCAGCCGCCGGTCGCATGGGCGCCGGCCCGCCTCAGTTCAACGTCGAAGTCGATCGCGGCCAAGCTGATCTCCTAATCCGTGTACCGGATGCGCGGGTCGAACACCGCGTACAGCATGTCGACGATGAAATTCGCGCTCACCACCACGACGGCAATCAGCATCACGAGGTTCTGCACGATCGGATAATCGCGCCAGCGGATCGCCTCGACCAGGAAGCGGGCGACGCCCGGGATATTGAACACGGTCTCGGTGACAATGAGGCCGCCGATCAGGAACGCCGCCTCGATGCCGATCACGGTGATGACCGGCAGAATCGCGTTCTTCAGCGCATGGTGATAGTTCACCGCGGCGTCGGAGGCACCCTTGGCGCGGGCGGTGCGGATATAGTCCTGCCGCAGCACCTCAAGCATCGAGGATCGCGTGATCCGCATGGTCAGCGCTGAACTGCGGAAACCGACCACCATCGCAGGGATACAATAGGTTGCGAATGCCTCGCCAAGACTCTGCGGATTGGGATTGAAGATCGGCATCTGCCCAAACATGGCGACAGACGCGGTCAGAACCAGCAGGCCAAGCCAGAACGAGGGCAGCGACAATCCGCTCAGGCTCACCACGCGCAAGGCGTAGTCGATCCGTGAGCCCTGCTTGACCGCGCTGATGACGCCAAGCGGAATGCCGATCGAAGCCGAGAACAGCAATGCGAGGCCGGCGAGCCGCGCGGTGATCGGGATTCGCGGCAGGATCTCCTGCAGCGCCGGCTTCTCCGAGACATAGGAGTAACCGAGATCGCCATGCAGCAAGCCGCCGATCCAGTGCAGATATTGCACCACCAGCGGCTGGTCGATGCCGAGCTGCTTCTCGAGATCGACCTTGTCGGCGGGATCGACATAGCCGGCCGCGGCGAACAGGATGTCGACGATGTTGCCGGGAACGATGCGCAACAGGAAGAAGATGACGATCGAGATCCCAAACAGGGTCACGAGCATCAGCAACAGGCGCCGCACCAGATAGGCAAACATCCCGTGCTCTCCTGTCGAGCCGCTAGTCTTCAGCCTGTCGCACTATTTGTCGAGCCAAACGTCCTCGTAGCGAAATCCGTTATAGGAGCTGTTCGACATGATCGTGATCCCCTTGACGTAAGGCTGCCAGCAGGTGCCGGCCCGTGCGTGGAAGATGATCGGGCGGGCGACGTCCTCCTGCAGCTTCTTGTCGATGTCCCAGACCAGTTGCTTGCGCTTGTTCGTGTCGATCTCCTGCGACTGCACGTCGAACAGCTTCTCGATCTCCTTGTTGCAGTAATTGGTGTAGTTCCGCTCCGAACCGCAGGAATAGTTCTCGTAGAAGGACTGGTCCGGATCGTCGACGGAATTGCCGGTCAAATTGAGGCCGAGCATGTAGTCCTTGCGCGCGACCTTCGGGAACCAGTTCGCAGTCTCGACGACATCGAGTTCGCCGTCGATATAGATGCTCTTGAGCTGGTCGATCAGGATCACCGCAGGATCGCGATATTCCGCGAGATTGCGTGTCGAAACCTTTACGGCGAGATGCTTGTCGGGGCCGTAACCGGCCCTCTGCATCAGCTTCTTCGCTTCCTCGCGGTTCGCGTTCACGTCCGGACCGTAACCCGGAATGGTCTGGAGCTTGTCCTTGGGCATGCCCCAGATGCCTTGCGGCGGCGGCAGCATGGTGCCGCCGACGTCGGCCTGACCCTCGAACAGGATATCGACGAAGGCCTTCCGATCGAGTGCCAGCGACATCGCGCGGCGGATATCGATGTTGTCGAACGGCGCCGAGCTCGAATTGACGATGATGTTGGTCGAGACGTTGGTCGGCTCGACGACGCAGACCGCGTTCGGCGCCTGCGACTTGATGTCCTTGAGCAGCGGGATGGTGATATGCGTCGGGAAAGTCATGTCGAACTTGCCGGCGACGAAGGCGAGAATCGCCGTCGAGCGGTTCGGGATGATCGTGTATTCGATGCCGTCGAGATAGGGCAGGCCCTTCTTCCAGTAGTCCGGATTCCGCGTCAGCTTGATCGATTCATTGGCCTTGAACTCGACGAATTTGTACGGCCCGGTCCCGATCGGATGGGTGCGCATGTCCGCCGGCGAGACATGGCAGGGATAGATCGGCGTATAGCCGGAGGCGAGCATCGCCAGCAGCGAGGGCTGCGGCCGCTTCAGGTTGAAGGAGATCTCGAAGTCGCCGTTTGGCGTGACGTCGTCGACCTCGCTGTACCAGGCCTTGCGCGGATTCTGCCGAAGCTTCTGCTGCGACTTGCCCATGAGCAGATCGAATGTGCATTTGACGTCGGCCGACGTGAACGGCTTGCCGTCATGCCATTTGACGCCCTGGCGGAGCTTGAACGCCAGTTTCTTGTTGTCACTGCTCCAGGACCAGCTCTCGGCCAGCTCGGGCCTGAGTGTATCAGGACTGTTCTGCGCAATGTGCTGATCGTAGATGACGAGATTGTTGAACACGCCCATGAAGGGCACGTTGACCGAATAGGTCGCGCCCTCGAGGATCGACGCATTCGCCGGGCTGTCGCGGTGATACATCCGCAGGATTCCGCCCTGCTTGGGCTCGCCGGCGAATGTCGTGGTCGAAAACGCCAGCAAAGACAACGCCGCCGTCGCGGCGAGCGCCCACACGCTCCGCATCCTCGGTCCTCCCTGGACATTAGTCTCTTGGGCCGCTTTTGGCCTGTTTGACCGGACGATAGCCGAGCCGTGTGGAGGGAGGCAACCGGCAAGGGCTCGTACTGTCTTGGTAATTCGGATGACGAAAAGCCGCGGGGTGATTCTCTCACAATGTGAGAGTGCAGGTGCGAACGCACGGTTCCCGTGCAGATGTTGGAGGTCGCATCAACAAACTCCGCCGGAAAGCCAGGACCCGCTACCCCAGGGAGATGTTTGGCGAAGATTGGTCGTTTGGTACTGCTACCTTCTGCAAATCGACATATCACGGGTATGGGTCCTGGCTTTCGCCGGGACGACATCGGGGCCTCACACGATCCTTGACGTCTTGTTGCCCCAGTACCGGTCCCTCAGCAGACGCTTGTACAGTTTTCCCGTCGGCAGCCGCGGCAATTCCTTCTCGAAATCCACCGAGCGCGGCACTTTCTGCCGCGACAGCGATTTTGCGCAAAAGGCGATCAGCTCTTCGGCGAGCGCCTCGCCGGGCATTACGCCCGGCATCGGCTGAACCACGGCCTTCACCTCCTCGCCGAGATCGGCATTGGGCACGCCGAACACTGCGGCATCCGCGACCTTCGGATGGGTGATCAGCAAATTCTCGCATTCCTGCGGATAGATGTTCACGCCGCCGGAGATGATCATGAAGGTGGCGCGGTCGGTGAGATAGAGGAACCGGTCCTCGTCGACATAGCCGACGTCGCCGACCGTGCTCATGCTGCCGTCGGCCGAGCGCGCCTCCTTCGTCTTCTCCGGGTCGTTGAAATATTCGAACGGCGAGCCCGTCTTGAACCAGACCTGGCCGGGCGTGCCGGTCGGGCACGGCTGCATGTTCTCGTCGAGAATATGAAGATCGCCGAGCAGCACCTTGCCGACGGTGCCGCGATGGCTAAGCCATTCCTCGCTGTTGCAGGCGGTAAAGCCGAGCCCTTCGGTGGCGCCGTAATATTCGTGGATGATCGGGCCCCACCACTTGATGATGTCGTCCTTCACCAATGCGGGGCAGGGCGCGGCGGCATGGATCGCGATCTCGAGCGAGGATAGATCGTAGCGCTTGCGCACCTCTTCCGGCAGCTTCAGCATCCGCGAGAACATCGTCGGCACCAGCTGGGTGTGGGTGATGCCCCATTGTTGCACCAGCTGGAGGTAACGTTCAGGGTCGAAATGCTCCATGATGATCACGGTGCCGCCCATGCGGATCGTGAGATTCACGGCGGCCTGCGGCGCGGAGTGGTAGAGCGGCGCCGGCGACAGATAGACCATGCCCTCGCGGTAGTGCCAGAGCTTGGTGAGGAAATCGAACAGCGGCAGATTGTGCTTTGGAGGCTCCTCCGGGAGTGGCCGCAAGATTCCTTTTGGGCGTCCCGTCGTGCCGGAGGAATACAGCATCGCAGTGCCGAGCCATTCATCCGCGATCGGCGTCTTCGGCAGATCCGCGTTGACGTCGGCAAGGCCCACAATGCGATCGCTCTCGCCGGGGCCGTCGGCGACGATGCAGAGCTTGACGTCGGGGCAAGCCTGGATCGCCTCGCGCGCGATGTCGAGCTTCGCCACTGATGTGATCAGGATCTTCGACTGGCTGTTGACGAGGAGATAAGCGAGTTCGCCCGGCGTCAGGAAGGAGTTGATGCAGGTGTAGTACAGGCCGGACCGCTCGCCCGCGGCGCAGGCTTCGAGATACCGGGAGTTGTTCTCCATGAAGATCGAGTAGTGATCGAGCCGCTTCAGGCCATGCTTACGAAACAGATGCGCCAGGCGATTGCTGCGCGCATCGAGTTCGCGATAGGTGACCGCCTCGCCGGTCGCCGCCATGATGAAGGCGGGTTGCAGCGGGCGCAGGCGGGCATGCAGACCTGGGTACATCAGTCCTCCGGCTTGAAGATCATGCGGCGAGATCGAGGATTTCGCGAATCTGCGCCGGGCTCTCGATCTTGCGCGGATTGCGCGGGATCCAGTTCGTGCGCATGGCCTGTTCGGCGATGACGTCGAAATGCTCCGGCGAGACGCGGACATCGGCAAGGCGACGCGGCATGCCCAGCGAGCGGATGAAGGCATCGAGCACGTCGGCGGCGTTATGGCCGGGGAAGCCCATCGCGGCGGCGACGATCATCTGTTGCTCGGCATTGGCGCTCGCATTCCAGCGCATCACCGCCGGCAGCATGACGCAGGAGGTGTGGCCGTGGGGCACGTCGAAGGCCGCGCCCAAGACATAGCCGATGCCGTGGCTCGCGCCCATCGGCACACCGGCCGCGAGCGCGCCCATCGACAGCCAGGTGCCGATCTGCGCGTCCATCCGCGCGTCCAGATCTCGGGGGTCGGCCTTCACCCGCGGCAGCGCGTCGGCGAGCATGGCAAGGCCCTTCACCGACTGTGCGTCGGCATAGGGATGCGTCTCGTGCGAGCAGATCGCCTCGACGCAGTGATCGATGGCGCGGATGCCGGTGGAGAGAAACAGCCATTCCGGCGTGTGCACGGTGATGGCAGGGTCGAGGATGGTTGCGCGCGGCACCGCCAGCGGATGCCGCAGCATCTGCTTCACATGCGTGATGCGGTCGGTCACGCCGGCGATCGATGAAAACTCGCCGCCTGCAATCGTGGTCGGCACGCTGATCTGCCGCACGGTCGGTGCGGTCATCTCGGGCGCGATGCCCTTGTGCACACGGATGCGGTCGATGCCGGCGATATCGTCGATGCCATTGGCAAGGCAAAGCTGCACCGCCTTGGCGCCGTCGGTGATCGAGCCGCCGCCCACGGTGACGATCAGGTCAGCGTCGACCGCGCGCGCGGCATTGGTGGCCGCGACCACCGCCTCGCGCGGCGTGTGCGCCGGCATCGCATCGAACAGCCCGGCGCAGCGCGCACCGAGCGCCTTTACGATCTCAGTGATTTCGTCGGTCTCTCGGTTCAGCGTCCCCGAGACCATCAGGAAGGCGCGGCGGGTTCCCAGCCGGTCCATCTGCGCGACGATGGCCTCCGCCGCCGGATGGCCAAACACGACCTCCTCGATCGCACCATAAACGACACGTCCCTGATGCACGCCTGTCCTCCCCGGACAATTCGTCTTGTTTTGTAAGGGGTAGTCTAGCCAAGCCGGCCGCCTCAGTCATGTGCGAAGACGCTGGCGCTTCTTCTCCCTCTCCGCAGGCGGGAATAGGCGAAGAGAGCGCGTGTCAACTCGCCATCAGGCCAGGGCATCCTGCCGAGCATTGTGCGCGAGGTAGTCTTGAAGATTTCATCATCGCCACCCATCTTGTGGCGCCCGCGGGTAGAGGACTACCCTGCATTTTCCGCGGCTTTCATGCGAGGACCTGGGATGAGTGGACCGGACGGAAGCGAGCAATTTGTCAAAACGCACGATTTCGTTCAGCTCCGGCCTTATGCGCTAGCCGGTCTTCTTGCTGCGGCCGTCGCCCTCAGCGGTTGCGGACAACCGACCTCGCAAGCGGCCGCGCCGCCGCCTCCGCCCGTGACCGTTGCCCAGCCGGTCAAGCGCACCGTCACCGATTGGGACGAGTACACCGGTCGCTTCGAGGCGGTCGAGGAGGTGCAGGTGCGCCCCCGCGTCGGCGGCTTCGTCAACTCGGTCGAGTTCCAGGATGGCGCGATCGTGCATCAGGGCGATCTGCTTTACGTCATCGACCCGCGGCCGTTCGAGGCGGTGGCCGAGCAGGCCGACGGCCAGCTATCCGACGCCCGCGCCAAGGTGGAACTTGCCAAGCGCGAGCTCGACCGCGGCCTGAATCTGGTGCAGACCAGCGCGGTCTCCGAGCAGGTCGTCGACCAGCGCCGCCAAGCCTTGCAGGCCGCGCACGCTGCCGAGACCCAGGCCGAGGGCGCGCTGAAGGCCGCCCGGCTCAACATCGAGTTCACCCATGTCACCGCGCCACTCACCGGCCGCGTCAGCCGCCATCTGGTCAGCCCCGGCAACCTCGTGCAGGGCAGCGACACCGGGACCTCGACGCTGCTGACCTCGATCGTCTCGCTCGACCCGATCTACATCTATTTCGACATGGATGAGACGACCTTCATCAAATACAGCAAGCTCTGGTTCGAGGGAAAACGCCCAAGTTCGCGCGACACCGCAAACCCCGTGCAGGTGACGCTCGCGGGCGAGACCAAGCCGTCGCATGATGGCGCCATCAACTTCCTCGACAACCGCCTCGATGTTTCCACCGGCACATTGCGCAGCCGCGCCGTGGTCAAGAACACTGACCTCTCGATCCTGCCCGGCCAGTTCGGTCGCGTCCGCCTGATCGGCAGCGCGCCGTACGAAGCGCTGCTGATCCCGGATACCGCAATCGCCACCGACCAGTCGCGCAAGATCGTCTTCGTGGTGAAGTCCGACGATACCGTCGAAGCGCGGCCCGTCGTGCTCGGACCGCTCGATGACGGCCTGCGCGTCATCCGCGAGGGGTTGAACGCGGATGACCGCGTCATTGTCAACGGCATCCAGCGCGCGCGTGTCGGCGCCAAGGTCGCCCCATCTCCTGCTCAAGCGCCGGCAGGTGGCAAGACCGGTGCGAAGGCTGGTGACAAGTCATGAATCTTGGCCGTCTGTCCATCAACCAGCCCATCCTGGCGATGGTGTTGTCGATCGTGCTCCTGATCGTCGGCACGCTCGCTTATTCGACGCTGCCGATCTCCGAATATCCGCAAGTGGTGCCACCGACCGTCGTCGTCACGACGCAATACCCCGGCGCCTCGGCGCAAACCGTGTCCGACACCGTCGCTGCTCCGATCGAGCAGCAGATTAACGGCGTCGAGGACATGCTGTATCTCTACAGCCAGGCCACCTCGAACGGCCAGCTCACCATCACCGTCACCTTCAAGCTTGGCACCGATCTCGACAAGGCGCAGGTGCTGGTTCAAAACCGGGTCGCGATCGCGCAGCCGCAGCTTCCGGATGAAGTGCAGCGCAACGGTGTCGTCACCCGCAAGAACTCGCCCGACATCCTGATGGTCGTGTTCATGCTGTCGCCGGACGACACGTTCGACCAGCTCTATATTTCCAACTATGCACTGCTCCAGGTCCGCGACCAGTTGCTCCGCATCGACGGTGTCGGCGACATCCAGATGTTTGGCGCGCGCGACTATTCGATGCGGCTGTGGCTCGACCCTGATCGTATCGCCAATCTTGGCCTGACCTCGACCGAGGTGCTGGCCGCGATCCGCGCCCAGAACGTGCAGATTGCAGGCGGCCAGATCGCCGAGCCGCCGATTGCCGACCGCGCCTTCCAGCCAAACCTCGTCTTCACCGGGCGGCTGAAAGACCAGAAACAGTTCGAGGACATCCTGATCAAGGCCGGCTCGGACGGCCGCACGGTGCGCCTGCGCGACGTCGCTCGCATCGAGCTCGGTGCGCTCGCTTATTCGACCAACAGCTTCCTGCTGCGTAAATCCGCGGTCGCTATGCTGGTGACGCAGCGGCCGGGATCGAATGCGCTCGCGACGGCCAAGAACATCTCCGACACGATGGCGAAGCTCAAGCAGGGCTTTCCGAAGGGCCTCGACTTCAACATCGGTTATAATCCGACCGAATTCATCGCGCAGTCCGTCCACGAGCTGATCAAGACCATCTACGAAGCCATGCTGCTCGTGGTGGTCGTCGTGCTGGTGTTCCTGCAGGGATGGCGGGCGGCGATCATCCCGATCATCGCCATTCCGGTGTCGCTGGTCGGCACCTTTGCAGTGATGGCGGCGCTCGGCTTCTCCATCAACAATCTGACGCTGTTCGGGCTCGTGCTTGCGGTTGGCATCGTGGTCGACGACGCCATCGTCGTGGTCGAGAATGTCGAGCGGCATCTCGAGCACGGGCTCAGCCGGCGCGACGCGGCGCTGAAGACGATGGAGGAGGTCGGCGGCGCGCTGGTCTCGATCGCCCTGGTGCTCTGCGCGGTGTTCGTGCCGACCGCGTTCCTCGGCGGCATCTCCGGGCAATTCTTCCAGCAATTCGCGGTGACCATCGCGGTTGCGACCGCGATCTCCTGCTTCTGCTCGCTGACGCTGTCGCCGGCATTGGCTTCGCTGATCCTCACGCCCCACGCCGAGAAGCGGCCGCCTGCCGCGTGGAATCTGTTCGCGCGCGGATGGAATGCCTTCACCGGCGTCTTCAACCGCGTATTCGACCGGCTCTCGCACGGCTATGCCGGCCTCGCCAATTTCGTCATCCGGCACTCCGTGGTGATGATCCTGATCTATGTCGTGCTCATCGGCAGCGCAGGCTGGCTGATCGGGACGACGTCGCAGGGCTTCATCCCCGCGCAGGATCGCGGCTATGTCATCATCTCGGCGCAGCTGCCGGGTGCGGCATCGCTGGCGCGGACCACCGAAATTGTCCGAGAGATCGAGCGGATCTCGCTGGATACGCCAGGTATCGTCCGCGTCGCGGCCTTCGCCGGCTTCTCCGGCGCGACGCGCACGCAGGCCGGCAATGCGGCGGCGCTCTTCCCTGTTTTCGATGAGCCAGAGGTGCGGCTGAAGAAGGGCTTGACGGCGAATGCCATCACAGCCGAGCTGCGCAAGCGACTGGCTGCGATCCAGGGCGCCTTCATCATCGTGATTCCGCCGCCGGCCGTGCCCGGCATCGGCACCGGCGGTGGCTTCACCATCCGCATCCAGGATCGGCAGGGGCGTGGACCGGAGCTGCTGGCGTCCGCAACCGACGAACTCGTCGCCGCGGCGCGCAAATCGCCAGCGCTCCTTGCCCCCACGGTGTTCTCGCCGTTCTCCGCCAATACGCCGCAGCTGTTCGTCGACATCGACCGCACCAAGGCGCAGAAGCTTGGCGTGCCCATCGCCAACATCAACGACACGATCCAGACCTATTTCGGATCGACCTATGTCAACGACTTCAACCTGTTCGGCCGTACCTATCACGTCACCGCGCAGGCTGACTTCCCGTTCCGGAAAGAGCCCAGCGATCTCGCGCGCCTGCGCACGCGCAACGCCTCCGGCGACATGGTGATGCTCGGCAGCGTGGTCGACTTCAGGGATGTCTCGGGACCCGATCGCGTGGCGCGCTACAATCTCTACGCGGCGTCCGAGCTTCAGGGCGAGCCGGCACCGGGCACGAGCTCGACCACCGCGCTCAACGCCATCAAGAAGCTCGCCGACGACACTTTGCCGAGCGGCTTCACCTTCGAGTGGACCGACCTGTCCTATCAGCAGATCAACGGCGGCAATGCCGGCCTCTACGTGTTCCCGATATGCGTGCTGTTCGTCTATCTCGTGCTTGCCGCGCAATATGGCAGCTGGACACTGCCGTTCGCGGTGATCCTGATCGTGCCGATGTGCCTGCTCGCTGCCACGATCGGCGTGCGCATCATGGGCCAGGACGTCAACATCCTCACCCAGATCGGCTTCGTCGTCCTGGTGGGGTTGGCGGCGAAAAACGCGATCCTGATCGTCGAGTTCGCGCGCGACATCGAGAAGGAGGGCAAACCGCGGCTGGAGGCTGTGATCGAGGCCTGCCGCCTGCGCCTGCGGCCGATCCTGATGACGTCCTTCGCCTTCATCCTCGGCGTGTTGCCGCTGGTGATCTCGTCCGGCTCAGGTTCCGAAATGCGCCAGGCCGTCGGCGTTGCCGTGTTCTTCGGCATGATCGGCGTCACCCTGTTCGGCCTGCTGTTCACTCCGATCTTCTATGTCGTGGTGCGGAACTTGGCCGAGGGCCGGAACGAGAAGGGGACGGTCTCGTCGTCTTGACCACCAACGTATCCAAAATCTCGATGTCGTCCCGGCCTTCGCCGGGACGACAGTTTTTGCTTGGCGCCCCTGCCAACGATCAACACGAAACCCATGGGCATAGCCGGGGTTCTTCACTAATATCCGCGCGATTTCAAAACAGAACACTGCTGGGAGATAACGAATGAAATCAGGACTTTTGGCCGCTGTCGCAACCTCGGCCCTTTTGCTGGCCGCGCCGGCTTTCGCGCAAGGCGTCAAGATCGGCATCCTCAACGATCAGTCCGGCGTTTATGCCGATTACGGCGGCAAGTACTCCGTCGAAGCAGCGAAGATGGCGATCGAGGATTTTGGCGGCGAGGTGCTCGGCCAGAAGATCGAGATGGTCACCGCCGATCACCAGAACAAGCCTGACCTCGCCACATCCATCGCGCGCCGCTGGTACGACGCCGAGAACGTCGACATGATCACCGAGCTGACGACCTCGTCGGTCGCGCTCGCAGTGCAGGAGCTGTCGAAGGAAAAGAAGAAGATCGACATCGTGGTCGGCGCGGCGACATCGGCCATAACAGGCGCTTCATGCGTGCCCTACGGCTTCCACTGGGCCTTCGATACCCACGCGCTTGCGGTCGGCACCGGCGGCGCGCTGACCAAGGCCGGCGGCGACACCTGGTTCTTCCTCACCGCTGATTACGCGTTCGGCTATGCGCTGGAGAAGGACACCAGCGAGATCGTCACGGCCAGCGGCGGCAAGGTGCTGGGCTCGGTCCGCGTGCCTCTCAACTCGTCGGACTTCTCGTCCTTCCTGCTGCAGGCGCAGAGTTCGAAGGCGAAGATCGTCGGCCTCGCCAATGCCGGTCAGGATACCACCAACTCGATCAAGCAGGCGGCTGAATTCGGCATCGTGCAGGGTGGCCAGAAACTTGCCGGCCTGCTGATGACGCTCGCCGAGGTGAACGGTCTTGGCTTGCAGGCGGCGCAGGGCCTGGTCCTGACCGAAGGCTTCTATTGGGATCATGATGATGCCTCGCGTGCCTTCTCCGAGCGTTTCTTCAAGCGCACCGGCCGGATGCCGAGCATGATCCATGCCGGTACCTATTCGGCGACGCTGAGCTATCTGAAGGCAGTGAAAGCCGCCGGCACCAAGGACACCGACGCGGTCGCCAAGAAGCTGAAGGAATTGCCGGTCGATGACGCCTTCGCCAAGGGCAAGGTGCTCGCCAACGGCCGCATGGTCCACGACATGTATCTGTTCGAGGTCAAGAAGCCCTCGGAATCGAAGAAGCCGTGGGACTATTACAAGCAGCTCGCCGTCGTCCCCGGCGACCAGGCGTTTTCGACAGCCAAGGACAGCGGCTGCCCTCTGACGAAGTGAGGGGTTGAGCTAGCGCTACAAGCCCCAATGTCGTCCCGGATCGGCGCGCGCCTAGGGGCGCGCTTGTCCGGGACGACGGCTGAGATTGAGGCGCGATCTTGCCTCACACCACCCTCAACACCACGACCCACAACGCCCCCGCCCACAGCGCGATCGCCGCGGTCGCCTGGATCGCAAAGCCCGGGCCGCGCTTGGCGGCGGCTTGCGAATAGCCGATGAAATACACGATGCGGCCGATGATCCAGACCGCGCCGATGCCGGCCGCGATGGCGTCGCTGATATAGATCGCGAACAGCCACAGCGACGGCAAGAAGATCGGCATCCATTCCAGCGTATTCATCTGGATGCGGAAGGCGCGCTCGAAATCCGGATGGCCCGACATCGCCGGCACCTTCACGCCGGTCCTGGTCCGGGACCGCGAGACGTTGATGCAGGTGAAGAAATAAAACGCAAGCGCGAGCAGCGTGACGAGGGCGGTGAAATGATACTTCGCAAGATCCCTTCAAACAGGTCGCGCTTCAATAGCCGGTCAGCTCGAGATAGCCAACGCCGTCATGCGTGCCGGTAAAGCTGATCGGTCCTTCCCAGTAAGAGAAGCCGGTCCCCATCCACGCCTTCGGATTGAGCGGCTTGCAGGAAATCGAGAACGAGTGCGACGGGATCGCGATCTGCCATTCCACCGGCAGCTTGCGGCCCGCCACGTCCGCCGTCGCCTTTGGCGTCATCTGGATGTCGCCTCCCGCAATCATCTGCGTCTCGCCGGCGGCGCTGATCCAGTTGCCGAACGGGTAATCCTTGCCGTCCTTCTGGCGCAGCCGGTACAGCATCAGCTTGTCGCCGGAGACGAGATGCAGCGATAGCCAGTCCCAGCCGGTCTGATCAGCGTCGAGCGGCTGGCTGCTCCATTCGCGGTCCATCCAGGCCTGGCCTGAGACCTCGATCGGCTTGTCGTCGATCGTGAGCGTGCCGCGCGCGCGGTAGAACGGCTGGCTGTAATAATAGGACGCCTGCCCGCGCTCGGATTTGCGGCTGTAGCCGCCGTCACCCTGCAACACGACCGGACGATCGGTCTCCAGTGTCAGCGCGTAGCTGAAGTCGGTGCCCGAGGCTTTCAGAGTCACCGGCGACAAGGTCCGGTCGTCGGTGCGCTCGGACCCCTTCATCTCCCAATCATCGATCCACGAAGCAAACGGTTTTGCCTCGACGCCCGCCTGTCCGATGCCGCCGCGAGAAAACAGCTCGCTGAATCGATGCGTGTCGGCGCGCGTCACCGCGGCATGTGCCATCCAGATCTGCTGATTGGCCCAGCCTTCTCCTTGCGGTCCCGGCTTTGCAGCCTGGCGGAACAGCGTCCATTGCAGCCCGCATGCCGCGCCACTGACGTCGACGAGATTTGCGGTCAGATACCACCACTCGATGCGAAAGTCCGGATGCGGCCCGTGATCGGCAGGGAACGTGAACGTTTTTCCGGGCGTGACCTTTGCGAAGCCGTCGGCGGTCTCGCCGAGCCCGGCATAGCCTTGCGCGGCGGCGCGGCGCGCGAGAGCAAGGGCTGCGATACCGGCAGCGAACGCGCGCCGCGAGAGTTTGTCAGCGCTCATTGGCAAACACCTTGACGAGACTCGCCGGCTGCATCCGCGCCAGCCGCAACACCGGCAGCAGCGCGGCCAGCAGCGAGGCGACAAGCGCGACCGCGACCAACTCGATCAATTGCAGCGGAAACACATGGAACGGCAGCCGCCAGCCGAACGCCTTCACATTGACGATCGCGATCAGGCACCACGCCACCAGCAACCCAAGCGGCACCGCGAGCAGCGACGTGAACAGCGCGACCGACAGCGTCTTGGTCAGCTCGATCGCGGCGAGGCGCGGCCGGGTGATGCCGATCGCCCAGAGCGGCGCGAGCTGTGGCAGGCGCGAGTTTGCCAGCGTCAGCAGGCTGGTGAGGAGCGCGATGCCGGCGACGCCGAGCGTGAAGGCATTGAGCGCGGAGGTCACCGCAAAGGTGCGGTTGAAGATGCGGATCGATTCCGCCTTCACCGTGGCCTGGTCGGCCACCGCGCGGTCGTCGAGCGCGAACTGCTTCTGCAAGGCCGCAATCAGGCCGGGAATCTTGTCACGCGGGACAATCAGCCCGATCCGTGTCTGCGGCGTCTGCGGAAACTGCCGGATCAGCGCCGCGACGTTGACGGCAAGCTGCCCTTTGGGATTGCCGTAATCGGCATAGATGCCGACGATGTCGAGCTCCCAGGTTCCGCCTGGCGCTGGCACCTCGATGACGTCGCCAACGCGGATATTGAGGCGGCGGCTCAGCTGCTCGCTGATGAAGGCGGCATTGCCCGGGACCAACTGGGTCCAGGCGCGTGGCGCGGTCTCCAGCAGCGGCCAGCGCTCGCGATAGAGCGCGTGATCGGGCAGGCCGAGCAACTCCACCGGTTGGCCCTGAACCTGCGTCTCCGCGCGGCCGCCCGACAGGATCGCCTGGACCTCGCTGCGGTCCTTCAGCCAGTTGCGGATCGCGATGCTCTGCGCGTTGTCGGCAGCGCTGATGTAGACGTCGGCGGCGAGCCGTCCGTCGAGCCAGCCGACAAAGGTGCGGCTGAAGGTTTCTACCATGGTCGAGACGCCGACATTGACTGCCAGCGCGAGCAGCAGAGCCATCAGCGCCAGCGAGAGTCCCGAGAGCTGCTGCCGGCTGTCCGCCCAGAACCACAGCGCCAGCGGCCCGCGCGCAAGCCGCTGGCCGGCAAGCAGGAGGATCTCGAGGAAGGCCGGAAGGATCAGCGCCGCGCCGAGCATCAGCGCAGCCAGCAGGGCGAAGCCGGCGATCAAGGACTGTCCGTAATAGAGCAGCAGCAGCGCGACCGCGAACACGGCGCAGGCAGCGAAGCTTTGCAGGATCAGCCAGCGGCGCTGTCGCTGCTGCCAGGCCCGCGGCTGCGCGGTCGCCAGCACCGGCATCCTGATCGCCTTGATGAGGCTGGTCGCAGCCGCCACGATCGCGCCTAGAACGCTGATGCCGATGCCGGCGAGCCACCACTCGGGCCGCAGCGTCAGCTGCCCCGGAATCTGCGCACCATAGAGTCCGCGCAGCGACGCCGCGACGTCGGGTAGCAGCGCTGCTGCGATGACATAACCGCAGACGAGCCCGATCAGCCCCGCGACCAGCGCCAGCGCCACCAGCTCAACGACCAGGACGGAGTTGACCAGCCGTGCCGAGGCGCCGCAAGCGCGCAAGGTCCGCAGCATCGGCAGCCGCTGCTCGAAGGCGAGGCCGACGGCGGAATTGACGATGAACAGACCGACGAAGAACGACAGCAGGCCGAAGGCGGTGAGGTTGAGGTGGAAACTGTCGGTGAGCCGCTCCAGCTCCGTCTCCGCGGTCGGCTCTTTCAGCTTCAACTCTTCGCCGACGACGCTTTGCAGCGGTGCCGGCTTGCCTCTCGCCCTGCCGATCAGCAGACGCGAGACCTGATCCGGCTTGTTGAGGAGCCGCTGCGCCACGCCGATATCGACCACCAGCACATCAGGCACCAGCTGCGGCTGCACATGCAGCGGCGGCAGCTTTGCGCCGCTGCTGATCGACGGCGTCGTTCCTTCGCTCTCGTGCAAATCGCTCAGCGTCTCCCGCGCCACTAGCGTCTGTCCGGGCGCGGCGACGAAGCTGCTGAGGTCCGCGGCTCCGAGGCGCGGCGCATTGCCGACGTCAACTGGCAGCGTCACCGGCTCGATGCCAAGCAGCCGGATCGAGCGTCCGTTGATCTGGACCCGGCCTTCCAGCACCGGCGAGACCGGCCAGCCCGCGCGGCGAAGCTTTATGAAAAGCTCTTGCGGGAACGTCGCCGTATCAGGCGCCACCAGCGTCGCCGTGCGCACGCCGCCAAACGTCGCCGCCGCACGGTCATAGGCCGTGCGGGCCTGCTGGTTGATCGCCTGCACGCCGCTCCACAGCGCGGTCGCAGCGATCAGCCCGATCAGCAGCGTTGCGAACTGCATCCTATGCCGGCGCCAATGGCTCAGCAGCACCGCCAGCACCCAGAGCGCGCGCCTCATGCGATCCGTCCCGCATGGAGGACGATGTGGCGGTCGAGCGTGCCGGCCAGATGCAGGCTGTGCGTCACCATCAGGAAGCCGCAGCCGGTGCGCGCGACGAGGTCGCGCGTCAGCGCCAGCACGTCGTCGGCGGTGGCTTCATCCAGATTGCCGGTCGGCTCGTCCGCGAGCAGCAGCGACGGTTTTGTCGCCAGCGCCCGGCCGATTGCGACCCGCTGCTGCTGGCCGCCTGATAATTGCTCGGGATAACGCTTGAGCAGGCCGCCGAGGCCGAGCCGCTCGACCAGCTCCTTGGTCCAGGGCGCGTCGTGCCGACCGGCGATGCGGGCCTGGAAAGCGAGATTGTCGGCGACCGACAGGCTTGGGATCAAATTGAACTGCTGAAACACGAGACCGATCCGGTCTCGCCGCAACTCGGCGCGGCCGGCGTCGGCAAGCTCAGTGATCTCGGTGTCCTCCAGGCGGATCGAGCCGCCATCGGCGGCATCCAGCCCTGCGATCAAATGCAGCAGCGTACTCTTGCCGCTGCCGGATTCGCCCGTGAGCGCGACGCGTTCGCCGGCTTTGAGGTCGAGGTCGACGCCGCGCAGCACATGCACGGGCTCGCCGGCCGAGGTGAAGGTTTTGGAGAGGTTTCGGATGCTCAGCAAGGTCTGTTCGCCGGACGGAATTAACTCCGTGCTGCGTAGCACACTTGCCGCGGAAATGCCGGGGTTGCGTTGCCGTTCAAGCCGTTGTTAGCTCCCAAGACGGCCAAATCAAAAGTGCCGACAAGAAGACATACGGGGAGAATGATGAGCGCTCAGGGAACGCCGTCCGCGGCAGCCAGGATGGCAGGGACGTCCAAGCAAACGTCCACGGCGACGCCGAAGGGCGCCTGGACCATCGTTTTTCTCCTCTTTCTCCTGATGGTGGTGAACTTCGCGGACAAGATCGTCGTCGGCCTCGCCGGCGTGCCGATCATGACCGACTTGAAGCTCGAGCCTGCGCAATTCGGCCTGCTCGGCTCCTCGTTCTTCTTCCTGTTCTCGATCTCGGCCATCGTGGTCGGCTTCCTCGTCAACAAGGTGGCGACGCGCTATGTGTTGCTGACGCTCGCCGTGGTCTGGGCGCTGGCGCAGTTTCCGATGGTCGGCACCGTCAGCTTCAGCACGCTCTTGATCTGCCGCATCGTGCTCGGTGCGGGCGAAGGTCCGGCGGCTTCGGTCGCGACGCACGCAATCTACAAATGGTTCCCCGACGAGAAGCGCACGCTGCCGACCGCGGTCCTGACACAGGGCTCGGCCTTCGGGGTCATCCTGGCCGTGCCGGCGCTGAACTGGGTCATCGTCAATCACTCCTGGCACTATGCCTTCGGGGCGCTCGGCGTGGTCGGCCTGATCTGGGTCTGCGCCTGGCTGGCGCTGGGCAAGGAAGGACCGCTCGAGGACACGCAGGCGCTCGCCGTCAGTGAGCCGAAAATTCCCTACATCCGCCTTCTGACCTCGCGCACCTTCCTCGGCTGCGTGATCGCAACCTTCGGCGCCTATTGGGCGCTGTCGCTCGGACTCACGTGGTTTACGTCCTTCATCGTCAAGGGACTTGGCTTTTCGCAGAGCGACGCCGGCTGGATCTCGATCCTGCCCTGGGTGTTCGGCGCCACCATCGTGATTCTGACCGGCTGGATCTCGCAGGTGATGATGGTGCGCGGCTACACCACGCGCATGTCGCGTGGCGTGCTGGGCTCGGTGCCGCTGATCATCGGCGGCCTCATTCTCACAACGATGCCTCACATGCAGGGTGCGGGCTTGCAGATCGCGCTCTTGGTGGTCGGTTCCGGTCTCTGCGGCGCGATCTATGTCGTCTGCCCGCCGATGCTCGGCGAGTTTACCCCGGCCTCGCAGCGCGGCGCGATCCTCGCGATCTACGGCGCACTCTATACGCTCTCGGGCATCATCGCGCCCTACGTGATGGGCAAGGTGATCGAGCGCGCCGGCAGCATGATCGACGGCTACATGACCGGATTTACCATCAACGCCGTGATCATGATCGGCTCCGGTGTGGTCGGGCTGCTGCTGCTCTGGCCGAACTCGGAAAAGGCGAGGCTGACGCGTGGTGCGGCGGTGCAGACGGCGCCGCTGAAGCGCGCAGTGTCGCCGACGTAGGTCTTCCAAAGCCTGCCACGAAACAAGTGTCGTCCCGGCGAAGGCCGGGACCCATACCCCCAGGGAGCAGTTTGGCGAAGACTCGGAGTGGGAGCCCTGCGCTTTAACTCCTTTTCGTGGTTATGGGTCCCGGCCTTCGCCGGGACGACGCCTACATTGCGGAAACATCGCGCTCAACATGCGCCCGCTTACTGCACCCCTGCGCACCCCGAATCAGCTTCCCCGGCCTTCGCCCCGTCGCCTCGCCCTGCCGCCGCGTCACCACGCCCGAGACGATCGTGGCCTCATAGCCGTCGACATCCTGCAGCAGCCTGCGACCACCGACCGGCAGGTCGTAATGCACCTCGGGTGGATGCAGATGCAGGCGGTCGTAATCGATCACGTTGACGTCGGCCTTGTAGCCCGGCGCGATCAATCCGCGATCGGTCAGCCCCACCGACAACGCCGTCTTGCGCGACTGCGCTGCGACCACGAAGGGGATCGACAGCTTCTCGCCGCGCTTGCGGTCACGCGTCCAGTGCGTCAGCAGATAAGTCGGGAAGCTGGCATCGCAGATGATGCCGCAATGGGCGCCGCCGTCGGAAAGGCCGGGCACCGATTGCGGATCGATCAGCATCTCGCGCGTCGCGTCGAGATTGCCGTCGGAATAATTGAGGAACGGCACGTAGAGCATGCCGCGGCCCTCGTCCGACAGCATCGCATCGTAAGCGAGCTCCTCCGGCTGGCGGCCCTGCTTGCGCGCCTGCGGCCCCAGCGCATTCTCCGGCGGCTGCTCGTAGTCGGGGGGATCGCCCAGCAGGAACATCTTGTCGTAGTTCGGGCGGAAGAACAGCGGATCGTCAGTCGCAGTCGCGCTCTCGCTCAGGATCGCCTTGCGCACATCGGCTTGGCGCAACCGCGCCAGCCGTTCCTTCAGAGGCAAATGCGCGATCGCCTTGTAGCTGGGATGGGTCTGGAACGGATTGCGTGACAGCTCGAGCCCGAGCAGCAGACCGACCGGGCGCGCCGCGATCTGCGCGGTGATGGACAGCCCGCGTTTCGCGGCCGCATTGATCTCGTCCAGCGTCTGGCGCCAGCGGTTGGGTGATCTGTCATTCTGCGTGATCGAGAACGAGATCGGGCACCTTGTGCTGTCGGCCACCCGCAGCATCATCGGCAGGTCTTCATGGATGGTGGAAAGATCGAGCACGAATTGCAGCACGCTGCGGCCCTGGCTGTGCATCGCGCCGGCAATCGCGGTGAGCTCGTCCTCGCCCGCTTTCAGCGTTGGCGTGAAATCGCCGGTCGAGGTGCGGTGGTTGAGCGTGCGCGAGGTCGAGAAGCCGAGCGCGCCGGATTGTACCGCTTCGCCCGCAAGCTTGGCCATCGCCGCATTGTCTTCCGCCGTCGAGGGATCGCGGCGGGCGCCGCGCTCGCCCATGACATAGACCCGCAATGCCGCATGCGGCAACTGCGCGCCGACATCGATGTCGAAATCGCGCTTCGACAGCCAGTCCATGTAATCAGGGAAGCTCTCCCAGGCCCAGGGAATGCCGGCGCTCAGCACCGGCTCGGGAATGTCCTCGACGCCTTCCATCAGCTGGATCAGGCGGGTGTGATCGGCGGGCTTGCACGGTGCGAAGCCGACGCCGCAATTGCCCATGATCGCGGTGGTGACGCCGTTCTGCGACGACGGCGTGATGTCCTGGCTCCAGGTGACCTGCCCGTCGTAATGGGTGTGCACGTCGACGAAGCCCGGCGTCACCAGCTTTCCGCGCGCGTCGATTTCTTCTTTGCCCTTGGCCGCGACCTTGCCCACCTCGCTGATCATGCCACCGGTGATGGCGACGTCAGCCTCGAACAGCTCGCCGCCGTGGCCGTCCGCGACGGTGCCGCCACGGATCACGAGATCAGGGGTGCTCATGGTGTTTCGTCCCGGTTTGTTTTGCTTCTTGTCGTCCCGGCCTTCGCCGGGACGACGGTAAAACTTCTCGCTAAGCCTTGGCTCGCGTCTTCCGCTCGGTGAACGGCGACAGCATCACGGTAGCGACCATGAAGATCACTGACGCCCCGAACACCCAGTGCGGCGCGCTTTGGTCCATGATCCAGCCGAACAGCAGCGGTGAGACGATGCCGCCGAGATTGAAGCCGGTGGAGACGATGCCGAACGCGCGGCCCGCGGCACCGGGAGGCGCGGCGTTGCGCACCAGCATGTCCCGCGACGGCGCGATCACGCCCGAGAGGAAGCCCGCGGTTGCCATCGTGGCAGTCAGGGCCCAGGCCGGCAACGTCACCAGCGCGATCAGCAGCACGATGGCGGCATTCGCGGCAAAGCAGGCGGCGGCGACATAGCCGTGGCGCTCGGTGTGGTCGGCGAGGAAGCCGCCCGCGAGCACGCCCGCGGCGCTTGAGCCGAGGAACGCGGTCAGCGCCACATTGGCCACGGAATAGGTTGCGCCGTAGCCGCTCATCAGCGCCACCACGCCGAAATTGTTGATGCCGGCCACCGACAGGCTCAGCAGCATGAACAGCGCGGTCAGCGTGATCAGCGCCGGCGTGATGACGGCCTGCTTCGGTGCATCGGCGTTTCCAGGCTTGGCCTTGTGCGCGCCGGCATCGGGAATGCTCATCATCACCAGCAGCAGCGCCACCAGCACGCCGATCGCGCCCGAGGCGAGCAGCGCACCGACGCCGCCGGACACCGTGATCAGTGCGGCGACGATCGCCGGAGCGACGGCGCCGCCGAAATAGCCGGCAAAGGTGTGGACCGAAAACGCGCGGCCCATCCGCGCCTCGTCCATGTGCTCGGCGAGAATCGCGTAATCGGCCGGATGATAGACGCTATTGGCGAGCCCGAGCAGCACGGCGCAGGCGATCAGCGAGGCGTAGCTCAGATGTAGCCCGAGCAAAACAAGCGCGAGGCCGCCGAGCGTCAGTCCGCCGAGCAAAATCTTGCGCGCACCAAAATGGTCGACGAGATAGCCGGTCGGTGCCTGCGTCAGACCGGAGACCACGGCCGACACGGTCAACGCGAAGCCGAGCTCGACATAGCCGACGCCGAGTTGAACTTTCAGGAATGGAAACAGCATCGGCAGGACCAGCAGATGGAAATGGCTGACCCAATGCGCGATCGAGATCCCGGTCAGCGTGCGTAGCGCGCTGTCCGCCTTGCCTTGTTGCGGTGCGGCGAGAACGTCGACCATTGCAGTTCCGTTTGACTCCCTGAGGGCGTGCAAACTATCGGGGTGTCCGGCTATTTGTCCATGATCGCAGGCGCATGGCAGGTAGTGCGGGTGGGGTGTGAGGGACGCCGGTATCCACATCGTCGTCCCGGCCTAGTTGTCAGCGCCATCACGCCTTACAACGGCTCGTCGTCATTCCCATAGCGATCGCGCTTCGGCGTGGCGATGTCGCCGTCTTCGTAATCGTCGTCGGTGTCGCGTGGCGGCGGTGGCTTCTTGGCCTTGTCGGCTGCGGTTTTGGTCTTCGGCGGCTCGCTCGGTTTGGCTGAATTGGCCATGGCTGGTCCAGGATGGTGAAGCGTCATCCGCTTCTAGCCGAAGAATCTATGCGGTTGCTGACTTATCTCAAGGCAGTTGACGCTGCCGTCAGGCTTGCACCACCGGCCCACCCGCCTTCTTCCAGGCATCGATGCCGCCGGCGATATGAGCCGTGTTGGAGAGGCCGGCCTGCTTGGCGGCAGCAACAGCCATGGCCGAGCGCTCGCCGAAGGCGCAGAAAAACACGACGCGGCGGCCGGTCGCGGCCGCAACCTCGCGCAGCATGCCGCCGGGCTTGAGACTTTCCTCGATGCTTGGATAGGGCGTGTGAAGCGCGCCCTCGAGCATGCCGTGCTTGATCCGCTCGTTGGCCTCGCGCAGATCGACCAAGAGGATGTCGGGCCGATGCAGCGAACGGATCGCCTCGACGGCGCTGAGCGCACGGCCCTCTTTCTCCAGCTCCTCCTGATGCAGGCCGACGCGCATGTTGGCGGGCACCGCCACGTCCATCATCTTCGGATTGGGCAGCTTCAAATTGGCCATCAGCTCGATATATTCGTCGACCGAACGCACCTGGAGCCTGGGATTGTAGCGCCTCTCCTCGCCGATGGTGGAGACGGTGTCGCCCTTGTAGTCATGCGCAGGGAACACCATCGTCTCGTCAGGCAGCTTGAGCAGGCGATTGAATATTGAATCGTACTGTGCGCGCGACGAGCCATTCTGGAAATCGGTGCGGCCGGTGCCGCGAATCAAAAGCGTGTCGCCAGTGAAGACGCGGTCGCCCATGAGATAGGAATAGGAATCGTCGGTATGGCCCGGCGTGTACATCACGTCGAGCGAGAGGCCTTCGATCGTCACCTTGTCGCCGTCGGCAACGCGCATCGCCACCACGTCGGCCTTGGTCTGGTCGCCCATCACGGTCATGCAATGGGTGCGGTCGCGCAGCTCCCCGAGGCCGGTGACATGGTCGGCGTGCAGATGAGTGTCGACCGCCTTGACCAGCTTGAGATCGAGCTCGCGCAATAGCTGGCAGTAGCGATCGACCTTCTCCAGCACGGGATCGAGGATCAGCGCCTCGCCGCCGGGGCGGCTGGCCAGCAGATAGCTGTAGGTTCCCGAAACGCTGTCGAAGAGCTGGCGGAAGATCATGGCAGGACCCGGCGTGGAGTGATTTCGAGGATTCTACTACGCCGGAGGGTGGAAGGAGAAGTAATGTGCTGTTGAAATAAGAAAATTTAGAAGATTTTTATTGCGACGCGATGGCCGCCCCACCCTCTGCTGTCATCGCCCGCGAAGCGATCCAGTATTCCAGAGGCGATGAGGGGTACGGAGAGGCCGCGGCGTACTGGATTCCCCGCTTTCGCGGGGAATGACACCGAGTATGCGGCGATGACGTGCCACAGAGGCTGTCTGGGACGTCCCTACGGCCGCACCAGCGTGTACCCATTCTCCGTCAGAAACAGGATCTGTCCCACGCCCACCTGCACCGGCGTCGCGGCGGGAATGAACTCCGGCCGCCTGCCGGTCTCCCGCTCGATCGTGTCGACGGTGTTGAGGCAGATGTCGAAGCGCACGCCTTGCGCGATCAGGCTCTCGACCTGCTTGCGGCGCTCGCTGCCGGACAGCAGCAGATCGATGCCGGGACCGAAGGTGACGACCTCGACCGCAATCTTGTCGGGATCGTAGGCCTTCAGCAGATTGTTGGCGACGCTCAGCACCAGCGCCTGCTTCTTCGCGTCGCTATCCGAGAGTTGCAGCACGATCTTGTGCTCGGCGAACGGCTTGTCCTGCAACGGCACCTGTTGTGCAAACGTTGCTGGCACCGCGGCCCAGGCGAGCAGCGCCAGCATGATCGTGCGGAAAATTTGCGACCGCATCGTCGCTATCCCGCGATGCCCGGATTGCCGTCGACGCCTTTCAGCGTGACGCCGCTGCCCAGCCGCTCCTGAAACATCCGGCCCGAGCGCAGATGTTTTGCGACGACGTCCCACACCGCCGCGCCCTGCTGGCCGTTGACCGAGGCCCAGCCTGCGACCTTGTAGCGATGGCTGGCGCTGATCGCCCTGCCATTGTCGAGCTTCAGATCGGAGATGCGGCTGCCGATCGCGCTGGCCGGGCTGCAGGCATAGCTCAGCCCGCCGGCGCGCACCATGTCGCCGCCCTGCTGATGATAGGGATCGGCGTTGAAGAGATTGTCGCAGATGTCTTCCAGTACGTCCTTGATCTCCGCGCCCGTCATCTCCTGCACATAGGTTTCGGGATAGGTGATCGCGGTCTCCGCGAGCACGTCTTCCATCGTGATCGGCTGGCCTGATAACGCGGTGACGCCCCAGCGGAAGCCGGGCGATAGCGCGATCTCGGCATCGAGCTCGTTGCGCAGCGCGGTACAGATCAACTCGTCGACGGGGCCGGCGAAATTGTCACGGCGATAGAGCAGCCGGTCCGGCGTTGCGATCTTCTCCGACCAGTCGGTGACGTATGGCGCGCGCAGCTTTCCGATCAGCTCGGCCATGGCAGGATCGGGCTTCAAGAGCTCGGAATAAACCGGCAGCAGATGATATCTGACGTCGCTTACCTTGCCCTTGTCGAGCGCGAGATCGAGCACGGCAAGAAATTTCCCGTTGGAGCCGGCATTGGTGACGAGTGTGGTGCCACCGGGATTCTTCACCGCGATCGGCTGCGGCACGGCATCGTGGGTGTGTCCGCCGAGAATGACGTCGATGCCGGTGACACGGCTTGCGAGCTTGAGGTCGACATCCATGCCGTTATGCGAGAGCAGAATGATTGCATCGACCTTATCGGTGCCGCGCAAGGCATCGACATGCGTCTGCAGCTCTTCCTCGCGGATGCCAAAGGTCCAGTCCGGCGTAAAGCGCTTGGGATGCGCGATCGGCACGTAAGGAAAAGCCTGGCCGATGATCGCAACGCGATGGCCACTGAGCTCCTTGATGATTGACGGCTTGAACACGCGCCCGCTGGCCTTGTCGAAGGCCGGGGCGTCGTTGAACGCGGCCTCCTCGGTCAGGAAGACATTCTGCGCCAGAAACTCGCCCTTGAAGTGCTCGAGATTGTCGCGCAGCGCTTGCTCGCCATAGGTGAACTCCCAATGCCCGGTCATCGCCTCGATGCCCAGCAGATTGGCAACCTCGACCATGTCGCGGCCGTGCATGACGTTGGCAAGGCCCGTGCCCTGCCAGAGATCACCGCCGTCCACCAGCATGGCGCGCTTCTCGCCGACATCGTTACGCAAGCGGTCGATCAGTGTCTTCAAATGAGCGAAGCCGCCGAGCTTGCCGAACCGGCCGGCGGATTTCTCGAACTCGACTGAGGTGAAGGCATAGGCATCCGCGCTGTCGGGCCGGATCCCAAAGTGCTCCAGGAACGCGCGGGCGACCAGGTGCGGCGGCCGCCCCGCCATCTCGCCAATACCGATGTTGATACTGGGCTCGCGGAAATAGACTGGATTGAGCTGCGCATGCGTGTCGGTGGTGTGCAGGATCCGCGCATTGCCGAAGCGCTCGATGTCGTAAATGCTGGCGGCCTCGGCACCACGCGCAAGCCGCGGCAGCACGACAGACGCGGCAGCAACGGCTGAGCCCCTCAGGAAATCGCGGCGGCGGATCGCCATCACACATTCTCCGCGCCGGTTATCGGCAGTTCTGCGAGTATGATCAGGAAAAGTGTGTAGCCGTTTTCCGACAAGATCATGCTCAAACAATAGCTGGGATCTAGCTTAGCGGATTTCCATCGCCTTCCAGGCCTCTTTTTCAGAGGTCGCCTGGAAGACCGAAGCCTTCGCCAGCGCTTCGGCCTCTTTGGCTGCAGCCACGGCGCCATCGTAATCGCCGCCGTCGCCCGCCTTTTTGGCGGTCGCCAGCGTCGAGACGGTCGTGGTCCACTGGTTGCGCATGCCGGCCGCCTCCTTGGACGCAGCCTCCGCGGCGGCGTAGGCCGCCTTGTACTCTGCTTCATTTGACGCGCGCGCCGATGGCGCGAGGCTCAATGCAAGCAACATGGTCAAGGTAAGTGTCCGCTTCATGGCCGCGCTCATGGTCGTGCCCCCGGGCCCGAAATCGGCAGGCCGTTGGCGACGTAGGACAGGAAGTATTCGACGTCGCGATATTCATCCGACTGCGGCTCCAGCGGGACCGCGCGGGTCTGGCTGTTGCAGGTCATGAAGCGGCGGCTGATCGTGCCCATGCCGCTCCACTCGGAGCGGTAGATGGGCATCGCATTGAGGATGCCGAGCGCCGGCGCCAGCACCTCGGCGCGGATGCGCTCGCCCGGGCTCTGCACATGGCAACTGGCGCAGGAGAAGTTCAGCTGACCGCGGCGGGTGTAGAAATAGCGCTTGCCGCTTTCGAACGCCTCCAACGCGCGAGGATCATCGGGAATCTTGATGTCCATCGGCTTGCCGCGCGAGGTGAAGGCCATGTACGCCGTCAGCGAGGCCATCTCGTCCTTGACGTAGGAGTAGGGCTGTTCGCCATTGGCCTCGCGGCAGCGGTTGAGCGCGAGCTCCAGCGTGACGACCTTGCCCTCCTTGGTGTCGAAATAAGGATAGTTCTGGCGAATGCCGAGGCCGCCGTTCGGGAAGCAGTCGGCATAGGTCTTGCCGTTCTTGAACGGCGTCGCAAACATCTCCTTGCCGGCGTCGAGCGCGAACTCGTAAGGCGGGAATTCTTCCTTCTCCAGCCATTGCCGCTTCATGCCCTCGTTCAGGGAATAAGGACCGTTGACGAAATCCTCGTGCTTCACGTTGGGAAACTTCTGGAAGTAGAAGTTCTGGAAAGCCTTGGCGTCAGCGACGGGATCGACCTTGTCGGCCGCAACAACTGAGGGAGCGGTGAGCGCGAACGCGACAAGCGCGGCGCTCAACGAGGAGAGCAGGAGGGCGAAGCCGGGCTTCATCACGCGATCTTCGCGGTGGTCTGGTCGGAACCGCCCTTGTTGTCGGTCCAGGAGATCGCGAGGTCGTCGCCCTTCTTGGCGCCCCTGAAGCTGAACTTGATGTAGGGATCCTTGGAAATCGCGGTGCCCCAATTGGCGACGAAGACGTCCTTGCCGTTACATGCGAACTTCACTTCCTGGATGTAGTGCGCCGGGATCAATTCCCCCTTGGGGTCCTTGACGAGGCCGGTGTCCATGGGGTGCTGGATCAACGTCTGCACCTCGGTGATATCGCCATTGGATGTTGCGCGGACGCGAATGCTGGATGCCATCTCCGATCTCCTTTAGCCGCCGCAGCCGCCGACAGTGACCTTTACTTCCTTGGTCGCGCTGTAGAGCTTGCCGTCGGCTTCCACGATCGCGGTCACATTGCTGGTCTTCGCCATCTTCAGGCGGTTGGCGACAGCGGGGATCGTTCCCTCGGGAAGCTTGTAGCTTGCCGCCAGCGCGTTCGGATTCTCGGCGACGAAGAACGAGATCGAGGTCACCTTGTCGAGCGTCGTCGTCACCGACATCGGCACCACGCCGCCGTTCTCGGCGATCTCGGGCGCGTCGAGCTTGATCTTGTCCGACGGTTCGGCGGTCCTGCCATAGAGCGCCTTGATCGCATCCGCTTCGTTCTTCAGCTTGAACGCCTCTTCCGGATATTTGTCGTTGGCCGCGGCACGCGCCGGCACGAACGGCAGATTGCCGAGGCCGATCAGCGCGACCGAGGCCGCGCCCTGCAGGATCAGGCGCCGCGTCGGATGAGTTCCAGTGGTCGTGGTCATCGAAGGTCTCCTGGGCCCGCCATTACAGCGTCTGCAGGAAATCAACGATCGCGTTGATCTCCCGCTCCGTCAGTATGCGGTTGCGGCCGAATGGCGGCATCATGGTCTGCGGATTACGTTTGGTCTCGTCGAACAGGATCGCGGCCAGCTCGTTGCGATCAGGGTATTTTGCCTTGAGATCCCTAAGCTCGGGACCGATCGTGCCGGGCAGATCGCCGCCCTTGATAACGTGGCAGGTCAGGCAATTGCCCTTGCCGCGGTCGAAGGCGAGCTTTTGGCCCTCGGCAATCGCGGACTGCGCCCACGCCGGGGGCGCGGCGAGGCCCGTGAGGGCGACCAGCGCGAGGAGCAGGGCGGGCTTGCGGGGAAAGGCGGTCAAAGCAACGTTCCGAGGCTTATGATGTCTGCAAAAGATAGTGTTCAAAAGCACAAAGGACATGCCCTGACAATCAAGACTATGCAGGCCGCAAAATGGCGTTAATATCTTCCGCATTGCAACTGAAGGGATAGTTCGTTCATCAAGCCGGCATTGTCCGGTGCTGTTTTGGGGGCGTTTTGCCGTCGGTGCGTTTTCGACTGATTTCTCATTTTCCGGGGACATGAATTGGCTGAATATGTCGTTGAATTTGGCAGGGATGGCGGGCGGGTCGAGTCTGACGGCCGTCTCGATGCACCGGCCTTCCATCGCAATCACGAGCCGCTCTGGGCAGCGCTCGAAAAGCACCTCGCTGGCCGGTCCGGCGACGTCGTCGAGGTCGGCAGTGGAACCGGCCAGCACGTGGTTTATTTTGCCCGCCACGCGCCTGATCTCGTCTGGTGGCCGAGCGACCTCAACCAGCGCCATGTGAAGAGCATCGAGGCCTGGCGCGTGCATTCGGGCCTGACAAACATCCGCAGCCCGTTGCGAATCGATCTGTCTGATTCCGGCTGGTGTCCGGAGATGAAGAGCGGGCAGGGGCCGAAGGATCTCGCGGCCGTGTTCTGCGCCAATGTCATTCACATTGCGCCCTGGACCGTGGCCGAGGGCCTGTTCACGGGCGCCAGTCGTTATCTGCGCGCCGACGGTGAGCTGTTTCTCTACGGCCCGTTCAAGCGCGACGGCAAGCACACCGCGCTGAGCAACGCGGTGTTCGACACGTCGCTCCGCGAAGGCAATCCCGAATGGGGCGTCCGCGATATCGGCGATGTCGAGACCCTCGCGCGCAGTGCGGGCCTTCGTCTGATCGACACGATCGAGATGCCCGCGAACAATCTGACGCTGGTGTTTGCGCACGGGTAAAGCGCGAGGCCGTCAGGCCTCGCCATCTACCCAGCCGATCTTCTGCTTCAGGAACTGAAATCCCAGCACCTGGAAGCCTGCGCGCTCCTTGTTATCTTTGCCGTAGCCGTGGCCGCCGGCGGCCGGCTCATAGAACCAGGCCTCATAGCCCATCGCCTGGAGCTTTGCCGCCATTTTGCGCGCGTGGCCGGGATGGACGCGGTCGTCGCGCCGCGTCGTCGCAATCAGGATCGGCGGATAGGGCTGACCCGGCTGTGCGTTGTGGTAGGCCGAGTAGGTCTTCAGCCACTCCCACTCCTCCGCCTTGTCGGGGTCGCCATATTCGGCGATCCAACTCGCGCCCGCGAGCAGCTTGGTGTAGCGGCGCATGTCGATCAGCGGGATGGTGCAGAACAGCGCACCGAAGCGCTCGGGGTAGCGCACCAGCATGTTGGTGATGAGGATGCCGCCGTTCGATCCGCCCTGCGCGGCGATGCGCTTCGGCGTGGTCACGCCGCGGCGGACCAGGTCGGCGGCAACGGCGGCGAAATCGTCATGCGACAGCTTCTTGCCGGCATAACGGCCGGCATCGTGCCAGCGCGTGCCGAACTCGCCGCCGCCGCGCAAATTTGCCTGCACCGTGGTGCCGCCGCGCTCCAGCCAGAGCTTGCCGAGCGACGAATTGTATTCCGGCTTCACCGCGAGACCGAAGCCACCATAGGCGCTCATATAGACCGGCGCATCGCCTGACCCGCCGGCGGGGCCAGTCTGCACATAGGGAATGCGCTCGCCGTCGACAGAGATCGCCTCGTGCTGCGTCACCACGAGGCCTTCGGCGTTGAAGATCTTCGGCGCCTGCTTCAGCACGACAGGGCTTTCGACGCCGCGCTCGATCAGCATCAATGACGGCGGCGTCAGCGGGTCCTGCACATTGGCGAGCAGGTCGCCATTGCTTTGGGATTCGTGGCGGTCGAGGCTCCAGACATCGACGACGCCAATATCGGGCAACCCCTGCAGCCGCTGTTTGCTCCAGTTTGATGGCGATGGCGTGCATATCTCGAAGATTGGCCGCAGTTCGTCGAGGATCGAAAGCACGAGCTTGCCGCCGGTCCAGAAGAAGCCCTGCAACGCTCGCCGCGGCCCGGGCTCGAACAACACCGTGAAATCGCGACGTCCTGCCAGGAATGCGGACAGCGACATGCCGAGCATCGCATCGGCCGCGTAAGTGTGTCCCGCGACAGACCAGGTCTGGCGTGGCTTGACCGAGAGCCAGTCGCCATGAACCTGCATCCAGATGTTGCTGGGCAGCTCGAGCTTCGTGGTTGCACCGGATGCGGTGCCGAGCGAGGTGCTGAAATTGAAGAAGTCCGACTGGTCGATGAACCAGACGCGCTGTGTTGCCGCGGTGTCGTCGACATAACTGTAGGCCCGCATATGGTCGGCGGTCGTCTCGAAGATCACGGCGGCCTGCTCGACGCTGGTCCCGCGCCGCCACAGCCGCACCGTTCTCGCGTAGCCGGAATTTGTCGCCATGCCCTCGCCGAGCGCGCTCGACAGCAGCAGCGTGTCGGCATCCGCCCAATCGACGCTGCTCTTGGCTTCCGGCAGGACGAAACCATCGGCGATGAATTGCTTCGTCGCGATATCGAACTCGCGCAAGGTGACGGCATCGCTGCCGCCGCGCGACAGGCTCAGGATGACGCGCGTGCTTCCGGCTCGCGTGGATGCCCCACCGAAAAGCCAGTCCGCGCCATCGGTCGCGGCGAGCTGATCGATATCGAGCATGATCTCCCAGGCCGGTTCGGCCTTGCGAAACTCCGCGAGCGTGGTGCGTCGCCACAGGCCGCGCGGGTTCGCGGCGTCCTTCCAGAGATTGTAGAGATAACCGTCGCGCCGGGTGACATAGGGGATGTTGTCCGATCGGTCGTAGATCGCCGCGAGGATGGCGGTGTCGCGATCGAACGCGGCGCCGCCGAATTCCTGCAACGTCAGGCGATTCTGTTTCTCGACGAAATCGAGCGCGCGGGCGCCGTCGATCTCCTCCAGCCAGAGCCAGGGATCGTCATCGGGAGCGCTGAGCGTGGGCCTGTCGTCGACGGACATTTACGAAACTCCCAAGACATCGCCGCGGATAGGATTTGATCGAGCGCAAGCCGTCAAGAGCGTGGGCCGGTATCATTGGCCCAATTGCGTCAGAGGCATGGCCTGCGCCCGTTTGCGCCGGTTGCCCGGCCCCTTCGGCCCCTCCATAGTGCCGGGAATCAACAAGGCCCTCTGGGCGGAAATGCCGATGATTGACGTGACTGCCAGCAACGAGATCGCCGATGATGCCCGCGCGCGTGCCAATGTGGTGCGCCTTGCCGCCGCGCAGGCCCTGACCGGCGCCAACTCGGCGGTGATCTTCGCTACCGGCTCGATCGTCGGCGCCACGCTTGCACCCGACATGTCGCTCGCGACCGTGCCGCTGTCGATGTACGTCGTGGGCCTCGCCGCCGGCACGCTGCCGACAGGCGCGATCTCGCGCCGTTTCGGCCGCCGCGCGGCTTTCATCACCGGCACCGGCCTCGGCGCGCTCACCGGTCTCACCGGCTCGTTCGCGATCCTGCACGGCTCGTTCGCGCTGTTTTGTCTCGCGACCTTTCTCGGCGGCCTCTACGGCTCGGTGGCGCAATCCTATCGCTTCGCCGCGGCCGACGGCGCCAGCGCGGCTTATCGACCCAAGGCTGTCTCGTGGGTGATGGCGGGCGGCGTGTTCGCCGGCGTGCTCGGTCCGCAGCTGGTGCAATGGACCATGGACGTGTGGTCGCCCTATCTGTTCGCCTTCAGCTTCCTGGTGCAGGCCGCGGTCGCGCTTGTCGCGATGGGCATCGTTGCCGGCGTCGATATGCCGAAGCCCGCGCCGGCCGATCTGCATGGCGGACGGCCGCTGCTCACCATCGTGAGCCAGCCGCGCTTCATCGCGGCCGCACTCTGCGGCGTCATCGCCTACCCCATGATGAATCTGGTGATGACCTCGGCGCCGCTGGCCATGAAGATGTGCGGCCTCAGCCTGTCCGATTCCAATTTCGGCATTCAATGGCACATCGTCGCCATGTACGGTCCGAGCTTCTTCACCGGTGCGCTGATCGCCCGCTTCGGCGCGCCGAAGATCGTCGCCGTCGGATTGCTGCTGGAAGCCGGCGCCGCCAGCATCGGGCTATCGGGCATCACCGCGATGCATTTCTGGGCGACGCTGATCGTGCTCGGCGTCGGCTGGAATTTCTCCTTCGTCGGCGCCTCCGCCTTGGTGCTGGAGACGCACCGGCCGCAGGAACGCAACAAGGTGCAGGCCTTCAACGATTTCCTGGTGTTCGGGATGATGGCGATCGGCTCGTTCTCCTCGGGCCAGCTGCTCGCGAATTATGGCTGGTCCGCGGTGAACATGGTGGTGTTTCCGCCAGTTGCGCTCGGCCTCGTCGCGCTCTCGCTGGCGTCCTGGGCCCGCCGCCGCAAGGCGCGGATCGAGGCGGCCATGGGCGAGTTCCCGGACGCGATCTGAGCGCATGATCCGGAAAAGTGTGCAGCGGTTTTCCGACAAGATCATGCGCACTAGAATGGCAGGAGGCTGTCAGCAGCGTCGATACTTCGATCCAGGTCGAAGTGATTTTCTGCTTCCACATCGATACATGATGGTCGTCATGGACAGACAATCACAACGCGGGAATGCGAAGGAGAAGCGCGAATGCTCGACAATCCTCAACACCGCATGATCGATGAATCCTCGCTCCGCTACGAAGGCTGGCGCATCGTCGCGGTCTGCTTCCTGCTCGCAACCTTCGGCTGGGGCCTCGGCTTCTATGGCCAGAGCATCTATGTCGCCGAGGTGCAGCGCGCGCGGGGCTGGCCGACATCGCTGGTCTCGTCGGGCACAACGTTCTTCTACCTGTTCGGCGCGCTGCTGGTCGTCTTCGTCGGCGAGGCCGTGCGAAAATATGGCCCGCGCCTCTGCCTGATATCGGGCACGCTGGCGATGGCGGCCGCCGGCGTCGCGATCGGCGCGGTGCGCGAGCCATGGCAGCTTTATCTCGCGGACGCTGTGCTCGCCTTCGGCTGGGCCGGCACAAGTCTGGCCATGATCACCAACACGATCAGCCTCTGGTTCGACCACAAGCGCGGCATGGCGATCAGTCTCGCGCTGAACGGCGCCAGTTTTGGCGGCATCGTCGGCGTGCCACTGCTGGTGGTGATGATCAGCCATATCGGGTTTGCGAACGCCATGTTCGCGACGTCAGGCGCGATGCTGGTGCTGCTTGTGCCGGTCATTCTCGTCGTTGTCGGGCGGCCGCCGGATCTTCACGGTTGGAAGGCGGCAGCAAAGACAAAACCGCAATCCTCGACGCAGATCCGTAGTTGGGCGCTGCGCGATGTCGGCTTCCTCACGGTGACGGTCGCGTTCGCGCTGGTGCTGTTCGCGCAGGTCGGCTTCATCGTGCACCTGATCTCGTTCCTCGATCCCGTGATCGGTCGTGAGCGCGCGGCCGTGGCGGTCGCGGTGCTCACCGCGATGGCGGTGGTCGGCCGCGTCCTCTTCTCGATGGTGATCGACCGGCTCAACCAGCGGCTGGCATCCGCGCTGTCGTTCCTCAGTCAGGCGGCCGCACTGTGCGTCGTGATTAACATACACAATGACTATGTGCTGATCGCGGCCTGTGCGGCGTTCGGCTTCTCCGTCGGCAATCTCATCACGCTGCCGTCGCTGATCGTGCAGCAGGAATTCGACAGTGCCGCGTTCGGCGTGCTGATCAGCCTCAACACCGCGATCAACCAGGTGACCTATGCGTTCGGCCCCGGCGTCGTCGGCTTCTTGCGCGATTGGTCCGGCGGTTACGCGCTGCCGTTCTATCTTTGCATCGCGCTGGAGGTGGCGGCGGCGGCGCTGATCATGGTGCGAGGGAGGCCAAGAACAAGACTCCCGTAGGGTGGGCAAAGGCGCAAAGCGCCGTGCCCACGCATCTGTCTCTACGTCGCGAGAATGCGTGGGCACGCTTCGCTTTGCCCACCCTACGAGACAACAAATTCACCGCGGCATCACGCCTCGCGTTGTCGCAAGAGTGCTTCAACATCCAACCGCTTGGTAAACATCGCGAGCTTCCCATCCGGCCCTGTTGGCCACTGCTCCCGCGGCTTGTCCCAGTACAGCTCGACGCCGTTCTGATCAGGGTCGCGCAAATACAGCGCCTCGGACACGCCATGATCGCTGGCGCCATCCAGCGCGATGCCCGCCGTCAGAACCCGGTGCAGCGCATCCGCCAGCGCCGGACGCGTCGGATAGAGGATCGCGGTGTGGAACAGCCCTGTCGTGCCGGGCGGCGGCGGCGAGCCGCCCTTGCTCTCCCAGGTGTTGAGCCCGATGTGGTGATGATAGCCGCCAGCCGAGATGAAGGCCGCGCCCGAGCCCATGCGCTGCATCAGCTCGAAGCCGAGCACGCCGCAATAAAAGCCGAGCGCACGATCGAGATCGGCGACCTTGAGATGGACATGGCCGATGCGCGTGCCGGCGGCGACGGGTGATGTTTGCGACATGTGGCTGCTCCGTTGATGTACATCAGATAGGCCCGGCTTCGGGGCAGCGCCATTGGCCTATCCCGAAACCCATCGTTTCCGAATACGAAACTATGTCAGTTCCGGCACCTCGCCCTCCGGCAGCTCGAACTCGAACGTGTTCAGCGTCATCGACACCATGGTGTAATAGCCGCACAGTCCGATCACCTCGACCACGCCGCGCTCGCTGAGCAGCTTCACCGCCTCATCGTAGAGCCCCTTCTCGACGCCGTGCCCCTCATGCAGCGACTTCGCGAGGTCGTAGATCATCTTCCCTTTGGGATCGTCGAATTCGGGCGTGCGGCGATCGCGGATTGCGTCGATGATCTCGGGCCTCATGCCGCCCGCCAGCGCGAGCCGCTTGTGCGCATACCATTCGTAATGCGCGGTCCAGTGCCGCGCCGTCACCAGGATCGCGATCTCCGACAGTTTCGCCGGGAAGATGGTGTCGTAGCGGAGCACTTCGCCGAGCCGCGTGGCGTGACGGGCCATGTCGGGGCTGTTGAGCCAGGCCATCATCGGCGCCGGTGGCTTGCCGCGTTTGCCGGCAATCGACTCGTCATAGGTCTGCCGCTGGCTCTCGTTCATTTCGCCAGGCGAAAGAAGCTTTAGGCGCATTCGCGTTTCCTCTTTGTTTTCAAGCACCGTCGCGCTGCGACTATAGCCGACAACGGACTGCGGAAGTGGTTGAATTCCGCGAGGGCTTGGCCCAGAGTCGCGCCCAACAAGTTTTTTGATGATGGAAACGACCATGAGCGAGTCTGAAACCGCAGATCTTGAGAAATTCCGCAGCGAGACGCGCACCTGGCTGGAGGCGAACTGCCCGCTGGAGATGCGCAAGCCCGCGACGTCGGATGCCGACGTGTTCTGGGGCGGGCGTAATGCAAAATTCTCGTCCGAACCGCAGCGCATCTGGTTCGAGCGCATGCGCGACAAGGGCTGGACCGTGCCTGACTGGCCGAAGGAATATGGCGGTGGCGGCCTCAGCGCTGCCGAGCACAAGGTGCTGCGCTCCGAAATGGCGAGGATGGGCGCGCGCCCGCCGCTGTCGAGCTTCGGCATCTGGATGCTCGGGCCGGCGCTTTTGAAGTACGGCAACGAGGCGCAGAAGAAGGAGCATCTGCCAAAGATCGCGGCGGGGCTGATCCGCTGGTGCCAGGGCTATTCCGAGCCGAACGCGGGCTCCGATCTCGCCTCGCTGCAGACCCGCGCCGACAGCGACGGTGACGATTTCGTCATCACGGGGTCGAAGATCTGGACCTCTTATGCCAATTACGCCGACTGGATCTTCTGTCTGGTGCGCACCGATCCCACGGCCAAGAAACACGACGGCATCAGCTTCATCCTGTTCGACATGACCTCGAAGGGCGTGACGACCAAGCCGATCCTCCTGATCTCCGGATATTCGCCGTTCTGCGAAACCTTCTTCGACGGCGTCCGCGTGCCGAAGTCGCACGTGGTCGGCACCGTCAATCGCGGCTGGGACGTCGCCAAATATCTGCTGCAGCATGAGCGCGCGATGATCTCAGGCATGGGCGAGCGCGGCGTCGGCCGTCCTCTCGGCCAGATCGCGGCTGATTCCGTTGGTGCCGATGCGCAAGGCAAGCTCGACGATGCGATGCTGCGTGGCCGGATCGCGACCTTCGATGTCGATGAAGCAGCGCTTGCCGCTTGCGCCGAGCGCGCGGTCGATCTCGCCAAGGCAGGCCAGGCGCATCCGGCGTTCTCGTCGGCGATGAAATATTACGGCACCGAGCTCAACAAGCGCCGCTACGAGATCCTGATGTCGGCCGGCGGCGTCGATGCGCTGGAATGGGAGAGCGAGCGTTCGCGCCAGGGCGCCCGCCCACGCGCCTGGCTCCGCACCAAGGCCAACTCGATCGAGGGCGGCACGACCGAAGTCATGCTCGGCATCGTCGCCAAGCGCATCCTGGATCTGCCGGGGGCGTGAGGCTTCTGTCATTCCGGGGCGCGACGAAGTCGCGAGCCCGGAATCCATTCCTCCACCGACTCTGCCGCCCGATGGATTCCGGGCCTGGCCCTTTGGGCCATCCCGGAATGACCAAGGCAAAATAGATTTCGAATCGGAAACACATCCATGGCCCTCGTCCTCACCGAAGAACAATCAATGCTCCGCGATTCCGCGCGCGGGCTGATCAGCGACAAGGCGCCGGTGTCGCACCTGCGCGCCTTGCGCGACAGCAAGGATCCCACCGGCTTCTCCAAGGAGCTGTGGCATTCCTTCGCCGAGATGGGCTTTGCCGGCCTGCTCGTGCCGGAAGAATTCGGCGGCAGCGGTCTTGGTTTCATGGAAGCCGGTGTCGTCATGGAGGAAATCGGCCGCACCTTGATGCCGTCGCCGTTCCTCGCCACCTCTGTGGTCGCAGCCTCCGCGCTGAACCGGGGCGGCAATGCCGCGCAGAAGGCGGAATATCTGCCAAAGATCTCCAATGGCTCGCTGCTCGCAACGCTCGCAATCGACGAGGGCGCCAAGCACCGCCCGCTCCAGACCGCCTTGCAGGCCGTGCGTGCCGGCAACGGTTTTAAACTTTCCGGCGCCAAGGCGCTGGTGGTCGACGGTCACGTTGCTGACCTGTTCATCGTCGCCGCGCGCACTTCCGGTTCCGCCGGCGAGCGCGATGGTCTGACCTTGTTCCTGGTCAACCCGAAGGCCAAGGGCGTGTCGATCGAGCGCACCATCATGGTGGACGCGCACAACGCGGCGCGGATCGAGCTTGCCAATGTCGAGGTCAACGCCGACAGCGTGCTTGGCGAGGTCGACCAGGGCGCCGCTTTGCTCGATAGTGTGCTCGATATCGGCCGCGGCGCGGTCGCCGCCGAGATGGTCGGCCTCAGCGACGAGGTCTTCAGCCGCACCGTCGAATACCTCAAGAACAGAAAGCAGTTCGGCAAGCTGATCGGCGAATTTCAGGCGCTGCAGCACCGCGCCGCCGAGCTCTATGTCGACATCGAGATCACCCGCGCCGCCACGATGAAGGCGCTGCAGGCGCTGGATGCCGACGTTGTGAAGGCCACTTCAAGCGTCGCGGTCGCCAAGGCACGCGCCGGCACCACCGCCACCCGCGCGGTGCAGGAAGGCGTGCAGATGCACGGCGGCATGGGCATGACCGACCAGTTCGACATCGGCTTCTTCATGAAGCGCGCACGCGTGTGCGAAGAGTTGTTCGGCGACGCCAACTACCACACCGAGCAGCTGGCGCGCGCGCGGGGGTATTGAGGCGAACTGAGGCGCGAGGAGCCCGCCTCATACGCGGTGTCGTCGCCCGGCAAGCCGGGCGATGACAGTTGAGAGTGTTGGGAGCGCTTACCTCAAGCCCGTCATTGCTTCGCTTCGCTCGCAATGACGGCGGAGGGACCTGTCACCTCATCGGCGGTGCATACTGCACGCCGCCCGCATTCCACAGCTGGTTCATGCCGCGCGGGATCTTCAGCTGCGACTTCTCGCCGATATTGCGCTCGTACATCTCGCCGTAATTGCCGACATGGCGGATGATGCGCACGGCCCAGTCCTTGGTGAGGCCGAGCTGTTCGCCGTAATTGCCCTCGGTGCCGACCAGACGCATCACTTCCGGCTTCTTCGACTTCAGGGCCTCGTCGATGTTCTGCGAGGTGACGCCGAGCTCCTCGGCGTTGATCATCGCGTAGAGCGTCCACTTCACGATCATCATCCAGTCGTCGTCGCGCTGGCGCACGACGGGGGCGAGTGGCTCCTTGGAGATCATGTCGGGCAGGATCATGTGATCGCCGGGCTTGGACAGGTTCAGCCTGAGCGCATAGAGCTGCGAGACGTCGGCGGTGAGCGTATCGCACTTGCCGGTGTCGTAGGCCTTCACCACGTCTTCCAGCTTGTCGAACTTCATCAGCTCATACTTCATGTTGTTGGCTTTGAAGTAGTCGGCGAGGTTGAGCAGTGTTGTGGTGCCTGATTGCACGCAGACCTTGCTGTCGGCGAGGTCGAGCGAGGTCTCCTTGGTGCGCGAGCGCGGCACCATGAAGCCTTCGCCGTCGTAATAGGCGACAGCAGGGAAATAGAGATCGTATTCGAGCTCGCGCGACATGCTCCAGGTGGAGTTGCGCGAGAGGATGTCGACCTTGCGGCTCTGCAATTCCTTGAAGCGCTCGCTGGCGTCGAGCGGGATGAACTTCGCCTTGCCCGGATCGTCGAAGATCGCCGACGCCACCGCGCGGCAGAAATCGACGTCGAAGCCGGTCCAATTGCCCTTGTCGTCGGGGATCGAGAAGCCCGGCAGGCCCTTGTTGACGCCGCACAGCACTTCGCCGCGGCGTACGGTGCGCTTCAAGGTGCGGGTGTCGTAGAACTCGTAGGTGATGGCCAAGGCAGCGACCAGCACGGCGACCGCGAGCCCGATCAGCAGGCCGCCTCGAAATGTGCGCATCATGTTGCTCTCTCGAAAAAATCGGGAAAAGGAATTCTGGAAGCGGCGGGACGCATGATCCCAAGGAAATTCCGAGGGATCATGCTCGGAGCAAGAACTTAGAGTTCGGGCTTCTGGCGGATGACCACTTTGGTCCCGACAGGGACGCGATCATAGAGATCGGCGACGTCGTTGTTGACCAGGCGGAAGCAGCCCGAGGACACCTTGGTGCCGATCGTGTCGGGACGGTTGGTACCGTGGATGCGATAGACCGTCGTGCCCAGATACATGGCACGGGCGCCGAGCGGGTTGCCGGGGCCGCCCGCCATGAAGCGCGGCAGGTAAGGCTGGCGCTGGATCATCTCCGGTGGCGGCGTCCAGTCCGGCCATTCCTTCTTATTGGTGATCTGCACCAGGCCCTGCCACTGGAAGCCGTCGCGGCCGACGCCGATGCCGTAGCGGATCGCGCGCCCACCAGGCTGGATCAGATAGAGGTGGCGCTCGGCAGTCGAGATGATGATGGTGCCCGGCGCTTCGGTGGTGCGGTAGTACACGACCTGCTTCTGCCATTCCGGATCGAGCTCGTAGCTGTCGTCGGCGATCAGGCCGGGCTCGTCGCCGCGGTCGGGCTGCTGGGCGAAAGCTTGCGGCGCGGACAGGATCAGGCCCATCGCAGCCAACAACGCCCCGGTCAGGCGACGAAAATCCGTCATTTCAAGCTCTCCCCGCTGCCACAGCGCAAATCGTTAGGGTCCATCTGAACTCAGGGGCAGCTTCGTGGCAAGTTCAAGGCGCGCCCGGTTGGTATGTCACGAGAATGCTTTGGTTTTTTGACGAGGATCAACACCATGAACAGGGTGGGTTGGCGCGAAAAGCCGCATCGGCCACCTCGCTTGTCGGTTGAGGTGTCCTAAATCTGATTAGCCTCCGGCCCGATCCCCAGCCGCCGCACGATCTCGGTGCCCACCGCGCGGGCCTCGTTGCGGGAGCCGATCCTGGGGCTGCGAAACCGCCGTCCCGAGCGGAGGCGGATCGTGACGATGCAGTGCTCGTCCTCGGAGCGGCCGCGGCGATCGACCGTGATCGCTTTCACGTCGTGCCCTTGGATTTGATCCACGCGCGGCTGGCCGTTGCCCCAGAGGCGTTCGACGCGAATATCGCCCTCGCGGATGATCCAGAACGCGCCGGTGACCAGGTTTGCAAATCGGTAGACGCCGAACGCCGCGATCAGACCCAGTGGTAGCAGCAAGTAGTCGATCCATTGGGGCGGCAGGCCACGCCAGAGCCTGTAGGCATAGGGTGCGACACTCAGCGCGACGGCGATCAAGGCCGCGATGCTGAGGTCTCGCTGCGAAAATGGCTCGACGGGATCGCCAAGCCGCATCTCGGAATTGCTGGCATCGAGCGGATTGACGGGGGCCTCGACATCAGGGACGTCGAACTGCGCCGCGATCCGCGCCACGGTGTCATGAACATGGGTGACGTCGGACAGCGGCGGGGAGGTCAGGCGTTCGCCGGAGGCCAGCGTAAAGGCGAGTTGGAAGCGGGCCTTTGCGGTCTTGCTGCCGGGAACCTGCAATCCCGTGATGTCGTCCTTCGCGACGATTCGCGTCTGGAGCTTTCCGAACGGACGCTGCCGTCCGATCAGGATCTCATCCGGCGTGATGATCCACACCACGGCGGGCGTCAGCATGACCACGCCAACGAAGGCGGCCCCTGCCAGCAGCGCGACCACCGAGATGACGATCTCGAGGGCATCGTGGGTGAACAGCCCGGGCGTGAAGCAGAGCGCAACGGCCGCCGCCGAGCCGGCCACGACCAGCCGCTGCGCGATCGAGGAGCCCTCGCGAAGGCGGATGTCGTTGCTGGTGGTCGCGTCGTTCATTGCGGCGGCTGATTGCGTCGCGCGCGAAACTCCACGGACGGGTCCGTGGAGTCAAGCGGCAACGGCAAAGCCGCCGCGGGTTGGCCTAGCTGCTGGCGTTCAGCAACTTCGCGACGGTACGGTCGATCTCGTCGTAGCGGCCTTCGCCTTCGTGTTGGAACACGATCTTGCCGGTCTGGTCGATCAAATATTGAGCCGGCCAATACTGGTTGCGGTAGGCATCCCAAGTCTTGGAGTCATTGTCCTGGGCCACCGGATAGGTGATGCCGTGGCGCTTCAGCGCGGCCTGCACGTTGGACGCCGAGCGCTCGAACGGGAATTCCGGCGTGTGCACGCCGACCACGACGAGGCCTTTGTCCTTGTACTTGGCATAGAGCTCGGTGACGTGCGGCAGCGTGTTGACGCAGTTGACGCAGCCATAGGTCCAGAAGTCGACCAGCACGACCTTGCCGCGCAGGTCAGAGATGTTCAGCGGCTTCGAGTTGAACCAGTTGCTGATGCCGGCGAAGTCGGGCGCGGTCACCGCTTGGCTCGCTGCGACCTTGACCGGCACTGCGGGCGTGGCCTCGTCGCAGATGCCGGGGATCACAGCGCCGGTGACGGCGAAGCCGATCAGGGCGGCGGAGACGGCGAGCAGCTTGAAAGTCATGTTCATGTTCTCCGTTCGAGAGGTGAAGGATCACAGGCCGATCTGGCCGGTGGGATAGATCGAGGTGAGCCACGCCACGATCAACGTGTCGTATTGGAAGTAGGCGGCGAGCGCGAAAGCGATCACGACCACGCCAAAGCCCTGCTGCAGGCGCGGCGAGATGCGCGCCAGGCTGCGCACGCGCGTGGTCGCGGCCTGTCCGCCATAGGCGATCGCCAGCATCGGGATCGCTGCGCCAATCGCATAGGCAACCAGCAGCGTGCCGGCCCAGGCCAGATTCCTGGAGGTCGCAACCAGCGTCAGGATCGAGCCGAGCACGGGGCCGGCGCAGGGCGTCCAGACCAGGCCGAGCGTGGTGCCGAGAACGAGCCCCCCGAGTGCGCCCTCGCGCTGTGCGCCGCCCACCGCGCCGAGATTGAGCCAGCCATTGAGCCGGATCGAGAGCCATTCGAACGGCGCCGGCCACAGCATCAACAGGCCAAAGCCGAGCAGCAGCACCGCCGCCGCCTCGCGCAGCACGTTCGGATCGAAATCGAACAGTTTCGTCAGCGCACCGAGCAGCAGCGCCACCGCGGAGAACGAAACGACGAAGCCGAGCGCGATCAGCGCGGGGCGCGCGCGCGAGGAATGCCCGATTGAGGCGCCAAGCAGGATCGGCAGCATCGGCAGCGTGCACGGTGCGGCGATGGTGAGGATGCCGGCGAGGATGGCAAAGAGAAGCTCGAGCATGGGGCACTCGTGATGGAGGTCACGAGGGCAGTTCGCGCTGGGGGCGTGGATCGTTACGCGGTGTCACGCGCTCGTGACGGGTCGAGGAGAGCAACGGTGTCGGCGACAACGGCAGTGCGTTCCCTCCCCCCTTGTGGGGGAGGGCTAGGGAGGGGGGTAGCCCAGCAAAAGGTGATGGTTATCGACGATGCACCAAGGGCCGATGCGCGACGGAAAGAATCCCCGTGTGGCACCCCCCTCCCTGCCACTCCCCCACAAGGGGGGAGGGAATGAGAGAGCAGTGCCTCCCTCCCTCATGCTGGTACTGGCAAGCGGGAGCCCGCTGGGACACCCACCCCCAAATACAAAACGACCCGGAGGGGGGCATCCCGTCCGGGTCGCTGGAGGTCTTGGGAGGGTTTAACGAAACCGTATGCGATCTTTATAGGGACGAAGTTTTTCCGCCTGATGTTGTGCTTTGTTTCATTTGTTTCGTCGGCGGTAACGCTTTCGTGTCCCTGGATGGGGCCGGAGATCCGGTCCTATCCCATTGAAATCCTTGGTTTTAAGCGGCGAAGCGGTCGACGCCGCAAGTCTTAAGCAAATCGGCGAGTTGCTTGCGGGCGTAGAACATCCGGGTCTTCACCGTGCTCTGGGGGATGCCGATGATCTGTCCGACCTCCTCCACCGACTTCTCGTGGTAGTAGACGAGGTTGATGATCTCGCGATGCGCGGGTGACAGCTTCTGGACGCAGGCGCGGAGGATCGCGCTGGTGTCGCTGCGGTCGAGCGAGGTCTCCGGCGTGTCGCAATCGTCGGGGATCTGCCGCACGTCCTCCTGGTCGATGTCCTCGAAGCGGCGCTGGCGCATCGCGGTCAGCGCCTTGAAGCGGGCGATCGAGAGCAGCCAGGTCGAGACCTGCGAGCGGCCCTGGAACTGGCCGGCGGTCCGCCACACGTCCAGAAACACCTGGCTTACGAGATCTTCGGCGGTGGTGGCGTCACGCACGATACGCAGGATGAAGCGATAGACCCGCACATTGTGACGGCAATAGAGGATGTGCATGGACGTCCGGTTGCCGTCGGCAATGCTTTCGAGAAGCATGTCGTCCGAGGTCGCCTGGGCAGCAATGATGCTCTGGCTGGCTTGGGCGTTGATGGCGATGACGTTCGGCATTGACTTGGCTCCCCGGTGACGCCGCAACCGAGCGGCGTTTCCTTGGACCAAAGTGTTAATCAGCCATCGTTTCGGGACGTCTGCACGAAAAGGGGAAAATGGTTTCGTGCGCCGCTAAATTGTTTCGTCGCTCAAATCGCGACGAAACATTCGCGGCAAAAAAGCGTGGTATTTCAAAGGGTGGAAAATACGGTACTGCGGGATTGGACTGGGCGGTACAGCCTTGGAACGAATTTCGGGCTGGAACGTTCGCCGCCGACCCTTGCGGCGGGCGCGGAATGCCGAAACTCCGAAAATCAATGGGCGCGAATCCTACGTCGACAGCCTGGTGCATATCGACTGATCACCGCTCGCCTTCGCACCGGCCGGTCCTCGCCGGCGCCGTGTTGCTGCCCTGCCGCCCGATCATTCCGAGGGTGGATGCAGTCCGTGATCGAGCGCATCTCGCTGATATGGGCTGAGCCACCGAAAGTCATAGATGCGCATGGCGTCATTCATCATCTTGATGGCGTCCGAGCCGGTTTCGGGGCCGGCCCCGTAGTCAATTCCAGCATCCGGCAGGAGCGTGCGCCTGTACCCCCGCATATGCCCGAATTCGTGAAACAGCGTTGTTTCGAACGTTGCAGGCAGGATCACTCGCGGATCTCGTCCAAAGGGAGTCACCACAAACGTCGTTGTTATTCTCTCACTGGGACTCATCACGATGTCGAAGGAATGAGCTCCATCGGGCAACTCGTAAGCGTCGGCATCGTAGGGAATTATCGCGCCATTGGCGTCGGGAAGGATGGTCCGCAAGACAACGTTCACTCGATCGCGACTTCTGATCTTGTCCCCGATCAATGCTTCGAAGTCGGGTAGCTCCTTCATGCCTTTGCGGACCGCCTTGACGGCGCGATCGTAATCGTTCCAGCCGGCCTTGGTGTCGGGGAAATAGTAGTGAATACCGAACTCATCGATCTTCGTTACCCGCGCTGGCTCAACCGTTCCCGCGTCGGGGATGCCGCCGGCCGCCACGACAGGTGACGGACCCGCCGGAACGCCGCTGAACTGTGCCGCGGCAGACGCCGGCAGCGCGGGTTCGAAGCCGCCCGACGGCTGCGGAGCCACTTCCGACGAATTCTCGTCGGAGGTCGCCGGCGGTGGCGTCCAGACCAGCTGTAGCGATTGAGCGCCTGCGAGGTAAATCCCGCAACCGGATCCGGGCTGATGAAGCGGGCGATTCCCGGTTGATAGAGCCGGCCGCCCATGTTGACCAATGCAAAGGGCTGGTCGGGCTGGTGCCCGGTGAATCCGGGGTCGCTCGGCGAGGCAAAGCCCTGCGCCACGGGTTGGGCGAGACTGGATTGGACGCGGCGTTCGCCGAACGGCTCGAACTTGCTTCGCTCGGCGAGCTGCCCGACGCTCTTGCCCTGCGCGTTCAGTACGGTCGTCGTCGTGGTATCGGGGTTGTCGAGATCGTCGCCGTGAAAGAAGCGCAGGCCTTGCGGGGCCGGAAGCGTACTCCGCCGGACCTGCGCAACAATCCTGTCCCCGGACCTGACGTTGTAGACGTAATCGGAGGACCCGGCGGCGGCGGTCGAGCGAAACTCGAACAGCCCGTCGATGGTCACCTGCCGCGCGTCAGGCGTTGCGCCGTCGCGTCGGGTCACGCGCCGTCCCAGGCCGTCGTACAGCAGGGAGCTGTTCAGCACGCCGTTCGTGATCGATGCAGGCAGGCCGAGCGGTGTCCAGGCGTAGCTGTTGCCTCCGCCCTGCGTGAGTTGGCCGCCGGCGAGGTAACCATAGTCGACCGGCGTGGCGCTGCCTGTTGTGACCCGCTTCACGGCATGCGGGCGCGTTGCGTCGGCCGTGGTCGTGTAGTCATACGTGGTCGGATCGAACACGGTTCCGTCGACGACCTTGCGCTGGCGCAGATTGCCCCAATCGTCATAGTCGTATTCCCACTTTGTATGCGCCGTGCCTTGCACCACATCCCACGTATGCAGGCGCCGCAATGCGTCGTGTCCGTACGTCTCGGTGAGGCCAAGCGCGAGATCGGACTTCTGCTCGAGCAGGGAGTCCGGTCCCCACGTGTATTTGATCTCCTGGAAGGGTTTCTTGCCGCCGACGAATTTGCCGGACTGGAATCGCAACGCAAAGGTCTTGTCGTAGCTGAACTCGACGGCTTCGGTGGTGCCGAACTGCTCCTGCGTGCTCTGTCCGGCCAGGTTCTTCGCGACCTGGCTCCATATCAGCGAGCGCGGAACGGATGACGCGTCGAAGACCGATGCCACCTCGCCGTTTGCGGCGTATTCGTACTCGACGCGGAACGGCTGCGCGCCGGACGGGGGGTAGTTGACCGCCGAAGGCAGTCCGTTCGCGTTGTACTCGTAGGTCATCGACCAGGTCTGTCCGGTCTCGTCGATCGTATCGAGCTCGCGCAGTCGCGACGATGCGTCGTAGGCGAAAGTCTTGGTGATGCCGTCGACGGAGACGATCCGCGCCGGCTTGCCAATGCCGAACGGCGCGGTGTCGTAGAAGTACTGCGAGTCCTGTGCCCACTGCCCGCCCGGCTGCCTTGGCGGATAGGCCGCGTTGGCGCTGGTTTGCACGCGCGTCATCCGGCCGAGCCCATCCCGGGCGATCGTCGTCACGCCGCCGTTGGCGTCCTCGACGCGTTTGACCTCGCCGTAGCCGTTGTAGAAGTAGTTCTGATGGCCGACGTCGGGATCGTCGATTGCACTGCGCCGTCCCAGCACGTCATAAGTGATCACCGTTTCCGGTTGCTGGGCCGCAGGCGGGGTCATCACCTGATCCGGGGGCAGGGCCGGATGGCGAATGCCTCGCGGAAGATCGAAGTGCCAATAGTCGACGTCGGTGCCGATCGCCCGCCCTTGGTCGTCGAGGGTCTCGTGGTGGATCACGCGGCCCTTCGCGTCACGGGTGACGCTGGACGCCACCTGCCGTTCGCTGACGTGGTTCGTGGTGCGGCCGGCGTAGTGGTAGAGCGAGGTGTAGGCTCCGCCATCGACCGGCCGCGTCGCCTGCAGCACGCGCCCGAGATTGTCGCGCAGATATTCGACGAACAGCGTGCTCTGCCGCGATTGCGACGCGTCGACCGGATAGCCCGATTTCAGCAGCCGGCCGAACCTGTCGAAGACGTAGGAGCGGGCGGCCACGCGATCGAACTCCTCGCGGCTCGAGCCGACGCGCAGCCCGAAGGCGTCGAAGGTCGAGCTCTCGTCTGCGATCGCGAGCCCGGTATGCGCCAGGGTCCATGTCCGGCCCATTGAACCGTCGGCGTGCAGATCGTTCGAATAGGTGAAGGTTTCGGTTTCGCCGCCAGGCCGGCGGACGAGCAGCGGCCGGCCCAGCGCGTCGTAGTCCCATCGCGTGCGCAATCCGTTGACGTCATCGATGGCGAAGGGAACGCCCAGCGTCGCATGCGGCCAGACGGTCGTCATCTGCCCGAGCGGATTGGTGTAGGTGCTGGAGAAAATCAGGTCGGGATCGCCGCTGGCGAACCCCCGCCGCGAGGTCCGCGCCGAACCGGACGCACTTTCCTCGACCAGATTGACGACGCCCCAATTGGTGCGGCCGAACAGCACCGAATACAGGAAGCCCGAGCTGGTGTCGGTTTCCGGGCCGGCGGACGGCGGTGCCGCAATCGTCACCGCCGTGACCTCGACCGAGTTCGGCTCGTAGGCCTTGATGATGCGCTGCTTGATCATTCGCTCCGCGGGCGTAAGCGTCGGATCGAAGCTCGTATAGTCCCAGGTCGGGTAGCGCGACGTGAGCCAGCGGGCCTGATCGGCGGCCGACAGCACCGCCGGTGCGGCCCGGAGCTCTTCGTAGAAGCTCGGCGCCGCCACCGGTCCCATGAACGAGCCGCCGTTCGAGGTCTCGCGCAGGGAGCGAACGACGTTGCCGAACGTGTCAAAGTCGCGGGTCGTCCGCACCGACGAAATCAGCGTGCTGTTCGATGCGAGGCACGGCAGAGCGATGGATTGAGGCGCGGCGTCCAGCTCGCACACGTCCGCGATGACGATGTCGCTCCTGAGATCGTATCCGCCGTCGAAGCCGGTCCGGGCCTGAACCGTCCGCGATGTCTGCCGTGCCTCCACGCGATATGTCGTCGGATCAAGCTTGGTCACGACCACCCGGTTGACGGGCGTATCGACCGACGGGTATGCGCACATCGTCCCCGACCGGCAGACCCGGCTCAAAGCGCCGTGGTCAAAATCAAGAAACTCGGTCTCGAAGACGGTCGGCGTCGCGGCGTCGTCCGTGGTTTGCCGGATGCGACGGTCGACGCCCAGGAAGCCGCGGCCGGTCAGATCCCGGCGCGCGGTCTCGTACTGGTAGCGATAGACGTTGAGCAGGGGCGTGGCGCTGTCGAGATCGCCGGCCTGAACGGAATAGTCGCTCACCACCCAGCCGAGCTTGCCCGGAGTTGCCTGCGGCCAGGCGTGACTGCCGGTCAGCTTGTAGAGGTCGCCTTGCATCGCCACGCCTGCGAACCCGTAGTGGACCGAAATCGTCGGCCGAAGGTGGCCGCCGTAGACTCCGTCGATCATGTCCGGATTGCGCGGCGCACCGAGGTTGACTTCGAAGTAGGAAAAGGCCGGTCCGCCGATGACCTTTCTCTCGCGCACGGTCACGAGGTCGAGAATGCCGTCGCCGTTGAAATCGCCGAGCCGGGCCAATCTGGGTCCGAAGCCGCTCGGGAGTCCAGCGCTGTTGTAGTACTGGGTCGGCGTGCCCGGGACCATTTGCGCTCCGCCCGTTCCGGCGATCGGCAGCTGGTACGACTGCAGGCTTTCGCCGGTCGATTTCAGCCAGAACACGCCCGACTGGCTGAAGTAGACGACGTCGCTACGTCCGTCGCCGTCGAGATCGGCCACCCGGGCCCCGGAGTCGTAGCCGCGAGCCGGACTGAAGAGCTCGTTGAGCTTCGGTCCTGCGCCGATCGTGGTGAACGGAAGCTGTGTCGCCACCCGGAACGAACCGCCCGCATTCAACGACAGGAAGCTCGTCGCCACCGAGGAATCGCACGGGTCCTTTCCGATCTCGGAGAACGAGATCGCGTCGTCGAGGCCGTCACCGTTCACGTCGAGGAAAATCAGTCCGAAGTGCGCGTCCGGTGACACAAGGCAGGGACCTCTGAGCCGCTGCATCATCGGTGAGATCGCCAGCGGACGCGCGCTCAGCGCGATGGGCGTCATGCCGACCTGCCCGTCGCCTGACGGGCCGAAGGACAGCGCGGACAGCGAGAACGGATACTGATCCACCAGACCCGCTACGGGGGCTTCGATCGGGACGAAATTGTAGGTGGTGGTCAGGATCTCCGGCTGGCCATTGCCGTCGAGATCGACCAGGTAGCGACCGTCGAACTGGCGAAAGATCACGTTGGTGAACGGACCGACGGCCGGAAAGGCGCGTCGCACGCTGGACGGCGGGGCATAGGCGGGATCGGCTACCGGCTGGGTTGGATCTGCGGGCAATCCTTTGCGGAAGCCGACGCTGATCGGACGCGGCGGGGTGATCGACCCGACCGCGCAGGAGAGGAAGGACGGGCAATTGGTATCGTCGCGCGTGAGGTCCAGCCTGCCGTCGCCATCGAGGTCGCCGATCTGCACCGCGATGCTGTTGCGAGGCGCCAGTGCCAGCGGATGCAGGACTTGTCCCTCACCCAGATTGAGCGAATCGAAGTTGCACTCGAAGAATGGCGGCGTCTGGCAGCCGTGGGCAACCAGACGGAACACCTGGTATCCGAGGGTGTCGGTGACGTGATATTCGTTGAGGTTCGGATCGCCCTTGAAGACGAAGTCGACCGCCGCGTCCTCGGAATAGATGAGAACCTCGGCGCGGCCGTCCTGGTCGATATCGACGGCGCGTGGCGAAAATCTGGGATCGCCGTCCCCGGTCGCCGGCAGCCCGTAGACCTGGTGGCGTGGCCCAAGTCCGGTCGGCGTTCCCAGGCGCAGATACCATTGTGTGACGTAGGTGTCGGGCACGCCCAGGAGCTGGGTCGGACGGACAAACCAGAGCAGCTTGTAGAGATAGTCGTCACGGCCGTCGCCATCGAAGTCGGCCACGACGGAATCCAGCTCGCGCGCCGTGGCGTCCTCGACGCCGGTCACGGTGTCGAAGCGCAGGTCCATGTCGAGCGAGGGGTCATCCGCCCTCGCCTGGACCGGGTCTTTGCTCGGCAGGAATTCGGGAACGGCGGGATTGTCCGGCGTCCAGGAGAAGGCAACGGGCTCCCGGCATTGCACCGCCTGCGCCGTGTTGTAGACGCACTCGGTGATGCTATCGACCCTGTCGACGGCCTGCTTGCCATCCTGCGCGGGCCGGTAGGCCACGCGGTATTCGCGGAACGGCCGCACGTTGCGCGAGGCCGACGGCGTCGATACCAGCGCGTCGGGACCTTCGACCACGATCTTGGCGAGCAGAAATGTCTGTCGGACCTCCAGTCCGGCGCGGTAGGTCGACCGCGGATTCTGCCGCGCCATGAAGCTTCCGTCGCGGTTCTGGTTATAGACGAACAGCATGCGCCGGCTGGGCTTGAGGTTCGCAAGCTCCGAACACCCGGTCCCGCCGAAGCCGGTCCACGTCACCGCCGCCGGTGCGACCTCGACCGACCACGCCGCGTTCAGGGCTCGCAGATAATCGATGTCGTAGTAGTTGCCCCACCGGTCTTCGACACGGTCGACATTCCAGGCAACGACGCGTTGGGCCGGGCTGGTGGTCTCGGTGAAGTCGTCGGTCGTGAACAGCCCGTTGGCGTCCGGCTTTGTGGCGACGACAAGCGGCCAGCCTTTCACCTGCGATTGCGAGCTCATCGCGCAGGCCTCTCGCGAGCCGTAGCGCCAGATTTCTCCCTGCGAACGATAGACGTCGAAGGATGTCGGCGCCTCGACCGGTCCGTTGATCCGGACCAGAGTGCCCGGGTCGAACTCCGGCTGAAGCTCGCTGGGCGTCGTGCTGCGTGGAACGAGCCGCTGACCGTCGAGGCAGAACACGTCCGGAAGGCCCGGCGTCGGTCCGGCTGCGTAGCGACCGTCCTGCGCGGGCGTTCGCCAGCAGCGCGTGATCGATGACAGGCCGCTGACATCGAAGCCCTGTCCCAGCAGGCCCGGCGCGCGCCGCGACCGGTAACTGAACGACAGTGACGGCGCCATGCCGTTGCGGCCTGCCGGCGCCCAGATCGGCATGTTCCACACGGCCTCGCCGCTGCCGGTGACGTCGAAGGTGAAGAGGCTCGTTTGCAGCGCGCTGTAAGCGCCGACCGGACCCAGCGCTCGCGCCGCCGGTGGTCCCGGCGGACCGTGGTTGATGATGGAAACCCCGTCAGGGACCTTGTCGCGGACGGTGACCTGCGCGAATGCGGTGATCGCCACGGGGGCGACAATCAACAGCGCGCCAGCAAGGGCCCAAGCCAGACCGGCGGATTTTCTCGCCATGTCGGAACTCCTGCCGTACCGGCCCGGCTCGTGCGCGTTCAGCCGACACTCTGCGATCGGGCGGGTGCATCCGAACCGCGTTGGTCGGCCTGTCGGCTTGGCCGCAGGTCGTTTGACACGACCCTATCACGCCAGACAAACGGCGAACAACTGCAGATTACAAAGTTGATCCGGCTCCCGCCGCGTTGGCGCAACGAGCCTTACCCTTTTTGCTGCTTCATGCGCGCAAGGGTTGTGGCGGGGTGCGGCGTGAGGCGCGGCCTACGCCTTCTCGCCCTGCGGCGAGAACAAATAGCCGCCGCCACGGATGGTGCGGATCACGGCGGGCTTGGTCGGGTCGGGCTCGATCTTGCGGCGGATGCGCATGATGCGCAGATCGACGGCGCGGTCGAAGGCTTCGGCGTCGCGCGCATTGGCGAGCTCCAGCAGGCGCTCGCGCGACAGCACGCGCTTCGGATTGGCTGCGAAGACCTTGAGCAGCCCGAACTCGGACGCGGTCAGCGGATGCTCATTGCCCTCGTCGTCGCGCAGGGCCTGGGCTTCGAGATCGAGCCACTTTGTCCCAAAGCGCACCAATTGATCCTTGTCCGATTTCGCCGGCGCTGCGTCGCTGCCTGCCGATTTCGCCGGCGTGCTCCGCCGCAGCACCGAGCGGATGCGCGCCATCAATTCTCTGAGCTCGCAGGGCTTTGCGACGTAATCGTCGGCGCCGAGCTCGAGGCCGACGACGCGATCGATCGGGCTCGCGGTTGCCGTCAGCATGATGACAGGCACGTTGATGCGGCTCTTGAGGTCGCGGATGATCGAGAGGCCGTCTTCCTCGGGCATGTTGAGGTCGAGCACGACGAGATCGGGCATGCCGCCGTCGATCGCGGCGCGCAAGGATTTGCCGCCGTCGCACAGCGTCACGGTGAAGCCGTGCATCTTGAGGTAATCGCCGACCATCTCCCGGGCCGGGGCCTCGTCGTCGACGATCATGATGTGCTGGCTTTGTGTCATGTCACTCAGATCTCGTACTCAAATCACGGCATTTCGGTCGCGGGCAGGGTGATGGTGAAGGTCGAGCCCTTGCCCGGGCCGTCGCTGTCGGCGGTTACCTCGCCGCCATGCATGTCGATAATACGCTTGACGATGGACAACCCAAGCCCCGTCGAGCTCTCACCCGCCGTCGGCTTTGCGGAGAGCCGCTGGAACCGGCCGAACAGGCGGCCGAGATCCTCCGGCGACAGGCCGGCGCCCTCGTCGCTGACGCGGATGATGGTGTCGTTGCCCTCATGGCTGACCGCGACGGTGATCTTGCCCGCGATCGGTGAGTATTTGATGGCGTTGCTGATCAGATTGTCGATCGCCTCGCGGATGCGGTCGGTGTCGCACATGGTGACGATGTTGGCGGGCGCGCTGACGCTGATCGCCTGCTGCTTGTTGACCGCGAGCGGCTGGTTGGCCTCGGCGACCTCCTTCACCAGCGCGGCGACGTCGACCGGCTCGCGGCGGATGGTGATGTCGAAGGCATCGGCCATCGCGTCCGAGATCAGATGATCGACCATCGTGGTCAGGCGCTTGGTGGCGTCGCGGATATGATCGACCTGGGCGACCACGCCTGACGACGAGGCGCCGGTCGAGATCAGCTCCTTCAACATCTCGGTGCGGCCGAGGATGACGCCGAGCGGGTTCTTGAGATCGTGCGCGACGGTGCCCAGGATCTCGTTCTTGAAGCCGTTGGCGCGCTGCAGCCGCAGCCATTGCGCCGAGAGCCGGCGGTTGGCCTGCATCAGGGCGCGGGTGCGCTGCGCGACGCGGTCTTCCAGCTGCGTATTGGCGTCCTGGAGCTGCTGATACAGGATGACGTTGTCGAAGGCGATCGAGAGCCGGCTCGAGAAGATCTCCACCAGCGAGCGGTCGGTCTCGGACAAATCGCGCTCGGACTGCAGCAGCACCACGACCTCGCGCCCCGAGCCGGTGCGCAGATAGATCACGCTGCGGTGGTCGGCGAATTCGTTCTTGCGGCGCTGGAAGGCGTCCTCGACCAGCTGGCGCAGATCGGGGTCGAGTGCCTTCGACGAGGTCGTGCCGATAAAGCGGCTGTAGCAGCCGCTGCCGGCGAGCACCGAGAGCTCGGCATCGACGCCGCCATTGTCGCGCAACACGAGGATGCCGGCGCAGTCGACATTGAGCAGCGAGGCGAGCTGGGTCAGCACGCCCTCGGCGAGCCGCTGCATCGACTTGAAGTCGTACAGCGTCGAGGCCGCATCGATGATGATCTCGAGCCCGCGCCGCGTCTGCACCATGCGCTCGAGCTGCTGGTAGGAGCGCAGCGCCGCGGTCAGCGAGGTGAACAGCTTGTCGGCGGTGAGCTCGGTCTTGGCCTTGTAGTCGTTGATGTCGTACTGCACGATCACGCGCCGCTCCGGCGCCTGGCCGGGCTGGCCGGTGCGCAGGATGATGCGCACGGTCTCGTTCTTGAGCACGTTGCGGATGTATTCGACGAGCTCCAGGCCCGCGACGTCGGTCTCCATGATGACGTCGAGCAGCACCGCGGCGATGTCGCTGTGCTCCGCCATCAGCTTGCGACCTTCCGCCGCGGAATGGGCGGAGAGAATCTCCAGACCCTGGCCGTTCAGGCTGTAGTCCGAGAGCGCAAAACGGGTGCCGTCATGCACGGCCGGATCGTCGTCGATGACGGCGATTTTCCATTTCCGGGCATCCGTATCCTCCGACGCGGTACCGGTGTCGTCGATCAGGTGGAGGACATCGTCCTGTTCGGCCATTGAGAAGTCCCGTCACTTTCTGTGCTTTGCGCGCCGCCCTTGGCGATCCGCGGCATGATAATCCGAAAAGTAGTGCCTTGTCCCAGCTTGGATTCCAGCATCATCCGCCCGCCGAGCTGCTGGGTGACAAGGTTATAGACGATATGCAAGCCCAGTCCCGTGCCACCTTCATTGCGCCGGGTGGTAAAGAATGGGTCAAAGGCCTGGCGCTGCACGTCCGGGGTCATGCCGGCTCCGTCATCGGCGAAGATGATCTCGATATCCTCGGTGCCGCGCGGCCGGGCCGAGATCGCGATGGTGCCGGCACGCCCGTCGGCGAAGGCGTGGTTGGCCGCGTTGAGGAACAGATTGGTCAGGATCTGGCCATAGGAGCCGGGATAGCCGTCGAGCAGCAGCCCCTCGGGCACGTCGACCTGGAGCGTGATCGGCGAGCGCTTCAGCACCGGCCGCAAGCTCGCGATGATCTGGTCGGTCGCTTCGCTGAGTGAGAACTGCCGCCGCTCGGCATGGGAGCGGTCGACCGCGACCTGCTTGAACGACTGAATCAGCTCGCCGGCGCGGGTGAGGTTGGCGACGAGCTGCTGCGAGGCGTCGCGCGAGGATTGCACGAATTCCTCGAGCTGCGAGCGGCGCAGGCCGCCGTCACCCTTTAGCTGCGCCTCGAAAATCTCGGTGCGCCTCGCAAAGCTCGACGCCACCGTCAGGCTGATGCCGATCGGGTTGTTGACCTCGTGCGCGACGCCGGCGACGAGGCCGCCGAGCGCCGCGAGCCGTTCGGCGTCGATCAGATTCTGCTGCGCGGCGTTGAGCTCCAGCAGGGCGCTTTCGGCCTTTTCCTTGGACGCGCGCAGCTCGTCCTCGGTCTGGCGCTTGGCGATCGCGTTCTCGCGGAACACCTCCACCGCGCGCGCCATGGCGCCGACCTCGTCGCGCGCGCGCGTGCCCTGCACCTCGCGGCCGAGATCGCCGAGCGTGATCGCGCGCATCGCGGTCATGATCTGTTGCAGCGGCAGCCGGATCGACAGCGCGATCAGCACGCCGGCGGTAAGGATGATGCCGAGGAAGATCACCGCGATCGACAGCACCCGCCGCGAAATATCCGCCAGCGTGCGGTCGAACGTCTCCTGCGCCTTCTGCTCGCGCTGGCGCATCTTGGTCGAGAGATCGTCGATGGCGCCGATCGCCTCGGCCTGGCTGGCGTCGATGGTGTTGCGCAAGAGCTCGGTGCGGTTCGTCAGTTGCTCGGAAAGTTTTGCAAAGCCCTCGCGCAGCGCCGTGGTGCGGATTGCGAGCTTTTGCAGCGCCATCTTCTGCAAATCGTTGTCGGCGAGATCGATCATCACGGGAATGGTCTTCTCGATCGTCTCGGTGTGGCGGCGCGCGTCGTCAGCCGCATCGACCGATTGCGACAGATAGTAGGAATTGGCCGCAACCAGCATCGCGGTGAAGGCCTCGCGCGACTTGCCGAGCGAAGGCCAGATCAGCGCGTCGCGATGGCCGGTGGCGCCCTCGATGATGGAGTAGAGGCCGGCCATGTCCTTGGCGGGGCCTTGCACCTGCTCCTCATAGGTCTTGGCGATGGTGGCCTGAACGCTGCGCAGCTCGCCGAAGCCGTTGAGGAAGCGGTCGGTGGTGCGCTCCAGCTCCTCGACCGACCCTGACAGCATCGGGTCCTTGGCGGCGCGGTCGGTCAGCGTGCCCAGCACGGCCTCGCGCAGCAGCAGGATCTCGGCGAACAGGTCCGGGCTCGGCTGGTTGATGTAGCGGTGGATCAGGTTCTGCAGCCGCCCCGTCTCGCTTTCGAGCAGCGCCAGGATGCGGTCGGATTCGCGCACCTGCCGCACGTCGTCCCAGGCTGAGCTCAGCACCTGCGCGCCGTTCCAGATCATCGCCACCAGCACGATCACTACGGCGGAGTTCAGCGCCGCGATCGAGAGGATGCGCCAGCGGATGGGCACCGCCCGCAACACGCCGACGAGGCGCGCGCGCAGCCGCCCGATCGGGCCGGCCGGCCGTTCTGCGCTCTCGCTGGTGCCGGGCGCGATCAAGTGGCGTCACTCCACCTTGCGAATACGTTCGATCAGCGCGGCCGCAGCGGGATCCTGCGCGGCCTTGGCGTAAATCGGCGCCATCGCATCCTCGAACGGCTTGCGGTCGATATCCCTGGTCACGACGATGCCGGCGGCCTCCGCCTTGCGCTGCGACTGCTCCTCGAGGTCGCGCCATTTCTCGCGCATGTAGAGGCTCGAGCGCGCCGCGGCTTCCCTGAAGATGGTCTGGTCCTCGGCCGACAGGCTCTTCCAGGCCTTCAGCGAGATCACCAGCACCTCCGGGCTCATCGTGTGCTCGGTGAGGGTGTAGTAACCGGCGTGCTTGTAATGGTCTGTGGTCACGAAGGATGGCCAGTTGTTTTCGGCGCCGTCGATCAGATGGGTCGAGAGCCCCGTCAGGACCTGCCCATAGGGCAGCTCGACCGGTTCGGCGCCGAGCGCGCGGATCATGTCGCTCATCAACTCCGATTGCTGCACCCGGATCCGCAACCCCTTGAGGTCGGCGATGCTCTTGACCGGGCGAACGCTGTTGTAGATCGAGCGGGCCCCGGAATCGTAGAAGGCGAGCCCGACGAAGCCGTAGGGCTCGAAGCTGCCCAGGATTTCCTTGCCGATCGGCCCGTCCAGCACCTTCTGCATGTGCTCGATGGACCGGAACAGGAACGGCATGGCGAGCACGTTCATCGCCGGGACGAAATTGCCGATCAGGGCCACATTGGTCCGGTTGAGGTCGATCGCGCCGGCGCGGGTCTGCTCGATCGTCTCCTTCTCCTCGCCGAGCTGGCGGGAGTGGAACACCTTGATTTCGTGCCGGCCGCCGGTGCGCTCGGAGATCAGCGCGCCCATGTAGCGCAGCGCCTGGACGGTTGGGTAATCCTCGGCCTGGGTATCGGCGGCGCGGAATTCGCGCGCAGCTGCGCTCGTCGCGCCGATGGCGAGCAGAAGCGCGACGAAAATCACCCCGGTCCGTGAGAGTTCGGCACGGTTTAACACTGGCACACTCAACCCCTCGGAGATGGAGTCTATGACGGGACCAAAAGGTTCAACGCAATCTACCAGATGGTAAAGGGAAGGCCATCCCGCCCGGGGGGCGGCGGATTGTGCGGTGCCGCCGCCGTCATTCCCGGTTGAAACCGCTTCTCGCGCGCCTTAAGCAGGGTGCGGTCGCCTTTTGCCGCGTCATACGGGAAGAGCCATCGTGACTTCAGCATTGCGCCTCTTGCAGGTCGCCGCCGCCACCTTGGCCCTCGCCTTGAGCTGCGAGGCGCGCGCCACCACCGACATCGCGCTGTGGCACGCCATGTCGGGCGAGCTTGGCAAGCAGCTCGAGAAGCTCACCTCGGACTTCAACGCCTCGCAGTCGGACTATCGCATCGTGCCTGCCTACAAGGGCAATTACACCGAGACGGTGACGGCCGCGATCTTTGCTTTCCGCTCGCGCAGCCAGCCTGCGATCGTCCAGGTCAACGAGGTCGCCACCGCGACCATGACCGCCGCCAAGGGCGCCATCTATCCCGTCTACAGCATGATGCGCGACATGGGCGAGCCGTTCTCGCTGAACGACTACCTTCCGGCGGTCTCCGGCTATTACACCGATGCCACGGGCAACCTGCTGTCCTTCCCGTTCAACTCGTCGACGCCCATCCTCTATTACAACAAGACCATGTTTCGCGACGCCGGCCTCGACCCGGAGACGCCGCCGAAGACCTGGCCCGAGCTTGGGCTGGCGGCAAAACGGCTGCGCGACCGCGGCGCCGTGTGCGGCTTCACCACGTCGTGGCCGTCCTGGATCCACATCGAGAATTTTTCGGCGTTTCACAATCTGCCGGTGGCCACGCGCGGGAATGGCTTTGCTGGCCTTGATGCGGAATTGACCATCAACAATCCGGTCGTGGTCAAGCACATCGCCCAGCTCGTTGAATGGCAAAAGACAAAGCTGTTCGACTATAGCGGCCGCGGGCAGGCGGCCGAGCCGCGTTTCCAGAACGGCGAATGCGGCATCTTCATCGGCTCGTCGGCGACGCGCGCCGACATCAAGGCGAATTCGAAATTCGAGATCGGCTACGGTATGATGCCGTACTGGCCGGATGTGAAGGGCGCACCGCAGAATTCCATCATCGGGGGCGCCACGCTGTGGGTGCTGCGTGACCGGCCGCGCCAGGAATACAAGGGCGTGGCGCGGTTCTTCGCCTATCTGTCGCAGCCCGGCGTGCAAGCCGCCTGGCACCAGAACACGGGCTATTTGCCTGTGACCCGCGCCGCCTTCGAGCTGACGCGCGCGCAAGGCTTCTATGAGCGCAATCCGGGCTCGGCGATCTCGTTCGAGGAGATCACGCTGCATCCGCCGACGGAGAATTCGAAGGGCATAAGGCTCGGCTCCTTCAACCTGATCCGCGGCACCATCGAGGAAGAGCTCGAGCGGGCATTTGCCGGCCAGAAAAGCGCGCAAGGTGCGCTCGATGCCGCGGTCGAACGCGGCAACAAGCTGCTGCGCCAGTTCGAGCGCGCCAGCCCCGAGCGATAGCGGTCGGCCTGCGCGCGGGGCGTGGGTCCGTTCACCGGCCAAGTCCCATCCGTCGCCACACAACCTGAAATATGTGCGCGAGTTCACACACACCGCGCCATGCACCTGCAATAATCGCAGACGGCCTGTCACCCAAGCTGGTGGCAACGCTTGTCGCCGCCGATCGGCGGCGATGAAACTTGTAGCTGTTTCGCCCTTTCATTTTTCAGAAAATCGCATTGGAGGCTATCAATGCCCTGCTCATGCTTCATCATCCCGAATGATGTTCTGACCAAGCTCTCCCAGGACAAGAAGCTCTCGGCTTCGGTCCGCAAGCGGATGGTCGACACGGTCCAGATCAGTCATGAACTGCGCGAATTGCGCAACCAGGCTGCGAGATTCACCAGCGTCGCTGCGACGCGTGCCGATGGGTTGGTCACGCTTGCCGCGGCACCATCAGTCACGGTCTACGACTGCAAGCACACGCAGACGCTGCCGGGCACCCCGATTCCGAAGCCGAAGACGTCGTCGGACGGATCCGTCAAGCGCAGCTTCAACCAGACCAGCAAGGTGGCAAAGTTCTACGAGCAGGTCTTCAACCGGAACTCGATCGACGATCATGGCATGACCATGATGTCGTCGGTTCATTTCGGCCAGAGCTACAACAACGCGATGTGGAACGGGTCGCAAATGCTCTATGGCGACGGTGACGGCAGCATCTTCGTCGATTTCACCAGAGGCAACGACGTCATCGGTCATGAGCTGACCCATGGTGTGACCCAGCATAGTCTGCAGCTGGCCTATAGCGGCGATGCCGGCGGCCTGAACGAGAGCATCTCGGATTGCTTCGGCTCGATGTTCCGGCAGTGGGAAGCCAACCAGAACGTCAAGAAGGCGGACTGGCTGATCGGGCGCGACATCATGGGGCCGGGTTCGAAGAAGAAAGGTTTCACCTGCCTGCGCGACATGGCCGATCCCGCAGCCAAGCACTGCCTGGCGCCGCAACCGACCAAGTATTCCCAGATCACGCCGGGCATGGATCCGCACTATTCGAGCGGGCCGCCCAATCTGGCTTTCTGCACGGCTTGCGTGACGCTGGGCGGTAATAGTTGGGGCCCGATCGGGCAAGTGTGGTATCGTTCGCTCACGGGGTTCGGCCCGACGCCGAACATGACGATGAAGGCATTTGCCGCCCGGACCCGTCAGGTGGCGCACACAATGTATCCGAGTACGGCTGCCGTCTCCGCCGCCGTCAACGCCGGGTGGACGAAGGTGGGGCTGTAATCGCTGCAGCACGCCGCGAAAGGATGAGAGCGTGGATCGTTTGAAGATCGAGCGCGTAGGTGGGGTCGCCGGCTTCGGCGGCCCTCACCTCAAGAGCCGGGGTGAATTGGCATTGTCGGATCTGTCGCCCGCCGATCAGAAGACGGTGGAGTCGCTCTTTGCCGATCCAAAGAAAGTTCCCGCCTCGCATCCAGGACAGGCTGACGCGTTCAGTTACCGGATCACCCGCGGTTCCCAGACGATCGAAGTGCCCGAACATGCGGTCCCCTCGACCATCAAGAGCAGCGTCAAGGATGTGCTGGAGTAGGGTCAGGCCGAGCCGGGGACTCTGATGGAAGAGACATTGTCGCCGGATGCGGCCGGCGCTTGGGGGCCGTCGGCTTCGACGAACCTTGCGGCCTATCGTGCCTTGCGTGCCGACCGGTCACGATGGCTGCCGATCGCGCTCGATATCGCTCGCAGCCACGGCATCGATGCCGGCGCGCCGCATGTGTTCTCGACCGGCACCAATCTTGTGGTTGGCCTCGGCGATCGCCTGATCCTGAAAATCTTCCCGCCGCTGCTGCGCGGGCAATTCGTCTCCGAACGCGGCTCGCTGATGCAGCTCGCGGGCCGGCTTCATTTGCCGATCCCCGAGATCGTCGCTGAGGGGGAGCGCGACGGCTGGCCCTATCTGATCATCACGCGGCTATCTGGCACGCTCGGATCGGAGGTCTGGCCATCCTTGCCGGAAGCGCAGAAAGAGCGCGTGCTGCGCCAGATCGGCGAGACCATCGCCGCCGTCCAGCGCGCGCCGCTCGGCCCGCTCGCAGGGCTCGAGCCGCGCTGGGATGTTTTCATGCGCGCGCAGATGCAGGGCTGCCGTATGAGGCACACGCGTCTTGGCCTCGCGCCGAAATTTCTTGCTGGCCTCGACGATCTCCTGCGCGACGCGGCGACGCTGATCCCGATGGACGCGCCGCCGGTGATCTTGATCGGCGAATACATTCCGGAAAATTTTCTGCTCGCCAGCCGCGACGATCAATGGTCGCTCGCCGGCCTGTTCGATTTCGGCGACGTGCGCGCGGGATGGCGCGACTACGATCTGCTCGGCCCCAGCGCCTTCATGTCGGCGGGCCGGCCGGGCAGGGTGCGCAGCCTGCTCGAAGGCTTTGGCTACGCGAAGCCTGATTTCGCGCTGAAGCGCCGCCTGATGGCATTGATGCTGCTGCACCACGCCAGCGACCTCAACAGCCACATCTGCATCGAGGGCTGGCAGGACAAGGTGAGCGATCTGGTCGAATTGCAGGAGCTGATCTGGGCGGAGTGATTATTTGGCTCCGTCCCTCTCCGTCATTCCGGGGCGCCGCGAAGCGGCGAGCCCGGAATCCATTCTTCGGCATGTTCTGCGGCCCGATGGATTCCGGGCTCGATGCTGCGCATCACCCCGGAATGACAGGCGTTGCCTATTGGGCGTGCCGGCCTCAAACTTTGCCTATTAAATAAGCAAATGTTTCTCTTTGCATGCAATGCTTGGAGCTTGAGCTTCGATCCCTCGTCCGCGTATTCGATAATACACAAGTAATATCAAATATTTATTCTTGATTTGGCTTCCCCATAACCTTGGCACGAACCTTGCGAACCCAGTTCCGACCAGAAACTTCTGAGTTGGAGCACCCGCCATGAAGCGCCGCGATTTCCTCAAATCCGTCTCCGGATTGGCCGCTGGCGCGGCGCTTCCGGCCGCGCCCCAAATCATCTCCTCGGCCTATGCCGATGCCCGCTCCGAGACGCTGCTGATCGTCTCGGAAGGCGGTCCCAACAATCTCGACATCCATGGCGTCGGCACCAACGTGCCCGGCTATGAGGTGTCGTGGAATTGCTACGACCGCCTGATCAGCCACGAGATGAAGAGCGGTCCCGGCGGCGTGCCCTATTACGACCGCGACAAGTTCAAGGGCGAGCTCGCCGAGGAGTTCAAGATCGACGACATGTCGGTCACCTTCAAGCTGCGCAAGAACGCCAAATTCCACGATGGCGCGCCTGTCACGGCGAAGGACGTGAAGTGGTCGCTCGATCGAGCCGTCAGCGTCGGCGGCTTCCCGACCTTCCAGATGAGCGCGGGCTCGCTCACCAAGCCGGAGCAGTTCGTCGTCATCGACGACTACACCGTGCGTGTCGACTTCCTGAAGAAGGACAGGCTGACCGTTCCCGATCTCGCCGTCATCGTGCCCTGCATCGTCAACTCCGAACTGGTGAAGAAGAATGCCAGCGAGAAAGACCCCTGGGGCCTCGAGTTCACGAAGCAGCAGACCGCGGGCTCCGGCGCCTACAAGGTGACGAAGTGGACCGCCGGCACCGAAGTGGTCATGGAGCGCAACGACGATTGGGTCTGCGGTCCGTTGCCGAAGATCAAGCGCGTGATCTGGCGCATGGTGCCGCAGGCCGGCAACCGCCGCGCGCTGCTGGAGCGCGGTGACGCCGACATTTCCTACGAGCTTCCGAACAAGGATTTTCAGGAGATGAAGGCCAACGGCAAGCTCAACGTCGTCTCGCTGCCGTTCTCCAACGGCATCCAGTATATCGGCATGAATGTCACCAAGCCGCCCTTCGACAATCCGAAGGTGCGCCAGGCCGTCGCCTACGCGCTGCCCTATCAGAAGATCATGGACGCCGTGATGTTCGGGCTCGCCAACCCCATGTTCGGCGCGCCGAAGGACAAGCCGACCGAAGTCGCCTGGCCGCAGCCGCACAAATACAACACCGACATCGAGAAGGCGAAGGCGCTGATGGCGGAAGCGGGCGTCGCCGGCGGCTTCGAGACCACGATCTCGTTTGACCTGAATTTTGCCGGCGTCAACGAGCCGCTCTGCGTGCTGGTGCAGGAGAGCCTCGCGCAAATCGGCATCAAGACCACCATCAACAAAGTGCCGGGTGCCAACTGGCGCACCGAATTGAACAAGAAGGAGATGCCGCTCTTCACCAACGTGTTCTCGGGCTGGCTCGATTACCCCGAATACTTCTTCTACTGGTGCTATCACGGCAACAATTCCGTCTTCAACACCATGAGCTACAAGTCGGCGGAGATGGACAAGCTCATCGACGGCGCGCGCACCGCCGCCGCGGCCGGTGACACCGCAACCTACGAGGCCGATGTGAAGGGTTTCGTCGACCTTGCCTTCACCGACATCCCGCGCATCCCGCTGTATCAGCCTTTCGTCAACGTCGCGATGCAGAAGAACATCTCGGGCTATCAGTACTGGTTCCACCGCAGGCTCGATTACCGCGCGATGGCGAAGGGGTGAGCCGTCATGCTCACCATGATCGGCAAGCGCCTGATGTTCGCGATTCCCTCGCTGATCGGCGTCGTCATCGTCACCTTCCTGCTGACGCGCGCGCTGCCCGGTGATCCTGCTGCGTATTTTGCCGGTCCCGCCGCGACCAAGGAAGCGGTCGAGCAGATCCGCAAGAAGCTCGGCCTCGACAAGCCGCTGATCGAGCAGTTCTTCCGCTACACCAACGATCTCGCCCATGGCGATTTCGGCAATTCGCTCACCACGGGACAGCCGGTCGCGACCGAGATCCGCAATCGCCTGCCGGCCTCCGCCGAGCTCACACTGCTCGGCCTCATCGTCTCCATCGTCATCGCCATTCCGCTCGGTGTGCTGGCGGCAACGCGGCCGGGCTCGTGGATCGACCATCTCTGTCGCATCACGACGACAGCGGGCGTGTCGCTACCCGTGTTCTTCACCGGCCTGATGCTGGTCTATCTCTTCTACTTCCAGCTCGGCTGGTCGCCCGCGCCGCTCGGCCGGCTCGACGTCTTCTACAGCGCGCCGCCGACGGTGACCGGGTTCTATCTGATCGACACGCTGATCGCGCGTGACTTCGAAGCGTTCCGCTCGGCGTTGAGCCAGCTCATCCTGCCGGCGACGACGCTTGCGATCTTCTCCCTGGCGCCGATCGCGCGCATGACCCGCGCCTCGATGCTGGCGGTGCTCGCCTCTGAGTTCGTCCGCACCGCGCGCGCCAGCGGACTGTCGCCGACGACCGTCATCGTCACCTACGCTTTCCGGAATGCGATGCTGCCCGTGATCACCACGCTCAGCATGGTGTTCTCGTTCCTGCTGGGCGCCAACGTGCTGGTCGAAAAAGTCTTCGCCTGGCCCGGCATCGGCTCCTACGCCGTGGAAGCGTTGATCTCCTCGGACTTCGCGCCGGTGCAGGGTTTCGTCCTCACCATGGCGGTGATGTACGTGCTGCTCAATCTCGTGATCGACATCCTCTACGGCGTGATCGATCCGCGCGTGCGGTTGGAGGGCTGAACCATGAGCTCTGTTGCGCCTGCTGTTGAGCCTGTTGGCCCCGCACGCACCTCGGGGCTGTCTGCGATCCTCGAACAGACACGCTATGTGCTGAGCGAGAACAAGGTCACGGGCTTCGCTTTCGCTCTGCTGATCCTGATCCTGATCGCGGCGATCTTCGGTCCTTATGTCGTGCCCCATGATCCGCTCGCCTCCGACACTGCCGCGGCGCTGAAGCCGCCGTCGGCCGCGCACTGGTTCGGCACCGATCAGCTCGGTCGCGACATCTTCAGCCGCGTCGTGGTAGCGACGCGGCTCGATACGTTCATCGCGGTCGCTTCCGTCGTGCTGGTGTTCCTGATGGGCGGCCTCGCCGGCATCGCGGCCGGTTATTTCGGCGGCTGGACCGACCGCATCGTCGGCCGCATCGCCGACACCATCATGGCCTTTCCGCTGTTCGTGCTGGCGATGGGCATCGTCGCCGCCCTCGGCAACACCGTCCAGAACATCATCCTGGCCACGGCCATCGTGAACTTCCCGCTCTATGCTCGTGTCGCGCGCGCCGAAGCCAATGTCCGCCGCAACGCCGGCTTCGTGCAGGCCGCGCGGCTATCAGGCAACGGCGAATTCCGCATCCTGCTGGTGCATATCCTGCCGAACATCATGCCGATCATGATCGTGCAGATGTCGCTGACCATGGGCTACGCCATCCTGAATGCCGCGGGTCTTTCCTTCATCGGGCTTGGCGTTCGCCCGCCGACGGCCGAATGGGGCATCATGGTCGCCGAAGGGGCGGGCTTCATGGTCTCGGGCGAGTGGTGGATCGCGCTATTCCCCGGCCTCGCGCTGATGATCGCCGTGTTCTGCTTCAACCTGCTCGGCGACGGCCTCCGCGACATCGTCGACCCGCAGCGGAGGACGTGATGGTCTGGAAGAAATTCTCCAATAATTCCGGTGCCACTTCTACTGTGCATGGGGTTGCTTTCGACCTCTTGAGCGACGGGAGGCATTCGTGACCGCCCAGCCGCTGCTCGACGTCCAGGATCTCACGGTCGAATTCACCACCCGCCGCGGCATCGTCAAGGCCGTGCAGCACGTCAACATCTCCGTCGCCAAGGGCGAGACGCTCGCCATCGTCGGCGAGTCCGGCTCCGGCAAGTCCGTGACTTCCTATGCGGTGATGCGCATCCTCGACCGGGCGGGGCGGATCGCCGAGGGCTCGGTGATGTTCTCCGGCATCGACGTCAAGGCCGCGAGCGAAGACCAGATGCGCGACCTGCGCGGCCGCGAAGTCTCGATGATCTTCCAGAACCCGCGCGCCGCGCTGAACCCGATCCGCAAGGTGGGTGACCAGATCGAGGACGTGCTGCGCACCCATGTTCAGCAGGCCCAGGTTGCCGATCATGGCGAGAAGGCGATCGAGGCGCTGGAGCAGGTCAAGATTGTCCGCCCGCGCGAGCGCTATCATGCCTATCCGTTCGAGCTCTCAGGCGGCATGTGCCAGCGCGTCGTCATCGCGCTTGCGCTCGCCTGCAATCCGCAGCTGCTGATCGCGGACGAACCGACCACCGGCCTCGACGTCACCACGCAAAAGGCGGTGATGGATCTCATCGTCGAGCTGACCAAGCGCCGCGCGATGTCGACCATCCTGATCACCCACGACCTCGGTCTCGCCGCCGCCTATTGCGACCGTGTCGTGGTGATGGAAAAGGGCCGCGTGGTCGAGACCGCCAAGGCCGCCGATATCTTCGCGAACCCCCAGCACCCCTACACCAGGAAGCTGATGCGCGCGACGCCGCGGCTCGGCGTAAGCTTGCGCGATCTGCTGCCGGAGGAGGAGGGCGCCTTAGCCGCGGCGCCCGCGGAGGCCGCTCCGGCGCCGACTGCAAGTGCGGAGAAGCAGCCCCTTCTGCTCATCGAAAAGCTGGTCAAGGAATATCCCCGCCAGGGCGCCACGGCCACGCTTGGCAAATTGTTCGGCCGCAAGCCGCCCGTCGAGCCGGACGTGTTCCGCGCCGTCGACGGCATCAGCTTCTCGATCGGCCATGGCGAGAGCGTGGGCCTGGTCGGCGAATCCGGCTGCGGCAAATCGACCACGTCGATGATGGTGATGCGCCTGCTCGACCAGACCTCCGGCCTGATCCAGTTCGACGGCGAGGACATCGGCGGCATTCAGCCTGCCGCCTTTGCCCGGCTGCCGCAACGAAGCCGCATCCAGATGGTGTTCCAGGATCCGACCGACAGCCTCAACCCGCGCTTCACCGCGGTGCGCGCCATCGCCGATCCGATCATGCAGCTCGGCGATATTAGGGGACGCGACGCGCTCCGCACCCGCTGCGAGGAACTGGCCACCATGGTCGGCCTGCCGCATAATCTGCTGGATCGTTTCCCGCACCAGCTTTCCGGCGGCCAGAAGGCCCGCGTCGGCATCGCCCGCGCCATCGCGCTGCATCCCAAGCTGGTGATCCTGGACGAGCCGACCGCGGCGCTCGACGTCTCGGTGCAGGCGGTCGTCCTGAACCTGCTTCAGGACCTCAAGGCGCGGCTAGGTATGAGCTATCTGTTCGTGTCGCATGATTTGAATGTAGTGCGCTTGTTGTGCGATCGTGTCATTGTGATGCGGACGGGGCGGATCGTCGAGGAAGGAGCTTCCGAGAAGGTCTTGAGCGACCCGCAGGACGACTACACCAAGGAGCTGCTGACGGCGATCCCGCACCCGCCGTTGCAGGTCCACTAAGAGTGCACTGAGCTTGAGAGAGTGATGGCCGAGCCGCTGGACGACTATATCGACGCCGTATCGAAAGCGCTGGCGCTGCCGGTCGAGGAGGCCTGGCGGCCTGCGGTGCGCGCCAATCTCGAGGTGTCGCTGCGGCTTGGCCGCCTGGTCGACGAATTCGCGCTGCCGGACGAGACCGAGCCGGCGCCAATCTTCACCGCCTGATGCTGCCATGACCTCCAAGCCAGAAATGACGGCCTCGGAAATCGCGGGCGCGGTTACGAGCCGGAAGATGTCGGCCCTCGACGCCACCGAAGCGGCGCTTGCGCGCATCAAGCAGCGCGACACCATCCTCAACGCCTTCACCGACGTCACCGCCGATCGCGCCCGCGCCAAGGCACGCGCCATCGATGCCGATATCGCCGCTGGCAAGGCCGTCGGCCCGCTCGCCGGCGTGCCTTTTGCTGTGAAGAACCTTTTTGACGTTGCCGGGCTTCCGACCCGTGCCGGCTCGAAGATCAATCGTGACCTCGCACCCGCAAAGCGTGACGCCACCCTGATCGAGCGCATGGAGGCCGCCGGCGCCGTCCTCGTCGGCGCGCTCAACATGGGCGAATACGCCTATGACTTCACCGGCGAGAACATCCACGACGGTCCCTCGCGCAACCCGCATGACACCACGCGGATGAGCGGCGGCTCCTCCGGTGGTTCCGGTAGCGCCGTTGGCGGCGCGCTGGTGCCCATTGCTTTGGGCTCCGACACCAACGGCTCGATCCGCGTGCCGTCGTCCTTCTGCGGCATCTTTGGCCTGAAGCCGACCTATGGCCGGCTGTCGCGAGCGCGCTCGTTCCCGTTCGTCGCGAGCCTCGATCATCTCGGCCCGTTCGCACGCTCGGTCACCGATCTCGCGCTCGCCTATGACGCGATGCAGGGCTCGGATGCTGACGATGGCGCTTGCACGACGCGCGGGCTGGAGCCGACCCTGCCGCTGATCGCCAATCCGGTGTCGGATCTGCGCATCGCGATCGCCGGCGGTCACTTCCAGAAGAACGTCTTTCCGGAAGCCGTCGAAGCCGTCAGCCGCGTTGCCAAGGCGCTGGGCGCGACCGACGTCGTGGACGTGCCCGAAGCCTCGCGCGCTCGCGCGGCAGCTTACGTCATCACCACCACCGAAGGTGCCTCGCTGCATCTCGATCGCTTGCGCAAGCGCCCGAACGATTTCGATCCGGCCGTGCGTGACCGGCTGATCGCCGGCGCGATGGTGCCGGCGGCGCTGGTCGACCGCGCGCAAAAATTCCGCCGCTGGTATCGCGCGCAGTTCGCCGAGATCTTCAAGTCGGTCGATGTGCTGCTCGCACCGGCGACGCCCTGCACGGCGCCAAAGCTCGGCCAGATCAATTTCAATCTCGACGGCGTCGAGCTGCCGGTGCGAGCCAATATCGGCATCCACACCCAGCCGATCTCCTTCATCGGCTTGCCGGTGGTTGCCGTGCCGGTGCCGCTTGAGCCGCTGCCGATCGGCGTGCAGATCATCTGCGCACCTTGGCGCGAGGACATCGCGCTGCGCGTCGCGTACGCATTGGAAAAGATGGGCGTGGCCGCCGCGCCAGCCCCAAGGGGACTTTAAGAGGTTTTTGAGATGGAGATCGATCTCCCCGACGTGATCGCGGAAGTCAAAGCCGCATTCGAGCGCTATGAGCAGGCCCTCGTCAGCAACGACGTCGCCGTGCTCGGCGAGCTGTTCCGCAACGATCCCCGTACACTGCGCTACGGCATCGGCGAGAACCTCTACGGCTACGAGGCGATCGCAGGCTTCCGCGCCGGCCGCTCGCCGGTCGGTCTCAACCGCCGCAGGGCGAAGACCGTCATCTCCAGCTATGGTCGCGACACGGCGGTTGCTTCCACCTTGTTCTATCGCGACACGGCTCCCGGCAAGGTCGGCCGCCAGATGCAGACCTGGATTCGCTTCCCGGAGGGCTGGCGCGTCGTCGCTGCCCATGTCAGCATCATCGACGAGTCGAAAGAGACCTGACCGTATGACGCTTGACGATTTTCCGCCAGGGACACTGCCGGCCGAACCGATGGTGCCGCGCGTCGACCGTGCCTCGCCGTCGGTGCAGAAGGTCACGCGCGCGGAGGAGCTGCGTCTCCAACTCGCCGACGAGATCGTGCGGGGAACTCTGGCCCCTGGCGCGCCACTGGACGAGACTGACATCGCGCGGCGCTTCAGCGTCTCGCGGACGCCGGTGCGCGAAGCGCTGCGTCAATTGGTCACGAGCGGCCTGGTCGAGGCGCGGCCCCATCGTGGTGCCGTGGTCGCGCAGCCGTCGATCGAGCGGCTCAAGAGCATGTTCGAGGCGATGGCGGAGCTTGAGGCATTGTGTGCCGGCCTTGCGGCCGAGCGCATGTCGGCCGCCGAGCGTCACGGTTTGGAGGCCATTCACGAAGAGCTGCGCGTTCTCAGCTACGCCGGCAATCCCGATCGCTTCCACGAGGTCAATGAGCGCTTCCACAACGCGATCTATGCGGGATCGCAGAACGGCTACATCGCCGAGATCACGCTGGCGACGCGCGTGCGCGTGCAGCCGTTCCGTCGCGCCCAGTTCCGCAATCTCGGCCGTCTCGCCAAGTCACAAGCCGAGCACGACCGCGTCGTCGTCGCCATCATGCGCGGTGACAAGCAGGGCGCCGCCGCCGCGATGCGCGCCCATATCGAACTGGTGCGCGGGGAGTATGAGATTTACGCGGTGTCGGTGTAGGGCGCCGCCTACGTCTTGGCGGCTTCCGCCATGAACTTTCGCCAGCCGCCATACGCCGTGATATCGCGCGCCTCGCCCAGCACCTCCGGCTCGACGAGAAACCCTTTCACGCTACGACCATCCGTTAGCCTGATCGTCCCGATCGCCATCGGCGCAGGAATCGCATTCACGAACTTGCCGAACGCAGACGACGACAACGTCCAGATTTCGAGCTCAATCGACGCGCCCTTGCCCGCCTCGACGCGCAACATGCCGGGCTTCGGCGGTGCGGTCGGAAGCGCATAGAGCTTGTAGTCCGGTGCGGTCTTGGTCACCTCGATCAGCTTCGCATTCAGTGCCTTCAATTCCCCGTTCAGCGCCATGCCGGAGAGGTGTGCGCCGACGACGGCAATCGGAATCTCGTCGCTACTGTTCGTGGGAAGGGCCGCAAGCGGTGCCTGCGCCACGCCCTTCGCGCCAACGGTCAGTTTCGTATCTGCATGGAAGACGCGGCCGATGCTCGCGAGCATCCCATCGCGTCCTGCCGGCGCCAGCAGCGTGATGCCGAACGGAATGCCGTCCGCGCGCATCGATGCCGGCACAGCGAGGCCGCAGAGGTCGAGCAGGTTGACGAAATTGGTGTAGGTGCCGAGCCGGCTGTTGAGCTCGATCGGATTGGCCAGCACCTGCGCGGTCGTATAGGCCGTCGGCGCCGTCGGTAGCACCAGCGCGTCGATGTTGGCAAACGTGCGCTCGGCGATCTTGCGCAGTCCCTGGAGACGATAAAGCGCCGAGAAGGTCTCGGCTGCCGTCAGCCGCGCGCCGGCCGCGGTGATCTCGCGCGTCACCGGATGAATCGAATCGGGCGCGGATGCCAGCAGATTCTTGATCACGAGATAGCGCTCTGCGACCCACGGGCCCTCATAGAGCAACCGGGCGGTCTCGTAGAACGGCTCGAGGTCGAATTCAACCAGCGTTGCCCCAAGTGCGGTCCAGCGCTTCAGCGCATCGGCGTAAGCGGCTTCCGATTTCTTGTCGCCAAAGAAGATCAGCTGCCCGTTGCGCGGCACGCCGAGGCGCAGCTTGGTCGGGAAGGCGGTGATTGGCTCAAATGGCCGGTCGCGCGAGAACGGATCGGCCTGGTCGGGGCCGGCCATCACCGAGAGCGCGAGCGCCGCATCATCCACCGTCAGTGCGAACACCGAGATGCAGTCGAGCGTGCGGCAGGCTGGCACCAGGCCCGCGGTCGAGATCATGCCGAGGCTCGGCTTCAGCCCGACAATGTTGTTGAGCATCGCCGGCACGCGGCCGCTGCCGGCCGTGTCGGTGCCGAGCGACAGCGGCACGAGCCCTGCGCCGACGGCCGTCGCCGAGCCCGAGCTCGAGCCGCCGGGGATTAGATCCTCGCGGATCGAATTCTTCGGCATGCCATAGGGCGAACGCACGCCGACGAGGCCGGTGGCGAACTGATCGAGATTGGTCTTGCCGATGATGATGGCACCGGCCGCACGCAGCCGCTCCACCGCGGTCGAGTCGTGCGTCGGCGTGTAAGAGAAAGCCGGGCAGGCGGCCGTGGTCGGAAAGCCCAAGGCGTCGATGTTGTCCTTCACCGCGACGGGAATGCCATAGAGCGGCAAGCTGGCGGCATCGGCGCGCGCCGCAAGCTTTTCGGTTTCGGCAAGCGCGTCCTTTTCGTCGCGCAGGCTGATGAAGATGGCGGGATCGTTGTGGTCGCGGATGCGCTGATAGGTCCGGGCGACCGTCTGCGCCGGCGTGAGCGTGCCCGCGCGATGTGCGGCCACAATCGCGGCGATCGTTTCAGGCTGCTCAGCCCCCAGTTCAGCCCCCATGGCGTCAAAACTCCGGCAACATGTCTTCACCCGGAATGAAGCAAGCGATGTGCCATTGTGTACAGAATCCGGGCAGACCTGACGCTTCGGATACTATCGCGAGATCAGTAGGTTGTGGGATGTTTTGCCGATCGGTGGGGTCGCGGCCCCAAAGCCCCGGAACGGGCATCTGCCCAAATCGTGGGCAGTCGTGTCAGGTGAAGCCGGCAAGGATCTGAAGCAGCCGCTCCCGGTTAGCCTTGCCGATCTTCTCCTCGACATGCCGTTCGTGCTCGGCGGCGAGGCGCTTGAATTTTGCCAGCGCTGTCTCGCCCTGCGCGGTCAGGTGCAGCGCGTGCGAACGCCGGTCCGATTTCGATTTGATCCGCTTCACCAGCTTCCGCTCTTCAAGGCTATCGAGCAGATGCACCAGCCTGGCGCGCTCGATGCCGAGGCGTTTTGCCACCGCCATCTGCGAGAGCCCCGGATTGGCGCCGATCACAGTCAGCACCGAATATTGCGTCGGCCGGATATCGACCTCGCCAAGCGTCTTGATGAAGTCCTGAAAGATCCAGATCTGGAAGCGCCGCACCGCGTAGCCGGCGTGGCCGATCAGCGCATCGAGGCCGATCTCGTCCGCGTCGATCCGCCGCGCCGCGCCGTTGCCGGTGCGTTTGCGAGGGGACGTCTGGACTGCGCTGGCTGTCACGTGGGATCTCCTGCCGCGCGACCATAGCGGCTGGAGGCCACGAGCGGAAGATTGTTGTTGACGACAACAATCGTCTTGCCCAACATTATGATCAAAAGCGGCCCGGAACGAGGCTGCGACCGATCCTCTGACACGGGTGAGGAGGAAACCATGATGTCGGCCGTTCGCGGTGACGCTTCTAGCCTGTTCGCAACGCCTAAGACCGTCGCCGAGCATCGCGCCGACGGCAGCATCGTGCTGCGCTCGCCAGAGCCCTTGCGCGATGGTGCGCGCTGTGTCGGCGACTGGCTGGAGCATTTTGCGCGGGAGACACCAGACAAAATCTTCCTCGCCGAGCGAGACAGCGCCGATACGCCGTGGGCCACCATGACCTATGCGGGCGCCTTGCGGCGGGTACGCGCGGCAGCGTCGTGGATTTTGGAGCAGGGGCTCAGCGCGCGGCGTCCCGTCGTCATTCTGTCCGACAACAGCATCGATCACGCGCTGCTCGCGCTTGCCGCCCAGCATGTCGGCGTGCCCTCGGCCGCGATCTCGCCGGCCTATTCGCTGATGTCGAGGGATTTCGACAAGCTGAAAAGCATGATCGCGCTGCTTGAGCCCGGCGCGATCTATGTTTCCGCCACAAAGCCGTTTGCCGCGGCGCTCGCAGCGATCAAGCCGCTGCACACAGCGCAGATCATCAGTGGCGTCACTGACGACGCCGATGCGCTTGCCTTCCGTGCCATCGCGGCAACGTCCGAGTCTCCCGACGTTGCAAAGGCCTTTGCCGCCGTGACGCCCGATACGATCGCAAAATTCCTGTTCACCTCGGGCTCAACAGGCACGCCGAAGGCCGTCATCAACACCCAGCGCATGCTGACCTCGAGCCAACAGGCGAAGGCACAAACCTGGACCTTTCTCGAACAAGGCGATGATCTTGTCATCCTCGACTGGCTGCCCTGGAGCCACACGTTCGGCGCCAACCACAATTTCAATCTCGTGCTGCGCAATGGCGGCTCGCTCTATATCGACGGTGGCAAGCCCGCGCCCGGCCTCTTTTCAACATCGCTGGCCAATTTGAAAAGCGTGATGCCGACGGTCTATTTCAACGTGCCGCGCGGCTTCGATATGCTGATCGCGGCGCTGCGTGGCGACGAGGAACTGCGCCGGCGTTTCTTTGGCGAGGTGAAGTTCGCCTTCTATGCCGGTGCGGCCTTGCCGCAGAATCTCTGGGACGCGCTCGAGCAACTCTCCGTCGAGACCGGTGGCCGCGCACTACCGATGGTCTCGGCGTGGGGCTCGACGGAAACGTCGCCGCTGGCGACCGACTGTCATTTCCTCGCGGAGCGTTCCGGCAATATCGGCGTGCCGATTCCCGGCACCGAATTGAAGCTCGTGACCTCCGGCGACAAGCTGGAGGTGCGGGTGCGTGGCCCCAACGTCACGCCTGGCTATTGGAAAGCGCCGGAGCTGACGAAGCAAGCGTTTGACGAAGAGGGATTTTATCTCATCGGCGACGCCGTGAAGCTCGCGGATGCGAAACGGCCCGAACGTGGCTTGTTCTTTGATGGCCGTGTCGCTGAGGATTTCAAGCTCAACTCGGGCACCTGGGTCAGCGTCGGCACGTTGCGCGTCGCTGGTATCGCCGCCCTGGCGCCGCTTGCGCAGGACATCGTGGTCAGCGGCCATGGCGGCGACGAAGTACGGTTCCTGGTGTTCCCCAATATCGTTGCCTGTCGCGCTCAGGCCGGTTTGCCGGAGGCGGCGGGCGTGGGTGATGTGCTGGCGCACGAGAAGGTCAGGACGGCCATCGCGCAAGGCCTGGCAAAGCTGAAGCAGCAGGGCGCCCATTCCTCCGGTCACGCCACCCGTGCGCTGCTGCTCGCCGAGCCGCCGTCGGTCGATGGCGGCGAAATCACCGACAAGGGCTACATAAATCAACGTGCCGTGCTTACGCGGCGCGCCGACGCTTTGGCGCGGTTGAACGACGATGCGTCGGCCGAGTGGATCGGTTGCGGCTAGACTAACGGAGCCGAATACCGATTGGCCGCGTGCTGCGGCTTGGCGTCCCCCCCTATGCGGATGATGCTTCAAATCGCCGGCACATGTCGCGGTGCGGCGGCACTTGCCAAAATAAGAAATGGAAGTAATGATTATAATATATAACTAAATAGGGAGGTCCGCATGAGGACTGGCTTGATATCGACCGCCGCGCTGGCCGCGCTTCTGGGATCGACCGCCTTGGCTCGCGCCGACGGCGAGGCCTGCTCGCCGGTCACCACCGCGTCGCTCGGCATCTCCAGCATCGAGATAACCGGGTCCAAAACGCAGGACGCCGCTAACGGTCTCCCCAAGCATTGTATTTTGACGGGGCTTGCCAACCGGCGCACGGGAGTCGACGGGAAGCAGTATGCCATCGGGTTCGAATTGCGATTGCCGGCCGAGTGGAACGGCCGCTTCCTGCATCAGGTCAATGGCGGCAATGACGGCGTGGTCGTGCCCGCTCTTGGCAGCCTGCCCGAGGGCTTAGCCTCCGGTGGCACAGTGCCACTGGCGCGCGGTTTTGCCGTGCTGTCGTCGGACAGTGGTCATTCCGGCTCGGACCCCGCGAACAAGTCGCTGGGCCTGACTGCCGGCGCGGCGTTCGGCCTCGATCCGCAGGCGCGGCGCGACTATGGTTATGCCGCCGACATGACGCTGTCGCCGGTCGCAAAGCAAATCATTGCCCTTCACTACGGACGCAAGCCGGATCGCTCCTATATGGCGGGATGCTCGAACGGCGGGCGTCACACCATGGTCGCGGCGTCGCGCATGCCGGAAAATTACGACGGCTTCCTCGTCGGCAATCCTGGGTTCGATCTGCCGCGCGCTGCGATCCAGCACGCCTGGGACGTGCAGGCCTTCCTGAAAGCTGATCCCGATCTGCGCAAGTCCATCACCAAGGAGGACGCCCAGCTCGTTTCCTCGCGCATTACGGAGGCCTGCGATACGCTTGACGGCGTCAAGGATGGGCTGACGGCCAATCTCGCTGCCTGTCAGAAGGCGTTCGATTTCAAGAGTCTGGCCTGTGCGCCGGGGCAGAACAGCGCTTGCTTGTCCGAAGCCAAGGTCGACGCCCTGAAGATGAGCCTCGCCGGACCGAAGAATTCCAAAGGTGAGCCTCTCTATTCCGACTGGCCCCTCGATGGCGGCATCGGCACCGGCAACTGGCGCACCTGGAAGGTCGAGAGCCCCATCGCGCCCTGGAACAATTACCCGATCATCGCCACCATGGGCGCAGCGTCACTGAACTACATCTTCTCGACACCCCCGGTCGTGGTCGAGGGCAGCAACGAGAAGCTGGTCGAGGCACTGAAGGCCTATGATTTCGACAAGGACGCGCCCAGGATTTTCGCCAAGGACGCCACCTTCACGGAATCGGCCATGGACTTCATGACGCCGCCCGACATCGATGATCCAAAGCTCGCATCGCTCCAGAAGTCCGGCGGCAAGATGCTGATCTATCATGGCCAGGCCGATCCGGTATTCTCTGTGAACGACACCATCCGCTGGTACGACCGGCTGAACAAGAACCTGCAGGGGCATGCCGACAGCGTCGCGCGCCTGTTCACGATTCCCGGCGAAACGCATTGCGGTGGCGGCGTCACCCTCGACAAGTTCGATGCACTGACCGCGTTGACCGACTGGGTGGAAAAGGGCAAGGCACCCGAGCGCGTCATTGCGTCCGCCAACCCCGCTAACAAGGAAGTCCCTGCGTCCTGGAGTCCAGGCCGCACGCGGCCGCTGTGCCCCTATCCGAGCTACGCCGCGTATTCCGGGCAGGGCGACAGCGAGGACGCGGCGAATTTCGTCTGCAAGACGCCGTAGCTCGTCGGGTGTCGGCAACCTCGAGGTTCAAAATAAGGGAGGCTCGGCGGATGCGGGGGAAAGGTCAGATTGCATCGAAGATGCAATCTCTCCTCACCCCTTCGCGGCCATCACTTTGGCTGCATCCGAAATCCCTCGTGCCATCGAGACGAATTCGCTCGGCATCATCACCAGCGTCATGGTGTTCTGCTCGGCGCCGACTTCGGTGATCATCTGCATGCGGCGGAGTTCGAGGCCGGCGGGGTTCTGCATGATCACTTCGGCGGCCTGGCGCAGCTGCTCGGCGGCGTCGAGTTCGGCCTCGGCCTTGATCAGGCGTGCGCGCTTCTCGCGCAGGGCTTCGGCCTCCTGAGCCAAGGCGCGCTGCATGCTTGGCGGAATCCCCACGCTCTTCATCTGCACCAGCTCGACCTTGACCCCCCAAGGTTCGGTGGTGGCGTCGATCGCCCTTTGCATGACGTCGGCGATGGTATCTTGTGCCTTGAGGATCTCGTCCAGCGTGTGCTGTCCGAGTACGGCGCGCAGGGTCGTCAGCGAGACCTGTACGACGGCGTTGGAAACGGCCTTCACCTCGATCACGGCGCGCTCGGGATCGACGATGCGATACCAGACCACAGCGTCAACCTTGATCGGAACGTTGTCGCGCGTGATGCCTTCCTGCTGTTCGACGTTGGCGGTAATGGTGCGCAGGTCGAGCTTGTCCTGCCATTCGATCACGGGCCACACCAGATAGAGGCCTGGCCCGGCGGTGCGGTTGAACCTGCCGAGCCGGAATACGACGCTGCGTTCGTATTGATTGGCGACGCGAATGCTCATCAGCAGAAGGATCAGCGCCGCGAAGCCGGCGATCAACAGGAACGAAAGAGGCGCGAAAAAATCGACGACGGACATGGCCGACTCCAACAGGGATCCAATGCGCCGCGGATTAAATAGCGGCCATCGTCGGGTTCAAGCTGGGCGGTCGATGATCGCAGGCAATATATTTTTTGGTCGAGGGACTTGACGTTTAGCCCACCACCTTGCTGCTGCCCTGCGTGATCAGCCGCGCCGCGCGCTGGTCTCGCGCGTAGATCCACAGCCAGCTCAGCGCGACGCTGAGGCGGTGGCGGAGGCCGATCAGGAAGTAGATGTGGGCGATGCCCCAGATCCACCATGCGATGGTACCGCGCAGTTTGACCTTGCCGAAATCGATCACCGCGAGCCGCTTGCCGATCTGCGCGAGGCTGCCGGCGTGCTTGTAGCGGAACGGGGTGGTCGGCGCGCCCTGCAGTCGCGCCTTGATGGTTGCGGCGACATGTTTGCCCTGCTGCTTCGCCGCAGGTGCGATGCCGGGCACGGGCTTGCCGTTCCAGGCGTTGATGTTGACGGTGTCGCCGATCGCGAAGATTTCGGGATGGCCGGGAATGGTGAGATCGTCGGCGATTTGCACGCGTCCGGCGCGATCGCTCGGTGCGCCCAGCCATTCGGCCGCGGGCGAAGCGCGTACGCCGGCGGCCCAGATTCGTGTCTTGGCCTCGAGCAGCTTGCCGCCGAAGACCACGCCATCACGGTTGATCTCGGTCACGGCCTGCCCGAGCACGACCTCGACGCCGATCTTTTCCAGCGAGGCCTGCGCGTAAGCCGAGAGATCGTCGGGAAAGCCCGCCAGCACGCGCGGGCCCGCCTCGATCAGCACGACGCGCGCCTTGTGGGTATCGATGTTGCGGAAATCTGCGGGCAGTGTGTGATGTGCCATCTCGGCGATGGTGCCGGCGAGCTCGACGCCGGTCGGGCCGGCGCCGACGATCACGAAGGTCAATCGCGCCGCGCGCTTCGCGGGATCAGTCTCCCGCTCGGCGCGCTCGAACGCCACCAGGATGTGACGGCGCAGTGTGGTCGCGTCTTCCAGCGTCTTCAGTCCCGGCGCCCATGTCTCCCACTCGTCATGGCCGAAATAGGCGTGGCGCGCGCCGGTGGCGAGCACCAGCGTGTCGTAAGGCACCTCGCTGCCATCGTCGATCTGCACGCATCGCCTGTCGGCATCGACGCCGCTCACTGTAGCAAACAGCGTCGTCACCTCGCGGCGGTCGCGCATGAGATGACGGATCGGCCAGGCGATCTCGCTGGTCGCAAGCGAGGCGGTCGCGACCTGGTAAAGCAGCGGTTGAAACAGATGGTGGTTGCGGCGGTCGATCAGCGTGATCTCCACCGGCGCGCCGGCAAGCCGGTAAGTCGTCTCCAGCCCGCCGAAGCCGGCGCCGACGATGACGACACGATGGGGATTTGCGGCCATGATGCACCCTCTGATCTCGCTGCTTTACTCACTTATTTAAGTGCGGATTGGGTGCCGTGGTCCAATAGCCGTCCTCAATGATGGAATAGGCTTGGCGTATCGATATTCCTGCGAAAAAGCGCCGGAGGCTCCGGACCGGCCTTGGCCGGCCTCGGCCGAAGTGAGTAGAATTATATTTCTTGCCATCTCCGTTTAGGGCGAAATATGGTGCAGGACGAGCCGCTGAGCCATTGGCGGCGCGACAGATTTTGCGTTCAATAGAGGCAGACCCGGGGCGGCGATCACCCCGTTTCCGGGGGCCAATAATAGGGAGGGGAGTGAGTTATGAGGACGGCATACTGGCTGGCGGGCGCAGCGGCGCTGGTGCTGGCAAATCCGGCATTCGCCGGCGACACCATCAAGATCGGTTTCGTCTCGACCTTCAGCGGTCCGACCGCCGTGATCGGCAACGACATGCGCAACTCGTTCGAGCTCGCGCTCGACCATCTCGGACGCAAGATGGGCGGCAAGCCGGTCGAGGTGATCTACGAGGACGATGGCCAGAAGCCTGATGTCGGCAAGCAGAAGACCGAGAAGCTGGTGCAGTCCGACAAGGTCGATTTCCTGGCCGGCTACATCTGGTCGAACGTGCTGCTCGCCTCGCTCAAGACCGCGGTGGACTCGCAGACCTTCCTGATCTCCGCCAATGCCGGCCCGTCGCAGCTCGCGGGCGAGCTGTGTAGCCCTTACGTGTTCTCGACCTCCTGGCAGAACGACCAGACGCCGGCCGCCATGGGCCTTTACATGAACGCGAACGCCGTCAAGAGCGTATTCCTGATCGGCCCGAACTACGCCGCGGGAAAGGATATGCTCGCGGGCCTGAAGAGCACCTTCAAGGGCGAGGTCAAGGGCGAGGAATACACGGTCTGGCCGAGCCAGCTCGACTTCTCCGCCGAGCTGGCGAAAGCCCGCGCCTCCGGCGCTGAATCGATCTTCGTGTTCTATCCCGGTGCGGCCGGCGCGCAGTTCCTCAATCAATATGTCCAGGCCGGCATGAAGAGCACCATGCCGCTCTACACCGCCTTCACCGTCGACGAGACGACGTTGCCGTTGCAGAAGGAGAATGCGTTCGGGGTGCCCGGCGCGCAGGAGTGGGTGAACGATCTGCCGAACGAGCAGAACAAGAAGTTCGTGGCCGACTACCGCGCAAAATATCCGAGCGCCCGGCCGAGCTATTACGGCGCGCAGGCCTATGACGCGGCGCAGCTCATCAACAGCGCGGTGGTCGCCGTCGGCGGCGACACGACCAAGAAGGACGCGATGAAGGCCGAGATGGAGAAGGCCAACTTCAAGTCGCTGCGCGGCGCGTTCAAATACGGCAACAACCACATCCCGATCCAGAACTTCTATCTGCAGGACGTGGTGAAGGGCGCCGGCGGCGAGCTCTCGCTGAAGACCGTCGCCACCATCGTCACCAACGATCAGGACCGCTTCCACGACAAGTGCCCGATGAAGTAAGGGCCTAGTTTCCCCCTCTCCCCGCGTGCGGGGAGAGGAGCCCGCGAGGGGAGAGGGTCATCACACCCGCGGCATGCTCGCGGGCCGCATCTCGCGCGCTTGCGCGGCGAGCCTGATGCCGGCATTGGGCGCGCCAAATCCCTGATAGCTCCGCCGCTCGACGATCTCGAAGAAGAAGCGCTCGTCGAAAATGTGGGTGTAGACCTGGAAGAATTCGCCGTCGCCCTCGCGGTCGTAGAGGATGTGGTTGGCGCGGAGCTTGGCCATGACATCGGGCGCGAGGTCGTATTTAGCTTCGATGTCGTCGTAGTAATTGTCAGGGATATCGAGGAAGCCGGCGCCGCGGGCGCGCATCGCGGCGACGGTCGCAAAGATGTCCTCGCACGCAAAGGCGACATGCTGCACGCCCGAGCCGAAAAACTCCGAGATGAAGCGGGCCGGCAGTGTGCGATTGGCCGAGGAGCCGTTGACGACGAAACGCAGGCTCTGGTCGCCATTGATGAGAGCCTGGCTCTGCACGAGGCCTCTGGGGTCGGCGATCTCCATCTGCGGCAGCCGCTTCAGGTCGAGGATGCCGGTGTAGAACAGCAGCCACGACAGCATCTCGTCATAAGGCATCGACTGCGCGATGTGATCGACCGCGATCAACGCATCCGCGCTTGCGTTGCTCGCGACGGGCTCGAAATCCGTGTCCCAGTTCTTGCCGGCCTGGTCGAGGAAGTACAGAAGGCTGCCGCCGACGCCGTGGATCGCGGGGATCTCCAGCTCGCCCGGCCCCACCGGTTGATAGAAGGTGCGCGCCTTCAGCGTCTCGGCCCGCTGCATGGCAAGGCCGGCATTGTCGATGTCGAGCGCGATGGCGCAGACGCCGGGACCATGGGTGACATAGTGCGAATGCGCAAAGCCGCCGGTCTCCGAGTTGATCACGAGCTCGACCTTGCCTTGCGACCAGCGCTCCACCGCCTTGCTGCGGTGCTTGCCGGTCTTGCGGAAGCCGAGCTGCGAGAACAATTGCGCGAGCTCGCCGGCCTTGGCCTCGTTGACGGCGAATTCGATGAAACCGGTGCCGCTGCTCTTGGGCTTAGGGGCCAGGGGCTCGCCGACGAGCTTTGGCCAGTCCGGGGCGAGGTGGTCCTGCAACAGGATCAGCGAGCGCAGGCCGTCGACCGCCGTCTGCGCCGCGGAGCCGGCGCGGAACTGGTCGTTGAAGATCTCCAGCGACCATGGCCCGGAATAACCGGTCGCCGCGATCGCCTGCATGAACTCGCCGACCGGCAGATCGCCCTGGCCGGGGAAGGAGCGGAAGTGCCGGCTCCACGATAGGATGTCGAGCTCGAGCTTGGGCGCGTCGGCGAGCTGCACCAGGAAGATCTTGTCGCCGGGGATCGAGGCCATGGCGCGAACCGGGAACCCCGGCGCCAGCGCGTGAAAAGAGTCGAGGATGACGCCGATCGCGGGATGATCGGCGCGCCGCACGATCTCCCAGGCGTCGCGATAGTCGTTGACGTGCCGGCCCCAGGCCAGCGCCTCATAGCCGACGCGCAGGCCCCGCTTGGCAGCGCGGTCGCCGAGCTCGCGAAAATCGTCGGCCGCGCGGTCGATGCCGCCGAGCGAGTGAGGGGACACGTTGGAGCAGATCAGCAAGAGATCAGTGCCGAGCTCCTGCATCAGATCGAACTTGCGCTCGGCGCGGGCAAAATTGCGCGCGCGCTGCGGCTCCGGCATGCCCTCGAAATCACGGAACGGCTGGAACGCGCAGATCTCGAGATTGAGGTCCTTGCAGAGCTTTGCGATCTCGCGCGGCTTTGAACCGAACGACAGCAGGTCGTTCTCAAAAATCTCCACCGTCTCGAAGCCTGCGGATGCGATGGCACGCAGCTTTTCGTCGAGGGCGCCAGAGAGGGAGACCGTTGCGATCGAGCGCTTGTTCATGCTGCCTGCTCCATGATGTGGCCCGGCGATATTTTCTGGCCCGTGCGCGCGGCCTCGCTGACGGCCTCGACGACCGCGAGCGTCCCCATCGCATCCTCCGCCGAGATCAGCGGCTGTTCGCGCCCCGCGATCACCGCGCAGAAATGCCGGAGCTGCTCGGCCAGCGGATGGACAGCCGCCGGCGCGATGCTCTCGCGCGCCAGCGGCGCGTACCAGCCAGACTGTTGCGCGTAGGACCAGAGTTCCATGTTCGGCACGGACAACGAGCCCACGGTGCCGGAGAAGATGTAACAGGGCTGGTCTTGCTTGGGATACGCGGGGTTCTCGCCGGAGGTGAGCTCCCAGCTCCACGGTGCCGGCGTTGCGTCCGACACGGCTACTGTTCCGAGCGCACCGCATTCGAAGCGTAGCAGCAATGCGGCGGTATCTTCGACGGCAAAGCCGCGAGCCTTGTTCGAGGTCAGTGCCTGCACCTCGGCGATCTCGCCGCAGATAAAGCGGAGATTGTCGATGTCGTGGATGAGGTTGATCAGCAGCGGGCCGCCGCCGTGCTCGCGCCGCCACGCGACATCAAAATAATCGTCGGGTTTCTTCAGCAACCACAGCCCGACCACGGCCGTGAGCTGGCCGAGCTTGCCTGATGTCACTGCCTCGCGCGCGGCCTTGATGATCGGATTGTGCCGGCGATGATGGCCGACCAGCATCGGCACGCCGGTCCGCATGACCGCGGCGCACAGGCGCCGCGCGGCTGCGACGGTATCAGTCACCGGCTTCTCGATCAGCGCGGGTACGCGGGCCTCAGCGCAATCGAGCGCCATCTGGAAATGCAGTGTGCTCGGGGAGGCGATAATCAAACCGTCTGGCTTCTCGTCCGCAAGCAAAGCGCGATGATCTGCGTGCCAGGGCGTCTTGCGTGCTCGCGCAAACTCTTTCGCGTTGGGGGAGGGGTCAGCGATGCCGGCCAGCACGCAATCCGGCGAAGCGTCGATCAGTTCGACATGGCGGCGGCCGATCAGGCCGGCGCCGGCCACCGCGATGCGCATTTTCGCGCTCATGCCGCGCTCTCCTCCATGGCGCCGCCGAGGAAGAGCTGGCCGATGCGGGGATCGTTCAGAATGCGCTCCGCTTTGTCGACGATACGAGTCTGGCCGAGCTCGAGCACGATGCCGATGTCAGAAATCTCCAGCGCCGAGCGCGCGTTCTGCTCGATCATCAGGATGGTGACGCCGCGGTCACGCAAGGATTTGAGGATGTCGAAGGTCTGCTGCACCATCAGCGGCGACAGCCCGATCGAGGGCTCGTCGATCAGCACCAGCTTCGGCTCGAGCAGCAGCGAGCGGGCGATTTCGAGCTGTTTCTGCTCGCCGCCGGACAAGGTCGAGGCCTGCTGGGTCGATTTGCGCCGCAGCGCCGGAAACAGGTCGAGCGCGGCCTCGATTCGTGTCGGCAGGTCGATGCCCTTCGCCGCGACCCCGCCGAGCTCGATGTTGTGACGTACCGAAAGCTCGGGAAAGATGTTGCGGCCCTGCGGCACGTAGCAGATGCCGGCATTGAGCAGCGCGCGCTGGCTCAAGTTTGTGACGTCGCGGCCGGCAAAGCTGATCTTGCCCTCGCGGAGCTTCAAGAGACCGAAGATCGCCTTGAACACGGTGGACTTGCCGGCGCCGTTGGGGCCAATGATCGTGGTGATCGTCGCGGACGGCACCGAGAAGGTGGTGCCGTTCAGAATCGTCATCTTGCCGTAGCCGCCGACGAGATTGTGAACCGAGAGGATCGGGTCGCTCATGGCTCGCGCTCCCTAATGTCCGAGATAGGCTTCGATCACGGCCGGGTTCTTCCGAACCTCGTCGGGCCGTCCCATCGCCAGCACCTTGCCTTCCGCCATCACCATCACGCGCGAGCACAGCGACATCACGAATTCCATGTTGTGCTCGATCACGACGAAGGTGGCATTCTTCTCGCGGTTGATCGCGACCAGCCGTTCCTTCAGGTCGGACAGCATGGTCGGATTGACGCCGCCGGCAGGCTCGTCGAGCAGCACCAGGCGTGGGCCGCCCATAAAGGCCATGGCGGCATCGAGCAGCTTTTGCTGGCCGTAGGAGAGGCCGCCGGCGGGTTCAGCCGCGAGATGATCGAGCTTGAAGAATCCGATCATCTGGTTGGCGGCGTCGGTCAATCCGGCATCGGAGCGGCCGACCAGGCGCGAGGCCATGTTGCCCTGATGCTCCTGACCCGCGAGGATCAGATTCTCGCGAACCGAAAGCTTTGGAAACACCTGCAGAAGCTGGAAGGTGCGACTGACGCCGAGTTTGTTCAGCTCGGAAGGGCGCAAGCCCGTGACGACCTTGCCGTCGAGCCTGACCTCACCGCCTGATGGCGTGAGCTGGCCGAGGATGCAGTTGAACAAGGTCGACTTGCCGCAGCCGTTCGGGCCGATCAGGCCGAGGATCTCGCCCTCGCGCACGTCGAAGGAGACGTCGTCGACCGCGGTGATGCCGCCGAAGCTCTTCTTGATATTGGTGACCTCGAGCACCGCACTCATTGCGCCGTCTCCAGGCGGGATTTGGCGACGGCGCGCAGTGCGGAGGCCGCCTTGGTGCGCCGTGCGGCCATATGGCGGTCGAGGATTCCCAGGATGCCTGTCGGCGACCAGATCAGCAGCCCCATCACCGCGATCGCGTAGAGCATCAGATAATAGCCTTCGGTGAAGCGCAGCCATTCCGGCAGCAGCACCGCGATCATCGCGCCAAGGAGCGGGCCGAAATAGAAGCCGGCGCCGCCGACGATCACCATCATCAAGAGATCGAGCGAGAGCGACAGGTTGAAGGGAACGGGATCGATATATTGCGTCAACGGCGCATAGAGCGCGCCGGCGACGCCGCCGAGCGCCGAGCCGATCGCGAACGCCATCAGCGTGTAGCGGCGGGTATCGATGCCGAGTGATTGCGCGCGCAGGGGATTTTCGCGCAGTGCCATGAAGGCGCGTCCCCAGGGCGAGCGGATCAGCCACCACACCGCCAGCGAGACGATCGCAAGCGAGCCGAGACAGATATAGTAGAACGGCAGCGGTTTGTTGGTCGCAATGCCGAAAAAGTGCGGCCGCGGGATGCCGGAGATGCCGTAGATACCGCCGGTCAGCCAGCTCTCGTTGCGGAACACAAGGAAGGCGAGGGTGGAGAAGGCGAGCGTCACGAACGCGAGGTAATGGTGTTGCACGCGTAGCGCGGGATAGCCGAGCACCCAGCCGACTGCGAAGCTCAAGGCGATCGCGACTGCAATTGCCGCCGGCAGCGGCCAACCGTGGGTCGTCATGATCGCGGCGGCATAGGCGCCGATGCCGACGAAGGCGCCCTGCGCCAGCGACACCTGGCCGGCATAGCCGAGCGTGAGATTGAGCCCCATCGCGGCGATGGTCATCACCGCCCATTGGCTCAGGATGAACAGACCGTAGCGGTTGAAGTTCATGGGGATGACGATCAGGCCGGCGATGACGGCGAGGCCGAGCGCGATCTTCAGGGGTTTGGCATAGCCGCTCATACCGTGCGCTCCTCAGCGCGGCCGAGCAGGCCCTGCGGCCGGAACAGGATCACGGCGATGAGGAAGATCATCGGCACGGCGGCTCGATACTGGGTCGAGACATAGGCGGCCGCGAGATTGTCGAGCACGCCGATCAACAGGCCGCCGGCGATCGCGCCGCGGACCTGGTTGAAGCCGCCGACGATCGCGGCGATGAAGGCGGCCTGGCCCAGCACTTCACCGGAGGAGAACTTGGCGAGATAGATCGGCGTGATCAGCAGCGACGCCAGCGCGACCAGGAAGGCGTTGATCAGGAACGTCAGCAAGATCATGCGCTCGACAGGCACGCCGATGATGCGCGCGACCGTGGGGTTCTGCGCCGCCGCCTGCATCTGGTGACCGAGCGAGGTGCGGTTGAGCAGCGTGGTCAGGCCGAATACAGCCAGGATCGCGACGACCAGCACGCCGATGCTTTGCAGCGAGACGGCGTGGCCGAGGACGGAGATGTCGCCGGTCGGCACGATCGACGGAAACGGCGAGGCCTCGGCGCTGAAGAATTGCTTCACGGCTTCCTTGATGCCGATGGCCAGCGCCATGGTCGCGATCGCCAGCGGCAGCACGCCGTGGCGCATCATCGGGTCGACCAGCAGCATCTTGAAGGCGAGACCAAGCAGGATCATCGACAAGAGAATGCCGAGGATGATCGCGAGCCAGAACGGCGCGCCGACATGCATCGCCGCTAGCATCAAAAACGCCGGCAGCATCACGAACTCGCCTTGCGCAAAATTGATGGTTTGCGAGGTCTGCCACAGCAGCGTGAAGCCGACCGCGACCAGCGCGTAGATCGCGCCAGTGGCGAGGCCCGCGACCAGGAGATCGAACAGATTGGACATTTTCCCCTCTCGCCGCCTTATCTTCTCCCTCTCCCCGCATCCGCCTTCGCTAAAGCTCCGGCGAGACAGGCGCGGGGAGAGGCGAAGAACGCCTCACTTCAGCTTCGGCAATACCTGCTTCACTACCTGCTTGCCGTCGACCACCTCGACCAGGAAGCTTTGCCGATCGATGTCGCCATTCTGGTCGAAGGTGACGTCCATCAGAATGCCGGGCTCCTCAGAGGCCTTGATCGTCAGGCCGTGCAGCGTGTCGGCGAACGCCTTGGGGTCGACCTTGCCCATCTTCTCGGTGGTGGCCTTCACCATGTAGACGGCGAGGTAGCCCTTCAGGCCGTTATGATCAGGGACGTAATTGTACTTCTTCGAGAAGCGGTCGCGGAAACCCTTGATCAGCTCGACCGGCGCATCCGTGGTGAGGCCGACATGGCCGCGCGCGCCGTTGGCGGCATCGCCGGCGAGCTCGATCACCTTCTGGCCGATCAGCGTGGTCTCGCCCATCAGCGGCGCAGTGACGCCCTGGCGCTTCAGCTCCTTCAGGATGCGCGCGCTCTCCTCTTCATTGAGGTAGACGAACACGGCATCGGGATTGGCGGCCTTGATCTTGCCGACGTCGGCGGCGAAATCGGCCTGGCCCGCTTCAGTGGAGAGATCGGCGACGACCTTGGAGCCGAGACGCTCCAGCTCCTTGATGACGACGTCGCGTCCGCCACGGCCGAAGTCGTTGTTGACCCAGACCACCGCGACCGACTTCGCCTTCATGTCGTCGTGGATGTACTTTGCGACCTTCGGCATCGAGGATTGCTGGCCGAACGAGGTGCGGAACAGGAATTTGTTGCCGGCCTGCGTCAACTCGGCGGCTTCGCCGCCCATGATCTGGGTGATGCCGGCTTCGGCGGCGAGCGGCGCGGTGACCTTCACCGAGCCGGAATAGCCGGGGCCGAGCAACACATAAGGCTCGGCGTCGAGCGCCTTCTGCACCTGCGCGCGCGCCACGCCCGGGTTCGATTGCGAGTCGGCGTGGGTGACCTCAAGCTTGCGGCCGAGAATGCCGCCCTTGGCATTGATCTCCTCGATCGCGAGGTCGATGCCGTTTTTCCAGTTGGTGCCGACGGTTGCGCCGCCGCCCGACAGCTCGGCGACGTCGGCGAGCTTGATCGTCTGTGCGAAGGCGCCCGTGGTCGTGATGGCAGTGAGCAGTGCGCCCACCAGTAGCGTTGATTTCATCGTCCTCTCCTCCCGTTTCAATTTTGCAAGCGGCCTTGTGTCCGGCCGCTTCGCCTCAAGCTGCCTGATAGGCGGCGCTGCGCGCTGCCATCACGGCGTCAAAAGCCTCTCCCATGACTTCAGTCGATGGGGCAAGGCCCGTGAACAATTCGAAGGCGTCGGCGGCCTGGTAGATCGCAAGCTCCCGCCCGGTCATGATCCGCGCGCCCTTCTCTCGCGCAGCGGCAAGCAGCGGCGTGATCAGCGGCGAGTAAACGGCGTCGGCGACCCACAGGTTTTCGCGCAGCAGCGCCGGGGGGACCGGCGTGTCCCGGTTCGGCAGCATGCCGACCGGCGTGCCGTTGACGAGGCCGGTTGCGCCATGAAGCGCGTCCTCGACGCTTCGGGCGACCCGTGCGCCGCCGTGGTTGGCCAGCAGCGCGGCAAGCTTCTCGGCACGCGCCGGCTCGCTGTCGAAGATGCGCAGGTCAGTCACCTTCAGGCTCGCCAGTGCGAAGGCGATGGCCTTGCCGACACCGCCAGTGCCGATCACGGCCACTGCATTTCCGGCAGGCGCCAGCAGCGGCTTGACCGCGCGCGCAAAGCCTGTGGTGTCGGTGTTGTGGCCGATCAGTCTGTTATTCCTGACCACGACGGTGTTGACCGCGGCCATGGTCGCTGCCGTCGATGCCAGCTCATCAAGCAGCGGCACCACGGCTTCCTTGTAGGGGAAGGTGACGTTGACGCCGGCAAAGCCGAGCCGGCGCACGCCCTCGAGCATCATTCTCAACCCGGTCGCGTCCGCGCCGGCGACCTCGATGAGCTGGTAGTGGCCCCGCAGGCCCAGCGCCTCGGCGGCGCGCTCATGCATGGCAGGGGAGGCGGAATGAGCGATCGGCGCGCCGATCAGGCCGGTCAGGAGTTTTTTGGAGGCAGCGGGGCCGCGGCTAGACATGATCCACTATCGTCTCTTGATCGTCCCTCGATGGTCCTTGGGGCGCGCGTTGATGTTAGGCCATTAGCGGGGAAATCCGCGCAATTCCAAGAGGGACGATAGCCATTCCTCTGCCTAACACAATTACCCTTTCGTCCCGCAAACCTAACATAATGTTATTTCTTCCGCGTCCGCCCGGGCACGGCCTTGCCGTTGCCGCGGGACGGCTCGACCGCGCGCATCTCGGCACGCAGGGATTCGATGAAATATTCGACATGGAGCGACAGCGGCGCGCCGCGCTTCACCGCGATATAGGTGTCGAACCGCGTCGGCTCGGCGATCTTGATCAGCTCGATGCCGGGATAGCCGCCATGAGCCACCGTGAACTGATCGATGATGGCGATGCCGAGCCCTGCCTTCACCAGCGCGCAGACCGTGGTACCGAAGCGCGCGCGGATGGTGATGTTGTAGTCGAGCTTATGGCGCGCAAACATCTCGGCCATGATCCGGCCGTAGGGATCGTTGGGATCGATGCCGATCAGCGGATAGCGCGTCATCTCGGCCGCCGAGACCTGCTTGCGGCCGGCGAGCTCGTGGCCGGGCGGCACGATGCAATAGAGCTCGCCCGAGGCGAGCGGCAGGAAGTCGAGACCGGAATGCTCTAATCGGTAGCTCATCGCCACGCATTCGCCGCGGCCGAGCAGCAGATAGTCGATGGCTTCCTCGATCTTGAGGATGTTGATGTCGATGCCGAGATCCGGATAGCGGCGCCGGACACGCTCGATGGCGCGCGGCACCATCACCTGCGAGATGCTCGGCACCGAGCCGATACGCAGTTCTGACAAGCCGCCGCGGCCGATCTTGGAGATGATCTCGGAGAGGTCGTCGACCTTCTTGTAGACGCCGTTGATCTGCTCGAAGATGTTCTCGGCTTCCGGGGTTGGGAAGTAGCGGCCGTTCTGGCGCTGGAAGAAGCGGATGCCGAGCGAGCGCTCGGTATATTTGACCAGCCGGCTGATCCCCGGTGCCGATACGTTCAGCAGCTTGGCCGCGCCACCAATGGTGCCCGTCACCATCACGGCACGGATCACTTCAACCTGGCGCAGTGTCATCATGATCTTGGTATCCGAAAGACGATCGCGGCGGCGATCATCTCACGAGCGATGCAAGGTCATCCAGCGTCAAATACCTGGCGATGTGGATGGCGACGCGCCGGCTTTGTCCTCCCGGGAGGGGGGAGCTCATTCATGACGATACGAGCGGATCAGTTTCGCTGCCGGAATGTCCTGAAATCAGCGCGCTCAAATCGAAGGGCGTCGTCGCGCGATCCGTTGCGTCGGCGTCGTTTGCTGCAGCTGCGTCCTAGCTTGCCGGTCCCTCCGGCGACACGCTGCCGGGACGTTCCGCGCGTTCGCTCCGCAGCACGTCGCGGGCGAACTCGATGATCTTCTGCTTGTTCGCCGTATCGCGGACGGCGAAAAACACGCGGTTCAGTTCCAGGCCGAGCACGCTGTTGAGGGCGATGTTCTCGTCTTCCATCGTGGCTTTCCCGCTCTAGACGCCTGAGGTGTAACTGGAGGTCACTTCCTCCACAAGTAGATTAAATCTTCGATGCCGATGCCACCCCGGGGAATTACGGGCGCGAGTGAATTGAGGCAGTCCCCCAAGACGTGTTATACGGATGCGCGAGCGTCAGGGAACGCATCGATGACCGCCGTTGACTATGGCCGCGAGGCGCTGGACTTCATCGAAGGGCTGGGAGCCTATGACAGGGTCCCGGATGCCATGGACGCGCTCGAAACGGCGTTCGGTCGCTTCGGCTTCGAGACCATAATCGTGACCGGATTGCCGAATCCTGATCAGCGGTTCGCGCAGATGGTGCTCGCCAAGCGCTGGCCGGCGGGCTGGTTCAGTCTCTACACGCAAAACAATTACGATCGCGTCGATCCTGTGGTGCGCCTGTGCCGGCAATCGCTCAACCCATTCGAGTGGTCGGAAGCGCCGTATGATGCCGAGATCGAGCCGAATGCGGCAGAGGTGATGAATCGCGCCACCGATTTCCGGATGTCACGCGGCTTCATCGTGCCCATCCACGGGCTCACCGGCTACGAGGCCGCGGTGTCGCTCGGCGGCGTCCATCTCGATCTCAATCCGCGCAGCAAGCCGGCTCTGCATCTGATGGCGATGTACGGCTTCGACCACATCCGCCGTCTGCTCGATCCTGCACCGAGTCGCTCGGCGCGCCTGACCCCGCGTGAGCGCGAGGTGATCGCCTGGGCGTCGCAGGGCAAGTCCGCGTGGGAGATCGGTGAGATCCTCAACATCACGCAGCGCACCGCCGAGGAACATCTTGCAACCGCTGCGCGCAAGCTCGGAGCTGTCAACCGCACGCATGCGGTTGCACTCGCGATTCGCCACAAGATTATCAATCCGTAAGCAACGTACTGGGAAATTTCCCAATATCGACTCCGCGCCTTTTCGCGGAGGCTACCCCCATTGAGGCTGGATGGGGGTTTTCATGATTCACGCAATTTCCGCCGTCAATCGCCACCTATATGAAGACGTACTCGAGCAGCATTTCCGGCTGCGCCACGATATATTCGTCGAGGAACGGCACTGGGAGACACTTCGCAGGCCCGACGGTCGCGAGATCGATTCCTATGACAACGAGGACACCGTTTATCTGCTCGCATTGGAGGAGCGCCGCGTCGTCGGCGGTCACCGGCTTTATCCGACCACCAAGCCCTCGATGATGAGCGAGGTGTTTCCGCATCTGGCCGCCGTGCGCGGCTGGCCCGAGGATCCGCTGGTCTGGGAGTGGTCGCGCTATTTCGTCGTTCGCGATCGCCGCGATGGCGCGCTCAACCTGCAACTGATGGCGGCGGTGCAGGAGTTCTGTCTCGATCAGGGAATCGCGCGCGTCAGCGCGATCATGGAGACCTGGTGGCTGCCGCGTTTCCACGAGGCCGGCTTCGTCGTGACGCCGCTCGGCCTGCCCGCGCTGGTGGAGAATGCCTGGACCATGGCGGCGACCATCGACATTCGCCAGGAGACGGTCGATGCCCTGCATGATCGCATCGGCATGGCCTCGATCGTCCATCAGGACGGACCGCGTCTCGATTGCATCGCCCATGCCAACAATTGCGGCCGCACTGCCGCGCAACGAAAGAGCGCCTGAGATGTCGAATATGATGCGAGATAGCCAAATCATGGCGCAAACCAAGGACGAGAATCTCGGCTACATGTCCGACATGGCGCTCGAGCTGGCGCAGATGGCCGAAGATTCGGGGTTGGCGACGCTGGCCTACCTGTTTCGGATGGCGGCGCTGGAGGCCTCGACGGCCAATAGCGAGCTCAACGTGCCGGACGATTTCTCCCGCCAGGTCACGTCGCACTAGACGCCACCCCTCGTTCCGACCTCTCACGCCCTCTCCCCGGAAACGGGGGGAGGGCTATCGTTTGGGTGCGGCAGGCTGTCCTATCCTGCGCGGCGTTGCTGGACCGATGGAAGGTCGCATGCACCGGCATGCAACAAAGTGCATGTCTGGTGCGGAATCGCTCTTGCCTCGGAACGATACTGCCATTACCCATTTTTCTGCCTTGTAGAGGCAGGGGGAGCTCTTTCACTGATGGCGACTGTGTTCGAACATCGGCGCGCGTCCGCGTGCGCCTGAAAGAGTCTTGATGCTGCTCGTCGTCGAACAGTTCCTGAACGGATTGCAGTTCGGCCTGCTGCTGTTTCTGCTTGCCGCCGGCCTGACGCTGGTGTTCGGGATCATGGATCTCGTCAACCTCGCGCACGGCTCGCTCTACATGATGGGCGCCTATTTCGCTGCGACCTTCGCGGCGTGGACCGGCAGCTTCCTGCTCGGCGCGCTGCTGGCGCTCGGTGCGACGCTGGTGCTCGGCATCGTACTGGAAATGAGCGCGCTGCGACATCTCTACGGGCGCGACCATCTCGACCATGTGCTCGCGACCTTCGGCCTCATCCTGTTCTTCAACGAAGCCGTGCGCTTGATCTGGGGACCGGCGGGCCTTGCGCTGCCGCTGCCGGCCTGGCTCACGGTGCCGGTGCCGATCCTGCCCGGCATTCACTATCCGGCCTACCGCCTCGCCATCATCATCGTCGCGCTGCTGGTGGCGCTGCTGCTCTATCTCGGCGTGATGCGCACCCGCATCGGCATGCTGATCCGCGCCGGCGCCTCCAACCGCGAGATGATCGGTGCGCTCGGCATCAACATCAAGCTGCTCTACACGCTGGTGTTCGGCCTGGGCGCCGCACTCGCCGGCCTCGCAGGCCTGATGCAGGCGCCGATCCTCACCGTGCAGATCGGCATGGGCGAGAACATCCTGATCCTCGCCTTCGTCATCATCGTGATCGGCGGCATCGGTTCGATCCGCGGCGCATTCCTGGCCGCGATCTTCGTCGGCATGATCGATACGCTCGGCCGTGCCTTCCTGCCCAATCTGCTGCGGCAGGTGCTGAGCGGCGCCGCTGCCTCCACCGCCGCGCCTGCGCTGTCATCCATGCTGATCTATCTCCTGATGGCGATCGTGCTGGTGGTGCGGCCGGAGGGGCTGTTTCCGGCCAACCGTCGATGAAGGGTTTGAGCGTGAGCAAGGCCGTCACGGCCCTGATGCTGGCGGGCCTCGTGCTGCTGCCGCTCTATTCCTCCCTGTCCGGCAACATCTTCATCCTGACGCTGTTCACGCGCATCGTCATCCTGGCGCTTGCGGCCGCGAGCCTAAACCTGATCATGGGTTTTGGCGGCATGATGAGCTTCGGTCACGCCGCCTATCTCGGCATCGGCGGCTATGCGGTCGGCATGCTCGCGCAGGAAGGCGTGGGAAGCGGCTTCGCCCAATTCCCGGTCGCGCTTGCGGCGTCCGCGATCTACGCGCTGGTGATCGGCGCGCTGTCTTTGCGTACCCGCGGCGTCTATTTCATCATGATCACGCTGGCTTTCGCGCAGATGGCCTATTACGTCGCCTCGGGCCTCGCGCGCTATGGCGGCGATGACGGCCTCACCGTTTACAAGCGCAGCGATTTCTCCGGTCTGATCAACCTGTCGAACCGCACGCAGTTCTATTATCTCTGTCTCGCCTGCCTGTTCGGCGTGATCTTCCTGATCTGGCGCATCGTCAATTCGCGCTTCGGCCTCGTCGTGCAGGGCCTGCGCTCCAACGAGCAGCGCATGCAGGCGATTGGCTTCCCGGCAAAACGCTATCAGCTCGTCTGCTTCGTCATCTCAGGCACGATGTGCGGTCTCGCCGGCGCGCTGCTCGCCAACAACACAGATTTCGTCAGTCCTGCCGTGATGTACTGGACCCGTTCCGGCGACCTCATGGTGATGGTGATTCTGGGGGGCATGGGCACGCTGTTCGGCCCTGTCATGGGTGCGGTGGTCTATCTGCTGCTGGAAGAGTTCCTGTCGCAGATCACTGAATATTGGGCGCTGATCATGGGCCCGCTGCTGCTGTTGATCGTGCTGTTCGGCCGCGGCGGCATCATGGGCCTGCTCGGGAGGATCGGCCGTGGCTGAACCGCTGCTCCGCGTCGAAAAGCTGGTGCGCCGCTTCGGCGGTATCGTCGCGACCGACCACGTCTCGCTCGATGTCGCGGCGGGCGAGCTGCACGCCATCATCGGCCCGAACGGCGCCGGCAAGACCACGCTGATCAGCCAGCTCACTGGGCATCTCGCGCCGCATTCCGGCAGCGTCTCGCTTGGGGGGCGCGATATCACTTACTTGCCGGCCTATCGCCGCTGCGCGCTGGGCCTCGCACGCTCGTTCCAGATCACTTCGCTCCTGCTCGACTTCACCGCTGCCGACAATGTCGCGCTGGCGGCGCAGGCGCACGCCGGCACCTCGTTCCGCTTCTTCGCCAATGCCCGCAAGGAGAAGGGCTTGCGCGACGCCGCGCACGCCGCGCTCGACCGCGTCGGCCTTGCCCACCGCGCCGACGTCCAGGTGTCGAAGCTGAGTCATGGCGAGCGGCGCCAGATCGAGCTTGCCGTCGCGCTCGCGAGCAAACCGAAATTGCTGTTGCTCGACGAGCCCATGGCCGGTCTCGGCGTCACCGAATCTCAGGGCATGGTCAAACTGCTCCAGGAGCTGCGCAAAGAGGTCTCGATCGTGCTGGTCGAGCACGACATGCCCGCGGTGTTCGCGCTCGCGGACCGCATCTCGGTGCTGGTCTATGGCCGCGTCATCGCCTCCGGCGATCCCGACGTGATCCGTGCCAATGAAGACGTCAAGCGCGCCTATCTCGGCGACCAGCATGTGGTGACGCATCATGGCTGACACGCTGCTCGACGTCGAAGGCATCGAGACTTGCTACGGCCTCAGCCAGGTGCTGTTCGGCCTGTCGCTGTCGATCAAGCCGGGCGAGATGGTATCGCTGATGGGCCGCAACGGCATGGGCAAGACCACAACGATCCGTTCCATCATGGGCCTGACGCCGGCACGATCGGGCGCGATCCGCTTTGCGGGCACTGACGTGCGGACGCAGCCGTCCTATCGGATCGCGAAGCTTGGCGTCGGGCTGGTCCCCGAAGGACGCCAGATCTTCCCCAACCTCACCGTCCGCGAAAATCTTGTCGCGGCCGCGGCCGATCGCTTTGGCAGCGCCAATCCCTGGACGCTCGCCGCGATCTATGTGCTGTTCCCGCGGCTCGCCGAGCGCGCCGCCAACATGGGCAACCAGCTTTCCGGCGGTGAGCAGCAGATGCTGGCCATCGGCCGTGCGCTGATGACCAACCCAAAGCTCCTGATCCTGGACGAAGCGACCGAGGGTCTTGCGCCATTGATCCGTGACGAGATCTGGAATTGCCTGTCGATGCTGAAGAGCCGGGGCCAGTCGATCCTGGTCGTCGACAAGAACGTCGACCATCTCGCCCGCATATGCGACCGCCATTACATCATCGAACGCGGCAAGACGGTCTGGTCCGGGACGTCGGACGAGCTGATGGCCGAGCCGGACCTGCAGCACAAGTACTTGGGAATTTAGTTGCGGGTGACGCGCGCGGTCTCGCGTCATATTCACTGGCGTCCCGGCCTAGTGCGCAATTGCGCACGGGGGGGCGGGATCCATACCGCGGAATCTATCGAGTGCGCGCGGATCTGCGCTTCGCTTGTCCAGGACGACGAAGCAACTCAATTCGAGCTATCGATCAAGTTCTCCAGCAGCCGCTTCAACTCGCTCGTCGATTTGTCGCCGTAGCTCTCCAGGATGTGCTCCTCCTGGTCCACCGCGAGCGAGTTGAGCTTCTTGCACAGCACCTTGCCGCGGTCGGAGATGAACATCAGCACCTTGCGGCGGTCGTTGGGGTCCTGCAGGCGATAGACCAGCGTGTCGGAGACCATGCGGTCGATCATCTTGGTCAGCGTCGGATGGTTGAGCAGCACCGCGTCGGCAAGCTCGCCCATCGAGTGGCCGTCGCCGTCCGACAGCACTTTCAGGATGCGCCACTGCTCGACGGGAACTCCCTCCTTGCTGAGGCGCAGTTCCAGCTGCCGGTTGATCTCCCGGTTGGCTTGCGCGAGCAGGTAGGCGAGGTGTTCGGTGATGGGAGCGTTCGATTTTGCCACGGCTAAGACTTCGTCTTGACCCAAATGAGTGAATGTCTTGCAATCAATGCTGCATCTATATGCACTTCAATTGTTGAATATTCAATATTTTCAAAATAGGATCATTGCCCAACAAAAGGGCGGAAGCCGCGGCCGCCTGCTCAATGTGCTTTCAGGTCTGGTGCCAGACAGGAGTTGGCGTGCGCGCGACGGTAAACTTCCCGGCTCACGGCGGTCCGGCGTTGCCGCCGTCTTTGCTGTTCAGGAATCTGTCGTCATCGGCGGCTGATGGCGCGCTGTCGCCGCGCGATCACGCCCTCTTCAAGCGGCGCGGCACCAACAGGCTGCGTGTCGGCGGCTTCATCTGCTGCACGGGATCCCCGGGCGTCTGGGGTCCCTGCGCGACCAATTCCGCGCAGCTCGCCGTTGCCGAGATCAACAAGCGCGGTGGCATCCTCGGTCGCGAGATCGAGTTTTCCGTCTACGATGCCGGCGGTCCGCTGGACGAGGTGCTGAACCGCGCCGAGCAGGCGATCGCCTTCGACGAGCTCGATCTCATCGTCGGCCTGCACACCAGTGCGGTCCGCGTCGCCTTGCGCGATATCACCACAAGGCATCGCATCCCCTATATCTACACACCGGTCTACGAAGGCGGCGAGCGCACGCCGGGCGTGATGGCGATCGGCGAGACGCCGCGCTGGCAGAGCCGGCCGTCGATCCACTGGCTCGCTGACGTCAAGAAGGCGAAGCGCTGGTACCTGATCGGCAGCGATTACGTCTGGCCCTGGCAGTCGCACCGCGCGGTGAAGAACTACATCAAGGAAACCGGCGGCCACGTCGTCGGCGAGGAGTTCGTCCCGCTCGGCGAGGACAATCACGAGCCGCATCTGGCGCGCATCCGCGCCGCGCGGCCGGACGTGGTGCTGATCTCGCTGATCGGCACCGACAGCAGCGCCTTCAACCGTGCCTTCGGCGAATGCGGCCTGGGGGCCACCACGCTGCGGCTCGCCGGCGCCATGGACGATACCGTGCTGCTCGGCATCGGCGCCGACAACAGCGAGAACATGTTCTGCGCCTCCGGCTATTTCACCGGCACCGGCGCGCGCGCCAATGACGACTTCCAGGGCCGCTATCGCGCGATGTTCGGCCCGAACGCGCCGCCGATCGGCTCGGTCGGTCAGTCCGGTTACGAAGGCATGCGCTTTCTCGAAGCGGTCGCCAACAAGGCGGGCTCATTGGCGATGGGCCCGATGCTCAAAGCCGGCCGCAACATCGTCTACAGCGGCGCGCGCGGAACGGTCACCGTTCGCGACGGGCGCGCGCGGATGCCGATGCATCTCGCCGAGGCCGATGGTCTCGATTTCAAGCTGATCAAGCCGATCTGACCGGCGCGCGACAATTCGCAGGGCGCCTGAGCGCAAAATAATACTTGAAAAGGAAAATATTTCCGTTTTGAATGTTTCCGCGGGGCCGATGGTGCGTCGCGCCGGGGCGGCCACGCCCATCTTCGTTTCAAGAAACTTCAGGAGAGCGCCGTGACAGTTGTCCTTCCCACGCCAGCCCAGCTTCGCAGCGTCGCCGAGCAGTGCGGCCTTTCACTGACCGACGACGACGTCGCCTCGTTCCGCGGTCTGATGCAGGGCTCGATCGAGGCCTACAATCTCGTCGCCGCGATGCCCGACGAGGTGCCCGAGGTGAAATACCCGCGCACGCCGGGCTACCGGCCCTCGGCAGAGGAGAACCCTCGCAATGCCTGGTATCGCAAATCGACGGTGAAGGGTGCGGCCAGCGGCAAGCTCAAGGGCAAGACGGTGGCCTTGAAGGACAACATCATGCTGGCCGGCGTGCCCATGACCAATGGCTCGTCGACCCTGGAAGGCTATATGCCCGATTTCGACGCCACCATTGTCACGCGCATGCTGGATGCCGGCGCCGAGATCGTCGGCAAAACGCATTGCGAGCACTTCTGCCTGTCCGGCGGCAGCCACACCGGCTCCTACGGCCCGGTGCATAATCCGCACAAGATGGGCTACTCGGCCGGCGGCTCGTCGTCGGGCTCGGGCGTCGTGGTTGCGCTCGGCGAGGTCAACATGGCGATCGGCGGCGATCAGGGTGGCTCGATCCGCATGCCGTCCTCGTTCTGCGGCATCTACGGCATGAAGCCGACCTGGGGCCTCGTGCCCTACACCGGGATCATGCCGATCGAGATCTATGTCGATCACACCGGCCCGATGACCGCGACGGTCGCCGACAATGCGCTGCTGCTCGAAGTGCTCGCCGGCGACGACGGCTACGATCCGCGCATCAAGGCACCGAAGGTCGAGGAGTACACCAAAGCGCTCGGCCAGGGCGTCAAGGGCATGAAGATCGGTATCGTCAAGGAAGGCTTCGAGCAGCCGGGCGCAGAGGCCGTGGTGAATGAAAGTGTTCGCGAGGCGGCGAAACGCTTCAAGGATCTTGGCGCCAGCGTGGAGACGGTGTCGATCCCGATGCATCTCCTGGGGGGCGCAATCTGGACGCCCATCGGCACCGAAGGTCTGACGCAGACCATGATGTTCGGCGATGGCTACGGGCTCAGCCGCGGCGATCTCTATTCGACCTCGCTGATGGATTTCCATCGCGGCTGGCGCCGCCAGGCCGATTCGCTGTCCGAGACCACCAAGCTGTTCATGATGCTCGGTACCTACATCAACAATAATTTCGGCCCACGCTTCTACGGCAAGGCGCTCAATATCTCGCGGCGGCTGACCGCGGCCTACGACAAGGCGCTCGGTGATTATGACCTGCTGCTGATGCCGACCACGCCGATGAAGGCGACCAAGCTGCCGGAGCCCAATGCCAGCCGTGAGGACTACGTCGCCCGCGCGCTGGAGATGATCTCCAACACCGCGCCGTTCGACATCACCCACCATCCCGCGATGTCGCTGCCCTGCGGCATGGTCGACGGATTGCCGGTCGGCCTGATGCTGGTCGGCCGCATGTTCGAGGAATCCACCATCTACCGCGCCGCGCATGCCTTCGAGCAGGTCGGCGACTGGAAGAAGATGTGAGGGGCGCGCTGGTGCAGGCGGGGTGGATCGCATCCTATGGCTAACGCGTTCGTCGCGGCGTTCGAAATCCTGAGCTTTGGCGCGATCATCGTCCTGATCGTGCTGGGGCTCGGGATCATCGCCAGCATGATGGGCATCTTCAACTTCGCGCAGGGCGAGTTCGTCCTGCTCGGGGCCTACATCACCTATCTCGCCCATGCCAAGGGCCTGCCGATCTGGGCCGGCATGGTCGCCGCGCCCTTCCTGGTCGGCGCGCTCGGCTTCGTGCTGGAGGCGCTGATCATCCGCCGCTTCTATGCCGCGCCGATCGTGGCGATGCTCGGCACCTACGCGCTCGGACTGATCATCCGCGAATCCGTGCGCGGGCTGATCGGCGGCTTCTATCTCACGGTGCCCGAGCCGATCGGCGGCTCGATCGACATCGGCACCATGCACATCTCGGCGTGGCGCTTCACCATCATCGTCATCACGCTCCTGGTGATGGTCGGCTGCTATCTGCTGCTGTCGCGCACCAGCTTCGGCCTGCGCATGCGGGCCACGCTGGAGAATCCGTCGCTGGCGCGTGCGTCAGGCATTTCCACGCCGCTGATGTACGGCGCCACCTTCGCCTTTGGGTCGGCGCTCGCCGGCCTTGCCGGTGCGCTGATCGTGCCGGTGTTCAGCCTCTACGCCGATCTCGGCATCCGCTTCCTGATTCAGGGCTTTGTCGCCGTCATGGTCGGCGGTGTCGGGTCCTTCATTGGCCCGGTCGCCGGTGCCGGCGTCATCGGCACGCTTAGCGCCGCGCTGCCGTGGATCATGGCGCCCGTGGTCGCCGATGTCCTCGTCTTCGTTCTCGCCATTGCCTTCATCAAATTCCGCCCGCAGGGCCTCATCGCTGGAAAAGGGGTTTAGTCATATGTTCGATCGTCAACTCTCGCGTCGCCGCTTCTTGTCCAATTTTGCCTTCGCCTCCGGTGCCGTCGCGACCGGCGTCGGCAGCTGGGTGATCCCGGCGCCCTGGGCCAATGCTGCGGAAGCTCCCATCAAGGTCGGCATCGCGACCGACCTCACCGGCCCGATCGCCTACGCCGGCAATGCCGACGCCAACGTCGCCAAGATGGTGATCAAGGACATCAACACCGCGGGCGGCCTGCTCGGCCGTCCGCTCGAGCTCTACATCGAGGACACCGCGTCGAATGAATCGGTCGCGGTCGGCAACGTGCGGAAACTGATCCAGCGCGACAAGGTCGACATGGTGCTGGGCGGCATCACCTCGTCGATGCGCAATGCGATCAAGGACCCCATCGTGGCGCGCGGCAAGACGCTCTACATCTACCCGCAGCTCTACGAAGGCAAGGAGTGCACGCCCTTTCTATTCTGCACCGGCCCGACGCCGGCGCAGCAATGCGACGAGTTCATTCCCTGGCTGATCAAGAACGGCGGCAAGAAGTTCGCGCTGCCGAGCGCCAACTATGTCTGGCCGCACACGCTCAACGTCTATGCTCGCAAGGTGATCGAATCCAACGGCGGCGAGGTCGTGTTCGAGGAATACTATCCGCTCGACCAGATCGACTTCTCCTCGACCGCCAACCGCATCATCTCCAACAAGGTCGACGTCGTCTTCAACACCGTCATCCCGCCGGGTGTCGGCCCGTTCTTCAAGCAGCTCTATGAAGCGGGCTTCCTCAAGAATGGCGGTCGTCTTGCCTGCGTCTACTATGACGAGAACACGCTCAACATCAATCAGGCCAACGAGATCGAGGGCCTTGCGAGCTGCCTCGACTATTTCAAGGTGCTGACCAAGGAGAACCCGTTCGACGCCAAGATCCAGGCGGCCTACGAGAAGGATTTCCCGGGCAACTTCCTGTTCGCCGCCGGCAGCGCGGCGACCGGCACCTATCGCGGCCTGAAGCTGTGGGAAGCTGCGGTGAAGGAGGCCGGCAAGATCGACCGCGAATCGGTCGCCGCCGCGCTCGATCACGCCAAGATTGCCGAAGGTCCGGGCGGGCCGGCCGAGATGGTGCCGGGCAAGCGGCACTGCAAGATGAAGATGTACACCGCGGTCGCCAAGGGCGGGAATTACGAGATCGTTGGACGCAGCGATGGTCTCGTCGATCCCAAGGAATGCTAAGCTCGTATGTCGAAGTCGATGAGCGCAGTGAAACAGGCGATCCCCGCCGAGCTCGGCGGGGAGACGGACGTCGCAATGACTGAACGCGTAGCGATCGCCCAGGCTGTCGCCGGTCGAAAAGTCCTGCCGGTCGTGGAGGGCGTGGTGCTCGTCGCCGCGCTGCTCGCGCCGCTGGTGCTGCAGGATTACCTCACGGTGTTCGCGACGCGCGTGGTCATCCTGGCGCTGTTCGCGCTGTCGTTTGACCTGGTCTGGGGCTATGCCGGCATCATGAGCTTCGGCCAGGCCCTGTTCTTCGGTTCGGCTGGGTATGGCGTCGCGCTGCTCGCGCGCGACCTCGACATCACCAACATCTTCCTGGTGCTGCCGGCAGGCACGCTGATCGGCCTCACCTTCGCGCTGCTGCTCGGCGGCTTTCTGCTGCTGGGCCGGCATCCCTCCAGCGTGATCTTCGTGTCACTCGGCACTCTCACGGGCTCCTACGCCGCCGACCGGCTCGCGCGCGGCTGGTATTATCTCGGCGGCCAGAACGGCATTCCCTCGATTTCATCGATGACGCTCGGCGGCTACGAATTCTCGGAAGGCCCGGCGTTCTATTACCTCGTTCTCGGCATCCTGATCGTCGTCTATCTGCTCTGCCGTTTCCTGGTGCGCTCGCAGTTTGGCCTCGCACTCGCGGGCTTGCGCGAGAACGAGCAGCGCATCGCTTTCTTCGGCTACAAGGCGCAGCACCTCAAGGCAATCATCTTCGCGATCGGCGGTGCCATCGCCGGACTTGCCGGCAGCCTCTATGCCTTCCACGAAGGCTTTGTCTGGCCCAATATGGTCGGTGTCGTCGTCTCGACGCAGGTCGTTCTTTACGTGCTGTTCGGCGGCTCCGGCACGCTGATCGGCGCCGTCATCGGCACCGTCATCGTCGAGGGTGTCAGCTTCTGGCTGTCGGACAACTACCGCGATATCTGGCCGATCATTCTCGGCGTGTTGCTGCTGCTGGTGATCCTGTTCCGGCCGCTCGGGCTGATCAGCTTTGTGCTGGGCGAGCGCGAGCGGGTCGGCAGCTTCAGTGCCAAGCGGAAGGAGAAGCGAAATGCCGCTCCTTGAAGCCGCGGGCATCTCAAAGATCTTCGGCAAGCTCACTGCGCTCGACGGCGCCGCGCTCACCGTCGGCGAGAACGAGTTTCATGGCCTGATCGGCCCGAACGGCTCCGGCAAGAGCACGTTGATGAAGTGCATCGCCGGCGCGGAAGTCCCGACGCAGGGCAAGGTGAGCTTCGTCAACACCGACATCACCGCGTTCACGCCGACCGAGCGTGCACGCGCCGGCATGAGCCTGAAATTCCAGATCACCTCAGTCCTGCCGTCGCTGACGCTGTACGACAACATCCTGCTCGCGCTGCAGGCGCAGTCCTCGCTGCTCGATCTCGTGTTCTCGCGCACGCGCGGCGCGCTGCATGGTCAGGTCATGACCATGCTGACGCAATTCCGCCTCGCCGACCGCGCCTTCGACGCGGCGGCTGCACTGTCGCACGGCCAGCAGCAATGGCTCGAGATCGCGATGGCGCTTGCGGGCAAGCCAAAGCTTCTGCTGCTTGACGAGCCAACCGGCGGGATGAGCCTGGAGGAGCGCCGCGTCACCGGCGAATTGCTGCAGCCGATCAAAAAACATTGCTCGCTCGTCATCGTCGAGCACGACCTCGATTTCATCCGCGACATCTGTGATCGGTTGACCGTGCTCGACCAGGGCAAGGTGCTGGCATCGGGCACCGTGTCGGAGATCCAGGCCAACTCATCCGTCCAGGAGATTTATTTGCGCCGTGCCTGAATTTTTGGACATCAAGCATCTCGACGCCGGCTATGGCCGCAGCCAGGTCCTGTTCGACGTCAACCTCGGCATTCCCTGGCGCGGCGGCGTCGCCGTGCTCGGTCGCAACGGCGCGGGCAAGACCACGCTGATGAAGACCATCGTCGGCGAGCTGCCGGCGTGGAAGGGCGAGGTCGGCTTCGACGGCCGCGACATCAGCCGCCGCCGCCCCGAAGAGCGCGTCCGCGCCGGCATCGGCTACGTGCCGCAGGAGCATTCGGTGTTCGCGCGCCTGTCGGTGCGCGACAATCTCGCGGTCGGCTCGCTCTTCAACAAGGATGTCAGCGCGGTCGACCGCGTGCTGGCGATCTTTCCGAAGCTCGGCCAGCGCCTCGACCAACCCGCCGGCACGCTCTCCGGCGGCGAGCGCAAGATGCTCGCCATCGGCCGCGCCATGTTAGGGGATCCAAAGCTGCTGCTGCTGGACGAGCCGACCGAGGGCGTCTGGATCGGCGTGATCGAGGAGATCACCGAGCGCCTGATCGAGCTCGCCAAGAGCATCGCCGTCATCATCGTCGAGCAGCATCTCGACCTCGCGCTGCGCGTCGCCGACTACGCCTACGTGCTGGATCGCGGCCGCGTCGCGCTGCAAGGCGCGGCGGGCGAGGTGAGGGGCAATCCGGAGCTGATGCGGTATCTGGCGCCGTAGGGTTTGGCGAGGCGCGCCGCTCTCGCCCAGAACTCAGTACGCCGCGGCTTATCGGTTCAAAAACTGCTGTCTCTGGAATACTGGATCGCCCGCTTTCGCGGGCGATGACGGCGGAGTTCGTTTCGAGAGCGAAGCCGTCCTTATTTCAACGCGCCAAAGCGGCTGTCGAACGAGTTGGACGACACCACGGGTGCAGCGCCGGCCATCTGGCCGCTGTCGCCCGCACCATCGTTCACCGACGGCTTCAGCGCGGGCCGCGTTGCGGCGACCTTGGTCTCCGCGGGCTTTGCCGGCTCGGCGGGCCTGGCGGCAACGGCCGGCTTATCCTTTGGGGTATCGCGATGGACGAGATGGGTCACCGCGGCCTTCAGCTTGGAGGCCGTGCTCGGCGCTGCGGGGGCCGGGGTCACGGAGGCGGTCGCTTGCGGCGGCGGCGTGGTCGCCGTGGTGTCGGCGGTGCTGAAGCCCATCTTGCGGCCGATATTGGAGAAGAAGCCGCCGGATTTTTCGGCAGGCTGAACCGAGGCGACGCGTGTGTTGGTCGCGGGCGCGCTGACGGCGACGACCGGCTCTTCCTGCGGCGCGGAGGCGGCCGGCTCGAGGTTCGGCTTCGGCGGGTTGACGGTGCCGGGGATTGTGCCCGGCGCCTTCGACATCGCCAGCATCTGCAGCGTATTGCCTTCGGCGCCTTCCGACAGGCCGGTCGAGCCTTCCGGAATCTTGGCTGCGAAGACCTTGTTCATGCCGCCGTCGATGCCGGTGTTCATGCGCGCCACCGGCGTGCCGCGGGCGACGAGCTTGCTGTACTCGGCCTCGTCGCGCTGCTCCTTCTCGCGCACGGCGCTGGCGATGTCTTCGGGGATCACGTAGGCCGGGCACTTGGCGGAGGCATCGAACACGGGATCGCGCTTGGCGTCGGGCGCCTTGGCCGCGTCGAACACGTACTTCTTCTCGCAGAAGTCGACCTTCGGCTCCTGCCGCGTCACCTCGAAATGATCATAGCCTTCCTTGATCATCTTCCAGAAGGCCATGTTCGGATTGTTGCGGTGCTTGGCCATGTTCACCGGCGTCATCCTGAAAGGATAGGCCTGGAACTGGAACGCCTTCTGGCCGCCGAAGAAAGATTCGCGGCCGAGCGAATAGATCTCAGCGATCTGCTCGTCCGTCATGGCGTAGCAGCCGCGTGACGAACAATCGCCATGCACCATCAACTGCGAGCCGGTGCGCCCCAAGGCGCGGTCGAACGCGTTGGGGAAGCCGGTGTTGAACGAGAGGTAATAGGCCGACTGCGGATTCATCTGGCTTGGATTGATCGAGTAGAATCCTTCCGGCGCCTGGCGGTCGCCTTCCCGCACCTTCGGTCCGAGATCGCCCGACCAGCGGCAGATCGGATAGGTCTTGAGCAGCGCAAACTGGCCTGATCGGGTCTGCTTCCAGATCTCGAGCTCGGCTTCCTGTTTGAACAGGCGGATCAGGATCGGCGAATTCAGATCCATATCTTTCTCGCCCATCGCGGCGATGAGCTTGGGCGAGACCGGCTGATTGGCCTTGGCGTTGGTCGCCAGCGACACCTGATCGGTATCGCAGCCGGCGAGCACGATGCTGACGGCAAGCGCAACCGAAGCCAAGAGCGCGCGAGCAAGCGAACGAGAATTCAAGATGGACCCCACAACGTGCCGGGCGGAAGCGCGAACCCCGATTTGTGGAGCTTGGCCTGACCGGACAGCCGGACTTTTTCAGACCAAACCCCAGCGCTTATGCCCTGAAGCCATTGATTAAAATTCTAACCTCCGCCCCTTGAGGTCGCAACCCGACCGGGGATCACGAGCCCGTTGGCGCGGCGGCGTGGTCAACAGAGACTTAAACTGGGCCGGAACTTGGACTTTGCAGTCGAACCGGTACTGAGATCGCCGATTTGGGCAAAAAAAGGGTTAATGCGGGGTTACCGGGCCACCAAACCGTCATTCCGGGGCGCCCGAAGGGCGAACCCGGAATCTCGAGATTCCGGGTTCGATGCTGCGCATCGCCCCGGAATGACGATGAATCAGCCCAGTTTCCGGCCGATATCGAGGAATTTCTGCCGGCGCTGCTTGCGGATGGCCTCGCCGTCCATGCCGCGGAGCTCGTCGAAGGCCTTGGCGATCGCGTCTCCGGTGGTGGCGATCATGGCGGCGGGGTCGCGATGGGCGCCGCCGACCGGCTCCTTCAGGATGCTGTCGATCACCCCGAAGCGCAGCATGTCCTGGGCGGTGATCTTCATGTTGTTGGCGGCTTCCTGCGCCTTGGAGCCGTCGCGCCAGAGGATCGAGGAGGCGGCTTCCGGCGAGATCACGCTGTAGATCGCGTGCTCAAGCATCAAGACCTTGTTGGCGGTAGTGATGGCGATGGCACCGCCCGACATGCCTTCGCCGGTGATGATGGCAACGTTCGGCACTGTCAGCGCCATGCAGGCATCGGTCGAGCGTGCGATCGCTTCAGCCTGGCCGCGCTCTTCGGCGCCGATGCCGGGATAGGCGCCGGCGGAATCGGCCAGCGACAGCACCGGCAGGCCGAACCGCTCGGCCATCTCCATCAGCCGCACGCATTTTCGATAGCCCTCGGGGCGCGCCATGCCGAAATTGTGCTTGATGCGGCTCTCGGTGGAATCGCCCTTTTCCTGGCCCATCACGCAGATGGCTTCGCCGCGGAAGCGGCCGAAGCCCGCGACCAGTGCCTCGTCCTCGCCGAACTTGCGGTCGCCGGCGAGCGGGGTGAATTCGGTGATCAGGCCCTTGATGAAGTCGTTGAAATGCGGCCGCTGCGGATGCCGCGCCACCAGCGTCTTCTGCCAGGGCGTCAGGTTTTGATAGAGGTCGGCCAGCGCCTGCGCGGCCTTGTCCTCGATCCGGCCGATCTCCTCGGCGATGTCGGTGCCGGAGGCAGCGAGCGTCCTGAGCTCATCGACCTTGGAGTCGAGCTCGGCGACGGGCTTTTCGAAGTCGAGATAGCTGCGCATCTGGTCTGGCATCGTTTCAATATAGGGGGACGGGACGACGAGGCGAAGCGAGGCTGGCTTCAGGAAAAGAAGTTTAGCTTCTTCAAGGGGTTGACCTGTGCGCTCTCGGGAGCGCGCCAAATCAAGGATAAGGCCACGGCTCTTTCTGCGGAGATGTGGCCGAAGTCAAGGCGGATTAGCCCGCCGCGGAGCGGTGGCGGCTACTTCTCCGCCAGCGGATGCAGGTCGCGCACCAGGCTCTTCAGCCGTTCCTCGACCACGTGGGTGTAGATCTGGGTGGTCGAGATGTCGGTATGGCCAAGCAGGGTCTGCACGATGCGCAAGTCGGCGCCGTTGTGCAGCAGGTGGCTCGCGAACGCGTGCCGCAGCACGTGCGGAGAGACCAGCCGTGCTTGCAGTCCCGAAGCGACCGCGAGCTCCTTGAGGTCGCGGGCGAAATGCTGCCGCGTCAGATGCCCGCTCTCGCCGAAGGAGGGAAACAGCCATTTCGTAGCGGCGAGGCTGCCCTTCTTCTCGCCCTTGGAGGCTTCCGTCGCACCGAGATAATCCGCCATCGCCTGCCGCGAGGCCTCGTTGAGCGGCACCAACCGTTCCTTGTCGCCCTTGCCGCGCACCACGATCATGCGGGCGTCGCGCTTGGCCGCCGTGCGTGGCAGCGACACCAGCTCGGAGACGCGCAGGCCCGTGGCGTAGAGCACCTCGAGCAGACAATAGAGCCGCAACGCCCGCAGCCGCTGCGAGGGCGAAGCGTCCGCCGCCTCGCTCATCTCCTTGGCGCGGCGGAGCATGCGGTCGACATCCGAGATCGACAGCACCTTCGGCAGGCCGCGGCCGCGCTTGGGGCCAGACAGGATCGCCGCGGGATCTTCGGTTCGGATGCGCTCGTTCAGCAGGAAGCGGAACAGGTGCCGCATCGCCGACAGCCGCCGCGCGACGCTGGAGGATTTGAAGCCGCGCGCATCGAGGTCGCCGAGATAATCGCGCAACGTCTGCGTCTCGGCGTCCACAAAGCTGTGGCCAGCTCGGGTCAGAAACTCGGAAAAATCGGTGAGGTCGCGCCTGTAAGCATCGAGCGTGTTGGGCCCGGCACCCTGTTCCGCCGCGAGCATGTCGAGGAACAGGCCGGTGAGCTTGGCGTCGGAGGGCTTGACGTTGGAGGGCTTGGCGGAGGATTTGCGCATGCCCTTCAGGCTAGCTCCTATTTCTTGAGAAACTTATCCGGCGGGATCGTCACCGTCATTTCCCGCGGCTTCGGATTGACGAAGTTGGCCAGCGCGAACACCACGCCATAGACGATGCCGGCGATCACGGCGACGACCGTCAGGAAGCGGAACAGGCTGGGCATCGGGCAAGGTCTCGATACGGGTCTTGAACGGGCAAATTAACCAATGAAATCATCCAACATGTTCGCCGGGTCATAGCAAGAGTCCTCTGGCGAGGGCCCCGAGGGGGTCGTATAGGTGGCCGGGATGCCGCCTTTGGCGGCAGTTTGAGCGAGATCCAATCGAGCCAATAATGTCCGACGCCGAGTTGCCAGTACAAGCGAGCCCTGAGGCCGACATCCTGTCGGCACTGGGCGGGCGTTCGATCGTGCTGGTCGGCATGATGGGCGTCGGCAAATCGACCATCGGTCGCCGCCTGGCGGCGCGGCTCAAGCTCACTTTTGTCGATGCGGATACCGAGATCGAGGCGGCGGCCGGCATGACCATACCGGAGATTTTCGAGCGCCACGGCGAGCAGCATTTCCGCGACGGCGAAGCGCGGGTGATCGCGCGCCTGCTGGAGGGCGGGCCGCTGGTGCTGGCGACCGGCGGCGGCGCCTTCATGCGCGAGGAGACGCGGAGCCGCATCGCGGCGAAGGCGATCTCGATCTGGCTCAGGGCGGACCATGACGTCATCATGCGGCGGGTGCGCCGCCGCGCGGACCGTCCGCTGCTGCAGACTCCGGATCCCGAAGGCACCGTGACGCGCCTGCTCACCGAGCGCGAGCCTGTTTACGGCAAGGCCGACCTCACCATCGCCTCGCGTGACGTGCCGCATGACAAGATCGTCGAGGAATGCATCGAGACGCTGCACGCGTATCTCTGCGGTCCACCATCAGCCGATATCGCGAGTGCCGTTCGATGACCGCGCCTTTGAAACATTCCGATCCCGTCAATGTCGACGTCGCGCTCGGCGATCGCGCCTATGACATCGTCATCGGCCGCGGCGTGCTGTCTTCGCTCGGTGAGCGGGTCGCGGCTTTGCGTCCCGGTGTGCGCACGGCCATCGTCACCGACCGCACTGTCGCAAAATACTGGCTCGAGCCCACGGAAGCCTCGCTCGCCGCCGCCAGCATTCCGACCTCGCGCGTCATCGTCGAGGAAGGCGAGATCTCCAAGACCTATGCCGGCCTGGAAAAAGTCAGCGAAGCCCTGATCGCCGCCAAGATCGAGCGCAACGATCTCGTCATCGCGCTCGGCGGCGGCGTCGTCGGCGATCTCGCCGGCTTTGCGGCTGCGATCCTGCGTCGCGGCGTCGATTTCGTGCAGGTGCCGACCTCGCTGCTGGCGCAGGTCGATTCCTCCGTCGGCGGCAAGACCGGCATCAACTCGCCGCAGGGCAAGAATTTGCTCGGCGCCTTCCACCAGCCGGTGCTTGTCATCGCCGACACGGCCGTGCTCGACACGCTGTCGCCGCGGCAATTCCGCGCCGGCTATGCCGAGGTCGCAAAATACGGCGTGCTCGGCGACGAGGCCTTCTTCACCTGGCTGGAGAAGAATCACGCTGACATCTTCAAGGGCGGCTCCGCGCGCGAGCATGCGATCGCGACCTCCTGCCGCGCCAAGGCCGGCGTCGTTTCGCGTGACGAGCGCGAGACCGGCGAGCGCGCGCTGCTCAATCTCGGTCACACTTTCGGCCACGCGCTGGAGGCCGCGACGGGTTTTTCCGACCGCCTGTTCCACGGCGAGGGCGTTGCGATCGGCATGACGCTGGCGGCGCAGTTCTCGGCCAGGCTCGGCATGATCGGCGAGGCTGATGCGGCCCGCGTCGAACGCCACCTGATCGAAGCCGGCTTGCCGACGCGCTTGCAGGACATCGCCGGCTTTGCGCAGGAGGGGCTCGCCGATGCCGACGCGCTGATGGCGCTGATGGCGCAGGACAAGAAGGTCAAGCGCGGCAGGCTCACCTTCATCCTGCTGCAGGCCGTCGGGCGCGCCGTCATTGCCAAGGACGTCGAGCCGACCCCGGTGCGCGACTTCCTGAAGGACAAGCTCGCGCAAAAGGCTTGATGCGCGGCGGAACGATCAAAGCGTTTTCGAGCGAAGTGGATACCGGTTCGCGTCAAGAAAACGCGTCAAAAGAAGAGCTTTGAGAGTCTCATGGATTGGCTCGGCTTCACCATCGTCGTCATCTGCCTGCTGGTCTCGGGCTTCTTTGCCGCGAGCGAGACCGCGCTGACCGGCGCCTCGCGCGCCAGCATGCTGCGGCTCTCCAAGCAGGGCAATCGCGACGCCGACGTGGTCTCGCGGCTGCTCGACATGCGCGAGCGCCTGATCGGCGCGCTGCTGCTCGGCAACAACATCGCCAATATCACCGCCTCGGCGCTTGCGACCTCCATCTTCACCGCCTGGTTCGGCGATGTCGGCGTGCTCTATGCCACCGGCGTGATGACGGCGCTGGTCGTGATCTTCGCCGAAGTGCTGCCCAAGACCATCGCCATCAATGCGCCGGACCGCATGGCGCTCGCGGTCGCGCGCCCGATGCGGCTGACGATGTATGTGCTGGGTCCGTTGCTTCGGGTCGTCGAAATCATCGTCCGCATGTTGATGCGCGGCTTCGGCCTCGCCGGCGAGCATCAGGCGATCCTGTCGCCGACCGAACGCCTGCGCGGTGCGGTCGACCTGTTGCATCACGAGGGCAAGGTCGAGAAGCAGGACCGCGACATGCTCGGCGGCCTGCTCGATCTGCGCGAGCTCCAGGTCTCCGACGTCATGATCCATCGCACCGAGATGATGATGATCAACGCCGATCTGCCGCCGGAGGAGCTGGTGCGTGAGGTGCTGGCGACCGAATACACCCGCATCCCGCTCTGGCGCGAGAAGCCGGAAAACATCATCGGCGTGCTCCACGCCAAGGACCTCCTGCGCGCGATCCGAGCCTCCGACGGCGACACTTCGCGCATCGACGTCTCCACCATCGCGCTGCCGCCCTGGTTCGTGCCGGAGATGCGCCCCGTGTCCGAGCAGCTCAAGGCATTCCGCCGCCGCAAGACCCATTTCGCGCTCGTCGTCGACGAATATGGCGAAGTCGAAGGTCTCGTGACGCTGGAAGACATTCTGGAAGAGATCGTCGGCGACATCTCAGACGAGCACGACGTCGTCGTCGCCGGCGTGCGCGCCCAGCCGGACGGCTCCGTCGTGGTCGACGGATCGGTGCCGATCCGTGACCTCAACCGTGCCATGGACTGGCGCCTGCCGGATGGCGAGGCAACCACGGTCGCAGGCCTCGTCATTCACGAGGCGCGCTCGATCCCCGACCGTGGCCAGAGTTTTACGTTCCACGGCTTCCGCTTCCGCGTGCTCCGCCGCGAACGCAACCGCATCACCGCGCTCCGTATTTCACCGGTCCCGCGCGAGGCCGAGATGGAAGAGGCAAAGCCGAGACGGGCGGGGACGTCGTTCTGATGCATGGTCGGTGTCATCGCCCGCGAAAGCGGGCGATCCAGTACGCCGCGGCAGCTCGATTCTAGCCGCGCCGTCTCGGAGTACTGGATGCCCCGCTTTCGCGGGGCATGACAGCGGTTAGCCTTCCCCCGGCGCCTGCGCGTGGATCGCCAGCGCATGCACGCCGCCGGAAAGTTCCGCAGCCAGCGCCGCATTTATCATGCGATGACGGTCGACCCGGCTCTTCCCTTTGAAGGCTCCAGACACAATATAAACGCAAAAGTGCGTCTCGCCGCTCGGCCGATGGCCGGCATGGCCCTCATGCAAATGTGACTCGTCGACGACTTGCAGGCTTTCCGGCGTGAAAGCTTCCTGCAACTTGTTGCTGATAATGTCGCTCATAGCCATGTGTGTGTGCCATTCAGGTGCAGAGACGCACTCCGTTATTTGCCGGGTTCGCAGCTAATTGCAATGTCAAGACTTGAAGGTTTTTGCATTGCGTAGTCAAAGTCAGCCATGCCGATCGATTCATCAAAGTTCTTCGACTCCATCCGTGTGAAGCCGCGGGGCAAGCAGGCCGAAGTGAAGCCGCGCGACACCGCGGTCGGTTGCGAGTGGGCCGGGTGTCAGAACAAGGGCGCGCACCGCGCGCCGAAGGGCCGTGATAACCAGCGCGAGTACTGGCACTTCTGCCTGGACCACGTCCGCGAGTACAATCAGAACTACAATTTCTTCTCCGGCATGAATGCCGACGCCGTCGCGCGCTATCAGAAGGATGCGCTGACCGGCCATCGCCCGACCTGGAAGATGGGCGCCAATGGCGGCAAGAAGGGCGCGGAAGCCGAGATCGATATGGCGTCCGATCCGTTCAGCATGTTCAGCGAGATCAACGGCCGCGCCAACTGGCGCAAGGGGCCGGAGGCCGAGCCGAAGGCCGAAACGCGCAAGGTCATGAATGCCGAGCGCAAGGCGCTCCAGGTCATGGGCCTCGGCCCGAATTCCAAGCTCGCCGACGTCAAGGCCAAGTACAAGGCCCTGGTCAAGCAGCACCACCCCGACGCCAATGGCGGCGACCGCTCCACCGAGGATCGCCTGATCGAGATCATCAAGGCGTATAATTATCTCAAGACGGTGGTGCGGGAGGCCTGAGCCTCCCGGCATTCTCTGGCGTCGTCCCGGCTTTCGCCCCATGGAATCTACGATTTCGGAATGCTGAGCGCCATCGCGTCTCAGCCATCCGTCATCACGCCACAAACGCCTCCGGCATTGCCCCCACATAAGACGAGCTCGGCCGGATCAATCGTCCCGTCCGCTGCTGCTCGCGTGCATGGGCGGTCCACCCTGCCGCGCGCGCCACCGCGAAGATCGGCGTGAAGGCCTGCCGCGGGATTGCCAGCGCATCGAGCAGGATCGCGGTGAAGAACTCCACATTGGTCTCCAGAGGCCGCTCCGGGTTCTTCTTGCGCAGCGCTGCGCGGATATAGGCTTCGACCTCGCCGGCAAACGGCAGATCGGTGCCGTTGGAGGCGAGCGCCTCGACCGCGGTCTTCAGCACATCCGCGCGCGGATCTCGCACGCGATAGACGCGGTGACCGAAACCCATCATCCGCTCGCCGCGCGCCAGCGCGGCATCGACCCAGGGCTGGATGCGCTCGCGCGTGCCGATCGCATCCAGCATTTCCAGCACCGGCTCCGGTGCGCCGCCGTGCAGCGGACCGGTCAGCGCGCAGTAGCCGGCGGTGACGGCCGCGAACAGATTGGCTTGCGTTGAGGCCACGACGCGCGCGGTGAAGGTCGAGGCGTTCATGCCGTGGTCGCTGGCGGTGACGAGATAAGCATCCAGCGCAGTCACCTCGCGAGCCGCGGGCGAGCGTCCATGCAGCATGCGCAGCGTGTCGGCGGCGTGGCTGACGGTCGGATCAGGCGCGATCGGCTCCAATCCCTTGGCGCGCCGGACCAGCGCGCCCGCGATCACCGGGAAGGCGCCGACGATGGTCGCCTCGTGCTCGAGCCCGTGCTCGGCGCGCAAGCCGGCGACCGCCGCACGAAAACCGTCGATGATGCCCATGCCGCGCGTTGCCGGCAGCAATTCGTCCAGCCGCGCGAATGCCCGCTCGCGCGCCGCGCCGAGGCTCGCCCGGACATTGGCTTCGGTGAGGGTGGTCTTGCTCGCGCCGTTCCAGAGCCGGGCGGTGACGCCCTCGAAGCTCGAGACGGCGGCGAGGCGGCCGACATGCTCGCCGGCGATGATCAACTCACCGCGCTCGCCGTCGACGTGGCTCAGCACGGTTTCGGCCGCGGGGACGCCGTCCAGACCGATCTGGCTTTTGGTGAGGTGGATGTTCATGGACCAAATCTCCCTTTTTGCACTGCACCAGGAGAAAATCGGCCCTCTCGACAGATTGATCAATCTTGATTACATAAATCAATATGAATATTTCCGAAGAGCTCTACCTCTCTGCCCGGGAAGCCGCCGCCGAGCTCGCGATCTCACCGGCCACCCTCTACGCCTATGTCAGCCGCGGCCTGATCCGCTCCGAGCCGACGCCGGACTCGCGCAAGAACCGCTATCGCGCCGAGGACGTGCGCGCCCTGAAGGAGCGCCGGGTGCCATCGCCGGAGCCGCGCGGCCTGCGCAGCTTCGACGCGGACCTGCCTGTCATGGACACGGAGATCTCGACCATCACGGAGGAGGGCGCGATCTATCGCGGTGTGAACTGCATCGATCTCGCCGAGAACGACACGCTGGAGCACACCGCAACGCTGCTATGGGATGTCTCCGACGTCGATCCCTTCGCTCCTGACAATCAGCCAAAGATCTCCGACGAGATGCGCGCGATCGCGCAAGCCGCGCGCCGCGCCGCGCCGATCGACCGCGCCATTGCCGTGCTCGCGCTCGCGACCGGCGCCGATTCCCGTGCCTTCACCCGCGCACCCGATGGCCGCGCGCTGGTCGGCGCGCGCATCGTTCGGCTCCTTGTTGCCACGATGCTGAATTCCGAGCCGTCATCCGATCCGCTGCATCAGCAGATCGCGCGCGCCTGGGCGCCCGACAACAAGCACGCGCCTGATTTGATCCGCCGCGCGCTGGTACTGCTCGCCGACCACGAATTGAACGCGTCGACCTTCACCGCGCGTTGCGCAGCCTCGACCGGACTCAATCTCTACGATGCCGTGATCGCCGGTCTCGCTGCGCTGAAAGGCCCGAAGCACGGCGGCGCCGGCGTGCTGGCCTCGCAGCTCGTCAAGACGCTGGTCGACCGCGATGTCGAGCCGATGGTGCGCGAGCGCGTGGCGCTCGGCGAGCGCTTTCCGGGCTTCGGCCATGGCATCTACAAGCGCGGCGATCCCCGCGCGCAATCGCTGCTGAACGCGCTGGCCCGCGCCGGCGCGCCGCGCAAATTCACCAAAGAGGTGCCGGAGCGGATCGCGGAGGCGACCGGCGAGTTCGTCAACATCGACTATGTGCTGGCTGTGCTCGTCCACGCGCTGCGCTTGCCTGCAGGCAGCGAGCTAGCATTGTTCGCGATGGCCCGCAGCGTCGGCTGGATCGCCCATTCCAGCGAGCAATTGCAGTTCGGCAAGTTGATCAGGCCGCGGGCAAGGTATGTGGGACCGGCGCCGGGGCGGCGGACGACAAATCCAGGGGCCGTCGTCCCGAACCAGCGAGCAAAGCGAGCGCCGATTCAGGACCCATAGTCCCAGGGTGGTTTGGCGAAGGCTCGGGATTGCCAATTTCGCCACACCATTCCCGGGAGCAATGAAGCCTGGTCTTCGCCACGACGACGGATGTGGGCGCCTTACCCCCGCGCCTTCGCTGCTGCCACGCCGCCACCGTGCCTTCTCCGGATGGTCCAGATCGCCAATCCCACCACGATCGCAACACCGATCACGCTGAACATCCAGATGTGCTTGCCGATATGCTCATGGTGCGGCAGCCCGGCATATTCATGCAGGGCCGACACCGCCAGTACACCCGGCAGCACATGGGCGGGCGCCCAGACCAGGATCGCCGGGATATTGACCGCGTAGAATTTCGCCGGCGTCATCCCGAGCGCACCGGCTGTGATGGGTACGAAGGCGCGGATCGGCGGCACGAAGCGGGCGAAGAACACCGCCCAGGTGCCGAAGCGATGGAAGAAGGTCTCGCTCTCCTCGACCACACGCGGATATCTGGTCAGCGGCCAGGTGTTGAGGATTCCGCGCTGCTGCCGGTGCCCGATCCAGTAGGCCGAACCGTCGCCGATCACGGCGCCGACGGCCGCCGCGAGCAGCACCCATTGCAGTTTCAACTCGCCGCCCGGGATGAGGGCGCTCAGAGCCAGGATGATGGTCGAGCCCGGGATGACCGATCCCACCACTGGGACAGCTTCGAGAAGCGCCGCCAGGAACAGGGTCAGATAGGCCAGCCACGCGTGGACTGAGACGAAAGATATCAGCGGATCAAGGAAAGAAGTCACGAGGTCTCTGTAGCGGGCTGGAGCATTCGGGTTCAGACCCTTACACAAGTAAGCAGAGGCGACGAAAGTGCCATTCGCTTGGGCAGGGCGCCTGCCCGGCGCGAAATTTGGGCGAGATTTGCATTGCAGCCTTCCAAAAATCGCGTTCCTTGCCTATCTAAATGAAAAGACAACGGAACTTTGATTGTGGGGCGGGCTTCTGCCGGCACGTTGTCTCTGATAGGTTCGCAGCCGCACCCAGCCGCAGCCAACGTGCAAATAACTGGTCTCGGGATCGCCCGGGACCTCGGAGGATTGATGACGACCGCCGCGATGTCCAAAGTTGAGGAAGTTTCCGGTTTGCCCGACATGAAGGTGTCGGTGCGCCAGGTGTTCGGGATCGACAGTGATCTCGAAGTGCCGGCCTATTCCGAAGTCGATCCTCACGTTCCTGAAGTCGATTCCGACTACCGTTTCGACCGCGCCACCACGCTTGCCATTCTCGCCGGCTTCGCTCGCAACCGCCGCGTGATGGTCACCGGCTATCACGGCACCGGCAAATCCACCCATATCGAGCAGGTCGCCGCCCGCCTGAACTGGCCCTGCGTGCGCGTCAACCTCGACAGCCACATCAGCCGTATCGATCTCGTCGGTAAGGACTCCATCGTGGTCCGTGACGGCAAGCAGGTCACCGAGTTCCGCGACGGCATCCTGCCCTGGGCGCTGCAGCACAACGTCGCGCTGGTGTTCGACGAATACGACGCCGGCCGCCCGGACGTGATGTTCGTGATCCAGCGCGTGCTCGAAGTCTCCGGCCGCCTGACGCTGCTCGACCAAAACAAGGTGATCAAGCCGCACCCGTCGTTCCGCCTGTTTGCGACCGCCAACACGGTCGGCCTCGGCGACACTTCGGGCCTCTATCACGGCACCCAGCAGATCAACCAGGGCCAGATGGACCGCTGGTCGATCGTCACCACGCTGAATTACCTTAGCCACGACGAGGAAGTGGAGATCGTGCTGGCGAAGGCCAAGCACTATCGCACCCAGGAGGGCCGCGACATCGTCAACAAGATGGTTCGCCTCGCGGATCTCACCCGCAACGCCTTCGCCAATGGCGATCTGTCGACGGTGATGAGCCCGCGCACAGTGATCACATGGGCCGAGAACGCCGATATCTTCGGCGATATCGGTTTCGCCTTCCGCGTCACCTTCCTGAACAAGTGCGACGAGCTCGAGCGTCCCCTGGTCGCCGAGTTCTACCAGCGCTGCTTCAACGCGGAACTGCCGGAATCGGCCGTCAACGTGGCGCTCAGCTGATATCTCTCGCGGCATGTCGTCCCGAAGGCCGGGACCCATACCGCGAGGTCTCTCGATGAAGCGACGCTGATAGTTTTCCCTGACGCACCAACCGTCGGTGGCTATGGGTCCCGGCCTTCGCCGGGACGACGGTGAGATCGAGATGAGCACGCCCTCCAACTCCAAATTCCGCAACACCAAGGAAGCGCCGACCGAGCCGTTCAAGCGTTCGGTCGCGTCCTGCCTGAAGGCGATCGCGAAGTCGCCCGAGCTCGACGTCTCCTTCGCGGCCGAGCGTCCGGGCCTTGCGCCGGGCAAGGCGCGGCTGCCGGAGCCGGCGCGCAAGATGACCAAGCGCGATGCTGCGATCGTGCGCGGCCACGCCGATTCCATCGCGCTCAAGATCGCCTGTCACGACGCCAAGCTGCATCGCAAGCTGATGCCTGGCAATCCGCAGGCACGCGGCGTGTTCGAGGCGGTGGAGCAAGCCAGGGTCGAGGCCATCGGTGCGCGCCGCATGGCGGGCGTTGCCAAGAATCTCACCGCGATGCTCGATGACCATTTCCATCGCGGCAAGTTCGACGAGATCACCGACCGTGCCGATGCACCGCTCGCCGATGCCTTGGCGATGCTGGTGCGCGAGCGCCTGACGGGCCTGGCGCCGCCCACGGCTGCAAAGAAGATGGTCGATCTCTGGCGTCCGATTCTCGAAGACAAGATCGGCAAGCGGCTCGACCGGCTCGATGGCGTGGTCGAGGACCAGACCAAGTTCGGCGATGCCGTGCATGATTTGCTGACCGCGCTCGAGCTCGGCGACGAGCGCAGCGCCGACAGTGAGGACAATGAAGACGACGACGAGAACCAGGACGGCGACAACGATCAGTCCGGCGCCGAGGGCTCGCCCGATTCCGACGCCGCGCAGGAGATGAGCGCCGACCAGGCGCAGGCCTCATCCGAGGAGATGAGCGAGAGCGCGATGGAAAGCGCGCAGGCCTCGACCTCTGACACCTTCGACGACGGCGAGCTTGGCGACGACGAGACGCCCGGCGAGGCGACGCGTCCGAACCAGCACGGCAAGAACGAGCCGCGCGGGCCGGAATATCACGCCTTCGCGCCGAAATTCGACGAGGTCATCGCCGCCGAGGACCTCTGCGACCATGACGAGCTGGAGCGCCTGCGCGCCTATCTCGACAAGCAGCTCGCGCATCTGCAGGGCATCGTCGCCCGCCTCGCCAACCGCCTCCAGAGGCGTTTGATGGCGCAACAGAACCGCGCCTGGGAGTTCGACCTCGAAGAGGGCATCCTCGATCCCGCGCGCCTGTCGCGCGTGGTGACCGATCCCTATCATCCGCTGTCCTTCATGCACGAGAAGGAGGCGACGTTCCGGGATACCGTCGTGACGCTGCTGCTCGACAATTCCGGCTCGATGCGCGGACGCCCGATCACGGTCGCCGCCACCTGCGCCGACATCCTCGCGCGCACGCTGGAGCGTTGCGGCGTCAAGGTCGAGATTCTGGGCTTCACCACGCGCGCCTGGAAGGGCGGGCAATCGCGTGAAGCGTGGCTAGCCGCCGGCAAGCCGGCCAATCCCGGCCGTCTCAACGATCTCCGCCACATCATCTACAAATCCGCCGATGCCCCCTGGCGCCGTGCGCGCAAGAATCTCGGCCTGATGATGCGCGAGGGGCTGCTGAAGGAGAACATCGACGGCGAGGCGCTGGACTGGGCGCACAAGCGCCTGCTCGGCCGGCCCGAGCAGCGCAAGATCCTGATGATGATCTCGGACGGCGCGCCGGTCGACGATTCCACGCTGTCGGTCAATCCCGGCAATTATCTCGAGCGGCATCTGCGCCACATCATCGAGGAGATCGAGACCCGCTCTCCGGTCGAGCTGATCGCGATCGGCATCGGCCATGACGTGACGCGCTACTACCGCCGCGCGGTGACGATCGTGGACGCCGAAGAACTCGGCGGCGCCATCACCGAAAAGCTCGCCGAGCTCTTCAGCGAGACCAACACCGCGCCCACCCAGCCGGCCGGTCGCCCGCGACGCAAATTGCATTCGTGAGCACACATCGATCCCGCCGCAGCTTTATAGGCCACGCGGCGGCGGGATTTTCCACTCTCGCATCGTCCCGGCTCGTGCAGGCGCAGGCAGTGCCCAAGCCGGCGCAGCCCGAGCACGCCGTCGACGCGCCCGTCAGCATCGAAGTCAACGCGCGGCCGATTCCCAGTTTTGAACCGCGCGATCGCGCGCGCGTGCGCTTCGGCTCGTTGCAATATCGCAGTGGGCTCGTCTTGACCTCGCCGCATCGTGGCTTCGGCGGCCTCTCAGGCTTTCGCTTCCTCGATGACAAGGGCGAGCGCTTCCTCGCGCTCTCGGATCAAGGCACCTGGTTCACCGGCGCCGTCCGTTATGACGGCAGCAAGATGGCCGGGCTCGACGACGTCGAGGCCGCGCCGATGCTCAACGCCGAGGGGCGGCCGATTACGGAGAAGCGGCTCTGGTACGACACCGAGTCGCTCGCCCGCGACGGCTCGCTCGTCTATGTCGGGCTGGAGCGCGTCAACCAGATCATGCGCTTCGACTTCGCCAAGGGCGGCACGCGCGCCCGCGGCGAGGTGATCGCCTCGCCGGCTGCGATCCGCAAGCTGCCGGTCAACAAGGGGCTCGAGGCTTTGGTGTTCGTGCCGAAAGGCCAACCACTTGCCGGCACGCTGATTGCGTTCTCCGAGCGCGGGCTGGATGCCGACGGCAACCTGGTCGCCTTCCTGATCGGCGGCCCGTCGCCCGGCCAGTTCGCCGTGCGCCGCACCGACAAGTTCGACATCAGCGACGCCGTGCTGCTGGCCTCCGGCGAGGTCCTGATCCTCGAGCGCAAATTTTCCTGGTTCACCGGCATCGACATCCGCATCCGCGCGATCCCCCTGAAATCGATCGCGCCGGGCGCGCTGGTCGACGGCGGCGAGCTGTTTCGCGCCGATCTCGGCCATGAGGTCGACAACATGGAAGGCATCGACGCTCACGTCACGGCCGATGGCGAGACCGTGCTGACCATGGTGTCGGACGACAATTTCTCCATGCTCCAGCGCACGCTGCTGCTGCAATTCACGCTGGTGGAGTAGGTTGAACGTCGGCGGCCCCTTCGCCGACATACAATCATGCCCCACCGCCGCGCCGTCATCGCCATGCTTCTCGCCCTAGCCGCAGCGCCGGCTTTGGCGACATCAGAGCATCAATACGGCAAGAATGAATACGCCATCATCCTCGGCGGCAAGGCGCCGAACGGAAAGTTGTCCGTTGCCGCCCATGGCGGCGGCGAAACCGGCAGCGACGGTTTTCGCATCTACCTGATGGCGGAGCCGGCGCATCGCAAGCTGATGACGCTCGACGACATCAACGACGACAACATCCTCGACAGCGCGCCGGATGCCTTCCATGCGGCGTGGTCGGCGGATTCGCGCGACGTCGCGGTGTCGTTCCGCAGCGAGCGCCACATCGTCACGCTGAACATCTATTCGGTCGACGGCGCACGCGCGAAGCTGCTCGACGGCCCTGATCTGTTCCGCGACGTCACCGGCCGCACAGTCGATCGCGTCAACGATGCCGACATGCGCACCTCAGTGCCTGATTTCACCTGGGCGGCCCCGCGTCGCTTCCATCTCACCGACTACCGCGTCTTCACGGCCGACGACACCGCGCTCGCCGACAAGCTCGGCCCGCTCGGCAAGGCCAGCAAGCGCGACGGCGGCGGCAACACGATCCAGTTTTCCGCGCAGGCGGACGGCGAGATCCTGCCCAACGGCAGGATCCGCATGGGCAAGCCGATTCCGGGAAAGTTCGAGGATTTGCCGTAGCGTGATGGGGCGGGCGTAGGCCGCGCCACAAACTCCGCCGTCGTCCCGGGGCGCGCAGCGAGCCCGCGACCCATACGCCGCAGCAGGAGTTTTGCGAAGACTCGGAGTGACCAGCCTTCGCCAAACCCAATCCTGTGGTTATGGATCCCGGGCTCACGCTTCGCGTGCCCCGGGATGACAGCGGGGTTCTTGGCACCGCCCCGCAATGCATGGCCCCGCCACCCGCCATGCCGCCCGCGCATCTCGCAATTCGCGAAGGGGCCACTAAACTTCATGCAATCGCTTCCTTCCCTCTCGTATCCGGATGCCCCCGCATGAGCGCCCTGTTTTCCCCGATCAAGCTGCGCGGCCTGACCTTGAAGAACCGCCTGGTGGTGTCGCCGATGTGCCAGTATTCGGCCGAAGACGGCGTTCCCACCGACTGGCATTTCACCCACATCAACAATCTGGCGCTGTCGGGCGCTGCGATGTTCTGCATCGAGGCGACCCATGTCGAGGCGATCGGCCGCATCACGCCGGGCTGTCTCGGCCTCTACAGCGATGCCTCCGAGGCTGCGCTGAAGCAGATCATCGCCTCGGTGCGGAAACATTCGCACACGGCTGTCGCGATGCAGCTCGCCCATGCCGGCCGCAAGGCGTCCAGCGCGCGGCCCTGGGACGGCGGCCAGCTCATTCCATCAAGCGAGGGCGGCTGGCAGACCGTGGCGCCGTCGGCGATCCCGCACAAGGAGGGCGAGGCCGCGCCCGTCGCGCTCGATGCGAGCGGCCTGAAGCGCATCCGCGAGGCCTTCGTCGACAGCGCGAAGCGCGCGGAGCGCATCGGCATCGATGCGATCGAGCTGCATGGCGCGCACGGCTATCTCATGCATCAGTTCCTGTCGCCGATCTCGAACAAGCGCACCGACGAATATGGCGGTTCGCTCGAGAACCGCATGCGCTTCCCGCTCGAAATCTACGACGCCGTGCGCGCCGTGTTCCCGCACGACAAGCCGGTGGGCATGCGCGTGTCGTCGACCGATTGGGTCGAGGGCGGCTGGGATCTGGCGCAGACCATCGAATTCGCCAAAGCGTTGAAGGCGCGCGGCGTCGATTGGATCGATGCCTCCTCCGGCGGCGTCTCTGCCTTGCAGAAGATCACGCTCGGTCCCGGCTATCAGGTGCAATTCGCCGAGGCCATCAAGCGCGAGACCGGCTTGCCGACCATTGCGGTCGGCCTGATCACCGAAGCGAAGCACGCCGAGGAGATCGTGGCTTCAGGCAAGGCCGACATGGTCGCGCTCGCCCGCGGCATGCTTTACGACCCCCGCTGGGGCTGGCACGCCGCTGCCGAAGTCGGCGGCGAAGTCGAGGCCCCGCCGCAATATTGGCGCTCGCAGCCCTCGACGCAGAAGGCGCTGTTCGGCAAGACCACGTTCGGGGCGCGGTGAGGGACTCTGCGTGTTGAGTTCGACGGCGGGTGCCCCACCAATGGTGTCGTCCCGGCGAAGGCCGGGACCCATACGCCGCAGCAATAGTTTTGCGAAGACTCGGAGTTACCACTTCGCACCATAACTGCTCCCTGTGGTTATGGGTCCCGGCCTTCGCCGGGACGACGGCTGAATGCATGGCGCGGTTCTCGCGTTCCTCACTCACGCCACCTCACGCATCCGTAACTCCCCTTAGCTTTCGCACCGGCTCAAACTGGCCTAACCTCCGCGCATCCTCACGGAGGTCCGCCATGCGTTTTCGTGTTCGCAAGACTGCCCATTTGTTCGAGCGATTGGGCCTCGCGATGGCTGGCGCTGCGTGCGGGCTGTTCGTCGGCGCCTATGTCGGATCGGCTATACCCGTGCTCACCACGCAGGGCTTCCTGCTGTTGATGATGCTGCTCGGCGTCGTCGGCTTCTATCTCGGCATCGACACGCCGCAGCTGCCGTTCGACGACGCCCACAGCCATATCGATGCCGCCGAGCTGTTGAGCTCCGCCGGCACGCTCTGCGCCACGCTCACGGCGCTGGTCTCGGTCGCCGTCATCGTGCTCCGCCTCGAGCCGCACGACGCGCTGACCTGGCTGGTGCTGCTGGGCTGGATCGGCGGCGTGACGATGCAGATCGTCGCAGGCGCAAAGGCCAGGATGCGGAAGGCGTGAAGGGGGTCTTGTTGCGATAGATCGTGCCACGCCATTTGCTGGGCTACCCCCCTCCCTGACCCTCCCCCACAAGGGCGGAGGGAACAGAGCAGCGTGCCCGGCGAGTAGATTGAACGATGTCAGCGCAACAGCGCCCTAAAACACCACGCCCACCCGCGTGCCGCGCTTCCAGGCGATGCGGCAGCGCTTCTTGGTGTTCACGTGCAGCAGCTCGAATCTGTCGGGGATCTTCACCTGTCCGCCGAGATCGACGCACGCCCCGCCGGGCGAATAGTCGATCAGCGTGCACGGGATCACCGGCGCGCGCGGGTCTGTGATGATCTTGGCCTGGCGGGACACCAGGCCGGCGGGCTTCACACGGGCAAACTTTCTCGGAAATTGTGGCACGTGTCCTCCTGCTCCGCTGTTCTTGCGGAGGTCTCGGGAACAATGATGCCGACGATGTGATGCGATCACGCTAAAGCGAGGGCGAGAATTTTAATGAAAAGTAGCGGTGATGGGAGAATGCGGAGGTAGCGGGGTGGGGGAGGAGACAAGAGAGTCAGTGAGGTACTCCACTGCGGCCACACATTCAGTTGTCGTCCCGGCCTAGTGCGCAATTGCGCACGGGGGCCGGGACCCATACCGCGTGATTTCTCGGTGACGTAAGGTCGAAGTACTAACGACGAATCTTCGCCAAACCACTCCCTGTGGTTATGGGTCCCGGCCTTCGCCGGGACGACGGCGGAGGATGTAGCGCGAGCCTGCCTCCTCACGCCCTCCATCACCCCGTCACAACCGCCTCCGCCCCCGCCGCCAGATCCGCCCCCGGCGGCACCGGCATCGGCACCGTCACATACGCCTTCGGCAAATTCACCGGCCGATAGCCAGGCTCCACGTCCATCCGCTTCAGCACGCTCTCATGCACATGCGCGCCTTCAGGAATGAGGCGCGGCTCGGCATCAGGGATGTAGAACCCCAACACCACCTTCCGCTCAGGCCACTCCCGGTACTTCGCGCTCTTCGGAAAATACTCCAGCACGCGCCAGGCCGCGCTCATCGAATTATGCAAGCCCCCCGCCTTGCCGGTGACCGCGGGCGGGACATACTGGAACGGCGAGTTCTTGCGCTGGATGCCCCAGGCGAGCTGGTTCACGGTTCGCCTGTTGAAGTTCAGCCCGGCCTTCTCCGCCTCGTCGATCATCCACACCAGCGGATATTTCGACTCGCCGCTTTCCGTCTCCGGATAGCCGCCGCCGACGTCGCAATGCACGCCGGAGAACCACACCTGCAAAATGTCCTGCGCCACCTTCTTCTCGTCAGGCACGTAGCGGTTGCTCCAGTACTCCTGCGGCTCCTCATACGGCTTCAGGCGGAACATGCGCCGCCGCTCGTCGATCGCGATCGCCTGGCGGAAGATGTTGACGCTGGGATTGCGCCGTGTGAACGCGAGCTCCTCCAAGGTGAACACGAGGAAGAACACGTCGCGCCGCGGCACGATCACGCTCGCCACCGTGTCCCACACGCCGATGAAGTGGATGGTCGGCCAGCGCGTCGAGGTGATGCGCGCGAACTGCGCGGCGAGGTCGAACTCGTCCTTCGGCAGCGGCCCCTGGTCGTCGACGACGATATCCTTGAGATCCTCGACGTCGTTGCCGCGCCCGGTGCCGGAATATTGCTTGTAGGCGACGAGGCCCGAGCCTGCGAGGTTCGCCTGCTCGGGCGAGATCAGCCCCACTTTGTGGATCAGCCCCGCCAGCACGCGCACCGTGTAGGCGCCGCGCGAAAAGCCGAACAGATAGATGCGGTCGCCGGGCGCGTAATGCTCGATCAGGAAGCAATAGGCCGACAGCACGTTGTCATCGAGCCCGTAGCCGGTGGCGAGCCCCAGCACTAGATTGATGTTGGCCTTCCACCTGTTCCAGGTCGACGGCTCCGTCACCGTGCCGACGCCGGGATCGTAGAACACCATCTGCCGCGGCTGCGTCTTGTCGGTCTTGCGCAGGCAGCGATAGAGCTTCAGCACGTTGGAGATGTTTTCGGAGATCTCGTTGCCGGTGCCGTCGCAGCAGATGACGAGGTTTTTCGGCTCAAGCTTGTGATCGTGCTCCACAGGTCGGCCCCTCCAGGTGATGCTACCGGGGCGAGTATAGCGCAAATGCGCGACGACGAGGAGACGAGCGGGAGGAGATTGAGCCCGCGCTGTGACTGCGCGCACAACTGCGCTCCCTCCCCCCTTGCGTTGTGAGGTCGCTCCCCTACCGCGGGCGTCGTCCTGCCTGCCCTACTTCTTCTTCCCCGGCCCGAAATCCGGCTGCCATGCGACGTCCTTGCGGCTCGGCGCCGCGGCGATCACCTTGGCTTTCTCCTTCTTCGGCTTCTTGGTTTCGCGGTTGCCGCGTTGCTGTCCCTTGGCCATGGCATCAATCTCCTTTGCGGGTTTCAGTTCGTCCAGTTCGTCCGATTGCAGCACGCGGCCGCGCGGCGTGCAGACGCGCACGTCCATGAAGCCGTCGCGCAGCAGCTTGCGCGCCAGCCGCAGCGCCACGGTGGCGTTGCTGCGGCCGTGATTGGCGCTGCCATATTCGCCGGTCGCCCAGATCAAATAGGGTACGCGCACGGGCTTAGCCATGGAACAGGGCCGCAGCGCCGACGAGAAGCAGCAGGAGCAATGCCACATCGACCCGTGGAACGATCCATTCCGAGGCACGAAAACGCGGCATCGCATGCTCCTGCGCGAGCACGAACGCGTCGTGCTTCAGCGACTGGTTTCTCGGCGGGAGCGCGCGTGACCCTCAGTCACCGGTCGATGCCGTCTAGGAGATGCGGTGATGCGGCCGAGCCTACGCCTGCATCAGACCAATAGCGAGGACTAAAACGCTGCGTGCGCAGCGGAAGGTGCTTCACCTCTCCCGGAGGGAGAGGTCGGATCGCCCCCGGCGATGCGAAGCATCGTCCGGCGCGATCCGGGTGAGGGGGCACGGTCTCACCGTATGCCGCGGCCCCCTCACCCGGATTACTCAGGCGCGCAATTGCGCGCGTGAGTAATCCGACCTCTCCCCGCTGGGGAGAGGTGACACTGAGCACAACGACGATAGCGCTGGCTATTGCCCCGCATTGAGCGCATGGTCGTAACGAGCTGGCGTCGGCTGGGGCCGCTGTCGCAGGAAGGCAGGCGTGCATGACCACCCGTACGCGGCGGGAAACCGTCACGTTCCGGCATCCGTTCCACATCCACGGTATCGATCGGCTGCTGCCTGCAGGCAGCTATCAGGTGCTCGCCGACGAGGAGACGATCCGGGCTGAGACCGTCTCGGCCTGGCGCCGCGTCGGCACGTCGATCATCGTGCCCAAGGAAGACGTGGTGGAAGGCGTGCTCGGCTCCGAGCAAATGCTGTCGATCCGCGCCGTCGACCTTGCGGACGCGCGTCGCATCGATGCGAGTGTCGCCCATGACTGATGTTCCCGTCGATCTCGACAAGCATCGCGGCATGGCCGCGCAGAAGGCGACCGACCTGCGCCGCGCGCTGGCCGAAGTCGAGAGCAATGTCCGCCAGCTGCGCGAGCGCGAGGCCGATCTCGAAAACCGCCTGATGACCGTGCCTGCCGCGTCGTGGGCCGAGGCCGCCGTGAAGGCGCGCTACCTTCTCAATCTCTACGCCGCAAGCCTGCCGGTCGAGGACACCCGCCACCGCGCGCTGGTGGCCGCTCTGTTCGACGATTTCGCAAGGCTGGGCGAAGACAGCTGAAACGCCGCACCCGCTGAGCGCGGAACCGCGGCGATAAAGCATGATCCGGAAAAGTGCGAAGCGGTTTTCCGAAGAGATCATGCTCAAACAACAACCTGAAGCGCGATGACGATTCATCCTGATCTCATCGCGCTTTAGTGCTGGCTATTGCCGCGCGATGCGCCCATGCTCGGCCGCAGCAGCGTCGGTTGGGGCTCCCCTCTCTCGAAAGGCAGGCCACCATGTCCATCCGCTCGCGACGCGAAACCATCACATTCAACCATCCGTTCCGCATCCGCGGCATCGATCGCATGCTGCCGGCGGGCGCCTATGAGGTCATCACCGACGAGGAGATGATCGAGGGCCTGTCGTTCGCGTCCTGGCGCCGCATCGCCACCATGATCACGGTGCCGGCCGAAGGCGCGCGCGGCGTGACGGAGATGCTGTCGATCGGCTCGGTCGATCTTGCCGACGCGCAAGCCAAAGACGCGCAAGCCGCTGACGCGAGCGTCACGCCATGAAGGACATCCCGGTCGACCTCGACAGGCACCGCGGCATGGCCGCGCAGAAGGCGACCGATTTGCGCCGGGCGATCGCCGTCGTCGAGACCCATGTCAGGGAGCTGCGCGAGCGCGAGACCGATCTCGAAAACCGCATGATGACGGCGCCCTCCGCCTCGTGGCCCGAGGCCGCGGTGAAGACACGCCACCTGCTCAACCTCTATACCGCGAGCCTGCCCAGCGAGGACGCGCGCCACCACGCGCTGGTGACGGCGCTGTTCGACGATTTCAAGAGATTGGACGGGGATAGTTGAGGGGCACGCCCGGTGTCCCGACATAGCTGTCGTCCCGGCGAAGGCCGGGACCCATAACCACCGCAGCAAGTGGTCGCCAGCGTCTGTGGCCACAGCGCGCTTCAACGGCGTCGACCGGGATTATGGGTCCCGGACTTCGCCGGGACGACGCACAACGAAGGAGTCCCCCATGAAGCTCACCCCCGGCCGCTATATCGGCCACGAACAGGACCGCGGCATCGTCCAGTTCTCGATGCAGGACGGCCCCCACGAGATCGCCTGCGCGATCTCGACCTCAGCGCTCGACGACCTCGAGCGCGGGATGCGCACCAAGCCCGATGAGCGCGAAGCCCAGTTCATCCGCCTGCGCGAGCAGATCGAAGCCTGCGCGGGACGGAAGTACCAGGCCACGGAGTTCGAGGGCTCGCCGCCGGGCATCGTGCTGCGGAGCATTGATTTTCGGGGGTAGGGGGGTATTGCCTCGACTCTGTCATCGCGGCGCAACCAATGCAAAGTTCGTCCTGCGTAGGCGATCGAGCTTCAGGAGGCTGGAGTTTCCGAGGTCTCGTTGCCGGTGCCGTCACAGCAGATGACGAGGTTCTTCGGTTCGGTTTTGGGCTTCGCCGGCTGTCTCCTTAGGTGATGCTACCCGGGCGAGTATATTGGCTATGAGCAAAGTGGATGACGCGCGGCAGCAAAAAATGGTCCCGTCCGCGCTTCTTAGTGTTTCATGCCACCGCCTCTGGAGCAGGTCGTGCCAGCCGCGTATAGCCGGCTCGACAGTTTGTCGCTATCGACTATAGTTTTGGTTGCAGAAAACAATACTACGCGTGACAAAGGAGAATCTAACAGGGGAGGCACATGGTCGTTGCGGAGAGCAAATTCGGCGCGGTCGCGCCCTTTTTGGGTTACCTCTATCAATGCCGGCAAGCTCTGCTTCTTTCTATTCAGTTATCTAAGAGCTTTCCCAGTCTCACGATTTCTATCGAAAAGTTTGATGACGTCGCAATTGAAAGTGCCGGAGTGCCGGCTGTCCAGCTTCAACTAAAGCATCACATAACCCCTGGAGCTTTGACGGACAAGAGTCCGGACATCTGGAAGACGCTTCGCGTTTGGAGCGAGCAGACTCTAGACAATCCTCAGCTTCCCTTCGAAACACGTTTCGTCCTCTTCACTACAGGATGTGCAGGGGAAGGAACCGCCGCGGCAGCTTTACGACTTGGGCGAACTAGGCAAGATGAGGAAAGAGCACTCGCGCTCCTCGAAGAGGCAGCGAAGAGTTCGAAGAGCCAAGAGACAAAGGCTGCCCGCGAAGCCTTCATGGACTTATCGCCCGCAGCTCGGAGGAGTCTAATCGCTTCCTTTCTCGTGTTCGACAAAGCTCCAAACATAACGAACGTTCGGGCAGAAATCGAAGACATGTTGGCGTTCGCTGTGCCCGCCCAGCACATCGATGCTCTAGTCGACAATCTAGAGGGATGGTGGGGCGCGGCGGTCATCCGCTCTCTGACCGATGATAGCGAGCCGCCGCTGTCGTTGCTGGCCCTTCGGGCCAAAGTGGACGAACTTGCCTCTGCATTTCGACGAGGCGATTTGCTCCTCAACCCCGAACTTGGGGCAGCGCTGACGGGCGTCGAGCTTACCTCGGATAACCGCACTTTTGTGCGGCAGATGCGTTGTATTGGATTGGGGCAATCGCCAATCGATATGGCCAAGCGCGACTACTATAAGGCAACAACGCAGCGGTCGGAATGGGTAAGAGAGAACGCCCTATTTGATGGCGAAGCTCAACGTTATGACGATTCTCTAGTTGATCGGTGGCAACGCGAATGCATGGCCCTTGCCGAAGAAACGAATCTATCGAGCGAGGATATCAAGAAGAGCTACGGACGCCAGATATTTCATTGGGCGAACCGCTATCAGGCGCCTTTTCGTAATAGACACGAAGCATGGCTGACCACAGGATCATTTCATCTGCTCGCTGACAACATTCGAGTTGGTTGGCATCCCGACTTTCAGCGTCTGTTTTCTTCGTCGGAGTGCGTCTGATGTCAGTCTTGAAAAGATGGGACCAGCGAGTGCCGGAGGAGGCTTACCTCTTCAACCCGGCCTACTGCGGAGCGCTGGCGACCGAATTTATTCGAGAGTTTTGTGATGCAAAAGACGGAGATTGTCCGTTTGTCTTACCGTTTTGTGCTCTTCCAATTTCCCTGCATCCAAAAACACGAGCGCTTCTTCCCAGCACAACGATCACCTCAATGTACACTTGGCTTGAACGGCACTCGGCTTTGCTCGTTGGATATCAGGCGCGCGCGGCGAATTTTCGGCCGGTGCTTCAGGAGGCGATTCGTTTTGGATTGGACAGGTCAGCCCTCATCGTTACAGGCTCCGGGGGGCTTGCCGTTGGATTCGCGCGCGTAGCGTTTACGAAGACATTTCAGCTGGAGATTACCAGTGATGCGAGAGAGTCTATCGCCGCCACAAGATTCCTGGGGCGTTGGTTTGCAAAGGCAGGAACGACCTCAACTGTGCTGGCTGCATGGGGTATCAGACCATGAGTATGAATATCGGATCGATTGTCCTTTATTCGCACTCCGGCGAGCAGAGGGTCCTCCCTTTCAAGAGTGGTTGCCTCAATGTCATAACGGGAGATTCGAAGACTGGAAAATCGGCCATCATAGACATCATCGATTATTGTCTCGGTCGAAGTCATTGCAATGTGGCCGAAGGGGTCATTCGCCGAAGCGTAAGTTGGTTTGCGTTAGAGGTCGTTGATCGCGACAATAGATTGTTTATAGCTCGTAAGAACCCTGGCCCTGGTACGGATACCAGCGCAGAAATCTATGTTCGTCGCGGCGACTTCGGCCAGCCGCCTTCTCATGAAGAATTGCGAAAAAATATCGTCGAAGATGAGCTGATAACTCTATTGACCCGCTTTATTGGCATTGCAGAAAACGAGCATCGACCCAAGACTGGGACGAGGTTGCCACTCCGAGCAACAATCAGGCACGCGCTCTTCCTCTGTTTTCAGAAGCAAGATGAAATTGATAATCGTGATCGATTGTTTCACCGGCAAGGCGAGCAATTTATTCCTCAGTCCATCAAGGATACTATTCCCTATTTCCTTGGGGCTGTTAACGAGGACCATTTTCTGAGGCAAAATGAATTGGATCTAGCTCGCGAAGCGCTGCGTGCCCTTGAGCAACGTCAGTCGCAATTCGATAACAGGCGAAGCTTCGATTTCAATCGCGTGCGACGCCTAGTCAACGATGGCAAGCGTGTAGGTTTGATTCGGCAAGATTTCGAGCCCACATCCGTTGACACAAACGGTACCCTTAGCACTCTCGAATCCGCTGGACGGATGGAGTTATTGAAGGGGGCGTCAATACCGGACTTCGGGGAAACGATTGAACGCTTGCGTGGGGAGCAGTCGACGTTGCGCCAACTACTAGGTCAGGCGTCCGACGACATTCGAGTAGCCCGGATGCTCATGTCGGAGCAGGGAGGATTTTCGCGCGAGGGACAAGAGCAGCGTTCGAGGCTTAGTTCGGTCGGCTTGTTTAAGGCAGCAGATGTTCCGGGGGATTATTGCCCAGTCTGCGAAAGCGCGCTCGTTGTTCCCACAACTCAGTCTCGCCAGATTCGAGTCGCGTTGGAACAAATTGATTCTCAACTAAGCGCCGTAGAGATCGAGCAGCCGCATCTCCAAAAATATATCGAAGACCTCGAGCAGAAGCGGCAAACGCTCGAGGATGAACTTGTCGAAGTTCAAGCTAATCTGGGGCAGGCGATTGCTGACGATGAACGCGCAGCTGAGCAACAGGATTTGCTACTGGAGAGAGCCCGCGTGGTCGGGAGGATCGGTTCGTTTATGGAAGGTGTGCGGCCGACTGACACTGACCCAGACTTGGGGCCCCAGATCCAATCTGCGAGAGATAGAGTCGCAGTCCTTGAAGCCGCAATAAATTCTGATGACGTGTCACAGCGCATCGACACGTACCTCAATCTGATCAGCAAACAAATGTCGATCTACGCGACCGAGTTGGAGCTTGAACATAGTGGCAGTGCGTTGCGGCTCGATCTAAAGAAGCTCACTGTCGTGGCCGATACCGAAGATGGTCCGATTCCGCTTACTCGAATGGGGAGCGGTGAAAATTGGGTAGGATACCATGTTCTGACTTACCTCTCGCTTCACTGGTGGTTTAGGCGAAGAGGAAGACCTGTTCCCGGCTTCGTAATTTTCGACCAACCCTCACAGGCCCACTATCCGGGTATCCATTCGGCGTAGGCCGCAGGGTTACCGCCTGAGCAGTCCAGGGTTCTCTTTATAGAACCTAATCAGCTCGATGAGGTTTTCGATTCCAAAGTCGGTGAACGCCTGGATGCCGTGTTCTCCGACGCCATAGACCCAGATGACGCCGTCCTCGATCTCCATTTCGTTGGCGATGTCCCACAGCCAATCTTCGTCTTCGCCGAGGTCTTTCGCGACCTGGGTGATGGTGGTGACGTGATGGACCTTGTTGACGTGCGTGGTCATGCCGCTCGAGCGGAGAGTGCTGACGCCGGCGTCCAATTCCAGGGCAGAAGTTCGTCCAGCCGATGAGCCGGATGGGCGGCAATGCGGGCGAGGATATCGGCGAGCCAGGTCTGCGGGTCGATGCCGTTCATTTTCGCCGTGACGATGAGGCTGTACATGGCTGCGGCGCGCCGCCCTCCGCGATCAGATCCGCAGAACAGCCAGGACTTCCGTCCAAGAGCGATGCCTCGCAAGCCCCGTTCGGCGGCATTGTTGGAGAGACACACGCGTCCATCTTCCAGGAACAGCGTGAAGCTCGTCCATCGCTTCAGGATATAGTTGAACGCCTTGGCCAGGTCGTGCCCACGGGAGAGCTTGGCGAGCTGTTCCCGCATGTAGACCTGAAGATCATCGACCAAGGGACGGCTCAGCGTCTGCCGCACCTGAACACGCTCCTCCGCACTCCTGCCATTGATGGAGCGTTCGATCTCGAACAGCGCATCGATCCGGCGCACGACCTCGACCGCGATGGGCGAGAGTGGGATCTCCTTTTTGCCGGCAGCCTTGCGCCGCGCATTCTCTTCGATGTCGGCCATGGCGAAGAACGGACGCCTTCCATGCGACCAGCAGGCAGCCTCCCGTATCGGTCCGGGCTGGCGTCCCGCCAGATAGAGTTGGTTGTACCCGTCATAGGCGTCGGCCTGCAGGATGCCGGCATATCGGGCCAGATGCCCCTGGGGATGCTCGCCCTTGCGGTCGCGCGAGTAGTAGAACATCGCCGCTGGCGGGCCGGCTCCACCAAATGGCTTGTCGTCCCGCACGTAGATCCAGCACCGCCCCGTGTCGGTCTTACCCTTAGCCAGCACCGGCACGGTCGTATCGTCCGCATGAAGGCGCTCGGCCGCCATGACATGGGCCTCGAGGCGGCGCAGCAACGGATCTAGCGAGGCACAGACCGCCCCAACGGCATCCGCCATGGTCGACAGTGCGATCGGCACGCCTTCCAGAGCGTAGCGCTCGGCCTGGCGGTTCAACGGCTGATGTTGGCCGAACTTCTCGAACATGATCATGGCCAGGAGGCTCGGGCCAGCCCATCCCCTGGCGATGGCATGGAATGGGGCCGGCGCCTGGCTGATCTTCTCGCAGTCGCGGCAGGAGAACTTCTCCCGAACCGTCTCGATCACCTTCCACTGGCGCGGCACCACTTCCAGCGTGCGGGTCACATCCTCGCCGAGCTTGCGAAGGCGATTGCTGCCGCAGCATTCACAAGCCGTAGGCCCATCGATCACCACCCGTTCCCGTGGCAGATGCTCAGGGAAGGTCTGGCGCTCGGCACGCTGGCGCGTAAATCCACGCACCGTCGTCGTCTTCGCCACGGCCCGTTCCGCCGCAAGCTCGTCCTCGGTGGCGTCGGCTTCCAGCTCTTCGAACGTCAGCGCCAACTGCTCGATCAGCCGCGCGGAACGCTCTGACCGTTGCCCATAGATCTGATGTTTTAGCTTGGCGATCTGCAGCTTCTGCTGGGCAATCAGCGCTTCGTCTTGCGACGCTTTCGCGCGGGCGACCGCGAGTTCAGCGGCGACCTCCAAACCCTTCGCGCGCTCGACTGCCAGCGCCTCTTTCAGGGCGGCAATGTCATCCGGAACAGCGTCGCGATCAGCATCCATGCGACGCAGTGAATCACAAGTTGGACGCGTTGGGACTCCTCAAAATGCCGGCAACCGCAGATTTTCCTAGATCAGCCCGCGCTCTGCGGTCGCCAGCTCAGTTGCGGATTCCTCCAGTCAATTC